>JBBQWW010000015.1:0-52300 GCA_038210245.1 Acidimicrobiales bacterium
GGATCGGGACCGACCGCACCCGCGACGGGGAGCCGGTGGACGGAGCCGTCCGCCTGCGGGGATGGGAGGCCGTGGTGGTGGAGCGGAACCCGTAGGGACTAGGTCGGGTCCGGCTCAGCCGGCCGCCGCGGTCAGCCACCCCAGTCCACCGCCCAGGTGGCGGAGGTAGTCGAGGTTCTCCCAGGCGTGGGGAAAGTGCCCGAGCGAAGTGGAGAAGACGCGTCCTCTGCCCTCGGTGAAGCACCACGAGAGTGGGTAGCCGATCGACGGTCTCCGGTCGTCGCCCGCATGGTCGAGGGGCAGCTCCTCGGGTCGGGCCCGAAGGAGCACGGTGGCGTCGGGGCGGAGCTCCCGGAACGTGTACACCTCGTCGTGCCACGACCAGGTGGTTCCGAGATGGGCAACGGCCGGATGGGTGCCCTCGGTCACGTCGAGCGTGCACCGCTGGGTCCACGGGTGTCCGTCGAACCGGGCCCCGACCAGTAACCGGTACTCGTCCCATCCGTAGCAGGCGTCGGTGGCCGAGTGCACGGCCAGCACGCCACTGTGGCCGGAGCGGACCGCCTCGAGGAGCGTGCTGCGCTGCTCTGGGGACCAGGGGGTTTCCCCGATGGTGAACAGGGCCACCACGGCGGCGGCACCGAGGTCGGCGGGGTCGAGGGTGCGCACATCGGTCACCCGGCGGAACCCCAGTCCGGCGAGCTCGGCCAACTGGGCCATGGCCGTGGCCGACTGGTCGAGTACGCCGTGGGCCCCGGCCGGTCCCTCCCGGTAGGGAGCGACCTGGGTGACGTAGACCAGCTCGGAGGCGACCATGGACGAAATGGTAACCGTCGGGTGGTCGGCGTCGATGGGGGCGGGGATACCCTCGGCTTCCGGCCGTCCGGCGTCGAGGCACCGGCCGGGAGGGCGCCGGCCGGGACAGCTCGGGTCCACTCAATTACTGTGGCCTCATGGTGGAGGGGGAGGACGAGCCTCCGCCGGCCGGCTGGAGACTGCACCGTCGCCAACTGCTCGGTGGAGCGGTGGTGGGGGCGGCCAGCGCCGCCCTGGGGCCGCTGGTCTCCGCCCGAGAGCCGCATGGTGCTGGCTCTGGCGACCCCCCGACCGGACCGACGGGCCTGGCCGAGAGCGGGACCGACGGGCCCGGACCCCCGAGCGCCCTCCGGGTAGCGGGACTGGTCGCTCCGCTCGGCCTTGCCGTGGACGACGTCTTCTTCTCGTGGCACGTGGTCGATCCACGTCGGGGTGCCCGACAGAAGGCCTTCCGGATCATGGTGACCGGGCCCCATGCCGGCTCGGCCCCGGCCCCCACGGTGTGGGACAGCGGGAAGGTGCACTCGGCGCACCAGGCCAACGTGGCCTACACCGGCCCACCGCTGGTCCCCGACGCCGCCTACCGGTGGACGGTGCGGATCTGGGACGGAACCGGCCGGGCCGGGCCCGCCTCATCGGCGTCCACCTTCGAGACCGGCCTGGCCGAGCACGGGTGGACGGCGTCGTGGATCCGCCGGGCGGAGAGCGGGACGGCCGAGCCGTGTCGGTACACCTACGCCCGGCACGAGTTCGACCTGGTCCCCGGGCAGATCCAACGGGCCCGGGCCTACGTGTCCGGCGACCAGCAGTACGAGCTGTTCGTGAACGGGGTGCGGGCCGGGAAGGGCCAGGCCTACAGCTATCCCGACTCGATGTACTTCGAGGCCCTCGACGTCACCGGCCTCCTCCGGCCCGGGGCGGCCAACGCGGTCGCCATCCTGTCGAACTGGCAGGGACCGACCAAGGGCCACCCGGCCGGGAGCCCCGGGGTGGTGGCCGAGCTGGTCGTCCACCGGGCTGACGGCCACCGGGAACGGGTGGTAACCGACGGATCCTGGCGGGTGGCCAAGGGGGCGTGGCTCCCCGGGACCCAGCGAGATCTTGAGGGCGACCTGGTCGACTACACCGAGACCATCGACGGGCCGGCCCAGCCGGTGGGCTGGGACCTCCCCGGGTTCGACGACACGGCCTGGGAACCGGCGGTAGTGGTGGGCCGGGCCCCCACCGCCCCCTGGACCCGGATGGTCCCGGTGCGGACCCGCATCGTGGAGGAGCCGGTGCCGGCCGTCTCCCTCACCACCCTGGCCTCGGGGGCGGTGGTGGCCGACTTCGGCAAGGTCTACGCCGCGGTGCCCACCGTCCGGTTCCGCCGCGGGGTGGCCGGTCGGCGGGTGACCATGCGAGCCGGCTTCCTCCTGGACCAGCCCGTGGTCGGCCAGCCCTTCGAAGGCGTGCCGGGCCAGGTGTCTACAGCCCACGGCACCCAGCACACGGACATGAGCTACGGCTATGTGCAGCGGGGTGGGGAGGAGGAGTTCCACCCCTTCGACTACCTAGGCTTCCGCTACTTCCAGATCGACGACCCGGGGGAGGACCTGGCGTCCGGCGACGTGGTGGCTTTGGCCCGCCACACGGCCCTGCCCGAGCAGCCTCCGGCTACCTTCTCGTCGTCGGAGGCCACGATCGATGCCGAGTTCCAGCTCGGAACCCACTCGGCGCTCTATACGGCCCAGGAGCAGTACATCGACACCCCGACCCGGGAGAAGGGCTCGTGGCTGTTCGACGGCTTCCACGAGTCCCGATCGGCCATGGCGGCGTTCGGGGAGCAGAATCTCACCCGCAAGTCATTGGAGGAGTTCGCCCAGTCCCAGCGGCGCTACTGGCCCAACGGGGCAGTCAACAAGATCTACCCGACCGGCCTCGGTGCTCTCGACATCAACGAGTCGACCGAGGCCTACGTGGAGTGGGTGTGGCAGTACTGGATGCACACCGGTGACCGCTCCCTGGTCGAGTCGGTCTACCCGGTGGTGCGGAACGTCAGCGAGTACGTGGCCAGGGCCGTGGCCCCCGACACCGGACTGGTGACTTCTCTGCCCTCCACCAACGTCTACTACCCGACTCCGGTGGTGACCCGGCTGAATGTGCTCGGGGTCAACGTCTTCCGCCGGACCGCCGCCCTCGCTCTCGTACTCGGCCGTCCGCACCGCGAGGTGGCGGTCCAGCGGCGTCGCCAGGCGGCCCTGACCACCGCGGTCAACCGGCACCTCACCCGGGCCGACGGGATCTACGTGGACGGGCTGCAGACCGACGGCAACCAGACGCCGACGGCCTCGCAGACGGCCAGCGCCTGTGCTGCGGCCTACGGAGTGGTGCCGTCGGCCGCCCTGGCCGCCGTCGGGCGGCACGTGGCCGGGATGGGCATGCAGGCCACGCCCCAGAACGCCGGCGAGGTGCTTCGGGCCCTGGCCCTTTCCGGCCGTACTCCGGACCTGGTGGCCCTCTTGGTGGACGCCACCGGGGACGGCTGGGCCAACATCCTGGCCCGGGGGGCCACCTTCACCTGGGAGGTGTGGAACCCGTCCGACATCATCGGCGACTCGATGTCCCACGGGTGGGGGGCCACCATGGTCCCCGAGATCCAGCGGTCGCTGCTCGGCGTGCGGCCCACGGCGCCGGGCTTCGGCACCTTCGCCGTGTCCCCGCCGCCTACCGGCCTGGCTTGGGCGCTGGGCTCGGTGCCCACCCCCCGCGGGACGATCTCAGTGGCCTGGCGGGCGCCAACGAAAGGGGACCAGCGGTTCTCGGTGGACGTCGAGGTGCCGCCCAACAGCACGGCCATCCTGACCGTGCCGGCCGCCGGCCCGAACGCGGTCAGCGAAGGAGGGCGACCGGCCCGAGGGGCGACCGGCGTCCGGCTGACCGGGAGTAGCGCCGGCCTCGCCCACCTGGCGCTCGGAGCCGGCACCTACCGGATCCGGAGCAGGGTCACCGGGTGAAGTGGGGGCCGGCGGTGGGCCGGGTGGGTGTCGCCCTCGTAGTGGGGCTGGTGCTCGGGGTCGTTCTGGCCGTCCCCCCAGCCGGCGCCTCGGCCAGCGGCCCGCTCAGCCCGTCAGCGCTCCGGGCCGGTGCCGGCCACGCTTGCGTGGTCGGCACCTCGGCGCCCACGGTGAGGTGGTCAGCACTCCGCAACCCGGTGCTCGCCGACTCCTCGGCCGGAGTCAAGGACCAGGCGGTGGTGTGGGCCGGCGGCCGGTGGCACGCCGTGTTCAGCCACGTGACCGACGACCCGACGGGACCAGGCGGGGTCCGGTGGGACGTGGCCACAGCCACGAGCCCCGACCTGGCCCACTGGTCGGCCATCACGCCCTGGCCGGTGCAGGCGGGAGTGCTCGGGGTGGCCTCGCCCGACCTGGGTCGGGACCCGAGGGGGCGCTTCGTGGCCACCTACCAGTCCGACCCCGGAGCCTCGTTGCCCCCGGGCAGCCGAGCCCGGCTCTTCTATCGCACCTCCACCGACCTCTCCCACTGGTCGCCGGCGCGACCGCTGGCCCAGAACCTGGCCACCTCGCCCGCCAGCCGGATGATCGACGGAGCCCTGGTGTGGACCGGGCGCCAGCTGCTGCTGGGCTTCAAGTACTCGTCGCCCACCCAGCCCGATGTCTTCGAGGTGGCCCGCTCCGTGTCGGGACGGCTGCAGGGCCCATGGACCCTGGTCGGACGTCCCGACATCACCGTCAACGGCGGCACGGTGGAGAACGGGGAGTTCGTGCGGGTGGCCGACCGCTGGCACCTCATGGCCACCTCGGACAACCTGGACCAGCCCTGGCTGTTCACCCTGGCCGGAAACCCCGACCGTCCGGAGGGCTGGCTGCACTGGACGGCCGGCTACCGGTTGGACGTCCCGGACCAGGCCTTCGACAGCGGCCCGGGGATCTCGAGCCTGGGGTTCGAGCACGCCAACTCGGCCTATCTGTGCGCCACCGGCTCCAGCCCCGGGAGCGAGGTCTACCTGTTCTACGCCGGGAGCAACGAGCTGACCCGGTTCGGCGGCTGGGGCGCGGCCGCCATCGGGGTGGCCCGGAGCCGGGACCTGGTCCACTGGCAGGTGCCGGTGGGATGACCGTCAGAAAGGGCGACAGCGGCGCATGCCCTCTGGCCCCATCCCGACGACAGACCGGCTGGGTACAGTGGGCGACGTGGGCCGCAGCCACCTCACGTCCGGCCCGGGGGATTGATCGAGATGCAGATCACCATCGTCGGCGGCGGCAGCTACCAGTGGACGCCCGAACTCCTCGCCGACCTGTTGGGCACCGAGTCACTCCGCGGGGCCCACTATGTGCTGGAGGACATCGACGCCGCCCCGTTGGAGAAGATGGTGGCCCTGGCCGGTCGGCTGGACCAGGCCATGGGAGCGGGCGCCACCTTCTCGGCCACCACTGACCAACGCCGGGCGTTGGCCGGGGCCGACTTCGTGATCGTCACCATCTCCACCGGTGGGTTCGACTCCATGGCCCTCGACCTCGAGGTGCCGGCCCGCCACGGCATCCGCCAGTCGGTGGGAGACACCGTCGGCCCCGGGGGCATCAGCCGGTCGTTGCGCAACATCCCGGTGCTGGTGGGGGTGGCCGAGGACATGGGCAAGGTGTGCCCGGAGGCCTGGCTGCTCAACATCACCAACCCGATGACCTGCCTGACCCGGGCCGTGTGCCGGGAGACGTCGGTGCGGGCCATCGGACTCTGCCACGAGGTGGGCAACTGGTCCATGGACCTGGCCATCGCCCTCGGGCGTCCCATGGAGTCGGTGCGACCCACGGTGGCCGGGGTGAACCACTTTCCGGTGGTGACGGCCCTCGACGTCGATGGCCGTGACGGCCTCGCCATCCTGGCCGAGATGGTGGAGGAGGCCGGCGGGCTACCCGCTCTGGTCCCGTACCCGGGCCGGCCCGAGGCCGAGACCTTCTCGCGCCTCGACTTCGTCCAGCGCCACGCCCTGAAGCTGACCCTGCTCGACCGGTGGGGGGCGTTCCCGGCCGCCGGGGACCGCCACATCGCCGAGTTCCTGCCCTGGGTGCTCACCGAGGAGTCGCACTGGGGGGGCGACTTCAACGTGGAGCTCACCTCCATCGCCACCCGCCAGGAGCACCAGGCGGGCTACGTGGCCGACGTCGACGCCTGGCTGGATGGCACCAAGGACCTCCAGACCTGGTCCTCGGGTGAGCTTCCGGCCCTGGTCATCGACTCGCTGGTGACCGGCGAACGCCGTGAGCTCCCGGCCAACATCCCCAACGCCGGCCAGGTTCCCGACGCCCCCGACAACGTGGTGGTCGAGTCGATCTGTGTGATCGACGACACCGGCATCCGTGGCCGGGACGTGGTCCCGCTCCCGCCTCCCTATGCGGAGCTCGTCCGCCGGCACGTGGCCGTGGCCGAACTCACCGTGGAGGCAGCCCTGGAGGGTGACCAGCGCAAGGCCGAGGCCGCCTACTTTCTCGACCCCCTGGCCGGCCGGGGTGGCTACGAAGACACCGCAGCCATGGTGGACGAGCTCCTCACGGCCACGGCGGCATGGCTTCCACAGTTCGCCGGGTAGGCCGGTTCGCCGCTGCCTGCAGGCGGCGCATCCGACCGGCCGGACACCAACCCGCAGGACATCGATGAGGAGGAACCCATGAAGCTCGGCTTCGTCGGACTCGGGGCCATGGGACTGCCCATGACCCGGCACCTGGTGGAGGCCGGCCTGCCGGTCACCGTGTCGTCCCGCAGCCCGGGGCCGGTGGCCACGGCGGTGGCGTTCGGGGCGGTGCACGGCGGTGACCCGGCCGGGGTGGCCCGGGCCTCCGACGTGATCATCCTCTGTGTCCCGAGCTCACCGCAGGTGGCCGACGTGGTGGCGGCCATGCTCCCGAGCCTCGGCCCGGGGAAGGTGGTGGTGGACTGCTCCACCATCGACCCCGAGGTATCCCGGGTCCAGCACCAGCGCATAGCCGCTATCGGAGCCGGGTTCCTCGATGCCCCGCTGTCGGGCGGCACGGCCGGGGCTGAGCGGGGCACGTTGACCCTGATGGTGGGTGGGGACGAGGCCACCCTGGAGGCGGTGCGCCCGGCTCTCGACCCGTTCGCCGGGCTCATCGTCCATGTGGGTGGGCCCGGGATGGGCCAGGTGGTGAAGTTGTGCAACAACCTGATCTACGCCGCCCAGATGGTGGCCACCGCCGAGGCCTCGGCGTTGGCCGTGACGTCGGGGGTCGACATGCACAAGCTCCACGAGGTGCTGCTCCACTCCACCGGGGACTGTGTGGCCGTCCGGACCCGGCTCCCGGTACCTGGGGTGGTGCCAGACAGCCCGGCCTCCAACGGGTGGAAGCCCGGCTTCATGACCGACCTCATGGCCAAGGACCTCGACTTGGCCCTCCGCTACGCCGAGTCGGCCGGGGTGGGCCTGGCCACCACCGAAGTGGCCCGAGAAGCGCTGGGCGCGGCCATGGCGGCCGGCTACGGCCGGGAGGACTTCTCGGCGGTGGCCAAGGTGGTCTTCGACCGCTCCGGCCTGCGATGAGCGGCGTGGGCGGCACCAGACCGACCGGTCCGACCGGACCGAGGGTGGCGATGCCGGCCCTGGTGCTGGCGGCCGATCACCGCGCGCGCGGCGTGATGACCATCGAGCGCTACGCCGACTACCTGGCCGCCCTGACTCAGGCGCTGCCGCACTGCGACGGGATCCTGGCCAGCGCCCAGCCCCTCGTCGACCTGGCCCGAACCGGTGCGCTCCGGCCCGGGCAGGGCACCTACCTGTCGATCAACCGCACCGGACTGGCCGGCTCGGCCTTCGAGCTCGACGACCGACTGGTGGCCAGCGTGGCCCGGGCCTCCGGCGACGGGTGGACGGGGGTCAAGCTCATGATCCGGATCGACTTCCTCGATCCGGATGGTGCCTCGGGGCTGGCCCTGCTCGGCCAAGTACTGGAGGAGGCGGCCGCCGCCAACATCGACGCCCTGATCGAGCCGCTCATCTGGCGCGACGGCGCCATGTCCCGGGCCACCGACGACGTGGTCCTGGCTGCGGTCATCGCCCACGACCTGGGCGCCCCCCTCCTCAAGGTGCCGGTCCCGGTGGCCCCACCGGGGGAGGCGAGGGTCGAGGCGGTCGGTCGGGTAGTGGCCAGCGTGGGCGTACCGGTGCTCTTCCTCGGGGGTCCCCACCGAGGGGATGACCACCGGTCGACCCTGGCCGAGGCCCGTGACGTCATGGCCGCCGGTGCCGCCGGCCTGGCCATGGGTCGGGCCATCCTCCAGGAGCCGTCACCGGCGAAGGCGGCCCAGGACCTGGCCGACCTCGTGCACGGCGGGTGATCCTCACCGTCGACCTTGGCTCGAGCGTGACCAAAGTGGCCCTGTGGGACCCCGATGCAAGGGGCCAGCCAGAGGGCACCGGTGGCCTGGTGGCCTGGGCCGGGGCACGGGTGGCCACGATCCATCCGGGACGGGACCGGTCCGAGCAGGACCCCTCATCGTGGTGGGAGTCGTTGGTGACCGCCTGTGGTGAGCTCCGGTCCCGTTACCCGGTGCCGTTCGCCGCCACCGATGTGATCGGCTGCACCGGTGCCCGCCAGACCATGGCCCTGGTCGATGCCGATGCCCGTCCGGTGGGCCCGGCCATCCTGTGGTCGGACCGACGGGCGGCTGAGGAGTCCCACCGGATGCGCTCCGGTGGGGTCGGCCCCGGGTCGGCCCCAGCCGCCACCGGCATTGGCCCGGATGGTGCGTCGGTGGCGGCCAAGCTGGCCTGGCTCCGAGCCAGGGAGCCCGAGCGGATGGCCAGGACGTCGTGGGTGCTGACCCCCCGCGACCTGATGGTCCGGTGGCTGACCGGCGTGGTGGCCACCGACCCCACCATGGCGTCGCGTAGCGGCCTCTACCATCCCGACGGCCGACTCGACCACGCCCTGGCCGGGGCATCGGCCGACCTCCTCCCGACCCCGGTGCCCTCCGACCAGGTAACCGGGATGCTCACCAAGGCGGCGGCCGGTGCCATCGGCCTGACCGGCGGCACGCCCGTGGTCATCGGGGCCGGCGACCGGGCCTGCGAGGCCCTCGGCGCAGGGGCCACCGAGTGGCAAGCGATGGTCAGCTGGGGGACGACGGCCAACCTGTCGGTGCCGCTCTCGGCGCGGCCGGCCGAGCTCCCTGCGGGCTTGCTCCTATCCCGGTCGGCCTCGGGCGGCTGGCTGCTGGAAGGTGGGCTGTCGGCCGCCGGCTCCCTGTTGGCCTGGATCGGGCGGCTGACCGGTCACCGGCCCGAGACCCTGGCCACCTGGGCCGAGGACAGCCCGCCGGGTGCACGAGGGGTGGTGGCCACCCCGTGGTTGGAGGGGGCGCGCGCCCCGTGGTGGCGGGAGGACGCCACCGTCGGCTTCGTCGGGCTGGAGGAGGTCCATGGCCCCGCCGACCTGGCCCGGGCAGCCGTCGAGTCGGTGGCGTGGGAGGTGCAGCGGTGCCTGGAGGCGGCGGGCCGCCGTCGGCCGCCGGGACCGGAACCCACCGGGCTGGTCCTCGGGGGGTCGGGTGCAGCCATCGAGGTATGGGGTGCGGTACTCACCGGGATCACCGGACTGCCGGCTTCCACCCGGAATTCCGGACAGGCGGCCTCGGCCGGTGCGGCGCTACTGGCGGCCCGAGCCGTCGGGATCGGGTGCGACCTCGACCGTCTCGATCCCGCCGGCGACGCCCGGTCCGCCGATCCTGGGGTCATCGGGGAGTACCGGGCCCTCCGGGCCACCGCGGACCGGGTGGCAGTGGCCGCCCTCGGGCTCGCACCCGGGCCGAGGGACGGGACCGGGGACGGGGCGGAGGGCCCACTGTGCGGGTGACCCTGGCCTACGGGGAGCACGGACTGACCGTGGACGTGCCCGACGATGCGGTGGTGGTGGAGGCGGCCGGTGCGGCGCCACTGCCTGACGGTCGTCCGAGGGCGGTGCGGGCGGCTCTTCGCGCCCCGCTGGCTGGCCCGTCACTGGCCCGTCTGGTGGCCGGCGCCGACCGCGTGGCCGTGGTCTTCCCCGACATCACCCGCCCCATGCCCAACACCACCGTCCTGCCCCCGCTCCTGGACGAGCTGGAGCGGGCCGGGGTAGCCCCTGGGCGGGTCGATCTTCTGTGCGCCACCGGGACCCACCGCCCGGCCACCGCCCACGAGTTGGCCGCCCTGGTCGGCCCGCCGGTGGTGAGCCGGTACCGCATCCACCAGCACCGGTCCGACGACGCCCGCGCCCATCGCCGCGTGGGCGACGTCGACGGGGTGCCCATCCTGCTCGACCGCCGGTACGTGGAGGCCGACCGACGCATCGTGACCGGCTTCGTCGAGCCCCACTTCTTCGCCGGATGGAGCGGGGGGCCCAAGGGGACCTGCCCGGGCCTGGCCGCCACCTCCACCATCATGGAGGCCCACAGTCCGGCCCGCATCGCCGACCCCCGTGCCACCTGGTTGACCACCGAGGGCAATCCGGTCCACGAGTTCGTCCGGGCCGCCACCGCCCTCTGCCCGCCGGACCTGGCGGTGGACGTCACCATCGACGACCGGCGGCGTCTGACCGGCGTGTACGTCGGCCCCCTGCCCATCGGCCACCGTGCCGCCATCGAGGCCGCCACCCAGTCCGTCACCGTCACGGTGCCGGGACGGTTCGATGTGGTGGTGACCACCAACGGCGGCCATCCTCTCGATCGCAACCTCTACCAGGCGGTCAAGGGTCTGGCCGCCGCCGAACGGGTGGTGACCGAGGGCGGGATCATCGTGATGGCGGCGGCCTGCAGCGACGGGGTCCCCGAAGACAGTGCCTTCGCCCGGATCCTGGAGGGGGCCGGGAGCACCGGGGAACTCCTCCACCCCGACGGCCCCGGGCGGCTCGACGGGTGGCAGGCCCAGGTGCTCGGCCGGGTGCTCGACCGGGCCGAGGTGTGGATGTACTCGGCGGGCCTGTCCGAATCCGCCGTCCGGTCGGCCCACCTGGTGCCGGTGGCCGATGTAGCTGAGGCCATCGCTGAGGCCCTGGCCGTGCGCCGGCGGGCCACGGGTCGACGGCCCCGGCTCTGCGTGCTGCCCCGCGGGCCGCTGACGGTGGCCACCCCGGTGCGGTAGCACCAGCCCCGGCGTCGGCCCGGCCCGTCACCCGGATCCGGCGGAACGGAAACGCCGGTCTCGCCGGCGGGAAGGCCCGTGTCCGGCTGACCCGACAGGGATAGGGTGCTCCTCAATGGCCGATCAGGTGGTGTTCGACTTCGCCGTTCCCGACGAACTCCTCCAGGAGGTCGTGGCCAAGAGCGCGAACCCCGAGGCCGTCGCCGATCTGGCCTCCATGCCCGGCACCGGTGACGATAAGCCCCCGCCCCTGGTGGGCATCCTCCAGCAGTACGGCTACGTCCCCCTGGTCCTGCTGACCGCCGCCGCCCTGGTGCCCGGCACCGTGAGCAACGGCGTCTCCCTCATCGGCACCAACCTCGAGCACTCCTTCCACATCAATGACGCCGCCCTGGGGGCGGTGACCTTCGTGGGCGCGGTGGCCCAACTGCTGTGGGCCGTGCCCCTGGCCCTGCTGGCCGACCGGGGCAGCCGCAAGGTGGTGGCCGCGGTGGCGTTGCTGATCTTCTCCGTGTTCACCCCGCTGATGGCTCTGTCCCCCAACGTGTGGGCCTTCACCTTCCTCTACCTCATCGCCTCCATCGGCTTCGGCGTCAACAACACCGTGCACAACTCGTACCTGTCCGACGCCTACCCGACCGAGGGACGGGGCCGGGTGTTCAGCTGGCACAACCTGGCCGATCCCCTGTCCCAGACGGTGGGCATCCTTCTCTTCGGACTGGTGGTCACCGTCGGCCACAACTGGCGGTGGGGCATGCTCATCGCCGTGGCCGGGATCCCCATCGGCCTGGCCCTGTTCACCCTGAGAGAGCCGGCCAAGGGCGAGAACGAGTCCAGCCACATCCTGAAGGCCTCGGGCATGGACCTCCACAGCCAGCAGAGCGACGCCCCCCGCGTGCTGCTGGGCTCGGCCATCACCCGCCTGCTCCGGATCCGCTCCATCTACTACGAGCTGGTGGCCGTGGCCATCCTGGGGTTCGCCGGTACCGCCGCCCCGCTGTTCGGCAACCTCTACTTCGTCCGGCGCTGGGGCCTCGACACCGCCCAGCGCAGCGAGATCTACTCCGTCATCGGACTGGCCGCCTTCCTCGGCCTGCCCCTGGCCTACGTCCTCGGGGACCGCTACTTCCGCCGGGCCCCCCAGCGGCCCCTGGTCATCGCCGGCTTCTGCATCGCCGCCTACGGGATCCTCTACGTGGCCTCCCTCTACATGCCCGAGCTGTGGATGGTGGTGACCTTGCAGTTCCTGGCCACCGCGGCCGTGTCCCCCCTGGCTATCTGCATCTTCCTGACCCTGGCCGCCACCGCCCCGGCCGAGATGCGCACCATCTGCTTCGCCATGTTCGGGGTCTACTCACTGGTCTTCGGAGGGTTCACCGGGGCCGTACTCCTCGGGGCCGTCAGCGATGCCGTGGGCTACCGCCACGGACCCACCGTGGCCCTAACCCTGTTGGCTCCGGTGTGCCTCATCGGCGGGGCCATGCTGCTGGTCGGCTCCCGCTACGTGCGGCGCGACATCACCCTGGTCATCGAGGACGTGCTGGAACGGTACGCCGAGGGTCAACGGCGGTCGGCCGGCGGCGACCTGCCCGCCCTGCAGATCCACAACCTCGACTTCTACTACGGCACCAATCAGGTGCTGTTCGACGTCGACCTCGAGGTGGCCCAGGGTGAGATCGTGGCCCTCCTCGGCACCAACGGGGCCGGCAAGTCCACCCTGCTGCGGGCCGTGGCCGGCCTGGACCATCCCCACCGAGGGGTGATCCGCATCTTCGGGACCAACTGCACCTACCTCGAACCCGAGCAGATCATCCACCGGGACGTGGCGCTATTGGTGGGGGGCAAGATGACCTTCACCGGCCTCACCGTGCGGGACAACCTGGCCGTCGGCGCCCACTCGTTACGGGGGAAGGGCGGGCGGGCCCGCACAGCCGTCGACGAGGCGGTGGACCGCTTCCCCGAGCTGGCCACCCGGCTCAACCAGCCGGCCGGCACCCTGTCCGGTGGCGAGCAGCAGATGCTGGCCCTGGCTCGGGTGATGATGACCGCCCCCCGCCTGCTGATGATCGACGAGCTGGCTCTCGGCCTCGCCCCCATGGCCGTGGACCGACTGATGGCCATCGTCCGCGAGGTCAACGCCGAGGGCACCACGGTGGTGCTGGTGGAGCAGAGCGTGAATCGGGCCATGAGCCTGGCCGAACGGGCCTTCTTCCTCGAGCGGGGCGAAGTGCGTTTCCAGGGTCGCACCGCCGACCTCCTGGAGCGGACCGATCTGCTGCGTCCGGTGTTCCTCGGAGCGGCTGTGGACGGGTTGGGCTAGGGGCGCCGGTGTCGGTCCCCAGCTTCGTCCTGGTCCAGGGCGTCATCACCGGCCTCGGCTACGGCCTGTTGGCCATGGGCCTGGTGCTCATCTACCGGACCAACCGCGTGCTCAACTTCGCCCAGGGCCAGCTGGGCGTGGTGGCGGCTGTCTTCCTCGTCAAGTGCTTCTACGACTTCGGCTTCAACTACTGGTTCGCCCTGGTGCTGGCGCTGGTGCTGGCCGCCGTGGTGGGAGCCCTCTCCGAACTGCTGCTGCGGCGGCTGTTCAACCGGCCCCGGGTGCTGGTGATGGTGGCCACCATCGGGCTGAGCCAGGTGCTGTTCGTCTTCACCGCCCTGCCCTTCATCCGCCCCAAGAACCTCTTCAAGCCCTTCCCCGTGCCGGTCCACATCTCCTTCCACATCGGCACCTACCTGTTCACCCCGGGCCAGGTGGTCACCCTCATCGTGGCCCCCGTCGTGGCCATGGCCCTGGCCGCCTTCGTCCGGTGGTCGCCGTGGGGCCTGGCCATGCGGGCCATGGCCGAGAACGCCGACTCGGCCCGGCTGTCGGGGGTGTGGGTGCGACGCACCTCCACGGTCACCTGGACCCTGGCCGGCGTGCTCTCGGCCTTCGCCGCCATCCTGGCCGCCCCGGGCCAGACCTCGTCCCTGACCGAGGTGCTCAGTCCGGAGCTGCTGCTGCTGGCTCTCACCGCGGCGATGGTCGGGGCCATGGTCAACCTGACCGTGGCCTTCCTCGCCGCCATCGGGGTGGGGGTGATCCAGGAGATCCTGGTGTGGAACCTGTCCAGCCCGGCCCAGGTGGACCTGGTGCTGTTCGCCATGGTGCTCCTGGTGCTGCTGGTCCGGATCGCCGCCCTCCCCACCGGGTCGCGGCGGGAGGACCGCTCGACCTGGCTGGAGACGGCCCGGAACCAGCGCCAGGACGACAGCCCCCTGCGCCGGCGCGTCGGCACCACCGGAGTGGTGGCCACGGTGGTGGTGGCCGCCCTCCTGCCTCTGGTGGTCAGTACCGGTCGCTCGTTCCTGCTGTCCCAGATCTGCATCTACGCCGTCATTGCCCTGTCCCTGACCGTGCTGACGGGCTGGGCCGGCCAGGTCTCCCTGGGGCAGTTCGGGTTGGTGGCGTGCGGGGCCCTCATGGCCGCCCACCTCGGGTCGAGCGTCCCCCTCGTCCTGCTCATGCCCTTCGCCGGGGCGGTGACCGCCGTCATCGCCGTGCTGGTGGGCCTCCCTGCCCTCCGGGTACGCGGCCTCTACCTGGCCGTCTCCACCCTGGCCTTCAGCCTGTGGTTCATGGGCTCGGTGCTGGCCACCCCGTGCTGGAACCTGCCCCTGGTGGGTCGGTCCATGTGCACCGGCCTGCCCAACCCCCAGTCCACGCTCATCGGGGCCCCGAGCTTCCTCGGGATCCAGCTGGGGTCGGCCCGCTCCTTCGCCTGGTTCTCGTTGATCGTGCTGGTGTTGTCGGTGCTCATGGTCCGTCTGTGGCGGGACCGGGGGGTGGCTCGCCGGCTCATGGCCGTGCGCGACAACGAGACCGGCGCCGGCGCCCTGGGCATTCCCCTGGCCCGGTCCAAACTGCTGGCCTTCGCCCTGTCCGGATTCATCGCCGGCTACGCCGGAGTGTGCCTGGCCTTCGCCACCGAGCGGTTCTCGACGGCCACCTTCGACCCGGCCTTCTCCATTCTGGTGGTGTCCATGGTCGTCATCGGCGGGTTGGGCTCCATCGACGGGGCCGTGCTCGGCGCCGTGTATCTGGTGGGCGTCCCGGCCATGTTCGGGACCACGCCCACCATCCAGTTCCTGACCAGCGGCATCGGGTTGCTGGCCTTCATCCTCTACCTGCCCGGCGGTCTGGCCGATCTCCTGCACCGCCTCGGCGACCTGGTCACCGTCGGGGTCGAGCGGCTGTGGCCCGGCCGGGTCGACCCATCCGTCGGATCCGGGACCGACGGTGGGTCCCGGACCGATGGCGTGGCCCGGTCCCGGACCGACGGGGTCGAGCCGGTGCTGGGCACGGTGCCCGGATGACGGCGGCCCCGTCGCTCCACCCCGGGGCCGAGCCGTGGCGTGGCCCGGCCCGGCTGGAGGTCGAAGGTGTGGTGGTCGACTTCGGTGGGGTGCGGGCGGTGGACGGTGCCGACATCTCGGCCGAGCCCGGGGCCATCGTCGGATTGATCGGACCCAACGGTTCGGGCAAGACGACCATGCTGGACGTCATTTCCGGGCTGGTGACACCCGGCCGGGGTTCGGTGCGCCTCGACGGTGAGAGCCTGGTGGAGTACCTCCCCGAGGAGCGCTCATCCCTCGGTCTGGTCCGCTCGTTTCAGGACTGCCGGCTCTTTCCCGAGCTCTCGGTGGAGGACGTGCTGATGTTGACCCTCGACGCCCGTCGACCGGTGGGGGTGGTCTCCTCGACGCTGCAGATGCCGTGGGCCCGGCGCTCGGAGCGGGCCAAGCACCGGGAGGTGGACGGGGTGATCGGCTCGTTCGGCATCGCCCGGTTCCGCCGGCACCGCGTGGCCCAGCTGTCCACCGGGACGCGCCGGGTGGTGGACCTGGCCTCGATGGTTCTGGCCCGGCCCCGGCTGCTCCTCCTGGACGAGCCCACCGCCGGTATCGCCCAACGGGAGGCTGAGGCCTTCGTACCCCTGCTGCAGCGGCTGCACCAGCTGGCCGACACCACCATCGTGCTGGTGGAGCACGACGTGCCCCTGGTCTTCGCCCTGTGCACCAAGGTGGTCATGATGGAGACCGGCTCGGTGGTCTCGTCGGGAACGCCCGATGAGGTGAAGCGGGACCCGAGAGCTCTGGCCGCCTACCTGGGGGCCAGCGAGGAGGCTTTGGCCGTCTCGGGGGCGATCCCCTCGGCGGCCACCCCCGGCACCGCTCCACCGGCGGAGAGTGGCCCTGAGGCTCCGGTCGATCCGGGGCCGTCCCCCCTGGCCGGTCACTAGCCACCCATGACCCCGCTGCCCACCCCCCGGCGCAACTTCTCTCCCTGGTACCAGTCGGTCAGCCGGCTGATGGCCACCGAGGAGTCCGACGGGCTGCCGGACGACGCGATGGCAGTCGCCGCCTGGTCGGAGCGGTTCGCCGTCCGCCTGGACGACGCTCTGGCCCCGTGGCCCGAGGCGGTGCCGCCTGCGGTCGAGGTCACCGAGGAGGTGGAGTGCGACGGCTACCGCCGCGCCCGAATCGTGTTCGACACCGAAGTGGACATGTCGGTCCCCGCCTACCTCCTGGTCCCGAACCGACGCGCCGCCCCGGGGTCGGCAGTGCTGGCCGTCCACGGGCATGGGCCGGGCAAGTCCCAGGTCTGCGGGATCGACGACCCCGAGGGCGCTCCGGGCGGCGACTACGCCGCCGAGCTGGCCCGGCGGGGCCACGTGGTCCTGGCGCCCGACCTCCGCTGCTTCGGTGAGCGGGCCGACTGGAACCCCGAGGACCGCTACGCCTGCGATACCAACCTCGTCCACCAGGTCATGGGGGGATGGAGCCCGCTGACCCAGAACCTCTGGGACATGGGCCGGTGCCTCGATGTGCTCGCCGCCCACCCACTGGTCGACGGGTCCCGGATGGGGGTGGCGGGGTTCTCCTACGGCGGTACCATGGCTCTGTTCCTGGCGGCCACCGACCACCGGGTGGCCGCCGCCGTCGTGGCCGGTTACTTCTCGTCGTGGGCCGAGGCGCACAAGGTGCCGTGGAACATGTGCGGCTCGCAGGTCCTCCCGGGCATGCTCGGCCGGATGGAGCACGTCGATGTGGCCGCCCTGGTGGCTCCGCGGCCCCTGCTGGTGGTGAACGGTCGAGAGGACCCGCTCTTCCCGGTGGCCACCGCCACCGCCGCGCTGGCCCGGCTCCGACCGGTCTACGAGCGGCAGGGGGCTGATCACCGACTGGTGCACGATGTCTTTGACGGGGAGCACGAGTGGCACGGCGAGATGGCCTACCCGTTTCTCGACCGGTGGCTGGCCTACCCGTAGGGCCGGAACCTGGTCCGGGAGGCGTCCGGCTCAGGACCCCAGCAGGCCGGCCGACTCCCGGTCCAGGAACACGGTGGCGTGGGGAGTCCGCTGAAGGAGGGAGGCCGGGCAGGCCGTGGTCACCGGGCCCTCCAGGGCCGACCGCACCGGCCCGGCCTTGCGGCCCTCCGGCACCACGGCCAGCACCCGGCCGGCCCGCAGCAGGGCCGGGATGGTGACGGTGAGGGCCTGGGCGGGCACGTCGGCCTCGGTGGGGAAGTGGCCCTCGTTGACCTGCTGGCGCCGACAACCCTCGTCCAGGGTCACCACCTTGAGGTCGAGGGGGTCGTCGAAGTCGGCCACCGGAGGATCGTTGAAGGCCAGGTGGCCGTTCTCGCCGATACCCAGGCAGCACAGGTCCAATGGGTGGCGACGCAGGAGGGAGGCATAGCGGTGGCACTCCTCGTCGGGTCGGGCCAGTCCGTCGAGGTAGTAGGTGGCCCCGGGACGAGCCGGCACCGCGATCCGGTCATGGATCCAGCGACGGAAGCCGGCCGGGTGGTCCGGTCCCATTCCCACGTATTCGTCCATGTGGAACACCACGATGTCCCTCCAGGGGATCGACCGGTCCAGGGAGAGCAGGGCCTCGATGAAGGACAACTGGGAGTTGCCGGTGGCGAACATGGCGTGGGCCACCCCCCGGTCAGCCACCGCTCGGCCCAGCACGGCCTCCGCCTCGTCGGCGGCGGCCACCGCCATGGCCTCGGTCGAATCCAGGATGACCATGTCGGCTCCGCTCACCACCGCACCCTCCCCATGTCGGTGCACTGTAGAGGAGCCCGCCGCCGGGATCGTCGGCACGGACCGTGGCGGCGGACTGGCGCGCTACGGTGCCCAGCGGGCACCCTAGGGCCCACCCGCCGGAGACCGCTGAGGCCACCGGCGATGGGACCGTTCGAAACCAGGGGAGGAAATTCAGGTGGCAGACGACATCCTGGACAGCATCATCGGGAAGCCCACGGGAACCACGGTGGTGACCGTGGAGCGGGGACAGCTGGGCCTGTTCGCCGACGCCGTGAAGGACGACAGTCCGATCTATCGGGACGCTCGGGCCGCCGCTGACGCCGGCCTGGCCGGCATCCCCGCCCCGCCCACCTATCCGTTCGTCATGGGCAACTTCGGGGTCTTCCCGGAGCTGCAGACGGCCGACGCCCCGGTGGGCAATCCCATGGGAGAGGTCCTCGGGCCGTTGATGGCCAACGGCGGGCTGATTCTCCACGGGGAGCAGGAGTTCACCTACCACCGTCCCGTGCTGGCCGGTGATGTGCTGGTGGGGGAGGGCAGTGTGGTCGACGCCTATCAGAAGGAGTCCAAGGGCAAGACCATGACCTTCATCGTGGTCGAGACGGCGTGGAGCGACCAGGCCACCGGTGAGCCAGTCTGCACGTCACGCATGAACATCATCCACCGCATCTGATGGCTGACCAGGCCGGTCCGGCCGCGGACGAGGACCCCGTGCTCCGACGGATCGAGGACGGGGTGGCGTGGATCACCCTCAACCGACCGCAGGCCGGCAACGCCATCACCCTGGCCATGAGGGAACAGATCATCGGTTGGCTGGAGGAGGCTTCGGCCGACCTGGCCGTCCGGGTGGTCGTGCTCACCGGGGCGGGGGAGAAGGGCTTCTGCACCGGGGCCGACCTCCGCTCGTCCGGGCCCGGCCCGGCCCGGCCCGAGGGTGCTCCCGAGCGGGCCGTGGGCGACGCGGCACGACTCATCCGCACCGGATGGCAGCGGCTGGTCTCGGCCGTTCTGGACTGCGAGAAGCCGGTGATCGCCGCGGTGAACGCCACCGCCGCCGGGGGCGGGATGCACCTGGCGCTGGCCTGCGACCTGGTGCTGGCGGCCGAAGAGGCCAAGTTCATCGAGGTGTTCGTCCGGCGCGGGATTGCCCCCGACGCCGGTGGGGCCTATCTGCTGCCCCGGCTGATCGGACCGCAGCGGGCCAAGGAGCTCTTCTTCTTCGGGGACGACGTGCCCGCCGCTGAGGCCGAGCGCCTGGGCCTCGTCAACCGGGTGGTGCCACGCCATCAGTTGATGGCCCTGGCCGGCGAGTGGGCGGACCGGCTGGCGTCCGGACCGACCCGGGCCATCAGCGTGGCCAAGTACCTGACCAACCGGTCCCTCGAGTCGGACCGCACCACTGCCCTGTGGGACGAGTCCGTGGCTCAGGAGTTGATCACCGGGACCGACGACTGCCGGGAGGGCCTGGCCTCCTTTGCCGAGCGCCGGCCCCCGGTGTTCCGGGGCTGGTAGCAGGCGTGGACCGGGTAGAACCGGTTCTGGTTCACCACCAGGGGGATGGTAGAAACTCCCCCGTGCCCACCCGCGTGACTGCTCCTCCGACCGGCGGCCACATCGCCGCCGATTCGGCCGCTGACACGCACCGGCCCGGTGCCTGACCGTGCCCATCGGGATCCGGGACGAGCACGAGGAGCTGCGCCACTCGCTGCAGCGCTGGGTGGAGGCGCGCTGCTCCCCTGAGGTCAGCCGCGCCGCCCTGGATGCCGAGGCCGACACCCTCCCACCCTTCTGGAACGAGCTGGGGGCCCAGGCCACGCTGGGCATCCATGTCGACGAGGCGTTCGGCGGCCAGGGGGCGGGTCTGCTGGAGCTGGCCGTGGTGGCCGAGGAGTTGGGTCGGGCCGTGGCCCCGGGCCCCTGGGCGTCCACCGCCCTGGTCGCCGCCGTGGTGGCCGAGTGCGGTCCCCCTGAACTGACCAAGGACGTCCTGCCCCGGTTGGTGGACGGGAGCCTGCCGGCCACGCTGGCCGTGCCCACGGCGGCGCCGGACGGGTCGGCCCTGGCCCCGGTCGGCCTCACCGGGGAGGCGGGGCCGGACGGCTCGCTGCTGGTCTCGGGTTCACTCGCACCGCTGCTCAACGGGGCCAGTGTGGCCCTGGTCCTGGCTCCGGTGGCCGTCGGCGGGAGCGTGCGATGGGTGCTGGCGGAGACCGGCCCGGCGGTGCGGATCGAGCCGCTGCCGAGCTTCGACCCGTCCCGTCGATCGGCGCGCTGGTCGTTCGAACGCGTCGCCGTGCCCGCCCGCTGGGTGCTCGACCAGGCGTCCACCGAGCGGATCCGCGACCTGACCCTGGTCGTGGTGTCGGCCGAAGCCTCGGGCGGGGCCCGCTGGTGCCTCGACGCTGCCGCCGAGCACGCCCGGACCCGCCACCAGTTCGGGCGCCCGATCGGTCAGTTCCAGGGGATCAAGCACAAGTTGGCCGACCTGCTGGTCTCGGTGGAGCAGGCGGTGGCCGCCACCTGGGACGCCGCCGACGCGGTCGAGTACGGGGCGTCCCAGGGCGGCGATGGCACCCAAGGGCGGCTGGCCGTCCAGCTGGCTGCGTCGCTGGCCCTCGACGGCTACGTGGAGGCGGCCAAGGTCACCATCCAGGTCCTCGGGGGCATGGGCTTCACCTGGGAGCACGATGCCCATATCCACCTCCGGCGGGCCACCACCCTTCGCCAGGTCATCGGGGGCACCGCCCCGCTCCGGGCCGAGGCGGCCCGGCTGGCCGTGGAGGGCCGACGTCGACGGTTGACCATCGAACTGCCGCCCGAGGCCGAGCGCCTGCGGGAGCAGCTGACCCCGGTGGTGTCCTCCATCGCCGCTCTGTCCGACCCGGCGGACCAGCGTCGGGCCCTGGCCGACGAGGGCCTCTTGGCGCCGCACTGGCCGACCCCGTTCGGCCGCGACGCCGGGCCGGTGGAGCAGTTGGTCATCGACCAGGTCTGCGCCGAGGTCGACCTGCGTCGGCCCAATCTGGCCGTGGCCGGCTGGGCCCTTCCCACCATCATGGCCCACGGCACCCCGGCCCAGACCGAGCGGTTCGTCGAACCCACCCTTCGGGGGGAGATCCTCTGGTGCCAGCTGTTCAGCGAGCCGGGAGCTGGCTCTGACCTGGCCTCCCTCACCACCCGGGCCACCCGCGTCGACGGGGGCTGGTCACTCGACGGCCAGAAGGTGTGGACCTCGGTGGCCACCCGCGCCAACTTCGGGATCTGTCTGGCCCGGACCAACTCCGACGTGCCCAAGCACCGCGGGATCACCTACTTTTTGGTCGATATGACCTCCCCGGGGATCGAGGTGCGACCGCTCCGCGAGATCACCGGCGACGCCCTGTTCAACGAGGTCTTCTTCGACGGGTGCTTCGTGCCCGACGACTGTGTGGTCGGCGAGGTCGACGGAGGGTGGAAGCTGGCCCGCACCACTCTGGCCAACGAGCGGGTCTCGTTGTCGACCGACTCGGCCTTCGGTGGTGCTCTGGAAGGGGTGCTGGCCCGGGTCGTGGCGGACCCGACGCGTCAGGACCCGGTGACCCTGGACCGGTTGGGTCAGCTGTTGGCCGACGCCCAGTCCCTGGCCCAGTTGGGCATGAGGGCCACCCTTCGTTCCGTGGGGGGCCTGCAGCCCGGGCCGGAGTCGAGCCTGGGCAAGCTGCTCGGGGCCGAGTTCGAGCAGCGGGTCCACGAGTTCGGCCTGGACCTGGCCGGACCGGACGGGGCGGTCACCGCCGGGGACGCCGCCGTGTCGGCCCATGGCGTGCTGCACAGCAAGTGCCTGACCATCGCCGGTGGGACCAGCGAGGTCCAGCGCAATGTGATCGGGGAGCGCCTACTCGGCCTGCCCAGGGATCCTGAGCCCGGACGGTGACCCGGTGACCCGGCTGACTCGTCGACGGCGGAATGGCCCGACCGGGCCGGTCGGAGGGACAGGGCGGCCGGCATCCGGCGCCTTGGTGAGCGCCGGAGGTGTGAGGTGCGAGAGTATGGACGAGCGGCGCCGCCCGTGGTGGCCGCCCGAGAACGGAGAATCGAACGATGGGTGACCAGGTGCTCTACTTCGAGGACATCAACGAGGGGGACGAGGCTCCGGAACGTTCCCGGGTCCTCACCCGCACTGATCTGGTGATGTACGCCGGGGCGTCGGCCGACTACAACCCCATGCACCACGACGAGGTCAAGGCCGTACAGGCCGGACAGCCCAGCGTCTTCGGCCACGGGATGTTCTCCATGGGCTTCTTGGGCACGGCCATCACCGACTACGTGGGTGTGGGCAACGTGCGGCGCTACCAGGCCCGGTTCGCCAAGCAGACCTGGCCTGACGAGGAGCTCCGCACCAAGATCGTGGTGAAAGCCAAACGCACCGACGACGGCGACCACCTGGTCGACCTGGACGTCCAGCTGCACAACGCCGATGGCGAGGTGAAGGTGGTGGGCGAGGCCACTGCGGTGGTGCCCTCCCGGTCCTGAGCCGCCCGGCCCCGTCGCCCCCGCACGGGAAGGCGACGGTCCGGACGGATCGGCCCGCTCCGGCCGATCCGGCTACATGAAGCTGAACTTGGGGATGCCCGACGAGATGCCCTTGAACAGCTCGGCCTTGGCCCCGGCCAGCTCCTCGGGGGTCCACATCGTGTCGCGGTGCACCTCGCCGACCGGGTGGAACCCGCCCATGGCCCAGATGTTGGCCCCGAAGACGACAAAGTTCTGACCGGTCACGTCGGACGCCTCGTCCGAGGCCAGGAACGTCACCAGCTGGGCGATGTTCTTCGGGTCCCACTCGTCGAACCCCTCCTCCGGCTTGGCCAGGCCGCCAAACAGGTTCTCGGTCATCCGGGTACGGGCCCGGGGTGAGATGGAGTTGACGGTCACGCCGTAGCGCTCGAGCTCCCGGGCCAGCACCCAGGTCATCGAGGCGATCCCGGCCTTGGCTGCGGAGTAGTTGGCCTGACCGGCGTTGCCGTAGAGGCCGGCCTCAGAGGACGTGTTGACGATGCGGGCGCTGACCACTTCGCCCGCCTTGGCCCGGTTCCTCCAGTACACGGCAGCGTGGTGGGCCGGGGCGAAGTGACCCTTCAGGTGGACCCGGATCACGTCGTCCCAGTCCGACTCCTCCATGTTGAAGCTCATCTTGTCCCGCAGGATGCCGGCGTTGTTGACCAGGATGTCCAACTGGCCGAAGGTCTCGACCGCCTGGTCGACGAGCTCCTTGGCCCCCGACCACGAGCTGACGTCCGAGGAGTTCACGGCGCCGTCGCTGCCACCGGCCTTGATCAGCTCGACCACCTGTTCGGCCGGGTTCTTCTCGCCGTCCTCGCCAGGAGCAGAGGCCCCGACGTCATTGACGACGACCTTGGCTCCTTCCGAGGCCAGCAGGAGAGCCTCCTCACGGCCGATCCCCCGCCCCGCGCCGGTGACGATGGCCACCTTCCCGTCGAGCATTCCCATGATGTCCTCCTGTGTCTGATCTCTGAACAGATCGTTGTCGGTGATCGCTGCGCCTGGGCTTCCCGGGGCCGACGCCCGACCGAAGGGTCCCTGGTCGGCGCCCACGAAGCCTCATCCCCGGGCCCGGGTGGACCCAGGTCCCCCGGATCGCCACCTCCGTCCGGTGAGCGGTCGGGGAACGAGGCGTGGGAGCGGAACCGGGGAAGCATGGCCGAAACCGGCCCCGGTCGGCAAGACCGGGCGTGATGCGCTGGCGGGACGGCGCCGGTCCGGTACATGGGCGGGACGGGCGGAGGCCCGGGTGAGGCCCGGCCGAAGGTGGTCAGCCTGAGTCCGGTCTGGCCGGGCTCGGGGGGCGCGATGGTACATTCGCACAGGTCGAAAGCGGGTGAACGGAGACGATGTGAGTGGTCAGGGCCCGACAGTGGACCAACAGGGCGCGGTGGACCCAACGGCAGCCCAGACTGCCGGCGGCCGGTCGGGCGGGGGAGCCATGGACCGGGTCCGTCGCCGGGTGAACCCCCAGCTCCGCAGGGTGGAGCGCAAGGTCCGCCGAGAAGCCACCCGCCTGGCCGCCCTCTCGTATCAACAGCTCCCACCCCGTGAGGCGGTTCGCATGGCCTACAACGTCCTGCTCCGCAGGGAGCCCGACGAGCCGGCATGGACCGAGCAGGCCCAGGCCATGGTCGGTGGTCACCTCTCCCACGCCGACCTGGTCGACCGGGTGCGCTCCTCCAGCGAGTACCGCGTGCACGTCCCGATCCTGGCCGCCGGCCTGCACGGCTCGCTCCACGCCAGCAGGAGCGAGTTCATCATCGGACTTCCCCCGGCCCGCCGGATCCTCGACCTGGGCGGAGGCTCGACCTGGGACGCCCGGGGGGCGCTGGTGGCCCTCGGGTATCCGTACGACTTCGACGAGCTGGTGGTGGTGGACCTACCCCCCGGCGATCGTCATCCGCTCTACCAATCGGAGCGATTCGGGACGACCCAGACCGATCGGGGATTGGTTCGATACGAGTACCGCTCCATGGCCGACCTCTCCTTTGCCCGGGATGACTCCGTAGATCTGATCTACAGCGGTCAGTCCATCGAACACGTGTCCGTGGAGGACGGCGACATCGTCCTGAAGGAGTCGTTCCGGGTGCTGCGGCCCGGGGGGTTCATGGCCATCGACACCCCCAACGGACTGGTGTGTCGACTCCAGCAGGCCTCCTTCATCGATCCCGACCACGAGGTGGAGTACACCTTGCCCGAGCTGCGGGACAAGGTAACCTCGGTCGGCTTCACGGTCCTGTCCGAGCGGGGTCTCAACTGGGGAGGCCCGGCCGTGGCCCGGGGTGAGTTCGACCAGGCGGCTCTGGCCGGCCACCGTGGCATCTACTACGACGCCGCCGGCTGCTACCTGCTGGCCCTGTTGATCCAGAAGCCGGGCTGATCCAGAAACAGGGTTGATCCAGAAACCGGCTTGACCGTCAGGACGGGAGCCGTCGGAAGACCTCCTGACGCACGACTCAGGTCGGAAGCCGCTCGAGCACGAAGACAGGACAGGGATCTGGCGGTCCGTTTTCGCCTGGTAGTCGGCATAGTCGGGGTAGGCGGCCACGGCCCGCTCCCACCAGAGAGCCTTCTCGTCACCGGTCACTTCGCGGGCGGTCCGGTCGGACCGTTCGGGACCGTCCTGCAGCTCGACGTGGGGATCGGCGAGAAGGTTGAAGTACCAGAGCGGATGGGTGGGGGCGCCACCCTGGGACGCCACCGCGGCGTACGAGCCCTGGTGCTCGACGCGCATGAGCGGCGTCTTGCGCAGCTTGCCGGAGGAGGCACCCCGACTGGTCAGGATGATCACCGGGAGGTCGCGCAGGGTGGTCCCCTCCAGCCCGCCCGAGCTCTCGTACAGCTCCACCTGGTCGCGGACCCACCGGGCGGTGCTCGGTTCGTACTCTCCATCGAGGGGCATGGGACCCAGCTAACACCTCCGGTGGAGCCGGTGCCACCCGCTCCCGGCCCGGACACACCCGACAGCCCCATTGCCACCAGTACCCATGGCTGCACCGCCGGCCCCGGCCACCACGTGCGGGCGAGAGGACTCGAACCTCCATCCCCGAGGGGACCGGGACCTAAACCCGGCGCGTCTGCCAATTCCGCCACGCCCGCGGTGGGGACAGCCTACTGAGTCGACCCGGGCTGTTGGAAGTGAGGGCCGGTCGCCGCCACGGAATCGGATCACCGTCCGATCACGGGGAGTCGCCGGGCCCCTGGCTATAGTCACGCTGTGCCACCAGCGCAGCCTTCGACGCCCTCGGTGGTCCCCGACCGACCCCCGACATCCTCCGATGTCGATCCCACCGACCCGGCCGAACGCGCCCGGTACCTGGCTGCTGTGATGTCCGAGATCGATGCCGAGGTGAGGCGCCGCCGGGCCTCGGGCGACTTGCCGGCCGGCCTGGAACAAGAGCTCGACGAGCTGTTCCTCGAGTTCTCGCCGGTCGGTCTGCACGGCAAGGCCCGGCTGCGCGAGACCCTCTCCCTGGTAGACCGCTCGGCCTATGTGGACATCGCCGTCCCGGTGGCGTCGCAGAAGATGGTCGGGACGTATGTGAAGCGGCTCATCCGGAAGTCGATGGGCTGGTACATCGGGTTCATCGTCCACCAGATCGTGAAATTCGCCTGGTCGGTGTCGCGGATGCTCCATGTGGTAGTGGACCACGTGGAGGACCTCGAGGCGGCGGTGGAGGTCCAGCGCACCCCGCCGCTGCCAGCCACGGTCGTGCCGGCGACCGACCCCGGCGCCACCTGGTGGGCGAGCGAGGCCGTGGCCGCCGTGTCCTCGGTCAAGGGTCGGGTCCTTCACGCCGACTGCGGCACGGGAAGCCTGCTCGACGCCCTGGTGGCCGCCGGCCTCGACGCCTATGGCGTGGATCCGGTCGAGGCGGCGGTCGAGGTACCCGTGGGCCGGGGGCTCGACGTACGGGCGGAGTCCCTCATCGACCACCTCGACGTAGTGGCCGACGATGCGCTCTCCGGTCTGGTGGTCACGGGTTCGGTGGAGTGGCTCCATCCCAATGAGCGCGAACGACTGGTACGGCAGGTGGGCTCGCGCCTGGCCGTCGACGGCGTGCTGGTGCTGCACTCGGCCACGCCGGAGTCGTGGCTGGGCAGTACCTCACCGGTCATCAGCGATCTGGCCCCCGGTCGACCACTCCATGCCGAGACCTGGACCCGGCTGTTGGGTGATCGGGGATTCCGGATCGATGCGGTGACCTACGGGGGGACCGACCGCCGGATCGACCACGTGGCCCCGGCCAACCCGGACGCCGCCACCCTCAATGCGGCCATCGACGCCGTGAACCAGTCGTTGCTGGGGCCGGGTGAGTACCTACTGGTCGCCGTCCGGGAGCGGTGATCGCCGTCGGACTGTCGGCGGTGAGGGGCACCATCGCGGAGGGGGGAGTGGGTCGGAGTGCTCGCACCAACGCGGTCGGACGGCGTTGCTCGTGAAGTTGGCCTTCGTCACACCGCGCTACGGCACCGAGGTCATCGGCGGCGCTGAGACGGCGGCCCGGATGTTGGCCGAGCGGCTCTGCCAGCGACCGGGGTGGGAGGTCGAGGTCCTGACCAGTTGCGCCATGGACCATCTGACCTGGGCCAACACCGAGCCGCCGGGGACGTCCGTGCTCAACGGTGTCACCGTGCACCGATTTTCCACGGCCAGCCGGCGGCAGCTCGACTACTTCGACCTCGATGCCAAGATCCGCCTGGCCCCCACGGTGGTGGGTCTGGCCGAGGCCCGGCGCTGGGTGGCTCTCAACGGGCCCATGTGTCCGGGGCTGGTCGACGCGGTGGCTGTCACCGACGCCGACGTGGTGGCTTGCTATCCCTACCTGTTCGCCACCACGGTCGACGGGATCGCCGTCTCACCGGTCCCGACGGTCCTCCATCCGGCGGCCCACGACGAGCCGGCCCTCTACCTGTCGGCGTTTCGTCAGAGCTTCCGGCACGTCGACGGCTTCGTCTACCACACCCAGGCGGAGCGGGACCTCATGGAGTACGCCTTCGGGAACGGCGCCAAACCCCAGATCGTCCTGGGCCTGGGGGTCAGCGACCCGACCGGGGCCGGCCGAACCGGTGGGGAGATCCTTGGTCTCGGGGACCGCCCCTACCTCTGCTACCTGGGACGGGTAGACGAGCACAAGGGGTGCGGGATGCTGGCCGAATACTTCGCCCGGTACAAGGAGCGCCATCCCGGGCCATTGGCGCTGGCCATGGTGGGCCCGATCTCCGACAGGGCCCCCGAGCACCCCGACATCATCGCCACCGGGACGGTCTCGGAGCAGGACAAGTGGGACATCCTGGCCGGGGCCGAGGTCATGGTCAACCCTTCGGCCTACGAATCGTTCTCGCTGGTGCTGCTCGAGGCCTGGTCCCTCGATGTGCCCGTCCTGGTCAACGCCTCGTGCGCCGCCACCATGGAGCACTGCCGTCGGTCGGGGGGAGGCCTGTGGTTCGAGTCGTACCGCACCTTCGAGGTCATCGTGGAGCGACTGGAGGCTGACCACCGACTACGGGAGACCTTGGGTGTGGCCGGTCACCGCTACACCGAGCAGTACTTCCGATGGCCCTCGATCATCGACCGGTACACGCAGTTCCTCGAGGGTGTGATCGCCCGGGGGCATCGCCGCCCCACAGGAGCCAAACGCCTGGTCCAGCCGGCCGGCGGCCGGGACTACGTCCGACAGGGGTGACGTCGGAGGCAGTTCGATGCCCGGCGGACGTGGGACGTGGGACGTGGGACGTGGGACGTGGGACATCGGCCCAGCTCCGGGACGTGCACCCTGCGCCCCCGGAAGGGTCGGAGCCACTAGCATTGGCGGCCATGAGCTCTCCCCGCAGCCTGCTTCACTATGCCCGCGCGGGTGGTGCTGGCGGGTCTGGACCGGCTTCGGCCTTCCGCCGTCTGGTCGGCAGCTCGACGCCTGGCCCGGTGGCGGGCCGAAGGACCAAAAGGACGTGAGCGTGGCCCGTGAAGCACCTGCCCCGACGCCCCCGATCCCGGCTGAGCCGCCGACGAGGACTCCGCCGACGCCCGAAGCCGTAGCCGACCTGTCGCCCATGGCGGAGAACAATCCCGACGGGAGGAACGGTCGGGAGAAGGTCACTCGCGTCGTCTCCGCACACATAAACGTGATGGCCCGCCTGGTCGAGATCTGGCGGGCTCGGGAGCTCCTCGTCTATCTGGTGAGGACCGAGATCAAGGTCAAGTACAAGAACTCCGTCCTCGGCCTGGTCTGGTCGATGATCGCACCGGCCATGACCCTGGCCGTGTACACGGTGGTCTTCGGTGTATTCCTGAAGAACGGCATCCCCAACTTCGTGATCTTCCTCTTCTCGGGCCTGCTGCTCTGGAACTTCTTCCAGACCGGGGTCATCGCTGCCACCGGGGTGGTGGTCAACAACGCCGGTCTGGTCAAGAAGGTGTCGTTCCCACGGGAGATCCTGGCCCTGGCGGCCGTCGGTTCGGCCGGCGTATTCCTCTTCTTCCAGATCTGCGTGATGGCCCTCTTCATGCTGGCGGTCAGTAATGCTCCGGCCTGGGGTCTGATGTGGCTCTTGGTGGTGGCGTTCGTTCCCTGTGTGGTGTTGAGCGCGGCGCTGGCTCTGCTGCTGGCCTCCGTCAATGTCTACCTGCGGGACACCCAGCACCTCATCGAGGTGCTGGTGGGGGCGGCCTGGTTCTGGGCCTGCCCCATCGTCTACTCGTACCAGAACACGGTGTCGTCCAAGCTGGCTGCTCACGGCATCACGTGGATCTACTTCCTCAATCCCATGACCCCTCTTGTCATGACCTTCCAACGGGTCCTCTATGCCAAGACGGGACTGGTCACCCTGACCACGGCCGGTCATCCGAAGGAGCAACTCCTGCCCTCGTGGGGTCCGCTGACCTACGTCTGGGCCGACGCTGCCGTCCTCGGGGTGGGCATCGTCCTGTTCTTCGTGGGGATGAACGTATTCGGACGTCTGGCCGGCAACTTCGCCGAGGAGCTCTGAGTCCATTGGCCACCATGGCGGTCGAAGTCCAAGACGTTTCCAAGCGCTTCCGCCTCTACCACGAGAAGTACACGTCGCTCAAAGAGAAGATGATCCACATCGGTCGGACTCCCTACGAGGATCTCTGGGCCGTGAACGACGTGTCCTTCGACGTGAAGGAGGGGGAGACCGTTGGCATCCTCGGCCGCAACGGATCAGGCAAGTCCACCCTGCTCAAATGCATCTGTGGGGTCCTGCAGCCCACATCGGGCCAGGTCGTGGTGCGGGGGCAGTTGGCCGGCCTACTGGAGCTGGGGGCCGGCTTCCAGCAGGATCTGTCCGGTCGCGAGAACATCTACCTCAACGGCTCCATGCTGGGCATGTCCAAGAGGGACGTCGACCGGGTCTTTGACGACATCGTAGAGTTTGCCGAGCTCGAGCAGTTCATCGACAACCAGGTCAAGTTCTACTCGTCGGGCATGTACGTTCGCTTGGGGTTCGCCGTGGCGGTCAACGTGGACCCCGATGTGTTGGTCATCGACGAGGTGTTGGCCGTCGGCGACGAGCGCTTCCAGCGAAAGTGCATGGATCGAATCAGGTCGTTCCAGAACGACGGACGGACAATCCTCTTCGTCTCGCACTCTCCGGACCAGGTGCGGGCCATCTGTGACCGGGCGGTCGTGCTCAGCGACGGCAAGATGATCGGCCTGGGGCCGCCGGGTGAGGCGGTGCGCCTGTTCCGCGAGACGTTGTTGGAAGCCGGAGACACCCTCTCCATCTCGGAGCACGACCCCGAGCCCGGTCCCGCCCCCGAGCCGGCGCCGGCATCGCCTCCGGTGGCGACCGTACCCCGGGCGCCGGACGGTCCCGTGGAGCTGGCCCCGATCGACAGTCGACCGGTCCGGTTGACCGAGGTCACGGTCCGTCACCCGGCGTCCGGTGACCGCCCGTACATGCTGACCGGCGAACCCCTGACGGTCAGGGTGGAGTTCGAGGCATCGTCGCCCACTGCCGGGGTGGTGTTCGTGCTCGAGATCCGTGACACCCGAGCAGGCCAGCTCCTACGCACCGACACCGACCAGCTCGACCAACACTTCGATGTCGCCGAGGGCCCGGGTGCGATCGAGTTCACCTTCGACTCGATCCCCTTTCTCGACGGGACGTACGACGTGGTCATCGGGATCCAGAGCCGGCTGGGTGGGGTGCAGTACGACTGGCGGGAGCCCGCCACCCAGTTCGAGGTGATGTATCCCGGCAAGGCGGTCGGCTTCGTCTCCATCCCGCACCACGTGGCCATGGTGCCAGCGGCTTCGGCGGCCCATTAGCGCCACCTGACCGTGTGCCGCCTATGGACCCGGATACCCTCGAAGAGCCCGCCGCGGTGACTCAGCCGTGACTCAGCGACAGGGTCCCAGCCACTAGGCTCTCGGCCATGGATGACTATCGTCAAATGCGTCAGGCTGCCCCGGGGTTCGGCCCGACCGGAAGTGCACCCGAGATGAAGTCGGGTGCCGAGGTCGGCCCAGGGTCCGACATCTTCCAACGTCTGTTGAAGGAACGGATCGTGTTCATCGGATCGGCCATCGACCAGAACACGGCCAACCTGGTCTGCTCCCAGCTGATCCTGCTGGAGGCCGAGAATCAAGAGCGGGACATCTCGGTGTACATCAACTCGCCCGGTGGCTCGGTGACCGATGGCTTGGCCATCTACGACACCATGCAGTACGTCCGCTGCGACGTTCGCACCATCTGCGTGGGGCTGGCTGCCTCGATGGGGCAGTTCCTCCTGTGTGCCGGCACGCCGGGGAAGCGCTTCGCCCTGCCCCACAGCCGCATCCTCATGCACCAGCCGTCGGGTGGCATGCAGGGCCAAGCCTCGGACATCGCCATCCAGGCCGAGCAGATCATGTACCTGAAGCGGATGATGGCGGAGCGGATCGCCTTCCACACCGGTCAGCCGGTGGAGCGCATCGAGGCCGACTCGGATCGAGACCGCTGGTTCACCGCTGACGAGGCCCGTGAGTACGGCTTCATTGATGAGGTGATCCAGAAGGATGCGATGGAGGTCCCGACGGCGGCGGGTGGCAGTTCGAACTAGTGGCCTCTCCCGTCGGTGCTCCTGGGTCTGGCAGGGAGCCCTCCGGTCCTGATGCCCCCGGTCCGGAGTGGGCGCTTCGAGCGGTAAGCGGTGGTGGCGGTCGTTCAACTCGCTTCGTCGGCTCGTGACCGTCGACCGGATTGATCAGATCATCCCCACGCTGGCCAGCCGGGATGCCATCGGAGGGCACACCGTCCAGTTGCGCGACCTGCTGCGCTCCCGCGGCTACCAGTCGGACATCTACTACGGCAACGCCTCCCCCGATCGGTTGGACTTCGGCTATCCGGTCAGCCGGCTGGGTGATCATTCGCCCGCCGGGAGGGTGCTGCTCTACCAGCTGTCCATCGGCAGCGGGGTGGCCGACATCTTCCGAGAGCGTGGTGAGCGGAAGTTCGTGAACTACCACAACATCACCCCGGCCGATCTGCTCGAGGCGTGGATGCCCGACGTGGGGGAGGAGGTCCGCTGGGGGCGGGCGCAACTCCGGGACCTGGCCCCTGTCACCGAGTTCGCCGTTGCCGACTCCGAGTTCAACGAGAGCGAGCTACGCGCCGCCGGCTACCGGTCGACCGCCACCGTTCCCCTCCTCATCGACCTGGAGAGCTTCTCGGGATCGCCCGACGCTGCCCTGGCCTCTCGCCTGGCCCAGCAGAAGGCCGATGGGGGCGCCGATCTGCTCTTCGTCGGAAAGGTCTCCCCCCACAAGGGTCAGGACGACCTCATCAAGGCCCTGGCCACCTACCGCCAGCTCTACGATCCCCGGGCCCGACTCCGGGTCGTGGGCGGTTCCATCAGTCCGGAGTATTCGGTGGCCCTCGATCGCTTCGTGGAGGAGCTCGACCTCACCGACGCCGTGGAGTTCGCCGGTGTGGTGACCCACGAAGAGCTGATCGCCTACTACGCGGCCGCCGATGTGTTCTGCTGCCTCTCCAATCACGAGGGGTTCTGCGTCCCCCTCCTGGAGTCCATGTACCACCGGCTGCCCATCGTGGCCTACGCCAACACCGCCGTGCCCGAGACGGTGCGGGGGGCGGGACTGGTGCTGCCCGACAAGGAGCCGGTTCGGGTGGCGGCCGCCATCGACCGGGTGATCCGCGACGACCATCTGCGGGCCGTGCTGGCCGGGGCGGCAGCCGAGCGGGTGGAGGCCTTCGCCCTACCCCGGGTGCGGGACGGATTCGCCTCGGCCCTCGAAGCCGCCTGTGCCGCGTAGCCGTTCGGCGTCCACCGTCACCGAGGGGTAGCCGGGCCGGGACCGGGCAGGCCAGGGTCGATTGGGTCGGCCCGTCGGGTAAGAACCGGTTCAGTTCCCCTCCTGGCGAGCCGATACCAAAGGGAGCACCTTCCCCCTGCCCGCCCGTCCCCCGGGACCCACCACCCTGGTGAGGGCGGCGTTGTCGTCGAACCGGCGCTGGGGGTGTAGGCCGGAGGACACGAGACACGACAATGGGGAGTGATCGGATGCAGGTAGGCCAGGACGTCGGTGGCGGATCCCGAGATCGCAGTGACGAGCGGGGTCGAGCCGGATCGCCCGCCTCGGGTCGAACCGAGTGGCGTGGTCGCGGTCGGCACGGCATCCGGGGAGCGGTGGTCGCCGTCGGAGCCGTCGTGGCCCTGGTGGTCTTGGGCGTACCCTTCACCACCGGTTCTGCGCCGGTCGGGGCCGCCGTGGCCCACGCCGCCCTGCCCGTCTCCCTCATCTGGCAACAGACCCTTCCCGACGGGGGAAACCCCATCGCCCAGAGTTCCCCGTCCGTCGCCACCCTGGACGGTGGCGGGCCTTCGGTGGTGGTGGGTGACCGGGGCGGCAACGTGTGGGCCCTCCACCTGGCCAACGGATCGACCACGCCGGGATGGCCCGCCCACACGGCTGGCCCCATCGATTCCACGCCCTCGGCCACGCCCAACGGCTCGGGCACCGAGACGGTCTTCGTCGACGCCGGCAATGCCGCTCAACCCACCACCGGCGGCTACTACGCCTTTGCCAATACCGGCGGCCAGCTGTGGCAGCGCGGTGCTCCCGACCTCAACGGCCAGCACGGTGTGCAGGCCTCTCCCGCTGTGGGCGTCCTCAACGGAGTCAACGGCGTGGTGGCGCCCTCCCTGGGCCAGAACGAGTACGCCCTGAACGGCTCGAACGGAGCCAACCTGGCCGGATGGCCGTTCTTCACCGCCGACAGCGGCTTCAGCACACCGTCGCTGGCTGACCTGTACGGAAACGGACAGACCGATGTCATCGAAGGCGGCGACTCGTCGCCGGGCCTGGCCTACGGCGTCAACTACACCGCCGGCGGTCACATCCGGGTCCTCGGCCCGGGCGGCAACCTCATCTGCGTCCATGACACCAACCAGACGGTCGACTCGTCGACGGCGGTGGGCAACTTCCTGGGTGGCGGGGCCATGGGCATCGTCGTCGGCACCGGCTCGTACTACCCGGGGGCGTCGGACTCCAACACCCTGCTGGCCACCAACGCCAACTGTGGAGTCGTCTGGCAGAAGAATCTGGGTGGCAACACCATCTCCAGTCCGGCCATCGGGGACCTGCTGGGCGACGGCAACGTCCAGGTGGTCTCCGGTGCGGACACCGGCTCGGGTGGCCTGGTCTGGGCCCTCAACGGATCCAGTGGTGCCGCCATGCCGGGGTGGCCCCAGGCCACCTCCGGTCGGATCATCGGCGGGGTCACCACTGCCGACCTCACTGGAGGTGGCTACAACGATGTGCTGGTGCCGACCACCAACGGTCTGGTCATCTTCGACGGTCGCACCGCCCAGGTGGTGGCCACCCTCGGCTCAGGGGCGGTGGCCCTGCAGAACTCGCCGATGGTCACCATCGATCCGAACGGGACCATCGGGATCACCATCGCCGGGTACAACGGTCAGAACGCCGGCGTCGTCCAGCACTACGAGGTGAACGGCTCGGCCGGGCGCTCGCTGGGTCGACGCTCGTGGCCCATGTTTCACCAGAACGCCCAGTTGACCGGCACCCTGACCCAGCCCGCTCCCCAGCATCTCAACCAGCCGGTGGTGGGCCTGGCCTCCACCCCGGACGGCGGGGGCTACTGGGAGGTGGCCTCCGACGGAGGCATCTTCGCCTTCGGTGACGCCACCTTCTACGGATCGATGGGCGGGTCGCACCTCAACCGGCCCATCGTGGGCATCGCCTCCACCAGCGACGGCAAGGGCTACTGGGAGGTGGCCTCGGACGGAGGCATCTTCGCCTTCGGTGACGCCGTCTTCCGGGGCTCTACCGGGAACATCCACCTCAACCAACCCATCGTGGGGATGGCCAGCACCCCCGACGGCGGTGGGTATTGGATGGTGGCCTCCGACGGAGGGGTGTTCGCCTTCGGTGACGCCGCCTTCCACGGCTCCACCGGCAACATCCACCTGAATCGACCGGTGGTGGGCATGGCCTCATCCCCGAGTGGCCGCGGTTACTGGCTGGTGGCTACCGACGGAGGCATCTTCTCCTTCGGTGACGCCGCCTTCCACGGCTCCACCGGCAACATCCACCTCAACCAGCCCATCGTGGGCATGGCCTCCAACAACAACGGCGGCTACTGGATGGTGGCCTCGGATGGTGGCATCTTCTCGTTCGGAGGCGCGGCCTTCTACGGGTCGACCGGCAACATCCGGCTGGCCCAGCCCGTGGTGGGCATGACGGCGGTACCCCGGGGGACCGGGTACTGGATGTCGGCCTCCGACGGAGGCATCTTCGCCTTCGGCACGGCCACCTTCTACGGGTCGGTTCCGGCCCTGTTCGCCGCGGCAATCGGGACCGACTGACCGTTGGCCGAAGGTCAGTGCTTAGGCAATCGTCCCGCCTTCGGCGGGAGGTCCGTCCACGGCATCGGGTCGGCCCGGCGGTACTGTGCCTGACGAGGTGCAGGTGAAATCACGACAGGTCCATCGTTCGAGCCGGTGGCGTATCGGCCGGCGGGGTCGTGGCGCGGCGCTGGCCGCAGGCATGCTGGTGGCCTCGATGGCCGGCGTGGCCGTCTCTCCCACCTCGGCGTCGGCCTATCCCTCCGCCTCGGTGGCCCTGCAGGGACACGGCTACGGCCACGGTCACGGCATGGGGCAGTGGGGAGCGTTGGGCTATGCGCTGGCCCAGACCCCGTACCCGAGCATCCTGGGGACGTACTACGGGGGCACCAGCCTGGCCTCCGTGGCGTCGACCACCATCCGGGTGGCCATGACCGAGAACAACGGCAACAACGTCATCGTGACCGCGTCGACGCCGTTCAACGTGGCTGGCGCGAACTTTCTGGCCGGTCAGGCAGCCCTGATGGCCCAGCTTCCCGGCGGATCGGCGTGGTCGGTTGGGGTCGGTTCGTCCTGTAACGGTCCCTTCAGCCCGGTCATCGGCACGGTTTCCAACCCCGTTGCCGCGACGAATGATTCGAGCCAGACGGTCACCCTCTGCCAGGGCACCGGCAACGTGACTATGCACGGATCGATCATGGCCACCTACAACTCGCTCAACCAGGCCCGGACGGTCAACTACGTGCCCCTGGAGCAGTACGTGATGGGTGTGGTCCCGAACGAGTCGTCGGCGGGATGGGGCACCTTGGGAGGGGCCGGTCCTCAGGGCCAGAACTGGGGTTTCCAAGAGCTCGAGGCCCAGGCCGTGGCCGCACGTTCCTACGTCATGGCCAGCCCCGGCTCCTACGGCGGCTACGCCGACACATGCGATCTGACCTGCCAGACCTACCGGGGCACGCTCAACCAGAGCTCCATTACCGACGCCGCCGTCGGCAGCACGACCGGGCAGGTGATGGAGTTCCCCAACGGAACCGTGGCCGCCACCCAGTACTCGGCGTCGAGCGGCGGCTACACCAATCCGGGAGCGTTTCCGGCCGTGCCCGATACCGGTGACTCGGTGTGCGTCTTAGGGGCGTGCAATCCCAACCACAACTGGACCGCCTCCATCCCGGTGTCGACCATCGACGCCACCTGGCCCCAGTTGGGCGTCCTGCAGTCCATCAGCATCACCGGGCGCAACGGGTACGGCGACTGGGGAGGGAGGGTCACGACCATGACCCTGGTCGGCTCCGGTCAGAATGTGTCCCTGACCGGTGATGCCTTCGCCGGCGCCCTCAACCTGAAGTCCGACTGGTTCACGACTGCCACCACCCTCGATGCACCGGCCGTAGCCATGGCCCGCACCCCCGACGGTGGGGGCTACTGGCTGGCCGGCACCAACGGGGGCGTCAACGCCTTTGGGGACGCCACCTTTCTGGGTTCGGCCGAGGGGCTCTCCTTGACCCGACCGGTGGAAGGCATGGCCGCCACCCCCGGCGGCGGTGGGTACTGGATGTCGGCCTCCGATGGCGGGATCTTCAGCTTCGGTGATGCCTCCTTCTACGGGTCCATGGGGGGACAGCACCTCAACCGTCCCATCGTGGGTATGGCCGCCACCCCTGACGGCCGGGGCTACTGGCAGGTGGCCACCGACGGCGGGATCTTCACCTTCGGTGACGCCGGCTTCTACGGCTCCACCGGAAACATCCACCTCAACCAGCCGGTGGTGGGCATGGCGGCCACGCCGGACGGCCAGGGCTACTGGCTGGTGGCCTCCGACGGCGGAGTCTTCAGCTTCGGCGACGCGGCCTTCTACGGCTCCACCGGAAACATCCGCCTCAACCGTCCGGTCGTGGGGATGGCGGCGAGCCCGTCGGGCCACGGCTACTGGATGGTGGCCTCCGACGGAGGCATCTTCACCTTCGGCGACGCCGGCTTTTTCGGGTCCACCGGGAGCTTGCCCCTGGTCAAGCCGATGGTGGGCATGGTCACGACGCCCGACGGCCAGGGCTACTGGCTGGTGGCGGCGGACGGTGGCATCTTCACCTTAGGCGATGCCGCGTTCCACGGGTCGGGCGCCGGCTAGGGAGCCGGCCCGGTCCTCGCGGGTGGGCTGACCGGGTTGGTCGGTGAACCAATGATCACAGGCCACGCCGTAGTGTGCTGACTGCAATGGGACACGGGCATGAGGACGGAGCTGGGCCAGCGCTCGAGGGGGGGGCATCGGACGCCGGACCCCGGCTGGACTCCGTCGGGCCGGGGCCGTCGTCGGGTTCCGAGGGCAGCGGGGAGAAGGCGCGGACCTCGTGGCGCATGAAGGGCCGGCGCTGGCGGGCCATCGTCTTCGCCCCGGTGGGCGACGGCCAGACCCGGCGGCGGGGGTCGGATGCTGTCAAACTCGGCTTGGCCGCTCTGGCCTTGGTGGTGTGCTGGATCGGCACCAAGACCGACTCCGATCTCGAGCACACCATCGCCACTACGCTCGGTTCCCCGCCCGACGGGGTCCGGTGGTTGATCTCGTCCCTCTGGTGGATCACCTCGCTCGGGGTGGTGGCGGTGATCGCCCTCATGGCGTTGTTGTCAAGGCGCCTGTCGGCCATCCGGGATATCGCCGTGTCCGGCGCCGCCGCCTGGCTCCTCTGCATCCTGTCGGCGGTGGTGTTGGGCAGCGACGGGGGTCGACCGCCGGCCTCCGGCTACGGACACGTGGATCTGGCCTTCCCCGTAGCCCGGGTGGCCGCCACGGTGGGCGTGGTCACCGCCGCCCTGCCGTACTTCAGTCGCTGGTTGCAGCTCTGCCTGGAGGCGGCCATCGGGCTGCTGGCCCTCACCGCGGTGGTCAACGGTTCCGGTGTGCCCCTAGCGGTGCTGGCCAGTCTGGCCGTGGGCTGGGGAGTGACCGCGATCGTGCACCTGGTCTTCGGGTCGCCCCTCGGACTCCCGTCGACCGGGGAAGTTCAGCTGCTACTCGGTGACCTGGAGCTGACCGCCGTGGACGTGAGACCGGCCTCTAAACAGGAGTGGGGCGTGGGCCGCTTCGACGGATACGTCGACGGGTCACCCGTCGACGTATCCGTCTACGGACGGGATGCCTCGGACGCCCAGCTACTGGCCAAGACGCTGCGGTTCCTCTTCTACCGGGACTCCGGTCCCACGCTGGCTCTGACCCGGAGGCAGCAGGTCGAGCACGAGGCCTACCTGACCCTGATGGCCGATCGGGCCGGTGCCCGGGTGCCAATGGTCCTGGCCGCCGGCCCGGCCGGCCCGGCCAAGGATGCGCTCTTCGTGACCCGACCACCCGCGGGTCGCCCTCTGTCCTCCTTTGCCCCCTATGTGCTGCCGCCCAACGACCCGACCCCGTCGGCCGACGGCGAGCAACCGACCACGGGGGAGGCGGCGACCGAGAAGGTCCCGGCTCCCACGCCTCCACCTGCCCCGGTACCCACCGATCCCATCGTCACCGAGGCCGCCCTGGACGCGGTGTTCGGACAGCTCCTCGTCCTCCGCTCGGCCCGCATCGCCCACGGTGCCCTGTCCACCGAGACCATCGTCATCGACGTCCATGACGCCGCCGGCTTCGTCGACTTCCGGACGGCCTCCACGGTGGCCTCCGCCGACCAGCTCGACCGGGACAGCGCGGCGGTCCTGGCCGCCCTGTCGGTGGTGGCCGGCCCCGAGCGCACCGTGGCGGCGGCGGCACGGACGGTCCCCACCGAGATCGTGGTGGCCGCGCTTCCGTACCTGCAGCGGGCGGCATTGGACCCGGTGGCCTCCCGCACTCTGCGGGGCAAGAAGACCCTCCTGACCGGCCTGCGCGAGCAGGGTGCGGCGGCCTTCGAGGTCGAGGTGCCCAAGCTGGTCGAGCCCCGGCGCATCAGCTGGGTCACGCTGGTGCTGGTCTTCGGGACGTTGATCGGTGGGTGGGCCCTGATCGGGGTGCTCATCAACGTGGGGAAGTCGTGGAGCACCATCACCGGGGCCGATTGGGGGTGGGTGGTGACCACGTTCGTTCTGGCCCAGGCGGCGTACCCGGCCATCGCCGTCACCACCGTGGGCTCGGTGACCAACCCGCTGCCCTACGGCCGCACCCTGGCCCTCGAGGTCTCGGACACCTTCGTGGGCCTGGCTGGGGGGTCGATGGCCGTGTTGGCCACCCGGGTGCGCTTCTTCCAACAGGAGGGGTACACCCCGACGGTGGCGGTCAGCTCGGGGGTGCTGGCCAGCACGGCCAGCTGGATCGTGAAGGGTGCCCTCTTCCTCATCTCGCTGCCCTTGGCCCTCGGGGACCTGCACTTCGACTCCACGCCGGCCAGTGAGGGCAGTTCGTCCGGCTCGAATCTGGTCTGGCTCATCGTGGTGGTCGTGGTCGTGGTCGGTGTGGCCCTGGGTCTGCTCTTCGCCGTGCCCCGCTGGCGCCGACTGGCCGCAGCCAAACTCCGCCCCAAGGCCTCCGAGGTGTGGGAGCACCTGAGGATCCTGGCCGGGCACCCCCGTAATCTGGTGGAGATCTTCGGGGGCAGCGCCGCGGCCCAGATCTTCGTGGCCCTGGCTCTCGGTACCTCGCTCCACGCCTTCGGGGACCACCTGAGCCTGGCCACTCTGATCGTCGTGCTCACCCTGGGCTCGATGCTGGGGGGCATCTCGCCGGTCCCCGGCGGGATGGGGGTGGTGGAGGCCGGAATGATCATCGGGCTCACCGCCGCCGGCATCAACGAGACCAATGCCGTGGCCGCCGTCTTCGTCCAGCGGCTGTTCACGGCGTACCTGCCACCCATCTGGGGGTGGTTCGTCTTGGTGTGGATGCGAAAGAAGGAGTATCTGTGACTCGGTCCAGTTCGGGCCGCGGCGCTCCGTCCCCGCCGTGATCGGTGCCGTCAGCCGAGCGGCGAGTCGTGGAGCGCGCCGAACGCCCGGAGCCGGCCGAGCCGGCCGAGCCGGCCCACGTTGACCCCGACATCGGCCGCCTCCAGCATGCGCAGGTCGCCGCGGCTGTTTCCGTAGGCCCAGAGCCGGTCGGGAGTGGCACCGTCGGCCACCATCCATGCCCGGAGGCGCCGGAGCTTTTCCTGGCCTCGGCAGTTGGCACCGTCATACTGACCGGTGAGGGCGCCGCGGTCGTCGACGGCCAGGCGGGTGGCCACTGTTCCGTGGGCACCGAGGAGCTGACCGGCCACCCGCACGTAGACCTCGGGGGAGGCCGAGACGATGATCACCCGGTCTCCCCGCAGGCGGTGCTGGTCGAACCGCTCCTGGATATCACGTCTCAGGTGCCGGGCTAGATGGTGCCGGGCGAACCATTCGGCTACCTGCTCCACCCTGGCCGCATCCTCGCCGGCCAGGATCCTCTCGAAGAGCTGCTCTTTGGTCTCGTCGGCCACCGTCCCGCCGGCCAGCGCCCCGTGGGCCAGCCGGGGGGCAAGGGCGGCGGTGGCGGTCAGGACCTTGGCCCGGCCGCTCACGGTCGTGAGGAAGTCGAGGACGCTCCCGCCCTCGGTGAGGGTCCCGTCGAAATCGAAGGCGGCCACGTCGGGCACGGTGACCGACTGCTTCACTCGCCGGGGCCGACGACCGTGCCGCCCCGGCCGGCTCCCGAGGAGAACCGGGTGGCGCCGGCGGCGGCGTCGGGCGAGGCCAGGCTGCTCAGGCCGTAGCGGTACTCGGAGCGGAGGGCGTCCCCGACGGACAGGTTCCACTGGTCCAGGGCCGATCGACGGTCGTTGCGGAGGCAGGTCTGGGGCAGGGCGGCCACCTCCCGAGCCCAGGCCACGGCCTGGTCTCGGGCGGTCCCGGCCGGGACCACCCGGTTGACCAGTCCCATGGCCAGTGCCTCTTCCGCCCCGACCTCCCGACCGGTGAGGATGAGATCGAGGGCCCGGCCCTGACCCACCAGCCGAGGCAGTCGCACCGTGCCGCCATCTATCAAGGGCACACCGAACCGCCGACAGAACACCCCAAATGCGGCGTCGTCAGCCGCCACCCGCAGATCGCACCAGACGGCCAACTCGAGGCCTCCGGCTACGGCGTACCCCTCCACGGCGGCGATCACCGGCTTGCCCAGGGCCATGCGGGTGGGACCCATGGGCCCTGGACCTTCCTCCTCGACCCGGTGCCGGTCGCCCGCGGCCAGGGACTGAAGGTCGGCGCCCGCGCAGAAGGTCCCGCCGCTCCCGGTGAGGACGGCCACCGACGCGGAACGGTCGTGGTCGAAGGTGGAGAACGCCTCGAAGAGGGCCTGGGCCGTGGCCGGATCCACGGCGTTGCGCCGGTCGGGGCGGTCGATGGTCACCACGGTGACCGGTCCTTCGTGGTCCACCAGTACGGTCGTAGCGGATGGGGCGGTCGGCGTCATGCCTCCAGCATGGTGGAACGGGAGGGAGACGGCCAGAGGAACCTGAACGCTGGCCGGAGTCGAAACACGACCAACTCGGTCGACAATTGGGAACGATTCGTCTATCCTGGCGTGACGATCGGATCGCGGCCCCGGCCGGAGCCGGATCGAATCGTCCGGTGGAAGTCCCGGGCAGGTGCCCCGCATCACGCATCGGCAGCACCAGGCAGCACCCACGAGCAGTTCGAAGCAGCACACCGAAGAACCAGCACAACGAAGGAGCACAAATCATGGCAATCCGACTGGGCGACGAAGCCCCCGACTTCACTGCGGACACGACCGAGGGCACCATTAACTTCCACGAGTACCTCGGGGACAGTTGGGGTGTTCTGTTCTCGCATCCGAAGGACTTCACCCCCATCTGCACCACCGAGTTGGGCGCCTTCTCGGCGGCCAAGGCCGAGTTCGACAAGCGGGACACCAAGCTGATCGGCCTCTCGGTCGACGACGTCACCTCCCATGGCAAGTGGGCCGGCGACATCGAGGAGACCCAGGGGACGGCATTGAACTTCCCCCTCATCGGTGATGAGGACCGCAAAGTGGCCGACCTCTACGACATGATCCACCCCAACGCCAACGACACCCTCACCGTGCGTTCGGTGTTCATCATCGGCCCGGACAAGAAGATCAAGCTGACCCTGACCTACCCGGCCTCCACCGGCCGCAACGTCCAGGAGATCCTCCGGGTCCTCGATTCGCTGCAGCTGACCGCGGACTACAAAGTGGCCACTCCCGTCAACTGGAAGGACGGCGACGACGTCGTCATCGTTCCCGCGGTCTCCGACGAGGAGGCCAAGGAGCGGTTCCCGAAGGGGTTCAACGCCGTGAAGCCCTACCTGCGGATCACCCCTCAACCCAACAAGTAGCCCATCGGTAGCCTCGGGGGTTCCCCGGGCCAAGGTGCCCCGAGGCGCCTCCCACCGGCGGACCGAAGTGATGACGCGACCGGCCCCGCCACCATGGCGAGGCCGGTCGCTCGTAGCGGCGGCCCCCCGTCGGTCGGGGCCGACCGTGGCCCGCTCCCTCCGCCCCCACCTCTCCCAAGCAGGGAGTTTTGTTTGGGGATCCCGGGTCGGGCGGCGTTCCTGCTACCATTGACCCGCTGGCGTGTTGTGTCCGCTGGCCCTTTCCGAAGACATCAGAGGTCGATTCCCCACATGCCAGATAAGCAGGCCACCATCTCCGAGTACCGTCTCCATGAGACTGATACCGGATCCCCCGAGGTACAGATCGCTATCCTCAGCGAGCGCATCGTCCACCTCACCGAACATCTCAAGGTTCACAAAGGAGACCACCACACCCGTCGTGGACTCCTGAAGCTGATCGGACGGCGTCGGCGACTGCTCGACTACGTCCGAAACAATGACGTCGAGCGCTACCGGGACATCATCGGTCGCCTCGGGCTCCGCCGCTAGGCGGTCATCACTCGCTCCGCCCGGCCTCGGCCGGGCGGTCGCAATTTCTCCCCCGGCGACACGTCGGAGGACCGCAGGCCGGCACGTTGTCGGCGTGCATCAGCAGCGGCCAGCCAACCAACCGGCCGGTCGTAGACAACACACAATTGGGCTTCCGTCGAGGTCAGTCACCAGTTGCCGATCACCCCGTCTCCATCCGCACGGACCGGTGGAGTGGTCGACAACTGGGAACTGGCTCGGGGAGTCCCCGAACAGACCAAGGAGCGTCATGTCAGACGCCATTTCCGTGTCGGCGCCCATCAGCGGCACCGATCGCACACTTTCATTCGAGACCGGCAAGCTGGCCCAGCTGGCCGACGGAGCCGTGGTGGCCAGGATCGGCGACACCGTGCTGCTGGCCACGGCCACCGCGTCGCGGTCGGTACGCGAGGGGGCCGACTTCTTTCCCCTGACCGTGGACATCGAGGAGCGGACCTACGCTGCCGGCAAGATCCCCGGCTCGTTCTTCCGGCGGGAAGGCAAGTCCTCGGACCAGGCCATCCTGACCTGCCGGCTCATCGACCGTCCGTTGCGCCCGTCCTTCCCCAAGGGCTTCCGCAACGAGGTCCACGTGGTCGGCACCATCTTCGGTGCCGACCAGGTCAACCCCCACGATGTCCTGGCCATCAACGCCGCCTCGGCTGCGCTGATGATCTCGGGTATCCCCTTCGAGGGCCCCATCGGGGCGGTCCGGGTGGCCTATTCCGTCGACGGGCAGTGGATCCCGCACCCCAGCTTCCAGGAGGGTGACGAGTCCACCTTCGAGCTGGTGGTGGCCGGCCGAGCTCTGTCCGACGCGGCCAATGCCGACATCGCCATCATGATGGTCGAGGCCGGCGGCTCCGAGCGCTCGTTCCAGTTCTACGACGAAGGAGCCCCTCGGGTCACCGAAGAGGTGCTGGCCGACGGCCTCGAGGCGGCCAAGACATGGATCCGCGAATCCATCGAGTTGCAGCGCAAGATGGTCGAGGCGTACGTGGCCGAGCGTGGTCCGGTGGAGATCATCGAGTACTCCACCTTCTCTGACTACGAGGACGACGTCTTCGAGCGGGTCCAGGCCATCGGCTCCGACGCCGTTGCCGAAGCCAACACGGTGGTGTCCAAGGCCGAGCGCAACACTGCCCTCGACGCCGCCTCCACCTTCATCATCGACACGTTGGCCCCCGAGTTCCCCGAGCGGAAGGGCGAGATAAAGGCGGCCGTCCGTGGCCTGACCAAGAAGCTGGTCCGCAAGCGGATCGTGGAGGAGGGACTTCGCGTCGACGGTCGTACCACTACCGAGATCCGCCCGCTCTCCGCTGAGGTGGACCTGTTCCCCACGGCCCACGGCTCGGCCCTGTTCCAGCGGGGCGAGACCCAGGTGCTCAACGTGACCACCCTGGGCATGCCCCGGATGAACCAGCTGCTCGACACCATCACTCCCGACGACCACAAGCGGTACATGCACCACTACAACTTCCCCCCCTTCTCCACTGGTGAGACCGGGTTTATGCGTGGACCCAAGCGCCGCGAGATCGGGCACGGACTTCTGGCCGAGCGGGCTCTGCTGCCGGTCGTGCCTTACGAGGAGGACTTCCCCTACACGCTCCGCCTGGTCTCCGATGTACTGGCTTCCAACGGTTCGACGTCGATGGCCTCGGTGTGCGGCTCTACCCTGTCGATGATGGCGGCCGGGGTGCCCCTGAAGGCCCCGGTGGCCGGCATCGCCATGGGCCTGGTCTACGACGGCGGGACCTACGTCACCCTCACCGACATCCTCGGCTCCGAGGATGCCTTCGGGGACATGGACTTCAAGGTGGCGGGAACCAAGGACGCGGTGACGGCACTCCAGCTGGACACCAAGATCGATGGCCTCCCTCTGGATGTCCTGACCAAAGCCCTCCTCCAGGCTAAGGACGCCCGGCTGGCCATCCTCGATGTGATGGCCGGAGCCATCGCCGAGCCCCGCAGTGAGGTGGCCGAGTCGGCACCGAAGATCATCTCCTTCGAGATTCCGATGGACAAGATCGGCGAGGTCATCGGACCCAAAGGCAAGGTCATCAACGCCCTCCAGCAGGAGACCGGCGCCGACATCGCCGTCGATGACGACGGCATGGTGGGAACGGTCACCATCGGCGCCAAGGACGGCACGGCCGTGGAGGAGGCCCGGCGACGGATCTCCACCATCCTCGACCCGCCACTGGCCGAGGTGGGGGCCACGTACCAGGGCAAGGTGGTCAACATCACCAAGTTCGGAGCCTTCGTCAACATCCTCCCGGGTCGTGACGGTCTGTTGCACATCTCGAAGATCGGCCAGGGCAAGCGGGTCGAGCGCGTGGAGGACGTGCTCGAACTGGGCCAGCCCGTCGAGGTGAAGGTGGACGACATCGATCCCCAGGGGAAGGTGTCCCTCTCCCTGGCTGGCGAGGCCCCTGCCGCGGCATCCTCCGGTGGAGAGAGCCGGAACGGCCGCAGTGAGGGTCGTGGCGACGGCGGCGGCCGCAGCCGTCCTCCTCGTGGGGACCACGCCGATCCCGGCGACGCTCCCGACCGGGACCGGGGCCGCCGTCCGGCCGAGTCCAGCGCCGCACCGGCCGGAGCCGCCTCGTTCGAGGCCGCCTTCGAGGAAGAGCTGGTCCAGGAGTTCGGTGATCTCGGCCCGGCTGGGGCCGAGACCTCCGATCGCCCCAGTGGAGGCGGAGGCGGAGGCGGCCGGGGTGGTCGCCGGCGCCGTTGATCACGCGTGAGCACCGGGTGACGATCGAGAAGGTCGTCACCCGGTGATCCGCACCGAGACCCTTCCGTCCGGTCTGGCGCTAGCCACCGAGCGGATGGAGGATGCCCGCTCGGTGTGCATCGGCTTCTGGGTCGGTACCGGATCTCGCGACGAGGAGGAGAGTCGGGCCGGCTCATCACACTTCCTCGAGCACCTGCTGTTCAAGGGCACGGCCGATCGGTCGGCCTCGGCCATCGCCGAGGCCGTGGACGAGGTGGGCGGCGACTTCAACGCCTTCACCACCAAGGAGTACACCTCCTTCTACATCCGGCTGTTGGCCGAGCACCTCTCGCTGGGCCTGGACATCCTCTCGGACATCATGTGGCAGCCGGCACTACGGCCCACTGACCTCGATGCCGAGCGACAGGTGATCCTGGACGAGATCCTGATGCACGCCGATGAGCCGTCGGACGAGGCGGCGGAGCAGAGCTCGGCTCTCCTGTTCCCCGACCATCCTCTCGGTCGGGAGGTGCTGGGAAGCCACGACTCGGTGGTGGCCATGACCACCGAGCGCATCGCCGAGTTCTTCGACCACCACTACCGTCCGGGCAACATGGTGGTGGCCGTGGCCGGCGACCTGGACCATCGCCAGGTGGCTGAGGGTGTCGAGGCCCGGTTCGCCGGGCGGGAGGGCGGCACCACTCCCGAGCGGGTAGCACCCGACGACAAGGTGGAGGCGCTGGCCGTCTCCCGTCGGGCCACCGAGCAGACCCATCTGGTGCTGGCGGCCCGATCGGTCGACCGAATGGATCCTCAGCGCTACGCCCTAGCCGTAGTGAACCACGTCCTCGGGGGTGGCTTGTCCAGCCGACTGTTCCAGGAGATCCGTGAGCGCCGGGGCCTGGCCTACTCGGTGTGGTCCGAGCGGGTGGCCTACCACGATGCCGGTTCGGTGAGCGTGGGCATGGGAACGGCACCTGAACATGTGGCCGAGGTGCTCGACATCGTGTCCACCGAGCTGGACCGGCTGGGGGAGGAGGGCATCACGGAACGGGAGTTGGCCATCGCCAAGGGGAACCTCCGGGCCGAGACCCTGCTGGCCTGCGAGGACTCGGGGGCACGGATGAGCCGGATCGGGGCGGGACTGCTGCTCCATGGCGAGATCCTCACGGTGGACGAGGTGTTGGCTCGGGTGGCGATGCTGAGTCTCGAGGAAGTACACGCCGCCGCCGCCGAGCTGGTGGCCGCACCTCGCACCCTGTCGGTAGTCGGACCGTTCGACGAGTCCGACTTCGACGCCTCTTCGCTCCGGCTGGGCTGAGCGGCAGAGGCCGACGGCCACAGCTGTCTGTCGTGCTGACCGACGGTGTTCGGGCTACCCGCAACGACCGACGGTGTTCGGGCTAGCGCAGCCACCGACGGTAGGGTGGCCGGCATGCGAGTTGGGGTGGTCGGTGCCGGGGGAAACATGGGTCGGGAGGTGTGTCGGACCGTGCTCGGACACCCTGACCTGGAGCTGGTGGCGGCGGTGGACCCCGGACACCGAGGCGCCGATCTGACCACGCTGGTTGGGATCGACGCCGGTCCGCTGAAGGTCGGCGACACCCTGGAGGCGCTGACCTCGGCCGGCGCCGAGGTGGTGGTCGACTTCACCCACCTGGAGGCGGCCCGGCCCACGCTGGCCTTCTGTGCCGATGCCGGGATCCATGCCGTGGTGGGCACCACGGGATTCACCCGATCCGACCTTGACGACCTCGGCCGCCGGTTCGCCGGCCCGGCTTCCGACGCACCCAACTGCGTAGTGGCGGCCAACTTCGCCATCGGAGCTGTGCTGATGATGCGCTTCGCCGAGATGGCCGCCCCGTTCTTCACTGGGGCCGAGATCGTCGAGCTACACCATGACGGCAAGCTGGATGCCCCGTCGGGCACGGCCATGCGCACGGCCGAGCGGATGGCTGCAGCTCGGGACGCCTCGGGGTCCGGTGAGTTCCGACCCGACGCCACCGTCACCACGGTGCAGGAAGGGGCCCGGGGCGGGGAGGGCCCGGCCCAGATCCGGATCCACTCAGTGCGACTGGCCGGGCTGGTGGCCCATCAAGAGGTCATCCTGGGAGGCATCGGCCAGAGCCTGACCATCCGGCACGACTCCTACGACCGCTCCTCGTTCATGGACGGTGTGGTGCTGGCCGTGTTGGCGGTTTCGGACCGTCCGGGACTGACGCTCGGGCTCGAGCCGCTGCTCGGGCTCTGAATCCGGCTCGGGCCCCATGGACGACACCCGTCAGCGGATCATCGAGTCCACCTACGTCTGCGTGGCCCGCTCGGGCCTGGCCAAGACGACGGTCGAGGATGCGGCCCGCGCGGCCTCGGTCTCCCGGGCCACCGTCTACCGGGCGTTCCCCGGAGGGCGCGAGGAGCTGCTCAACGCCGTGGTCTCGTGGGCCATGCTGGTGTTTTTCGGCCGCCTCTACGAGCACGTTCAGGACGCCGACAGTCTGGAGCAAGTGATGGAGCAGGGCATCATGTTCGCCCACCGTTCCATCGTGGAACACGAGGTCCTCCAGCGGGTGATGCAGACCGAGCCGGAGAAGCTGCTGCCCGCCCTGACCGTCGAGAGCATCCGTATCCGCCAGGGCATCGCCACCTTCCTCGTGCCGTACCTGGCCCAGCGGGGGGTGGCCCCGGGGGTGGATCTGAGCGAAGCGGCAGACTTTCTGGCCCGGATGGTCCTGTCCTACATGTCGTCCCCGGGACGGTGGGACCTTGACGATCCGGAGCAGGTGGCGCGCCTGGTGGAGTCCGAGCTGCTGGCGGGGGTGGTGGCCGGCCCGCCGTCCCCCGACACCCCCTGAGATGCCGTGTCGTTGACAATGAGACAAATATCGACCTAGCGTTTCAGTCGTGCACGCACAGGGGGCCGCGCTTCAGGTAGTCGGTGGTGACGAGGCGGACCCGGTCGGTCGCCGCCCCAATGCGGTCGACCAGGCCTCCCCCCACCGGGTGCGGGTCATCGACGGCACCCTGACGTGCCTGGCCCGCCACGGGACGGCCAAGACGACGGTGGACGACATCGCCCGCCAGGCCGGCCTGTCCCGAGCCACGGTCTACCGGGTGTTCCCTGGCGGTCGGGACGAGATCCTCCACGCAGTGGTGGACACGGAGATGGCCCGGCTGTTCTCCGCCCTCGGAGTCAGGCTCGGCGAGGCTGGTGACCTGACCGAGGCCCTGGTCAACGGCATCGTCGAGGCGTCCTCGCGTATCCGGAACCATGCAGCCCTGGCCTATCTGGTGGCCCACGAGCCGGAGATGGTCCTCGGCCATCTGGCCTTCGACGAGTCCAACCGCCTGCTGACCACCGCGTCCGGCTTCACCGCACCCTTCCTGGCCCGGTGGATGAGGCCGGCCGAAGCCGAGCGGGTGGCCGAGTGGGCCACCCGAATCGTGCTCTCCTACGCCATCGCGCCGTCGCCGCACACCGACCTGACCGATTCCGCCGACGCTGAGCGCCTCGTCACCACCTTCGTGATCCCGGGGATCGAGGCCCTCCACGACGCTGGTGCCCCCGACGCCATCGACATCACACCGTTCGGCCTCGGTGATCCGGCCGCCCCACCGCGGGCCGCTCCACCCCACAACGGTTCCTTTTCGACCGCCTCACCGACCAGCAGCATCCATTCGACTACCACCGACCGTGCCAAGGGAGACAAGCCATGACCACCGAGATGAGCAGTACCGAGGACATCATCGGCCGGGCCGAGATCGACGACTTCGAGACCATCCTGTCGGTGGTGGGCACCGAGGAGGCCGACGGTCGCCACGTGGTCCACTCCGACTACGACTCCATCTTCACCTGGGACTACGAGAAGGGGGCCCGCCCCAAGCTCAACAAGCTCTACGAGAAGGCCAAGGGGGCCCAGTGGAACGGGGAGACCGATCTGCCCTGGGAGACAGAGGTGGACCAGGAGAAGATGGTAAAAGACCAGGCTGAGGCCAGTGGTGGCTTCGGCGCCGGCTTTGACCTCAGTGGCACTCCGGTGGAGAAGTGGAGCGAGAAGGAGTGGGTGCAGTTCGGTGTCGAGAGCCAGAACTGGACGCTGTCCCAGTTCCTCCACGGTGAGCAGGGGGCGCTGATCTGCACGGCCAAGATCGTGGAGTCGGTGCCGTGGATTGACGCCAAGTACTACGCCGCCACCCAGGTCATGGACGAGGCCCGCCATGTGGAGGTGTTCGGCAAATACCTGGATGAGAAGCTCTCGGGCCACTACGCCATCAACGCTCACTTGCGCATGCTCCTCGACGACATCATCGCCGACTCGCGCTGGGACATGACCTACCTGGGCATGCAGATCATGGTGGAGGGGCTGGCCCTGGCGGCGTTCGGGCTCATGCACGCCATGACCGCCGACCCCCTGCTCAAGCAGCTCCTCCGCTACGTGATGGCCGACGAGGCCCGCCATGTGGCCTTCGGGGTGCTCAGCCTGCAGGAGTACTACCAGGAGCTGAACGCCGCCGAGCTCCGCGAGCGGCAGGAGTTCGCCTTCGAGGCGGCCGTGCGCATGCGGGACCGGTTCCTCCAGCAGGAGGTGTGGGACCGTATGGGCATCGATCCCAAGGCCATCGTCCCGGTGGTCCAGCAGGCGCCCGAACGGGGCGAGTTCCAGGCGCTGCTGTTCTCCAAGATCGTCCCCAACTGCAAGAAGCTGGGTCTCCTCGACGCCGCCGACGGGTGGCTTCGGACCAAGTTCACCGAGCTGGGGGTCATCGAGTTCGAGTCCTGGGTGGACACCACCGAGGAGTACGACGCCATGGCCTCGGTGCCGCCCAAGGACCGGATCGCCTCCTGACGGCGCACGGCCCGCCCCGGCGGGAACTGGGTGGACGTGGCGTGAATGGCCCCGTCGGGCCTGCTCAGAGGGGCTGCCGTCCGACGACGCCGGTAGCCGCGGCCCGTTGCCTCATGTCAAACCCTCCGCCAAGGGTGATTCGTTGCCTCACGTAAAACCCTCCGCCTGGAACTATCTGGTGAAGGCCCGATTGACCGCCCGTGGAGGGGCCCCCGTTTTGGCGAGGGCGAGCCGTTCCAGCTGGGTGCAGAGTCGTTCGATCTCCCGTTGGACCTCGCCGGGACGGAGGGCGTTTCGAGCCCGGGTCAACGCTCCTTTCTGAGCCGGGGTGAGCATGCCTGCGGCGATGAGGCGCTCATAGGGGCTCTGGGCGGCATCGTGGCGTTTGATGACCTTGGCTCCCTCCCGTGTGGACTCGACCAGCTTCTGCTGGGTCAACAGCAGGTTCGTGTAGCCGTGGTCGATGGCCCAGATCCGGTTCAAGAGGGCGAGCTCGCCAGAGGTGTCGAAGCGCAGGTAGCCGACCAGCTCTCGGACATGGGTCCAGTTCTTCTGCTCGACATGGCAGCCATCGTTCTTGTTCCCCGGTCGGGAACGGGTGAAGGTGATCCGGCGTGCAGTGCACCACTCGAGGAAGTGGGCGTTGATGAACTCGGATCCGTTGTCCGAGTCGATGCCGAGGATGGGGAAGGGGAAGGCTCCACAGTCGTGCTCGATGGCCTCGGTGACCCGGATGGCCGACTTGTTGGCCACCGACCGGTTGATGGTCCAGCCGGTGGCGATGTCAGTCACGGTCAGGGTGAAGCAGAACTCACCGAAGGAGTTCCCGCCCTCGTGGCCGACCAGGTCGATCTCGACGAAGCCCGGGGTGACGTCGTCCCACTCCGACCAGGTCCGGATAGGGATCTGGGTCTTGAGCAGTGACCCCGGCTTGGTGTGGCCGTGGGCCCGGAACCCGGCCAACACCTTGGTGCCCACCAGGCGGCGGTCGATGGTGGCGGCACTCATGCCCATCAAGAGTGCGGCCTCCTCGTCGGTCACGTCGAGTTCGCCGTCACGGCGGAGCAGGGGCACAAGGACCGGGAGCATCGGGGCAAGGCGCTTGCCGGCGGGCGCTCGTGACGCCCTCCAGCACAGTTCCAGAGCCGAGATCACCCGCGGCGGGTAGACGGGCGGCCTGGGTGTCCTCACTCTCACCACCCGAACCTCACCGGCACTTCGGAGTCGGGCCCGGGCATGGTCACGATTCCAGCCGGTGAGGGCCACCAGCTGGTCGAGGATCACCGCCTTCTCGGAGCGGGATCCCTTCTTGTACTGATTGGCCAGCTTGGTCGTCACGGCACGCCGCTCACCCATCGATAGCTCCATGGATCAGGCGTAGTTGGTCGCGCTTCCTACGCGGAGGGTTTTACGTGAGGCAACGATGCCGACTACGCGGAGGTTTTAGGTGAGTCAATGCGC
>JBBQWW010000016.1:0-49536 GCA_038210245.1 Acidimicrobiales bacterium
CGTCGGTCTCGTCGGTCTCGTCGGTCTCGTCGGTCTCGTCGGTCTCGTCGGTCTCGTCGGTCTCGTCGGTCTCGTCGGTCTCGTCGGTCTCGGCGGTCTCGGCGGGCCCCGTGGCCTGCGACTCCTCGGGCTCCCGGGGAGATGTCGACGACGGGGCGGTGTCGTCGGATACCGGCGGGGATGGCACAGGACGGAGCGACTCGGACGACAGGCCGTCCTGATCGAAGATGATGTTGCCGTCCAACGCGCTCCCCAGACTTCGTTCTGCGCAGATTCGCTCACGGTGGTGCCGAGGCCCCGCCGCCTCGGGTCGTGCGCTCCCGCCCGAGGGTACTGCTCCATCCCAGCAGCTCAGTGGCAGTAGATCAGGGCCAGCTGACGATTCGATGAACCGGGACGGGCGGCACCGGTCTTCCCACCGGTCACCCGTCAGTCTCCCAGATGTCGCTTCGGCTGGGGACGCGGGCCCCGTCACCCGGGTGGGGGGCGGTCGCCGACCCTCGGGGCGCCCTCAGGCGCGCTTGACCGGGGCCATCTTGAGCAGGAGTTTCTTGCGACCGACGGTAGTGAAGATGACCACGGCCTCGGCGTCCTCGCCGGAGCCCGCGGTCTCCACCACCCGGCCCTCGCCCCACTGGCCGTGGACCACGACGTCCCCGGTCACGAGGCCCAGGAGCTCGGCCCCACTGGAGGCCGGAGCCCGGCGCCGGCGTCCGGTGGCATCGAATCCGGAGTCCCCCTCTGCCACACCCCTTCCGAACACGCTCTTCCCCGGGGTGCCACCGCCGTCGTCCAGCGAGGAGAACCGGCCACGGGACGGATAGTTGTCGCCTCCGGCCCGACCCGAGCCGAAGCCCCGGGAGCCGGAATCGCCGCCCACGTCCCGGATCAGCTCGTCGGGGATCTCGTTCAGGAACCGGCTCGGGATGTTGCTGCTGCCCCGGCCGTAGAGCATGCGGGACCAGGCATGGGAGACGTAGAGATGGCGCTCGGCCCGGGTGATGCCCACGTAACAGAGGCGACGCTCCTCCTCCAGCTCCACCGGGTCGCCGAGCGAGCGCATGTGGGGGAAGATCCCGTCCTCCATCCCCACCAGGAAGACGGCGGGGAACTCCAGTCCCTTGGCGATGTGCATGGTCATGAGCGAGACCTTGGTGCCGTCCCCTTCGAGCTGGTCCGAATCGGCCACCAGCGAGGCCGCCTCGAGGAACTCGGCCAGGGTCCGGTACTCGGCGGCCATGCCCACCAGGGTGTCGATGTTCTCCACCCGGCCCAGGGCCTCGATGGTTCCCTCGGCGAGCAGCTCGCTCCGGTAGCCGGTGTCCTCGACCACCGCCGTCACCAACTCGCCGGGACCGAGGGTGGCCGGCTCGTCCGTCCCGGGCGGGTGGTCCCCGCCCCGGTCAGCACCACTGTCGGGGCCGAGCAGGGCCTCGAGGTCGAGGGGGGCTACCGCCTCGCCGTTCTCATCCACCAACCGGGGCGTGATCATCCGGGCCCGCAGGCCGTCGAGCAGTTCGGACAGCTCCATCAGCGACCGTCCGGCCCTTCCACCGATCCCCACCTCGACGGCACAGGCCACCGCATCCCCGAAGGACAGGCCCCGGGAGCCGGACCAGCCCGACAGCTTGGCCACCGACGTGTCCCCCACCCCCCGCTTGGGCACGTTGACGATCCGACGCCAGCTGATCTCGTCATCCGGGTTGACCAGGACCTTCAGGTACGCCATGACGTCCTTGACCTCGCGCCGGTCGTAGAACTTGGTACCACCCACCACCTTGTAGGGCACCTCGGCATGGACCATGGCCCCCTCGAGGGCGGCCGACTGGGCGTTGGTGCGGTAGAAGATGGCCACGTCGCCCCAGCGGAGGCCCTCATCACTGCGGAGCCGGATGATCTCATGGGCCACCCACTCGGCCTCGTCGTGCTCGTCCTCGGCCCGGTAGCGGACGATCTTCTGCCCCGCCCCGCCCTCGGTCCAGAGCGACTTGGGCTTGCGGGAGACGTTGTTGGTGATGACGGCGTTGGCGGCGTCGAGGATGGTCTGGGTGGACCGGAAGTTCTGGTCCAACGTGATGGCCCGGGCGTCGGGGAAGGCCTGCTCGAAGTCGAGGATGTTGGAGATGTCGGCGCCCCGGAAGCGATAGACCGACTGGTCACTGTCCCCGACCACCACGATGTTGCGGTGTCCACCGGCCAGCAGTACGGCCAGGGCGTTCTGCACGGAGTTGGTGTCCTGGTACTCGTCGATCAGGATGTGGGTGAAGCGGGTCCGGTAGTGCTCGAGCACGTCGGGGTGCTCCCGGAACAGGCGGACGGTGTTGAGCAGCAGGTCATCGAAGTCCATGGCGTTGGCCGCCACCATCCGCTGCTGGTAGAGGTCGAAGACGTCGGCGATGCGCCGGTCGAAGATGGTGACGGCGGCGGCCCGGTACCCGGTGGGGCCCTGTTGGCGGGACTTGGCCTGGCTGATCTGGCCCAGGATGGATCGAGGCGGCATCTTCTTGGTGTCGAGGTCGAGCTCGCGAGCCACGATCTCCACCAGCCGCCGGGAGTCGGCGTCGTCGTAGATGGTGAACGAGCCCTTGTACCCGAGTCGATCACCGTGGGCCCGGAGGATCCGCACGCAGGCGGAGTGGAAGGTGGACACCCACATCCGCTGGCCCCGGGGGCCGATCAGGTCGACCACCCGCTTGCGCATCTCGTCGGCCGCCGTGTTGGTGAAGGTGATGGCCAGGATCTGCCACGGCTTGGCGTCACCGGTGGCGATGAGGTGGGCGATCCGACGGGTCAGCACCCGGGTCTTGCCCGATCCGGCCCCGGCCACGATGAGCAGAGGCCCACCCCGGTGGATCACCGACTCGCGCTGGGGGTCGGTCAGCCCCTCCAGCAGGTCGTCGGGCCGGAGCTGCACGATGGGTTCCCGCCGGGGGCGGGGAGTTCCGGGATGGCCGTCGGCAGACCCGGATCCGTCGTCGCTATCATCACCGCGCCACTCCGGCAGTGGCTCGGTCTCCCCGGCCGCGGCCGAAGGCGTCACTCCCACTCGATGGTGCCGGGCGGCTTGGACGTGATGTCGAGAGCCACCCGGTTGACGCCCTCGACCTCGTTGATGATCCGCGAGGAGAGGCGCTCCAGCAAGTCGTAGGGCAGTCGGGCCCAGTCGGCCGTCATGGCGTCGTCGCTGGTGACAGCGCGGATCACCACGGGGTAGGCGTAGGTCCGCCCGTCCCCCATGACGCCCACGGTGCGAACGGCGGGGAGTACGGCGAAGCTCTGCCACAGGTCACGGTAGAGGCCGGCCCGGCGGATCTCCTCCACCACGATGGCGTCGGCCGCCCGCAGGATCTCGGCCCGCTCCGGGGTGACCTCGCCGACGATGCGGACGGCCAGGCCCGGGCCGGGGACGGGTTGGCGCCACACGATGTCGTGGGGGAGACCCAACTCCTCACCGACCGCCCGGACCTCATCTTTGAACAGGAGGCGGAGCGGCTCCACCAGATCGAAGGCCAAGTCGTCGGGGAGCCCACCCACGTTGTGGTGCGACTTGATGGTGGCGGCGGAGTCCGATCCGGACTCGATCACGTCCGGGTAGAGCGTTCCCTGGACGAGATAGCCGGACGGTTCGTCGGCTCCCCCGGCTGGGACGGAGCCGTCCGCGTCGGGGTCGAACTCCTCGATGACCAGGTCGCGGGCCACCTCCTCGAAGATCCGGATGAACAGCTCGCCGATGATCTTGCGCTTGGTCTCGGGATCGGTGACCCCGGCCAGGGCCTCGAAGAACCGGTCGGCCGCCTTCACGTGGACCAGATCGATGTGGAACTGCCGGCGGAAGGTCTCCTCCACCTGCTCGCTCTCGTGGGCCCGCATGAGGCCGGTATCGACGTACACACAGGTGAGCTGGTCACCGATGGCCTTGTGGACCAGCGCGGCCGCCACCGCCGAGTCGACACCTCCGGAGAGGGCGCACAGCACCGGGGAGGTGCCGACCTGGGCCCGCACCGCCTCCACCTGGGACTCGATGATCGAGGTATGGGTCCACGACGGCGGGCAGTGGCACACGTCGTAGAGGAACCGCTCGAGGAGGTCGCGTCCCCGCTCGGTGTGGACCACCTCGGGATGGAACTGGACCCCGTAGATGGCCCGTTCGGCGTCGTGGAGGGCGGCCACCGGGGCGTCGGGGCTGGTGGCGGTGGCCACGAACCCCTCGGGCACCGAGGTGATGGCGTCGCCGTGGCTCATCCACACCTCGCCGGTGCCGGGCCAGTCGACGAACAGGGGGGAAGTCCCGGTCACCGTGAGCGGCGTGCGGCCGTACTCCCCTCGGCCGGTGCGGGACACCTCGCCACCCAGCTGCTGGGTCAGCAGCTGGGCCCCGTAGCAGATGCCCAAGATGGGGATGCCGGTGCCGTAGATGGCCGGGTCGATGGTCGGAGCCGGGGACTCGTTGACCGACTTGGGTCCTCCCGACAGGATGATGCCCGCAGGGTGCCGGGCCACCAGATCGGCGGCACTGGCGGTGTGGGGGACGATCTCGGAGTAGACATGCGCCTCCCTGACCCTCCGGGCGATCAGCTGGGCGTACTGGGCGCCGAAGTCGACCACCAGGATCGGACCGTCACCATGCCCACCGGCGTCGGGAGGCGACGGGCTCAATGGCCCATGCCGACGCCCTGCGAGCGCTGCAGGTCCTTGCCCTCGGTCTGGAGGGCGGGGGCCACCATCACTTCGGCCTTCTGGAACTCCTTGACCGTCTCATAACCACAGGTGGCCATGGCCGTGCGCAGGGCCCCGAAGAGGTTCATCCGACCGTCGTTCTCGTGGGCCGGACCTAGGAGGATCTCCTGCAGGGATCCCCGAGTGGTGGTCTTGACCCTGGCCCCGCGGGGAAGGGTGGGGTGGAAGGTGGCCATGCCCCAGTGGAATCCGCGGGCCGGCGCTTCGACGGCCGAGGAGAGTGGAGAGCCCAGCATGACAGCATCGGCCCCACAGGCCACGGCCTTGGCGATGTCGCCCCCCTTGGACATGCCGCCATCGGCAATGACGTGACAGTAGACACCGGTCTCGTCGAGGTGTCGCATGCGGGCGCCGGCCACATCGGCGATGGCGGTGGCCTGGGGAACCCCGATGCCCAGCACGCCACGGGTGGTGCAGGCGTTGCCCGGGCCCACGCCCACCAGAACTCCGACCGCACCGGTGCGCATCAGGTGGAGTCCGGCCTGGTACGAGGCGCAGCCTCCCACGATCACCGGGATCTCGAACTCGCGGATGAAGCGCTTCAGGTTGAGGGGCTCCACCGTCTTCGACACATGCTCAGCCGAGACCACCGTGCCCTGGATGACCAGCAGGTCCAGCTCGGCGGCCAGCAGGGCCGGGGCGAACGTCTCGGTCTTCTGGGGCGTCACCGAGGCGGCGGTGGTGATGCCGGCCGCCTTCATCTCCTTGATGCGCTGGGTGACCAGCTCCATCTGGACCGGCTCGGAGTACATCTGCTGCATCCGGGACGTGGCCTTCTCAGCCGGGAGCTCACGGATCTCGTCGAACAGCGGGGTGGGGTCCTCGTACCGGGTCCACAGGCCCTCGAGGTTGAGCACACCCAGGCCGCCGAGCCTCCCGATCTCGATGGCGGTGGCCGGGCTGACCACGCCGTCCATGGCCGACGCCAGGAGGGGGAGCTCGAACTGGTAAGCGTCGATCTCCCAGCTGATGTCCACGTCCTCGGGATCCCGTGTCCTCCGGCTCGGGACAATGGCGATGTCGTCGAACCCGTAGGCCCTTCGACCCGATTTGAAGATGCCAATCTCAAGCTCAGCCACGTAACAATCCTCCGGACCCTGGTCGCAGTTCTCCACACCTCCGATCGGTGGCCGCTCCGACAGTGGGCCAACCGACTGCACCCCACGATACCGCCTGGGGCCACGACCCTGGACCCTCGCCCGGACCGGCCCGGCCGTTCATGGGGGACCCGGATCCAGCGGTAGGCGACCGGTCACCCCGTCGAGGCCTGGGCCCGGAGGGACGGGGGGAACTCCACCCCCAGGACCAGGCAGATCAGCTCCATCAGCGTGCGGGCAGTAGCCCCCCACACCGTCTCTCCGGCCACGTCGAAGAACCACACCGGGAACTCACCCACCGGGACGCCCGACGGCCCGAGGCGGCCGGGCACCGACCACCACTCCTCGTGGAAGGCCCCGTCAGCCACCAGCTCGCTCAGGGCCACGTCAAAGACCCGGTCCACCTCGGCGGGGCTGGCGATCAGGGCCGGCCGGCCGGGTAGCGCCGCCACCACCGGTGTCATCACGGTGTCGGAGGAGACCGTGGGCATGGCCGTCAGCTCGCCGATGACCGTGACCAGCGACGGATCGAGGGACACCTCTTCGTTGGCTTCTCGCACCGCCGCGTCGACGACACCCTCACCATGCTCGAGTCGTCCCCCCGGAAAGGCCACCTCGCCCTGGTGGGAACGGAGCCGGCTCGACCGCACGGTGAGAACCACCCGGGTCTCCCCCTGTTCTTCGAACAGGGGGACCAGTACGGCCGCCGGACGGCCTGCGGCCACCTGGCCGGCCAGAGTGCGCCACGGCTCTCGGACCCGCCCCCGTCGGTCCTGCCGGTCGCCTTCGAGGGCCGTGCGGATCCGGTCGAGCGAGATCTGCTCCCGTCGCCCGGGGGGGAGATCGGCCCACGGGGCCGGCTCGCCGGCACGGTGGAGGGCGGGACGGGTGATGGACCGTCGAGTGCCGGGTGCATGGTCGTTGGCGACCGATGCGTCGACGGTGTCGGAGGTGTCGGAGGTGTCGGAGGTTTCCATGGAGGCCTTCAGAGTAGGGCGAGTCCCTCGGCATGGGGCCGCTGCGGGAGGTCCGCCGAGCCATCCGGGTCTGCGACCAGGGGCGTCGGTACAATTCTGATTCCGAGAGCGGTGGGCGGTCGGAACACCCACCCCCCGCCCTCCATCCCCGACGCGAAGGAGTCCCCGAGTGGACAGCAACGAAGTGCAGGCGGCAGCCTCCCAGTTCCCCATCACCACCGCGCTCGAGTTCCCCGAATGGTCGGTGCAGCACAGCTTGGGCATGACCTTCGGCGTGGTGGTTCGGTCCATGGGGGCGGCCAAGGGGTTCACCGCCGGATTCCGGGCGCTGGCCGGCGGGGAGGTCAAGCAGTACACCAAGCTGGTCGAGGACAGTCGGCGCCATGCCTTGGACCGTCTGATCGAGAACGCACGGATCTTGGGCGCCAATGCCATCATCTCCATGCGGTTCGACTCGTCCGAGGTGGGTCAGGGCCTCACCGAGATCGTCGCCTATGGCACCGCGGTAGTCGTCGGGAGCCGCACATGATGCCCCCAGTCGGCAGCAGCTCCCATCGAGGTGACCTGGGTCGTGTCCCGTGGTCGTGATCCTGGCGCTGGTGGGGGTGGCCGTGGTGGTGGCCGTGATCATCAGTCTCTTCGTGCGTCGCCACGGCGAGTCCGACGCACCCCAGCCCGGATGGACCCCCACCGACGAGGTGTTCAAGGACCCGGGAACGGACCGGACCATGCGGGTCTGGGTCGACCGGGCCGGCGAGCGTCACTACGTCCCCGATGCCCCCTGAGACCCTCGGGGCCAGTCTCCTAAGGGGGCCCCTGACACCCCGATCCCGCCCGGTGGCCCGTCTCCGGAACGAGACCGACCGGGCCCGAAGGCCCGGTCGGTTCACACGTCTGGGTGCGCCCATGACGGACGCGTCCGGCTCCCGCAGAAGCCGGAGGGGATCTACATCATCCCGCCCATGCCACCCATTCCGCCCATACCGCCACCCATAGCTGCAGCAGCAGCAGCGGCGGCGGCGGGATCGGCCTTCTCCGGCTTGTCGGCCACCAACGCCTCGGTGGTCAGCAGGAGCCCGGCGATCGACGCTGCGTTCTGCAGCGCCGAGCGGGTGACCTTGGCCGGGTCGATGACTCCGGCCTTGACCAGGTCGACCAGCTCGCCGGTGGCGGCGTTGAGGCCGATGGAACCGGTCTCCGACTCCACCTCGCGGACGTAGACCGAACCCTCCAGCCCGGCGTTGCTGGCGATGCAGTGCAGCGGGGCCACCAGGGCCTTGGCCACGATGGATGCGCCGGTGGCTTCGTCCCCGGTGAGGGACTCGACCACGGCGAGCACGGCAGCACGGGAGCGGACCAGCGCGGTCCCCCCGCCGGCCACGATGCCCTCTTCCACGGCAGCCCGGGTGGCGGAGAGTGCATCCTCGATGCGGTGCTTCTTCTCCTTCAACTCCACCTCGGTGGCGGCGCCGACCTTGACCACGGCAACACCGCCGGCCAGCTTGGCCAGACGCTCCTGCAGCTTCTCGCGGTCCCAGTCGGAGTCGGTGTCGTCGATCTCACGCTTGATCTGCGCGATGCGTCCCTTGACGTCCTCCTCGGATCCGCCACCCTCGACGATGGTGGTCTCGTCCTTGGTCACGATGACCCGGCGGGCCTTGCCCAGCAGGTCGACGGTGGTGGTGTCCAGCTTGAGGCCGATCTCCTCGGAGATGACCTGAGCGCCGGTCAGCACCGCCATGTCCTGCAGCATGGCCTTGCGACGCTCGCCGAAGCCGGGAGCCTTGACGGCCACCGAGGTGAACGTGCCGCGGATCTTGTTGACCACCAGGGTGGCGAGGGCCTCGCCCTCCACATCCTCGGCCACGATCAGCAGGGGCTTGCCGGTCTGCATGACCTTTTCGAGCACGGGCACCAGGTCGTGGACGGCGCTGATCTTCTGGTTGACGAAGACGATCAGCGGATCGTCCAGGACGGCTTCCTGCCGCTCGGCGTCGGTCACGAAGTACGGCGAGAGGTAGCCCTTGTCGAACTGCATGCCCTCGGTGAACTCGAGGTCGATGCCGAAGGTGTTGGACTCCTCGACGGTCACGGTGCCGTCCTTGCCCACCCTGTCGATGGCATCGGCCAGCACCTCGCCGATGGCGGTGTCGGCGGCGGAGATGGAGGCCACCTGGGCGATCTCCGTCTTGGAGTCGATCTCCTTGGCCTGCTCCTTGATGGACTCCACCGCAGCGGCCACGCCCTTGTTGATCCCGGTGCGCAGTCCCATCGGATTGGCTCCGGCGGCGACGTTGCGCAGACCCTCCTTGATGAGGGCCTGGGCCAGCACGGTGGCGGTGGTGGTTCCGTCACCGGCCACGTCGTTGGTCTTGGTGGCGACCTCTTTGACCAGCTGGGCGCCCATGTTCTCGAAGACGTCCTCGAGCTCCACCTCGCGGGCGATGGACACACCGTCGTTGGTGATGGTCGGGGCACCGAACTTCTTCTCGATGACCACGTTGCGGCCCTTCGGGCCGAGAGTCACTTTCACGGTGTCGGCGAGCTTGTTCACCCCCGCCTCGAGACCGCGCCGGGCGGCCTCGTCGAACTTCAGGATCTTGGGCATTACTTACCTACCTTGGCCAGGACGTCACGGCTGGAGAGGATCAGCAGGTCCTCGCCGTCGGAACTGATCTCGGTGCCGCCGTACTTGGAGTAGACGACAGTGTCGCCCACGGCGATGTCGAGGGGGATGAGGTCCCCGCTGGCCTCGGCGCGACGGCCGGGGCCTACGGCGAGGACTTCGCCCTGCTGGGGCTTCTCTTTGGCCGTGTCGGGGATGACCAGGCCGGAAGCGGTGGTCTCCTCGGACTCGCCGGGACGGACGACGATTCGGTCGTCAAGGGGATGCAGACTCATGGGTTCGGGCCTCCTGTGGCACGCGTTAGCAGTCGAGCGTTGAGAGTGCTAATGGTAGCGATGTCCGAGGCACTTGGCAACCGCGACCGGCGAGTGCCAGCCCGGAAACGGCTCCGGGCCAGGTGGAGGGCCTGTCAGGCGGTCGGAACGAGGCGGAGATTGGGGTCGGCTCCCAGGGTGAGCGGGCTCACATCTCCCTGCTGGAGCCGCCACCAGCCGGCGGCGGCCACCATGGCCGCATTGTCGGTGCACAGGGCCCGACTGGGCAGGAAGGCACCGATCCCGTCAGCGGCGCACACCTCCTCGACCGTCGAGCGCAGCAGGGCGTTGGCGGCCACGCCGCCGGCCAGGCACAGGGCCCGGGCCCCCACGTCGGCGGCCGCCTTCCGGGCCCGGGTGACCAACACGTCCACCACCGCCTGGCGGAAGGAGGCGGCCACGTCGGCGGTGTCGGCCTCGGGGTGCTTGCGGACCGTGTTGACCACTGAGGTCTTGAGACCGCTGAACGAGAAGTCGTAGCCGGTGCCGGGATAGGAGCGGGGGAAGGCGAAGGCGGTGGGGTCGCCCTGCCCGGCGATCCGGTCGATGGCCGGACCGCCGGGGTAGCCGAGTCCGAGGTAGCGGGCCACTTTGTCGAAGGCCTCCCCGGCGGCGTCGTCGATGGTCCCGCCCATCAGCCGGTAGCGGCCGGGCTGGGTCACCTCGACCAGGAGGGTGTGGCCACCCGACACGAGGAGTACGACCAGCGGCCAGCCCAGGTCGGGCTGTTCCAGCAGCGATGCGAAGAGGTGGGCCTCCAGGTGGTTGACCCCCACCAGCGGGACACCCCAGGCCAGCGAGAGGGCCTTGGCCTCGGCCACGCCCACCAGCAGGGAACCGATCAGGCCCGGACCGTAGGTCACGGCCACCGCGTCGATGCCGGTCCCCGCGCTGTCGGAGCCGGCGTCGGCCAGCGCCTCGGCCAGCACCGGCGTCAGCAGCTCGACGTGGGCGCGACCGGCCAGTTCGGGGACGACCCCGCCGTACTTGGCGTGGAGATCGATCTGGCTGCTCACCACCGAGGAAATGATGACCGAGCCACCCTCGACCACCGATGCCGCCGTCTCGTCGCACGACGTCTCGATCCCGAGGACCCGGGTGGTGGAAGGATCGGCCACGTCCGGCACACTACCGAGAGTTTCCGGCCACTACGCCGGCGGGCCGGCGGGTCACGGCCGGGACGTGACCTGCAGGTCCGGCGCCCTCCGGCCCTCGATGGCGGCCAGACGCTCGGCGTATCCATCCGAGTCGATGTCCCTGACCCACATGACCAGGGCGTCCTCGCCGGTCGCCGGGTAGTAGTTCCTGCGCACGCCGACCGGGGCCATCCCGAAGCGCTGATAGAGGGCGATGGCCGGGTCGTTGCCCACCCGGACCTCGAGGGTCAGGTGCCGGGACCCGCGTCCGAGGGCGGTGCGGACCAGATCGGCCAGGATGACGGCACCCAGTCCCCGCCCCTGCCATGCGGGGTCGACGGCGATGTTGTTCACGTGGGATTCGTCGTCGATGAACATCTGGCCGGCGAAGCCCACGATGGTCCGTCCGACCCACGCCGCCCGGTAGGCGCGGGAGGTGCGCTGGGAGAGCTCCTCCACGAAGAGCCGGTGCGACCAGGGCTGCGGGAAGACGGCCTCCTCGATCCGCAGCACCCCCTTCAGGTCCTTGGCCCGCATGGGGGCGATGATCACCTCCACCGGTCCCGAGGCCGCCGAGGTGGGGGCGGACGCCGCGTTCACCGGGTCGCGTCCCCCCGGGTCGGTGCCGTCCTCGGGGCGCGCTGCTCCCAGTTGATGCGGGCGTCAGCCGGACGCCGGTAGTCGGGGACCAGGTCTCCGGCGGTCGAAGGGATGTCCCCTCGACCCTGGCGGGCCAGGGCCAGGTGGGCCAGGGCCAGTGGGGGTGGGGCCGACAGCTCATCAGCCCCTTCCAGGTCGAGTTGGTCGTGTACCGCCAGCTCCGCCCGGTAGCGGACAGCACCGTCGCCCACCACCGTGATGCGCCCCCGGGCGTCGGCCAACGCCAGTAGCCACCGCTCGAGGGCATCGGGGGTGATGGGCTCAGGACGGTCGTGCCGCACCGGACCGGGATCGATCGGTTCCGTCGCCAACGGGTCACCCGGATCATCGGATCCATCGACGAAGTAGGCGGCGGCGAAGACCTCGCCCCGCCGGGCATCGATCACCGACACCACGGTGGCCGACCCCGAGGGATGGGACCCTCTCCGTTCGAGCGCCGCCGCGGCCAGGATGTCGAGGCTGCTGACGCCGATGAGCCCGACCGACAGGGACTGGCCCAGGGCCTTGGCTGTGGCCACGCCCACCCGGAGGCCGGTGAACAGGCCGGGTCCGAGGTCGACGGCGATGACATCGACGTCGGAGATGGTGCACCCGGACGTGGCGCACACCTCCTCGACCGAGGGGATCAGCAGCTCGGCATGGGCCCGGCCGCCGACGTGGACCCGCTGGGTGGAGGCGCCGTCGTTGCGCACGAGGGCCACACCGACCATGTCGGTGGCCGATTCGATGGCCAGGAGGGTCATGCGCCCACCCGCCATCGGTCGAGAGCTCCGGCCAGGTCGTCCCAACGGGCCAGCCAGCGGTCGCCGGCGGGGCGGACGCTGATCACCCGCACATCGTCGCCCGCGCCGTCCCGCTCGACACTGCGGTCCCTCTCGCCGTTGCCGGCCCGGGCGCCGTCAGTACTGTCGCCGCCGAGGCCATCGTCGTCGCCGGCCACGAGCGCCACGGCCAGGGCGTCGGCGCCGAGGACGGGCCCGGCCGCATCGCCCCACTCGACCAGGGCCACGGCGCCGTCCTCCACCAGCTCGCCCAGACCCAGGTCGACGATCTCGTGCAGGTGGTCGAGACGCCACACATCGGCGTGCAGCAGGGTCAGCACCGGTCCGTCCCGACCCACCGGGTACTGGCGGACCAGCGTGAAGGTGGGGCTGGTGATCGGCTCGGTCACCCCGAGGCCGGCACCGAACCCCTGGGCGAAGGTGGTCTTGCCGGCACCGAGGTCACCGGCCAGGAGGAGAACATCGCCGGGGAGGCACGCGGCGGCGACCACACCGGCCAGGGCCCGGGTCTGGTCGGGGGATCCGGTCCGAAGGACCAGCGGCGGTGGGGCGCTCACGAATCCCAACCGAGGAGCTGTTTGGCCCGGATCAGATCGGCCCGCATCTCGGCGATGACCGCACCGCCGGAGCGCAGGGCCGCCGCTGGGTGGTAGGTGGGCACCAGGTGGCGTCCGTCGAGGGGGTAGGCCCGTCCCCGCACTTTGGTGATGCCGAGGTCGGTCTGGAGCAACAGCTTGGTGGCGAAGTTGCCCAGGGTGATGACCACGGTGGGGGCGATGATGGCCAGCTGGGCCTCGAGATAGGGACGACAGGAGGCGATCTCCTCGGGCTTGGGGTCACGGTTGTCCGGGGGACGGCACTTGACCACGTTGGCGATGTAGAAGCGGGAGCGGTCGACCCCCAGCTCCTCGTGGACCAGCTTGTCGAGCAGCCGGCCCGAGCGACCGACGAACGGCTCACCCTGGAGGTCCTCGTCCCGACCGGGGGCCTCACCCACGAACATGAGATCGGCGTCAGGATCCCCCACCCCGAAGACCACCTGGGTTCGGTGGTCGGCCAGGGGGCACCGGGTGCAGCCGGAGGCCTCCCGGGCGAGTTCGGCCAGATCGGTCCCGGGTGCCACCGCCGCATGGTACCGCCCGGTGGGGCGGACAGTGCCGGGTCTCCGCCCGGCGGGACGGACAGTGCCGGGGTCTCCGCCCGGGACCGGGGCAGGCGTCCCGGCCCTCAGTCCGGAGGTCGCTGGCCGTGGTGCAGACGGGGGACACGGGGGCCGATGTCACACAGGACCTCGTAGCTGATGGTGCCGAGCAGGTCGGCCCACTCCCCCGCGGTGATCTCCTCGGCGCCCTGACGACCGATCAGAACCACCTCATCGCCCACCGCCACCGGCGCCGATCCCACCGCGCCGCAGTCCACCACGATCTGGTCCATGGTCACCACGCCGGCCAGCGGTCGGCGCCTCCCACCGATCAACACCTCGCCCCCCTGGTCGAACAGTCGGCGGGGCACACCGTCGGCGTACCCGATGGGCACGGTGGCCACCGTGGCGTCGGCGGGCAGGGCCCGGCGCCGGCCGTAGGACAGCCGTTCACCGGCCTCGAGGTCCCGGACGTAGGTCACCCGGCTGCGCAACGAAAGCACCGGGTGGAGCCGGCGCCCGTCCGTGGCCCGGGCCAGGGCTTCGGCCAGGGCCGGAGTAGGGGCCATGCCGTAGAGGGCGAGCCCACACCGGACCATGTCACGACGCGAGGCGGGCGACCCGATGGTGCCGGCCGTGTTGGCCACGTGGGTCATCGGGGGACGGTGCCCGACAGCGGTGAGCGCGGCCACCACGGCCTCGAACCGGTCGAGTTGGATAGCGGTGAAGGCCCGGTCGTCGGCTCCGTCCCCGTCGGCCACGGCCAGGTGGGTCCAGACCGCTCCGAGGGCGAGGTAGGGATGGGCGGCGATGGCGTCGGCCAGGGCCGGGGCCTCGTCGGGGTGCGCGCCCACACGGTGCATGCCGGTGTCGACCTTTAGGTGCACCGCCACCGGGGAGAGCCCGGCGTCGGCCACCGCCCGACCGAGGGCCTCGATGCCTCCGGCGGTGTAGACGGTCGGGACCAGGCGACGGGACATCGCCTCGGCCATCCCCTCCACCGGCGGCTCCGACAGCAGGAGGATGGGTGCCTCGATGCCGCCCTCCCGCAGGGTCACCCCCTCCTCCACCAGCGCCACGGCCAGCCACGTGGCTCCCCCGTCGAGGGCAGCGTGGGCCACCGCCAGATCCCCGTGTCCATAACCGTCGGCCTTCACCACCGCGCACAGGGCGGCCGGGGCCGCCAGGTCGCTCAGCACCGCGGCGTTGTGGCGGACGGCGTCGAGGTCGATGTCGGCCCAGGCCGGGCGCCACCGGTCAGCCACGACCCTCACCCCCGGCTCCACCCCGGTCCGGACGGGGAACCCCGTTCCGGCTCCCGCCGCGGCCCTCGGTGGCCCGCAGGGTGGCCAGCACCGTCGCCACCAGGTCGGGGAGGTCGCCGGCGATCGTGCCCTCGCCATGGGCCCGGGCGCCGGCCCGGCCGTGGATGTGGGCGGCCAACGCCGCCGCCTCGAGAGGATCGACCCCGCGGGCCACCAGGGCCCCGATCACCCCGGACAGAACGTCGCCGGTGCCCGCAGTGGCCAGGGCGGTGGTGCCGGCCAGAGCCAGGCGAACCCGACCGTCGGGATGGGCCACGGCGGTGGTGGGTCCCTTGAGTAGGGCCACCGCCCCGGAGGCGGTGGCCAAGGCCCGGGAGGCGGCGATCCGGTCCGGGCCGGGGTCGCCCCCGGTCAGACGGGCGTACTCACCGTCGTGAGGGGTCAGCACCACCCGCGAGCGGGCCTGGAGCGAGCCGTCGGTCCCCACCCGGCCGAGGGCGTGGAGCCCGTCGGCGTCGACGACCACCGGAACCGGCGAGTCGGCCACCAGCCGGGCCACCTCGGCCACCGTGCCCGGGGCGCGCCCGAGGCCGGGACCGACCACGACAGCCGAGCATCGGGCGGCGGCATCGAGAGCGGCCACGGCCCACTCCTCGGTGGGCAGGGCCACACTCACCGCCTCCGAGGCGGGAGAGTCAGCCAGGTCCAGGCCGGGCACCCCCAGGCGGACCATGCCGGCCCCGGCCCGGTAGGCGGCGCGGGCACACAGGGCGGCGGCTCCGGTCATGCCCGGCGAACCGGCCACCACCAGGACGGCGGCCGACCACTTGTTGCCCCGCCGGGGGCGCTCGGGCACCAGCGCGGCCACGTCACCGTCCTCGACGAGGGCCGCCCGGGGCGTTCCGGTCGGGAGGCCGATGTCGGCCACCGTGATCCGCCCGGCGAGCCGCACCCCGTCACCCTGGAGGAGGCCGGGCTTGAGGGCCACGAAGGTCACCGTGCGGTCGGCGACCGCCGGCGCCCCGGACGCCTCCCCGGTGTCCCCCCGCACGCCCGAAGGGATGTCCACGGCCAGGACCGGGGTGCCGGGAGGCACCGTGGGGAACCGGAACTCGCCGTGGAACCCGGTGCCGAAGGCGGCGTCGATGACCAGATCCACCGCCTCCAGGGCGGCGGGCGACCCGGCCTCCACCAGCGTGATACGACAACCCCGGTGGTCGAGGAGCCGGGCGGCGACCCGGCCGTCGGCCCCGTTGTTGCCCGGGCCGACCACCACGGCCACGCGTCGACCGTAGGTCCCACCCATCAGGTCCATGGCGGCCAGGGCCACGGCCAGTCCGGCTCGGCCCACCAGCTCGGCGATAGGGGTCGACGCCAGGGCGGCGGCATCGACGGCGTTCATCTCGGCGACAGTGAGGACCGGCTGCATGACTGTCGACGCTACGGCTTGGCCGGCCGGTCGGGGGACACGGGCGGAACCTCGACCGGGGCGGCGGCCCCGGGGACGCCCTCGGCCACCACCAGGGCCAGGGCCACCTGGTCGGTATGGGACAGGGCGAGGTGCCAACGGACCACGCCGCAGCGCCGGGACAGGGCGCCGGCGGCACCGGTCAGGACCAGGACGGGCGCGTCCTGTCCGGTGCGGACCACCTCCACGTCGTGGAAGGGATAGACCCACAGGCCCACTCCCAACGCCTTCATCACCGCCTCCTTGGCCGCGAAGCGGGTGGATAGGCGGGGCACCGGGTCGGGAGCCGAGTGGGCATAGGCCAACTCACCGGCGGTGAACAGGCGGTCGGCCACCGAGGCCCGGCGCCCCAGCACCCGGGCGAAGCGGGCCAGGTCCACGGCGTCCACCCCCACCCCCACCACCCCGGTCGGCCGGCGGTCCCCGCCCACCAGGTCGAAGACCAGGCTCCGGGCCAGCGCGGTCACCGGAACGGCCCCGTCCGGTCCGCTCACTCGACGGTGACCACCTTGGCCAGGTTGCGGGGTCGATCGACGTCGAGACCGTGGAGCCGGGCCAGGTGGTAGGCGAACAGCTGCATGGGCACCACGTCGATGATGGGGGCGAACAGGTACTCGGTCTGGGGAACCCACAGCACGGCATCGGCCTGCCGGGCCGTCTCCTCGTCACCGTCGTTGGCCACCAGCACCACCGTGGCCCCGCGGCTCTTGACCTCGGTGACGTTGCTCATCATCTTCTCCCAGATGGGCGTGCGGGTGGCCACGGCGATGACCACCGTGCCCGGCTCCACCAGGGCGATCGGACCGTGCTTGAGCTCGCCGGCCGGGAACCCCTCGGCCCGGAGGTAGGAGAGTTCCTTGAGCTTGAGGGCGCCCTCCAGGGCCACCGGGTAGCCCACCTGGCGGCCCAGGAACATGAACGAGGGCGAGTCGCGGTATCGGGCGGCCACCGCCTCCACGTCGGCGCTGCGCTCCAGGGCCAGGGCCACCTTGTCGGGCAGGACCCCCATGGCCTCGAACAGGGTGCGGGCGTCGGCCGCGGACAGGGTGCCCCGGGCCTGGGCCAGATAGAGGGCCAGGATCTCGAGGGCGGTGATCTGGGCCAGGTGCGTCTTGGTGGCGGCCACCCCGATCTCGGGACCGGCCCGGGTGTACAGGACGGCATCGCTCCCCCGGGCCATCGACGAGTCGACCACATTGCAGATGACCAGGACCTTGGCTCCCTGCCGGCGGGCCTCCTCCATGGCCAGTCGGGTGTCGGCCGTCTCCCCGGACTGGCTCACCCCGATGACCAGGGTGGTGGAGTCGAGCACCGGGTCGCGGTAGATGAACTCGCTGGCGATGTCGATCTCGACGGGGATGCGGGCCCAGTGCTCGATGGCGTACTTGGCCATCAGGCCGGCGTGGTAGCTGCTCCCGCAGGCCACGATGAACACCTTGTTGACCCGGCGCAGCTCCTCGTTGGTGATGTGGACCTCATCGAGGGCCAGGGTGCCGTCGGGCAGCAGGCGGTCGAGCAGGGTGTCGGCCACCGCCTTGGGCTGCTCGTGCATCTCCTTGCTCATGTAGTCGTCGTAGCCGTCCTTGCGGGCGGCATCGAGGTCCCAGGTGACGGTGATGACCTGGGGCTCCACCTCGGCACCGGCCAGGTCGGTGACCCGCAGCGAGCCGGGCCGCAACTCGGCCACCTGGTCGTCCTCCAGCACGAAGAACTCACGGGTGAGGCCGAGGATGGCCGGGATGTCCGAGGCCAGGAAGGCGGCATCGCCGCTCACCCCCATCAGCAGGGGGGAGATCCGTCGGGCCGCCACGATGAGGTCGGGCTCGTCGGATCGCACCACGGCCAGCGAGAAGGCCCCCCGCACCCGGGCCAGGGCCGAACGCACGGCATCGGCCAGTCCCCGCTCGGGCCGTTCGACCAACGCCGACTCGATGAGGTGGGCCAACACCTCGGTGTCGGTCTCGGACCGCAGCTCGTGCCCGGCTCCCACCAGCTCGTCGGCCAGCTCCACGTGGTTCTCGATGATGCCGTTGTGGACCAGGGCCAGTCCGGCCGTGCAGTCCACGTGGGGATGGGCGTTGCCCTCGGTCGGGCCCCCGTGGGTGGCCCACCGGGTGTGTCCGATTCCGGCCGACGAGCCGGCTGGAGCGGACTCGGCCCGCTTGGTCAGGTCATCGAGCGATCGGGTGCCGTTGGCCGCCCGCTCCCGCCACAGCCCGTCGGATGGACCGGGGCCGACCAGGGCGATGCCGGCCGAGTCGTAGCCGCGGTACTCGAGCCGGCCCAGGCCCTCCAGCAGCACCTCCAGCACATCGATCCGGTCCGAGCTGTGGCTGGCCGAGGCCCGGGTGATGCCGATGATGCCGCACATGGCACCCGAGGCTAGCGGTCGAGGGACCCCGACCGGCTGGCATTGCCCGTCCCGAGGGTGTCCGGCGGGGGGCTGACGGGCCGTCCAACAGTCCGGGGAGGCCCAGGGCCGGGCCGGTCAGCCGTGGGTGGCCGCAGCGGCCTGCAGCTCGAATCCCACCAGCTTGCCGAGGCGCTCGGCGATGGCCTGGGCCACCCCGTCACCCTTGGCCTCGACCATGACCCGGACCAGGGGCTCGGTACCGCTCGGACGGAGGAGCACCCGGCCTTCGTCACCCAGTCGGGCCTCCTCCTCAGCCACCGCCGACCACACCGCATCGGCCGTGTCCAGCAGCTCGGTGTTGGGCACGGGCACGTTGATCAGCACCTGGGGAACCCGGGTGACGAGCCCGTCCAACTGCTCGGTCAGCGGCGTACCCGACCGGGCCACCAGGTCGGCCAGGACCAGCCCGGTCAGCATCCCGTCGCCCGTGGTGGCCAGTCTCCGGAAGATGATGTGGCCCGACTGCTCCCCCCCGAGAGACAGGCCGTCCTTGTCCAGGGCGGCCAACACGTGTCGGTCACCCACCCCGGTCTCCTTCACGATGATGTTCCGCGCTTCCATGGCCAGGCGGAAGCCCAGGTTGGTCATGACCGTGACCACCACGGTGTTGCCGGCCAGCTGGCCCCGCTCGGCCAGGTCCAGGGCGAACAGGGCGATGAGCTCGTCACCGTTGACCAGTGCGCCGTCGGGTCCCACGGCCAACAGCCGGTCGGCGTCGCCGTCGAGGGCCAAGCCCAGGTGGGCCTGGTGCTCGATGACCGCTCCGGCCAGGGTGCCGGTGTTCGTGGAGCCGCAGCCGTCGTTGATGTTGGTCCCGTCCGGCTCGCAGCCGATGGCCACCACCTCGGCCCCCAGCCGTTCGTAGAGTCCGGCGGCGAGCGCCGAGGCCGAGCCGTTGGCACTGTCCACCACCATCCGGAGACCATCCAGTCGACGGCCGTCGAGGAGCGAGACCAGGTGGTCGAGGTAGGCATCACCCAGGTCGGGTTCGGTGGTGAGACGACCCACCCCGTGCCCCTCGAGCCGACGGGGACCCTTGACCGAGGGGTCGAGGACCCGGGCCAACTCGTCCTCGATGGCCGCCTCGGCGTCCTCGGTCAGCTTGACCCCACCGGCGGCGAACAGCTTGATGCCGTTGTCGGCGAACGGGTTGTGGGAGGCCGAGATGACCACGGCGGGGACGTCCCGCTCCGACGACAGCCAGGCCAGCGCCGGGGTCGGGAGCACGCCCACGTCGACCACGTCGGCTCCCTCGCTGATCAGGCCGGCCGACAGGGCGGCCTGCAGCAGGGGCCCGGACCGTCGAGTGTCCCGGCCGATGAGGAAGGTGGCGGCCGAGATGGTGCGGGCGATGGCCCGGCCCAGGGCCAGGGTCAGCTCGGGGGTGAGCTCCACATTGGCGACACCTCGGACCCCGTCGGTGCCGAACCGGGTGGTGACCACCGGACTACCGCTTGGAGTACTGGGGTGCCTTACGGGCCTTCTTCAGGCCGTACTTCTTCGACTCCTTCTCACGGGAGTCCCGGGTGAGGAATCCCGCCTTCTTCAACGAGGCCCGCAGTTCGGGGTCGAGCTCGCACAGGGCCCGGGCGATGCCCAGCCGGAAGGCCCCGGCCTGGCCGGAGACGCCCCCGCCGTCGATGGTCACGTCGAAGTTCCACGACTCGGTGGTCTCGGTGAGGCGAAGGGGCTCGGTGACGATCATGCGGTGGGTGGCCGAGGTGAAGTACTCCTCGAACTTCTGGCCGTTGACGGTGATGGCACCCTGGCCCGGACGGATCCGGACCCGGGCGACCGCTCGCTTTCGGCGTCCGGTGGTCTGGCAGATGGGGGCGGCGTTGGCCACAGCGTGTTCCTCGCGTTCGATTCTCTGGGCGTGGGTGGGTTCGTGGGTTCGGGCGGCGGTGCTTCAGTCGAGCCGGCTGGCCGATCCGGCCGGAGGCCTAGGCCCCACTCCGGGCCGACGCCGTTCGGCGGGCACGCGGGAGCTCGAGGGGTTCGGGAGACTGGGCGGCATGGGGGTGCTCGGCACCCTTGTAGACCTTCAGCTTGGTGGCCATCTGACGGCCCAGCCGGTTCTTCGGGAGCATGCCGGTGATGGCGTTCCGCACCACCTGGTCGGAGCGGTTCAGCATGAGGTCGCCGTAGCTGGTGGCGGTCAGGCCCCCCGGATAGCCACTGTGTCGGTAGGCCATCTTGGCATCGGCCTTACCCGCGGTGAGCACCACCTTGTCGGCGTTGATCACGATGACGTGGTCGCCCATGTCGGTGTTGGGGGCGAAGGTCGGCTTGTGCTTGCCCCGCAGGATGGTGGCCACCTCGGTGGCCAGGCGGCCGAGCACCAGGCCGTCAGCGTCGACGATGCGCCAGGCGCGGGTGATGTCAGCGGGCTTGGGTGAGAACGTGCGCACGAGGTTTCCTTGTCCGGTGGTACTGGGTCCGGTGAGGCCGGGTGGTAGGCACCCGGCGGAGCGGGGCCGTGGATTGCTGCCGATTCGGACAGCCTCGTGACCGTTCCACGAGGTGTTCCGTCCGCCCCTCGGCTGATCTGGCCAACCCGGCGACTGCCCAGGATACGACCAAAACGGTGCCTCAGGCAAGCCGGTCGGCTCCGTAGCGGACCTCCATCAGGGTCAGGCCCCCGGGCGGAGCGGGTTGGGCCGCCTGCTGGCGGTCGGCCGAGCGCAGGATCCACAGGATGTCAGATGGCCGCTTCCGGCCCCGTCCCACGTCCACCAACGTCCCCACCAGGGACCGGACCATCTGGTGGCAGAAGGCGTTGGCCTCGATCTCGAAGGCCAGGAGGCTTCCCACCGCCGGCACCAGGGCCGGGGTGGAGCCGGCGGCGGGGGCGGCACGGCGGGAGGACCGCAGGGTGCCCGTGCCCTCGGCGGTGGAGAGTTCGACCCATGAGGCCGCCGTGACCCGTCGGGGGATGGGGTCGTCCGACGAGGTGCCCGGGGCCCGTCGGCAGAAGGCCCGGAAGTCGTGCTCGCCGAGCAGGGCGTCGGAGGCCGCCGCCATCGACCGGAGGTCCAGGGGGTCGGCCACGTGCCAAGCCAGGCCGGCCAGCAACGGATCGGGCACCGGGGCGTTCACCACCAGATAGCGGTAGCGGCGGGCGGTGGCCGAGTGGCGGGCGTCGAACCCGGCGGGGGCCACGCCGGCCTCCCGCACCACGATGGCCGGTCCCAGCTGGCTGTTGCAGGACGACACCAGTGCCGTGGGGTCGAGGGCGGCCGACCGCTCCCGGGGCACGTCGAAGTGGACCACCTGGCTCAGGGCGTGCACGCCCGAATCGGTCCGTCCGGCGCAGGTCAGGGCCACCGGGGCCTGGATCACCCGGCCCAGAGCCGTCGACAACGCCCCGGCCACGGTGGACTGGTCGCGCTGGGCGGCGAAGCCGTGGAAGGTCGAGCCGTCGTAGGCCACCGTCATCCGCCACCGGACGGTGTGGGCCGGGTCGGGCCCCTCAGGCCCGGGAGAGGGGGCCTCGGCCCCCTCGACGTCACCGGTCACCTGGGCGACGTCGGCAGTGGCCGCCACTGCGCCGTCACCGCTCCCGCCGACGGGCCCCCGAAACCGGGGGGCGGGCTCACACCAGTTCGATGCGGGCCATCGGGGCGTTGTCACCCAGACGGTTGCCCAGCTTGAGGATCCGGGTGTAGCCGCCGGGCCGTTCGGCGTAGCGGGGCCCGATCTCGTCGAACAGCTTGTGGGCCATGTCCTTGTCCCGGATGAACGCCACCACGTTGCGCTGCCGGGCCACCCCGCCCTTGGCCGCCACGGTGATCACCTTCTCGGCCACCGGGCGGAGCGCCTTGGCCTTGGCCTCCGTGGTCACCAGGTATTCGGCGGCGATGAGCGAGGCCACCAGGTTGCCCATCATGGCCTTCTGGTGCGCGGAGCTACCGCCGAAGCGGCGGCCCTTCTTCGGAGTGCCGAGCATGGTGCGACCTCAGTCCTTGACCCGCAGGGAAAGCCCCCGCTCGTCGAGCTTCTGGAGCACCTCGTCGAGGGACTTCTGCCCGAAGTTGGTGATGTTGAGCAGGTCGTCGAGCGTGCGGTCGACCAGCTCGCCGATGGTGTTGATCTGAGCCCGCTTGAGGCAGTTGCGGGGGCGCTCGGTGAGGTCGAGGTCCTCGATACGCAGGTCGAGGTCGGGGGAGCCGGTACCGACGGTGCCGACTTCGCCCAGCTCCAGGCCCATGGGCTCGTCCTCGAGGTCGGCCACCAGGCCCACCAGGGTACGCAGGGTGTCGCCGGCCGAGGCCAGTGCCTCGCGGGGGGTGAGGGAGCCGTCGGTCTCGATGTCGAGGACCAGCCGGTCGAAGTCGGTGGACTGCTCCACCCGGACCGGCTCGACGGTGAAGGCCACCCGGCGCACGGGCGAGAAGATGGCGTCCACCGGGATCACCCCGATAGTGGGCGAGCGCTTGTTCTTCTCCGCTGACAGGTAGCCCCGGCCCCGCTCCACGGTGAGGTCCACGGCCAGGCGACCCTTGGCGTTGAGGGAGGCGATGTGCTGAGACGGGCTGAGCACCTCGACGTCGGCGGTGACCTGCAGGTCACCGGCCGTGGCGTCGCCCGGGCCGCGCTTGTCGAGGCGGATGGTCACCGGCTCGTCGCTGTGCACCCGGAAGAGGAGGTCCTTCAGGTTCAAGATGAGGTCGGTGACGTCCTCTTTGACTCCGGGAAGGGTGGTGAACTCGTGGAGGGCCTCGTCGAACCGGACCTGGGTGATGGAGGCCCCCGGGATGGACGAGAGCAGGGTGCGCCGCAGGGAGTTCCCCAGCGTGTGCCCGAAGCCCGGATCGAGTGGACCCACGGCGAAACGTTGGCGGTTGTCCTCTTCTTCACCGATGGACTCGACGGTGGGTCGTTGGATGATGAGCATGCTGATCAGGGCTCCTCGGCAGTCTGGTGCGCGGTGTCGGTAGTGGTCGGGCGGATTCGGTCGGTGGTGCCGGCCATCGGGGGTCGACGGCCGGTGGGTTCGGCTACTTGGAGTACAGCTCCACGATGAGCTGCTCCTGCACGGGCTCGTCGATGTGCTCCCGCAGGGGCAGTGAGAACACCCGGACCTCGAAACGGTCCCCGACCGCCTCCAGCCAGGGCGGCAGCTGCCGGTCGAGGGTGTCCATGTTGCGGCGGACGTGGAACAGCTCCCGGGAGGAGGGCTTGAGGGCCACCACGTCCCCCTGGCGCACCCGGTAGCTCGGGATGGTGACCCGCTTGCCGTTGACCAGCACGTGGCCGTGGCGGACGAACTGGCGGGCCTGGGACCGGCTGGCCCCCCACCCGGCCCGGAAGGCCACATTGTCGAGGCGGAGCTCCAGCATGCGGAGCAGGTTCTCCCCGGTGATGCCGGGGGCCCGGCTGGCTTCCACATAGAGATTGTGGAACTGCTTCTCGAGTAGCCCGTAGATGCGGCGTGCCTTCTGCTTCTCCCGCAACTGGCCCAGGTACTCCGAGCCCTGGCGCATGCGGTCGCGGCCGTGCTCACCCGGAGGGTAGGCGCGGCTGTGGCGGTCGGTGACCGCCTCGGAGACGGGACACTTCATGGAGTAGCAGCGCTCGCCCTTCAAGAAGAGCTTGGTGCGTTCCCGCCGACAGAGGCGGCAGACAGGTCCGGTGTATCGAGCCATAAGAGTTCCTTGGTTCCCTTCGTCCCTAGACCCGACGCCGCTTCTTGGGGCGGCAGCCGTTGTGGGGAATGGGGGTCACGTCTTTGATGCCGGCCACTTCGATGCCGGCCGCAGCCAGGGAACGGATGGCCGTTTCCCGGCCCGAGCCGGGACCCCGGACGAGCACGTCGACCCGGCGCACCCCGTGCTCCATAGCCTTCTTGGCGCACTGCTCGGCAGCCAACTGGGCGGCGAACGGGGTGGACTTACGCGAGCCCTTGAATCCCACGTTGCCGGCTGAGGCCCAGGCCAGCACGTTGCCCTCGGGGTCGGCGATGGAGACGATGGTGTTGTTGAACGAACTCTTGATGTGCGCCACCCCAAAGGTGATGTTCTTGCGCTCGCGCTTGCGGGGGCGTCGGGCCCCGGCAGCCGGCTTGGTGGTCTTGGCCATTTACTTGCGAACCTTCTTCTTTCCGGCGACCGTCTTCTTCGGTCCCTTGCGGGTGCGTGCGTTGGTGTGGGTCCGCTGTCCGTGGACCGGGAGCCCCTTGCGGTGGCGGATGCCCTGGTAGCAGCCGATCTCCATCTTCCGCTTGATGTCCTGGGACACGTCGCGGCGGAGGTCACCCTCCACCTGCAGGTTGGCGTCGATGTAGTTGCGGAGCCGGGTCACCTCTTCGTCGGTGAGGTCCCGGACCCGGGTGTCCCGGCTGGTCTCGGTCTCGTCACAGATCCGCTGTGAGGTGGTCCGGCCGATGCCGAAGATGTAGGTGAGGGAGATCTCCAACCGCTTCTCACGGGGGATATCCACGCCTGAAATGCGGGCCACGTTGCTTCCTTCTCTCTTACGCCTGATCCACGTGCATCAACCCTGGCGCTGCTTGTGGCGCGGGTTTTCGCAGATGACGATGACCCGCCGGTGCCGGCGGATCACTTTGCACTTCTCACACATCGGCTTGACGCTGGGTCGAACCTTCACGTTGTCGTCCTTGGTCGTTCACTGGTGGGACTCGTCCTGCGCTGAGTCCCGTACTGCGCTGCATGTCGTACTGCCGGTCCTGCCTGCACTGCCGGTCCTGCCTGCACTGCCTGCACTGCCCCCTACCGCCACGCTCGACGGGTCACCATCAGGCCCACCGCCGCTCCGACCACCCGATCGGGTGGACCGGCCTACTTGTACCGGTAGGTGATCCGGCCCCGAGCCAGGTCGTAGGGGGTGATCTCCACTTGTACCTTGTCACCGGGAAGGATCCGGATGCGGTGCATCCGCATCTTTCCGGAGCTGTGGGCCAACACCTTGTGGCCGTTCTCGAGCTCCACCCGGAACATGGCGTTGGGGAGCGGCTCCACGACCGTGCCCTCCAGCACGATGGCATCTTCCTTGGGCTTGGGCAGGTGAATCTCCTCAATAGTCTTTGGATCTGGTCCGCTCGGCCGAGGCTGAGCGTGCGTCGCGAACGACCTGCTCGTCGTCGGTCCGCACCGCAATCGGGGGCACACCAGAGGAGCACCACCAGGAGCGGGATCGGCACGCCACCACACAACCGTGGCCGGCCGAACGATCATTCTAGCCCGTTGACACCAAATTGCCAGTCCGACCTCCGATCAGGGCCGGATGGGGCGCTCCGGGTCGCTCGGAGCCCCGGGTCGACCCGGTCGGGGGCCGGGGATCACAGCACCGTGAACACCTCCGGCCCGTCGTCGGTCACGGCGATGGTGTGCTCGAAATGGGCCGACAGCAGCCCGTCGGCGGTCACCACGCTCCAGCCGTCGTCCAGCTGGACGGTACCCGCCGAGCCGGCATTGACCATGGGCTCGACGGCGAAGACCATCCCCGTCTTGAGCATGGGGCCACCGGAACCGGGCCAGTAGTTGGGGACCTGGGGCTCTTCGTGCATGGCCGTGCCGATGGCGTGGCCCACGTACTCACGGACCACTGAGAACCCGGCTGCCTCGGCCACCTCCTGCACGGCCCGTCCCACCTCGTGGAGGCGGTTGCCCGCCCGGAGCTGGTCGATCCCGGCGAACAGGCTCCGTTCGGTGACCTCCATCAGCCGGGCCGCCTCGGCCGAGACCTCCCCCACCCCCGTGGTGTAGGCGGCGTCACCGTGGTAGCCCTCGATGATGGCCCCGCAGTCCACCGAGATGATGTCCCCCTCCTCCAAGATGACCTCCTCGGACGGGATGCCGTGCACGATCATGGAGTTCGGAGAGGTGCAGACCACCGCCGGAAAGCCGTGGTAGTTGAGGAAGTTGGAGCCGGCCCCGCGCTTGTCCAGCACCTGGCGGGCCACCCGATCGATGTCGGCCGTGGACACCCCGGGCTTGATGGCCTCCCGGGTGGCTTCGTGGATCTCCGCCACCACCCGGCCGGCCCGGCGCATCTTGGCCAGCTCTTCGGCATTTCGTCTCATCGTGCCCTACGTCTCCCGTTTGCTGCTGTTGTCTGAGGTGCTGCCGTCGTCTGCGGTGTGGGGCAGGCCCGAGGTCCGAGGCGACTCTTCCTGAGGCTGTCCGTCATCCCTCAGCGTAGAGAGCCCCTCACGTCGGCCAACCGCCCTTCTTCCCCCGGCGCTGCTCGATCACCTTGACCATCCGGCGGGTCACGGCATCGGGTGAGCCGGTGCCCGGCACCGATTCCAGCTGGTTGCGGTCCCGATACCACTCGATGAGCGGGGCGGTCTGGCGCTCGTAGAGCTGCAGCCGGCGCTCGATGGCCTCCTCGGTGTCGTCCTCCCGCTGGACCACCTCACCGCCGCAGACGTCGCAGGTCCAGTTGATGAGCGGTGGGCTCGACAGCGAGTAGTTGGCCCCGCAGTCCACGCAGACCCGACGGGCAGCCAGGCGCCGGAGCACCTGGCTGGTGTGGATCTCGATGTCGATGGCCAGGTCGAGGTCGAAGGGAGCCAGCACCGACGCCAGCTGCTCGGCCTGGGCCACCGTGCGGGGACACCCGTCGAGGATGAATCCCCGAGCCCGGACATCACTCTCCCCCAGTCGCTCGGCCACCATCTCCATGATCAGGTCGTCGCCCAACAGCTCGCCCCGGTCCATCTGGTCCTTGGCCTTGAGCCCGATGGCCGTACCCTGCTTCACCGCGGCGCGCAGCATGTCCCCGGTGGAGACATGGGGCACCACGTAGTGGTGGGAGAGGCGCACACACTGTGTCCCCTTGCCTGCCCCCTGTTTGCCGAGGACAACGAGCCTGGCTCCAGGTACCACTTACTTGTGGAAGCCCTCATAGTTTCGCATCATGAGCTGGCTGTCGATCTGCTTCATGGTCTCGAGTGCCACGCCCACAGCGATGAGAAGTGTCGTGCCGTAGAACGGATAGCTGGTGATGTTCCACGCCGCCATCAGGAGGGACGGGGTGATGGCCACGCCGCCCAGGAAGAGGGCTCCCGGCCAGGTGATCCGGTTGAGGATGTGGGCCAGGTAGCGCTCGGTGGGGTGCCCGGGCCGGATCCCGGGGATGTAGCCACCCTGCTTGCGGATGATGTCGGCCTGCTGGTGGGGGTCGAAGGCCACGTAGACGTAGAAGAAGGTGAACAACAGGATGAAGATGAAGTACGTGAGGATGTAGAAGATGCTGGTCGGCGTGACGTTGTGGTTCACCCAGCTGCGGAAGGCGGCCGACGGGATGATGTTGGACAGCAGCACGGGGATGTACAGCACGGAGCTGGCGAAGATGATCGGGATCACCCCGGCCTGGTTGACCTTCAACGGGATATAGGTGTTGGAGCCCCCGTACATCTTTCGCCCCACCACCCGTTTGGCGAAGGTCACCGGAATGCGCCGCTGGCCCTGGTCGACGAAGACGATGAGCACCAGCAGGGCCAGGGACACCAGCAGGATCACGGTGAACTTCACCCGGCCACCCTCCTGCAGGACGGTGTTCAGGCCGGAGGGGATGCCGGCCACCACGTTGGCGAAGATCAGGATGGACATGCCCTGGCCGATGCCCCGCTGGGTGATCAGCTCGGCCAGCCACATGACGAAGGCGGTGCCGGCGGTGAGGGTCAGGACGATGAACCCGGCCCGCCAGATGGAGTAGTTGAGGATGAGGTCGACATTCTGGGTGGTGCCGAACAGCCCGCCCCCGCCCTTGTGGAACAGGTAGACCAGCCCGGTGGACTGCATGAGAGCCAAGGCCACGGTCAGGTAACGGGTGGTCTGGGTCAGCTTCTTCTGGCCGACGGCTCCCTGGTCACGCCACTGCTCCAACTTGGGGATCACCGTGGCCAACAGCTGGATGATGATGCTGGAGGTGATGTAGGGCATGATCCCGAGGCCGAACACGGCCATACGGGTCAGGGCCCCACCCGAGAACAAATTGAGGAACCCCAGGACCCCCGACGACTTGGAGGCCGCCGTCAGCTGGGCCACCTTGGAGAAGTTGACGAAGGGGACCGGGACGTTGGCCCCGAACTGGTACAGGGCGATGATGGTCAGCGTGAAGATGACCTTCTTGCGAAGGTCGGGAATCCGGAAGATGTTGGCCAGACTGGAGAGCATGGGGCTCCTCGACGCCGCGCTGGGGAGACTCTACCGGTTGGTGAGGGCGTTGCCCTGTGCCGGCGGGCGATCGTGGCCGAACGGCAGCGGGACCACGGTGATGGACCCTCCGGCGCCGGTGATCGTGGCCTCAGCCGACTTGGAGAAGGCGTGCGCCTCCACCCGGATGGCCCGGGACAGCTCTCCGCCGCCCAGTACCTTGACCAGGTCCCCCTTGTGGGCCAGGCCCAACTCCACGAACCGGGCCAGGTCGATGGAGTCTCCCTCGACGGCAGCCAGCGCACCCACGTTGACCGGGGTGTACTCGATCCGGAACGGGTTCTTGAAGCCTCGCAACTTCGGGATGCGCTGCATCAGCGGCAGCTGGCCGCCTTCGAATCCCATGGGGATGGTGTCGCGGGCGCCCTGACCCTTGGTGCCTCGGCCGGCGGTCTTGCCGCCCTTGCCGGCGATGCCTCGGCCTACCCGACGGCGGGCGCGTGTCGACCCTGCTGGCGGTCGGAGCTCATGGACCTTCATGCTCAGCCTTTCTCGTCGTGTTCGGCGGGCTTGACGTCCACCAGATGGGGGACCCGAGCCAGCATTCCACGGATTTCTGGTCGGTCGGGCAGCACGTTGGTGCGCCCGATACCCCGCAGGCCGAGGGCGCGCAGCGTGCCCCGGTGCTTGGGCTTGGTGCCGATGGCCGACTTGATCTGGGTGACCCGCAGCCAGGTGGTGGCCTGATCCGACGTGGCGGGACCCATCTCAGCTCACCTCCGTGAAGATGTCGTTCTCCCGACGGCGCTCGCGGTAGGCCCGCAGCATGGCTGCCGGGGCCACCTCCTCGGCCGACTTGCCCCGCAGGGCGGCGATCTCGTCGGGACGCTTGAGGCCCTTCAGGCCGGCGATGGTGGCATGGGCCACGTTGATGCCGTTGGACGAGCCCAGGGACTTGGCCAGGATGTCGCGGATGCCGGCCATCTCGAGGATGGCCCGGGCGGCGCCGCCGGCGATGACCCCGGTACCGGGGGCGGCCGGCTTCAGCATCACCCGTCCGGCTCCACTCTCTCCCACGATGGGGTGGGTGATGGTGCTGCCGGCCAGCGGCACGTCGAACATGTTCTTACGAGCCTCTTCGATGCCCTTCTGCACGGCCAGACCGGCTTCCTTGGCCTTGCCGTAGCCCAGGCCGACCCGACCGTTGCCGTCACCCACCACCATCAGGGCGGCGAAGGAGAACCGGCGACCTCCCTTGACCACCTTGGACACCCGGTTGACCCGGATGGTGCGCTCTTCGAATTGCAGATCGTTCACAGCCATAGCCCTAGAACTCCAGTCCTTCGGTACGGGCGGCGTCGGCCAGGGCGGCCACCCGCCCGTGATAGGCGAAACCGCCACGGTCGAAGACCACGGTGGTGATACCGGCCGACTTGGCCCGTGAGGCGACCAGCTGGCCTACTGCGGTGGCGGCGTCGATGTTGCCTCCGGGCTTGCCGCGCAGATCACCCTCGGTGGTGCTGGCCGCGGCCAGCGTCCGACCGGCGTCGTCGTCGATGAGCTGGGCCGAGATGTGCTTGTTGGACCGGAACACGGCCAGGCGCGGCCGCTCGGCCGAGCCGTGCACCTTGCGGCGCACCCGGTTGTGGCGCCGGCGGCGCAGCTCCAGCTTGTGATCGGTGCGGGCCATTACTTGGCTGCCTTTCCGGCCTTGCGCACGACCCGCTCGCCCAGGTACCGCACGCCCTTGCCCTTGTAGGGCTCAGGTTTGCGGAGCTTGCGGATGTCGGCGGCGACCTGTCCGACCTTTTCCTTGTCGATTCCCTTGACGATGATCCGGGTGGCCGAAGGCACCTCGAAGGTCACCCCGTCGGGGGCGCTCACGTTCACCGGATGCGAGAACCCCAGGGCCAGCTCGAGGGCGGAGGGGCCCTTCGGGATGGCCCGGTAGCCTACGCCGACGATCTCCAGCTCCTTGGAGAAGCCCTCGGTCACCCCGGCCACCATGTTGGCCACCAGCGATCGGGTGAGCCCGTGGAGGGCGCGGTTCTGCCGCTGGTCGTCGGGTCGCTCGACGACCAGGACGTCACCGTCCTGGCGGATGGTGATGGCGGTGGGGACCGAGCGGGCCAACTCGCCCTGCGGTCCCTTGACCGTCACCGTGTTGTCACTACCCACGGCTACCGACACCCCGGAGGGGACCGGGATCGGGGACCGTCCGATGCGCGACATCAGCCGACACCTCCGTCTGTGGATCCGGACACGGCCCCAGCGGGCCGGCGGGGCGAGGTGGGACTACCAGACATAGCAGAGCACCTCGCCTCCCATGCGACGCTTCCGGGCCTCGCGGTCGGTCATCAGGCCCTTGGACGTGGACACCACGGCGACCCCCAGGCCACCGAGGACGCGGGGCATCTTGTCGGCTCGGGCGTAGATGCGCAGGCCGGGCTTGGACACCCGCTTGATACCGGAGATGGTGCGCTCGCGGTCGGGGGAGTACTTCATGGTGATCTCAAGGGTGTTGCCGGGCTTACCCGGATCGTCGTTTACCTGGTAGCCCACGATGTAGCCCTCGCTCACCAGGATCTGGGCCAACGACTCCTTCAGCTTCGAACCCGGCATCTTCACCGTGTCGAAGTGGGCGGTATTGGCGTTCCGGATGCGGGTCAGCATGTCGGCAATCGGATCGGTCATCGTCATTCTTCGTCGCCTCCTCTCACCAACTGGCCTTGGTCACGCCGGGGATCTCACCGGCGTGCACCATCACTCGCAGGCAGATCCGGCACAGGCCGAACTTGCGGTACACCGACTTGGGTCGGCCGCACCGGCGGCACCGGGTGTATCCGCGCACCTTGAACTTGGGGGTGCGCTGCTGCTTTTCAATCAATGCCTTCTTGGCCATGGGGTTACTGGTTCTCCTGTCGGAACGGGAAGCCGAACGCGGCCAGCAGTGCCCGGCCCTCGTCGTCGGTACGTGCGGTGGTGGCGATGGTGATGTCCATGCCTCGGGTGGTATCGATGCGGTCGTAGTCGATCTCGGGGAAGATCAGCTGCTCGGTGACGCCGAAGGTGTAGTTCCCGTGGCCGTCGAACGAACGGGGGGAGAGCCCACGGAAGTCACGGATCCGGGGAATGGCCATGGCCAGCAACCGGTCGAGGAACTCCCAGGCCCGGTCGCCCCGCAGGGTGACCTTGGCCCCGATCTCCTGACCCTCACGCAGCTTGAAGGAGGCGATGGACTTCTTGGCCCGGGTCACCACCGGCATCTGGCCGGCGAAGATCTCCAGGTCGCGCATGGCCCCTTCGATCAGGGACTTCTGCTGCGTGGCCCGGCCCACGCCCATGTTGATGACGATCTTGGACAGCCGCGGGACCTCCATGATGTTGTCCAGGCCCAGGGACTCCTTGAGCTGGCCCCGAACGGTGTCGTCGTAGCGCTGCTTGAGCCGGGGCCGGGTCACGGTGCCGGCGGCGGGGGCCATCACAGCTCTCCTCCGCACTTCTTGCAGAAGCGGACTTTGCGGCCCTGCTCATCGATGCGCATCCCGATGCGGGTGGGCCCGCAGTTGCCGCACACGATGGCCACCGACGACACCGATACCGGCATGAACTTGTCGATCACGCCGCCCTGCATGGTGGCGCGGGTCGGCTTGGCGTGACGCTTGGCCACGTGTACGCCCTCCACGATGACCCGACCCTCGGACGGGATGGCGCGGACCACACTGGCCTGCTTGCCCTTGTCCTTGCCCGAGAGGACCTGGACCTTGTCACCCTTGCGAATTCGCATCTACAGCACCTCCGGTGCCAGCGAGACGATGCGCATGAAGCGCTTGTCCCGCAGTTCACGTCCCACCGGGCCGAAGATCCGGGTCCCCCGTGGCTGTTGCTGGTCGTTGATGAGCACGGCAGCGTTCTCGTCGAAGCGGATGTAGCTGCCGTCGGGACGGCGCTTCTCCTTTTTCGTACGGACGACGACGCACTTCACGACGTCACCCTTCTTCACGGCCGCACCGGGGATGGCGTCCTTCACCGTGGCCACGAAGACGTCGCCGATGGAGGCGTAGCGCCGACGGGAGCCACCCAACACCTTGATGCAGAGGACTTCCTTGGCGCCGGAGTTGTCGGCCACCCGGAGTCGGGATTCCTGCTGGATCATCGGGCCCGCTCCAGGACCTCGGACAGCCGCCAGCGCTTGAGCTTGGACAGCGGGCGGGTCTCCACCACCCGGACCCGGTCCCCCACCTTGGCGGCGTTGTCGGCATCGTGGGCGTAGAGGCGCTTGGTCCGCTGGACGGTCTTGCCGTAGCGGGGGTGACGCACCCGCTCGATGACGGCCACCACCACGGTGGCGTCCATGGCGTCGGACACCACCAGGCCCTCCCGCACCTTGCGGGCGTTGGGCCGCTCCGGCTCGGGGGCACTCTGTTCGTCAGCCATCAGCTCTTCTCCTCTGCGTCTGCGTCAGCGTGGTCCGCCACGGCCTCGGCGGCATCGGCCGCCTCGCCGTCGGGAAGCGCCATGCCGTCGTCGTCGGCCACCTCTTCGGCCAGTTCGTCCTCGCCGAGGTCACCATGGGCGCCCTCGGCGTGGTCATGCCCGGCGTGCTCGTCCGCATCGGCCTTGGCCGCAGCCCGTCGCTCGGAGGCGGTGGTCTTGTCCCGGCCCAGGGCCTCGTCCTCCGTCCGGCGGCGGGCGGCGGCCCGGTGACCGGGCAGGTCGTCGAGGGCCAGGCCCTCGGCTTCGCCGATCTCGCGGATGCGCAGCTCGGTCATCATCCGGGCCACGTCCTTGCGCACGGCGTTGATGCGCGAGAAGTTGTCCAGCTGGCCTGTGGCCAGTTGGAACCGGAGATTGAACAGCTCGCGGCGGGTCTCGGAGAGCTGGCGCTCCAGCTCCTCGGTGTCGTACTCGGAGACTTGTGCGGCGGTGGGCATCAGACCTGCACCTCCGGCGTCCCGTGGGTGCCGGGACGAATCACGAAACGGGCCTTGAACGGCAGCTTCTGGATGGCCCGGTCCATGGCCTCTTTGGCCAGGTCCGGCTCCACCCCGGCCAGCTCGAACAGGATCCGACCGGGCTTGACCACGGCCACCCAGTGCTCGGGGTTGCCCTTGCCCGAGCCCATTCGGGTCTCCGCCGGCTTCTGGGTGACGGGACGGTCCGGGAAGACCCGGATCCACACCTTGCCGCCACGCTTGACGTGACGGGTCATGGCGATCCGGGCCGCCTCGATCTGCCGGGCCGTCAACCAGGCCGGCTCGAGGGCCTGGATACCGAAGTCACCGAAGGTGACGTCGCTGCCGCCCTTGGCCTTGCCGCTCATCCGGCCGCGCTGCTGCTTCCGGTACTTGACCTTGCGGGGCATCAACATGTCAGTCCACCTCCTTGCGGAAGTGCGGGGTCTCGTGGTGCTCGCGGGTGCGGCGCTCGATCTCCTCGTCCTCGGTGAGGATGCGCTCGAGCTCGTCGGGCACGGCTGGGGGGGCGGCGATGTCCACGGCGGAGGTGTCCACCAGACCCTCGGGGATCTCTGTCTCACCGGTGGAGTCACCCTCCACGGTGACCACGCTGCCCGGCGCACCCTGCTCGGCCCGACGGCGTCCGCCACCGGCGGTGATCAGGCGGCGGGGAGCGTCGCCGCCCTGGCCCGAGGTCTCACCGACGGCCATGGCCGCCTCGCGGGTGATCTTGTCCTCGGTGGAGATCTTGTAGGGGAGGATGTCGCCCTTGTAGATCCACACCTTCACGCCGATCCGGCCGAAGGTGGTCTTGGCCTCGCGGAAGCCGTAGTCGATGTCGGCCCGAAGCGTGTGCAGCGGGACCCGACCCTCGCGGTAGGACTCCTTGCGGGACATCTCCGAGCCACCCAGCCGGCCGGAGCACTGGACCCGCACCCCGAGGGCACCGGCCTTCTGCACCGTCTGGATGGAGCGCTTCATGGCCCGACGGAAGGCCACCCGACGGGCCAGCTGGTCACAGATCCCCTGGGCGATCAGGGCGGCGTCCAACTCCGGCTGCTTGATCTCCTGGATGTTGAGCTGGATCCGGTTGTTGAGCCCGGTGATCTCCTCGATCTTCTTCTTCAGCCGATCGGCCTCGGCGCCCCGGCGCCCGATGACGATGCCCGGCCGGGCGGTGTGGATGTCCACCCGCAGGCGGTCCCGGGTCCGCTCGATCTCGATCCGGCTGACCGCAGCCGACTCCAGCTGCGACATCAGGTAGTCGCGGATCTCCCAGTCCTCGATCACGCAGTTCTGGTAGTTGCGCTCCTCGAACCAACGCGACTTCCAGTCGGTGGTGACGCCGAGTCGAAACCCGTACGGGTTTACCTTCTGGCCCATCTACTTGCCCTTCTCTTCGGCGGAATCGCCGTCGGTGTCTTCGTCGTCGTCCTGGTCGGTGGCATGGTCGCCGCCTTCAGCATCGGCATCGAGATCGGACTCGGCCAACGGGCCGGCCTCGGTCTCGGTGACCACATCGTCATCGGTGTCCGGCCCGATCGGCTCGGCCCCGGGGTCGAGGTCGGACTCCTCCAGGGGACCGGCTTCGGTCTCGGTGACCAGGTCGTCGGCGTGGGTGGCCGCCTCGTCCCAGGCCTCGGACCCGGTGTCCTGCTCGTCGGCCGCCGACGTGGTGGGGGCCGACGATCCGGTGGACGGGGACTGCTGGCGCCGGCGGGAGCCGGCCACGCGGCGTGACCGCTGGGAGGTGTTGGCGGCCTGCTTGGCCCGGCGACGGGCGATGCGGTCCTCGGGGAGCCGGCTCACGATGATGGTGATGTGCGAGGTCCGCTTGCGGATCCGGGTGGCCCGGCCCCGGGCCCGGGGACGCCAGCGCTTGAGGGTGCTGCCCTCGTCGGCGAAACAGGCGGACACGAACAGTTCTTCGGCGTCCAGACCGTCGTTGTGGACGGCGTTGGCCACGGCCGACGCCAGGACCTTGCCCACGGTGGCGGCGGCCTCACGGTCGCCCAGGGCGAGGATCTCGGCGGCCCGGTCCACGTCCTGGCCCCGGATCAGGTTCAGCACCTGGCGGACCTTGGAGGCGGACATCCGGCTGTGGCGGAGTACGGCACGGGTCCCCTCGCGCTCATTGGTCTTCACACCGGGCACGTCAGCGCCTCCCTGCCCGCTCTTGGCCGGCATGGAACTTGAAGGTTCGGGTGGGGGCGAACTCCCCCAGCTTGTGGCCGACCATCGACTCGGTCACGTAGACCGGGATGTGCTTCCGGCCGTCGTGCACGGCGATGGTGTGGCCGACCATGTCCGGGATGATCGTCGAGCGACGGGACCACGTCTTGATGACCTTCTTGTCCCCGGCCGCGTTGAGGGCGTCCACCTTCTTGAGCAGGTGGTCGTCCACGAACGGACCTTTTTTCAGGCTGCGAGGCATAGTGTGACGTTCCCTCTGTCTTCCTACCGCCGGGCACCGCGGGTGCGGCGCCTGCGGACGATCATCTTGTCGGACTCCTTGTTGCGGGACCGGGTACGGCCCTCGGGCTGGCCCCACGGCGACACCGGGTGCCGGCCACCGGAGGTCTTGCCCTCGCCACCACCCAGCGGGTGGTCGACCGGGTTCATGGCCACGCCTCGGGTCTGGGGGCGCTTGCCCTTCCAGCGGTTCCGGCCGGCCTTGCCGATCTTGATCAGCTCTGCCTCGGAGTTGCCCACCGTGCCCAGCGTGCCGCGGCAGTCGATGGACACCCGACGCATCTCGGTGGAGGGCAGGCGGAGGGTGGCGAAGGCCCCCTCCTTGGCCACCAGCTGCACGCTCATACCGGCGCCGCGCGCCATCTTGCCGCCACCGCCGGGCCGGAGCTCGACGTTGTGGATGACCGAGCCCACCGGGATGAACCGGAGCGGGAGGGCGTTGCCGGGACGGATCTCGGCACCCTGGCCCGACTGGAGCCGGTCGCCCACCGACACCTGGGCGGGAGCCAGGATGTACCGCTTCTCGCCGTCGAGGTAGTGGAGCAGGGCGATGCGGGCGTTGCGGTTGGGGTCGTACTCGATGGCGGCCACCTTGGCCGGCACGCCGTCCTTGTCCCGCTTGAAGTCGATGATCCGGTACTGCTGCTTGTGGCCACCACCGCGGTGACGGGAGGTCTTGCGGCCGTAGCTGTTCCGACCGCCGGTGGAGGGCTTGGGGGCCAGCAGCGACTTCTCGGGGTGGTCCTTGGTGATCTCGGAGAAGTCCGAGACGGTCTGGAAGCGCCGACCGGCGCTGGTGGGCTTGCGTGAGCGGAGTGGCATGGTCGGACCCGGTCTCTCAGTTCTCGAACAGGTCGATCGAGTCACCCTCGTGGAGGGTGACGATGGCCCGCTTGGTGTCAGGACGGTGGCCGAGCGAGTTGCTCTTGCGGTTGCGCTTGGTCTTGCCCTTGCGATTGAGGGTGTTGACCTTGTCCACCCGCACGTTGAAGGCCTGCTCCACGGCGTGACGCACGTCGATCTTCGTGGCCGACGGATCCACCACGAAGACGTAGACGTTGTTGTCCATCAGGGAGTAGGACTTCTCCGAGACCACCGGTCGGATGAGCACGTTGTGGGGATCTCTCATGATCCGCTTCCTTCTTCCTCGGTGGCGGACGGGCCGGCGTCGGCGCCCGTGGCCGTGGCTGCAACGGGCAGGGTGTCGTCGGTGAAGACCAGCCAGTCGTTGACCAGGATGTCGTAGGAGTTGAGCTCGCCGGCCATGATCGTCTGGATCTCGGGCAGGTTGGCGAACGAACGGTCGGCGTAGCCGTCCTCGTCACCCAACACCACCAGGACGCGACCGGCGATGCCCAGGGCGGAAAGGGCGGCGATGGCCCGCTTGGTGCTCGGGACCTCGAAGGTCCAGGCGTCGACGACGGCCACCCGACCCTGGGAGGCACGGTCCGAGAGGGCCGACCGCAGGGCCAGCTGGACCATCTTCTTCGGGGTCTTCTGGGCGTAGGAGCGGGGCTTGGGCCCGAGGGCCACGCCACCGCCCACCCAGATGGGAGAACGCGAGGAGCCGGCCCGGGCCCGGCCGGTGCCCTTCTGGCGGAACGGCTTGGTCCCACCGCCCCGGACCTCGGCCCGGGTCTTGGTCGACTGGGTACCCGAACGGGCGGCGGCCAGCTGGGCCGTCACCACCTGGTGGAGCACGGCCAGGTTGGGCTCGATACCGAACAGCGAGGGCTCGAGGTCCACCGTGCCGAGATCGGTGCCGTCGATCGAGCGCCGGGTGGCCGTGCGGGCCACCGGGGCCGGCCGGAAGAAGCGGCGGATCTCCGAGGGGGTGGCCGTCTCGAGATCGATGGTGGTGGATTCGGTGGCGCTCACGAGGCCTTCCCTCCCTTGAGCAACGGGGTCTTCACGGCGTCTCGCAGCACCACGATGCCGCCCCGGGGGCCGGGCACGGCCCCTTTGACCAGGATCAACTCGCGCTCCGGGTCGGCCTGGACGATCTCGAGGTTCAGGGTGGTCACCTGCTGGCCACCCATCCGACCGGCCATGCGGGTGCCCTTGAAGACGCGGGCCGGGGTGGCACAGGCGCCGATCGACCCGGGGGACCGGTGCTTCTTGTGGTTTCCGTGCGACGCCCCCTGGCCCTTGAAGTTGTGGCGCTTCATGGCCCCGGCGAACCCCTTGCCCTTGGACACGGCGATGGCGTCGACCAGTTCGCCCGGCTGCAGGAGATCGGCGGTCAACTGCTGGCCCACCTCATAGTCGGAGATGTCGTCCAGCCGCAGCTCGACCAGTCGACGCCCGGGGTCCACGCCGGCCTTGTCGAAGTGGCCCTGTTCCGGCTTGGTGAGGGCGTTGGAGCGGCGGTGACCCCAGGTCACCTGGAGGGCAGAGTAGCCCTCGCGCTCGGGGGTCTTGACCTGCACGACCCGGACCGGGGCTACGCGCACCACCGTCACCGGTATGGCGCGGTGCTGGTCGTCCCAGATCTGGGTCATTCCCACTTTTTCGCCCACGATCGCCTTAGTGGCCACTGGAGCTTCTCCGTCTCGACTCTTCGTTCTGGTCGACACCGGCCGGTGTCGATCGGGTACTGCTGCACTGATCTGCTGCCACCGGGCCGTCCACTACGGCGGACCGGTCTGCCACTGGTCTCTTCACCCTGCTCCGCCCGCACTACCGGACCCGGAGGCATCGGCTTGCACGCAGACGCTCCGCTCGGAGAAACCCGAGCGGAGCGCTCGCCTGGTTTGGTCCAAGGTCCCCGCCTGATCCGACGGGCGCTCGAACACGTCCTACTCACAATGATTGGACCCGAAATCGGGCCGACTGATTACTGTATACCATCCCCGGCCGCCATTCAACGGGGCCCGGGGGATCCGATCAGACCCTTGGCCCGCCCCCTCGCGTCCCGTCCTCGGGACGGGCGTGAGCGAGCGGTGGTGGTCCGAACGGCGACGCCTAGACGGTCTGGATCTTGATCTCGATGTCCACGCCGGCCGGCAGGTCCAGGCGCTGGAGCGAGTCGACCGTCTTCGGGGTGTGCTCGACGATGTCCACCAGGCGCTTGTGCACCCGCATCTCGAAGTGCTCCCGGCTGTCCTTGTACTTGTGGGGGGACCGGATCACCGTGTAGCGGTGCTTCTCGGTGGGCAGCGGTACCGGGCCCAGCACCTTGGCCTGGGTCCGGAGCACGGTCTGGACGATCTTCTCGGTGGATTGATCCAGAATCTCGTGGTCGTAGGCCTTCAGGCGGATTCTGATCTTCTGACGGGGGCCCTCTGCGGCCATGGGTGCGGCGTCCTCTCGTTGGGTTCGCTGGACTCGACTACTCGAGGATCTTGGTGACCCGACCGGAGGCCACAGTGCGCCCACCCTCACGGATGGCGAACCGGAGTCCCTCGACCATGGCGATGGGCTTGCCCAGCTCCACGGTCATGTCGGTGTTGTCCCCGGGCATGACCATCTCGGTGCCGGCGGGCAGCTCGATGGTGCCGGTCACGTCCGTGGTCCGGAAGTAGAACTGGGGACGGTAGTTGGTGAAGAAGGGCTTGTGCCGACCACCCTCGTCCTTGTTCAGCACGTAGACCGTGGCGTCGAACTTGGTGTGAGGGGTGATGGATCCGGGCTTGCACAGCACCTGGCCCCGCTCCACCTCCTCCTTCTTCGTTCCCCGGAGGAGGGCGCCGATGTTGTCGCCGGCCCGACCCTCGTCGAGCAGCTTGCGGAACATCTCGATGCCGGTCACGGTGGTCTTCTGGGTGTCGCGCAGGCCGACGATCTCGACCTCCTCGCCCACCTTGACGATGCCCTGCTCCACCTTGCCGGTCACCACGGTGCCACGACCGGTGATGGACATGACGTCCTCGATGGACATGAGGAAGGGCTTCTCCACGTCACGCTCGGGCTCGGGGATGTAGGAGTCGACGGCGGCCATGAGCTCGGTGATCTTCTCGGCCCACTCGGCGTCACCCTCCAGCGCCTTCAGGGCGCTGACCCGGATGATCGGGGTGTCGTCACCGGGGAACTCGTACTCGTTGAGCAGCTCGCGGACCTCGAGCTCGACCAGGTCGAGGAGCTCCTCGTCGTCGACGGTGTCGGCCTTGTTCAGGGCCACCACGATGTAGGGCACGCCCACCTGGCGGGCCAGGAGCACGTGCTCACGGGTCTGGGGCATGGGGCCGTCGGCGGCGGAGACCACCAGGATGGCCCCGTCCACCTGGGCGGCGCCGGTGATCATGTTCTTGATGTAGTCGGCGTGACCCGGCATGTCGACGTGGGCGTAGTGCCGGTTGGGCGTCTCGTATTCGACGTGGGCGATCGAGATGGTGATGCCCCGTTGCTTCTCTTCGGGCGCCTTGTCGATCTGGTCGAAGGGCGTGAAGTTGGTGGACGGGTCGTTGTCGTGCAGGACCTTGGTGATGGCCGCGGTGAGCGTCGTCTTACCGTGGTCGATGTGTCCCATCGTTCCCACGTTCACGTGGGGCTTGTTCCGCTCGAACTTCTGCTTGGCCATAGCTGGGGTACTGCTCCCTGGTCTCGGACGGTACCCCCTCGGGCCCGCCACGACGCAGGCGGTTGCCTGTCGTCATTCCTCGTGTATCGGTGGTGAAGCGGTGTATCGGTGGTGAAGCGGTGCTGCTGGACTGCGGTGCTGCTGGAACTGTGCCACTACCCGGTGCTCGCCGGGTGACGGCTGGAGAAACTGGTGGTGCTGACTGGTGCGGGTCCCACCCGTGGCCCCGCGTGCTGCCAGGGTTGCTGGTCGGATCCGGCGTGTGGCGGATTCCTACTCTCCACGCGCCTTGGCGATGATCTCCTTGGCGATCGACTCAGGAACCTCGTTGTACGCGTGGAACTGCATCGAGTACGTGGCTCGACCCTGAGTCCGCGACCGCAGGTCAGTAGCGTAGCCGAACATGTCGCTCAGTGGTACCTGTGCCCGCACGATATGGCTGTTGCCCCGCTGCTCCATGCCCTCGACCTTGCCCCGGCGGGCGGAGAGGTCGCCGATCACGTCCCCCATGTAGTCCTCGGGGGTGGTCACCTCGACCGCCATGACCGGCTCGAGGAGCACGGGGTCGGCCAGGTTGGCGGCCTTCTTGATGGCCATGGATCCGGCGATCTTGAAGGCCATCTCCGAGGAGTCGACGTCGTGGTAAGAGCCGTAGGTCAGGATGACCTTGATGTCCACGGTGGGGTAGCCGGCCAGGACGCCCGAGGTGATCGACTCCTGGATCCCCTGGTTGACCGAGGGGATGTACTCCTTCGGGATGACCCCGCCGGTGATCTTGTCCTCGAAGACATAGCCTCCGCCCGGCCCGGTGGGCTCGAGGGTGATGACCACATGGCCGTACTGGCCCTTGCCGCCGGTCTGGCGAATGTAGCGGAGCTCGACCTTCTCGACCTTCTTGCGCACGGTCTCGCGGTAGGCCACCTGGGGCTTGCCCACGTTGGCGTCCACGCTGAACTCGCGCATCATCCGGTCGACCAGGACCTCGAGGTGCAGCTCGCCCATGCCCGAGATGACCGTCTGGCCGGTCTCCTCGTCGGACTGGACCCGGAAGGTCGGGTCCTCCTCCGACAGCGAGAACAGGGCCCGGGACAGTTTGTCCTGGTCCGCCTTGGTCTTCGGCTCCACGGCCACGTGGATGACCGGCTCGGGGAAGGTGAGGGATTCGAGGACCACTGGGTGGTCGGGGTCGCACAGGGTGTCCCCGGTAGTGGTCTGCTTGAGGCCCACGGCGGCGATGATGTCACCGGCGTAGGTGACGTCGAGGTCCTCGCGGGTGTTGGCGTGCATCTGGAGGATGCGGCCCACCCGCTCCTTCCTGTCCTTGGTGGAGTTGAGCACCCCGGAGCCCTTGGTCAGGGTGCCCGAGTAGACCCGCAGGTAGGTGAGCTTGCCCACATAGGGGTCGGTCATGATCTTGAAGGCCAGGGCGGAGAAGGGGGCGGTGTCGTCCGGAGCCCGCTCGACGGTCTCGCCCTCCTTGCGGGGGACGGTGCCCATGGTCGGTGGGATGTCGAGGGGGCTGGGCAGGTAGTCGACCACGGCGTCGAGCATGGGCTGGACGCCCTTGTTCTTGAAGGCCGAGCCGCACAGGATGGGGACGGCGTGGCTGCCCAGGGTGACGGTGCGGATGGCCCGCTGGAGGTCCTCGGGAGTGATCTCCTCGTCGCCCAGGTACTTCTCCATGATGGTGTCGTCGTGGTTGGAGACCACATCGATGAGCTGGTGGTGGGCCTCGTCGGCCGCATCCTTGAGATCGGCCGGGATCTCCTCCTCGGTCCACTCCTCCCCCATCCCGTCGTCCCAGACCAGGGCCCGCATGTGGACCAGGTCGACCACACCCCGGAAGCCGCCTTCGGCCCCGATGGGCAGCTGGACCACGGCCACCGTGGCGTCGAGGCGGTCCTTGATCATCTCCACGCACTGGTCGAAGTTGGCGCCGGTCCGGTCCATCTTGTTGATGAAGCAGATGCGGGGGACGGCGTACTTGTCGGCCTGCCGCCACACCGTCTCGGTCTGGGGCTCCACCCCGGCCACGGCATCGAAGACAGCCACGGCCCCGTCCAGCACCCGCAGGGAGCGCTCCACCTCGACGGTGAAGTCCACGTGTCCCGGGGTGTCGATGATGTTGATGACGGTGTCCCGCCACATGCAGGTGGTGGCGGCCGAGGTGATGGTGATGCCCCGCTCCTGCTCCTGGGGCATCCAGTCCATGGTGGCAGCGCCCTCGTGGACCTCGCCGATCTTGTAGTTCTTGCCGGTGTAGTAGAGGATCCGCTCGGTGGTGGTGGTCTTTCCCGCGTCGATATGGGCCATGATCCCGATGTTCCGGGTCTTGGCCAGGGGATGGTGGCGGGTGCTCGCTTCAGCCATGGTTGATCAGCTCTCGGGTGTTCTCGTCGGTCGTGCTGGGGGTGTGGAGGGCGGCCGGGAGGGCCGGTCCCCTACCAGCGGTAGTGGGCGAAGGCCTTGTTGGACTCGGCCATCTTGTGCAGGTCCTCGCGGCGCTTGGCGGCGGCGCCGATGCCGTTGGCCGCATCGCGGATCTCGTTGGACAACCGCTCGGCCATGGTCTTCTCCCGACGCTGCTGGGAGTAGCCCACCAGCCACCGGATGGACAGCGTGGTGGCCCGGCGGGGACGGACCTCGACGGGGACCTGGTAGGTCGCACCGCCGACTCGGCGACTGCGAACCTCCAGTTCGGGACGCGTGTTCTCCACGGCCTTCTTCAGGACGGCCACCGGATCGTTGCCGGACTTCTCTGCCACGTCGGCCAGGGCGTCGTAGACGATGCGCTCGGCCAGCGTGCGCTTGCCCCGACTCAGCACCCGGTTGACCACCTGGGTGACCAGCACCGAATGGTAGACGGGGTCGGGCATCAACTCACGACGAACGGCAGGACCTTTGCGGGGCACCTCAGGACTCCTTCTTGGCGCCGTAGCGGCTACGGGCCTGATTCCGCTCACGGACGCCGGATGCGTCCAGCGTGCCGCGGATCACCTTGTATCGGACCCCCGGAAGGTCCTTCACACGCCCACCCCGCACCAGCACGATGGAGTGCTCCTGCAGGTTGTGACCCTCGCCGGGGATGTAGGCGGTCACCTCGAGCCCACTGGTCAGCCGCACACGGGCCACCTTCCGGAGGGCGGAGTTCGGCTTCTTCGGGGTGTGGGTGTAGACGCGGGTGCACACGCCCCGACGTTGGGGGGCTCCCCGGAGGGCTGGGGTCTTCGACTTGGTCGGCTTGGTGGCCCGGCCTTTGCGGACGAGCTGGGAGATGGTGGGCACGCGTTACCTCTACGTTGTGGACTGCGGGGATACTCCAGGACTGACCCGGGCGTGCTGACGCACGGCCCGGGGGTACAGCAGGTGGGCTGCGGGCGGGCACGGCAAGCCGTTCGGCGCGCAGCCGCAAGAGGGCAATGCTACGGCATCCGTGCCTGGCCGGCAAGCGCGGCCCCCGCGGAGCCGGATGCCGTCTACCTCCCGTCCAGGGCGGTCCCGGGAGGCCACGGGCCCCGGTCGGGACCGTGGCTCCCCCGGTGTCATCAGGCTCCGGCTTCGAGCGGGCCGTCGGTGGCGGGCGCCTCGGCTCCCCCCAGGGCGGGGGCGTCGGCCACCAGCTCCTCCGAGGAGGGGATAGTGCCCAGCCAGCTGGCGTCGATCTCGGAGCTGAACCCGCCCAGGGCGGCGTCCCCCCCGGTGTCCCGCAACCAGGCGGCCAGGTCCTCGGTGCCGGCATCGCCCTCGGAGCCCAGGGCCCAGAAGGGCATGGCCTCCGCTCCGGGCATCTCCAGCTTGATGTCGCGATACCGCTCCATCCCTGATCCGGCCGGGATCAGCTTGCCGATGATGATGTTCTCCTTGAGCCCGAACAGCTGGTCGGACTTGCCCTCGATGGCCGCCTCGGTAAGCACCCGGGTGGTCTCCTGGAAGGAGGCCGCCGACAGCCAACTCTCGGTGGCCAGGGAGGCCTTGGTGATCCCCATCAGCTCGGGACGGCCCTCGGCAGGGCGCTTCCCGTCCTGGACCAGCTGCCGGTTGACCTCGGCGTAGGCGCGGTTGTCCACCCGCTCGCCGGGGAGGAAGGAGGCGTCGCCGGGCTCGGCCACCAATACCCGTCGGAGCATCTGGCGCACGATCAGCTCGATGTGCTTGTCGTGGATGGACACGCCCTGGTCGCGGTAGACCTTCTGGACCTCTTCCACCAGATACTGCTGGGTCTCGCGGATGCCCTTGACCTCCAAGAGCTCCTTGGGGTCCTTCGGGCCCTCGACCAGGGCATCTCCGGCCCCGACCTCGTCACCCTGGGACACCTCGAGATGGGCACGGGGAGCCACCAGCACGGTGTGCTCCTCCCCGTCGTCGGCCACCACGGTGATGTGGCGACCCGACTCGTCCTCCTCGACCCGGACCACGCCGGAGTGGCGGGCCAGGACGGCGGCACCCTTGGGGGTACGGGCCTCGAAGAGCTCGACCACCCGGGGCAGGCCGTGGGTGATGTCCTCACCCACGATGCCACCGGTGTGGAAGGTCCGCATGGTCAGCTGGGTGCCGGGCTCGCCGATGGACTGGGCGGCGATCACGCCGACCGCCTCACCGAGCTCGATCATCTCGCCGGTGGCCAGCGACTGGCCGTAGCAGGCGGCACAGATGCCCTGCTCGGCCTCGCAGGTCAGTACGGACCGGGTCCGGACCCGGTCGACCGACGGGTCATCACGGAGCCGGTTGACGATCTCTTCGGTCAGCACGGTGCCGGCCTCGATCTTGGACTTGTCCGACAGGGTGACCGCCTCGGCGGTGATCCGGCCGTTGACCCGGGTCTCGAGGTAGGAGCGCTTGCCGGCCGCGTCGGGGACGATGCCCTCGATCCAGATGCCCCGGACCGAACCGCAGTCGTCCTCGCGGACGATGAGCTCCTGGGCCACGTCGACCAGACGACGGGTGAGGTAACCCGAGTCGGCGGTCCGCAGCGCCGTGTCGGCCAGTCCCTTCCGGGCACCGTGGGTGGAGATGAAGTACTCCAGCACGGACAGGCCCTCACGGAAGGAGGACTTGATGGGCCGGGGGATCATCTCGCCCCGTGGGTTGGACACCAGGCCCTTCATGCCGGCGATCTGGCGGATCTGCTGGCTGTTCCCCCGGGCTCCGGAGTCCACCATCATGTCGATGGGGTTGAAGGTGATCGAGGACATGGTCTTCTCCATGGCCTTCCCGACCTCGGAGTTGGCCGAGGTCCAGATCTCGATCTCCTTCTGACGGCGCTCGTCGTCGGTGATGATGCCCCGCTTGAACTGGGCCTCCGCCTTCTCCGCCTCCTTCTCGTAGCGGTCGAGGATGGCGCCCTTCTCCGGCGGGGTGACCACGTCGCTGATGGAGATGGTCAGACCGGACTGGGCGCCGTAGCGGAAGCCCAGGTCCTTGATCCGGTCGAGGCTGGCCGCCACCTCACGCTTGGTGAAGCCGGCCGCCACCTCCTCCACGATGGTGCCGATGGCGGTGTTCCGCTTGCCGACGATGTCGTTGATGTACCGGTAGCCGTCGGGCAGGGCGGTGTTGAAGAACAGCCGGCCGGCCGTGGTCTCGATCTCCACCCGCTCGTCCTCGTCCACGCCGACCAGGTTGCCGTCGTCGTCGACCTCGGCCCCGTTGGCCAGGGCGATGGACTTGGCCAGGTGCGATCCGGCCTCGGGCCGGAGCATGATCTTGGCCTGGAGGTCGATGTCTCCGGCGTCAAAGGCCGTCTCCACCTCGTAGGCGTGGCGGAAGACCCGGCCCTCGCCCTTGGCCCCGTCGACCACCAAGGTGACGTAGTAGATGCCGAACACCATGTCCTGGGTGGGCACGGTGATGGGACGGCCGGTGGCCGGCGACAGGATGTTGTTGGCCGACAGCATGAGCACCCGGGCCTCGGCCTGGGCCTCGGCGGACAGGGGCAGGTGCACGGCCATCTGGTCACCGTCGAAGTCGGCGTTGAACGCCGTGCACACCAGCGGGTGGACCTGGATGGCCTTGCCCTCGACCAGGACCGGCTCGAAGGCCTGGATGCCCAGACGGTGGAGGGTGGGGGCCCGGTTCAACAGCACCGGGTGCTCCTTGATCACGCCTTCCAGCACGTCCCACACCTGGGGACGGCGCCGCTCGACCATGCGTTTGGCCGACTTGATGTTCTGGGCGTACTCGGCGTCGACCAGCCGCTTCATGACGAAGGGCTTGAACAGCTCGAGAGCCATAAGCTTGGGTAGGCCGCACTGATGGAGCTGGAGGGTAGGGCCGATCACGATGACCGAACGGCCCGAGTAGTCAACGCGCTTGCCCAGCAGGTTCTGGCGGAACCGACCCTGCTTGCCCTTCAACATGTCGGACAGGCTCTTCAGCGGACGGTTGCCGGGCCCGGTGACCGGGCGACCACGACGGCCGTTGTCAAACAGGGCGTCGACGGCCTCCTGCAGCATGCGCTTCTCGTTGTTGATGATGATCTCGGGCGCGCCCAGGTCGAGCAGTCGCTTCAGCCGATTGTTCCGGTTGATGACCCGACGGTAGAGGTCGTTGAGGTCGGAGGTGGCGAAGCGGCCGCCGTCGAGCTGCACCATGGGGCGCAGGTCGGGCGGGATGACCGGCACCGAGTCGAGGATCATGGCCCGGGGGTCGTTGACCCGACGGCCGTTCTCGTCGCGACGGTTGAAGGCGGTGACGATCTTCAGCCGCTTGATGACCTTCTGGCGGCGCTGGGCCGACAGGGGCTTGCGGCCGTCGGCGGCGTCGATCATCTCGCGCAGCTTGACCTCTTCCACGTCGAGATCGATGCGCTCGATCAGGCGGGAGATGGTCTCCGCACCCATGCCGCCCTCGAAGTAGTCCTCGTAGCGGATGCGCAGCTCACGCCAGAGCATCTCGTCCTCGAGGATCTTGCGGGAGTGCAGGCTCTTGAACTCGTCGAAGGCCCGCTGGGCCAGCTCCAGCTCGCTCTGGTAGCGCTCCCTGACGCTGGCGATCTCCTTCTCCACGTTGCGCTGGCGCGCCTTGATCTCGGTGTCCTTGGCCCCGGACTTCTCCAGATCGGCCAGCTCTCCCTCCAGCACCTTGAACCGGCGGTCGATCTCGAGGTCGCGCTTCTTCTCGATGTCGGCCAGCTCCACCCGGAGCTCAGCCTCGAGGTCGGGCAGGTCCTCGTGGCGCTTGGCCTCGTCGACCCAGGTCACCAGGTTGGCGGCGAAGTAGATGACCTTCTCCAGCTGCTTGGCCTTGAGCTCCTCCCGGGCTTCGGTGCCCATGAGCAGATAGGCCAACCAGCTCCGGGTACCGCGCAGGTACCAGATGTGGACGACGGGGGCGGCCAGCTCGATGTGGCCCATCCGCTCGCGACGGACCTTCGAACGGGTGACCTCGACGCCGCAGCGCTCGCAGATGATGCCCCGGAAGCGCACCCGCTTGTACTTCCCGCAGTAGCACTCCCAGTCCTTGGTGGGACCGAAGATCTTCTCGCAGAAGAGACCGTCCTTCTCCGGGCGCAGGGTCCGGTAGTTGATGGTCTCCGGCTTCTTCACTTCACCGTTGGACCATCCCCGGATGGAGTCGGCCGTTGCCAGTCCGATCCTCAGCTGATCGAAGTCGTTGACATCCAACATCAGAATCCCCTTTCCGCAGCGCGTCGTGCATCTTCTTCGTCGGACCCGCGCTCGGGCCGGCTGATGTCGATTCCCAGTTCCTCGGCCGTGCGGAACACGTCCTCGTCAAGTTCCCGCATCTCGATCTCTTCTCCGCCCGGAGCCAGGACCTCCACGTCGAGACAGAGGGACTGCATCTCCTTGATGAGCACCTTGAAGCTCTCCGGGATCCCCGGCTCGGGGATGTTCTCGCCCTTGACGATGGCCTCGTAGACCTTCACTCGGCCGAGCACGTCGTCGGACTTGATGGTCAGCAGCTCCTGCAGGGCGTAGGCGGCGCCGAAGGCCTCGAGGGCCCACACCTCCATCTCCCCGAACCGCTGGCCACCGAACTGGGCCTTCCCGCCCAGCGGCTGCTGGGTGATCATGGAGTACGGGCCGGTGGAGCGGGCGTGGATCTTGTCGTCCACCAGGTGGTGGAGCTTCAGGATGTAGACGTAACCGACGGTGATCTGGTTGTCGTAGGTCTCGCCGGTCCGGCCGTTCCACAGGTCGCTCTTGCCGTTGTCGGACACCTGGACGACACCGTCGACGCCGTCGGGGTTGAGCTTGCGGAAGATCTGCTGGATGGTCGGGTGGCGCCCCGCATCGGCCTCCTCGTCCCAGTGGGCTCCGTCGAACACCGGAGTCGACACCCACACGGCGGGGTCGGTCCGGGGACGGGTCTTGGTCTCGGTGCCGCGGAGTGGGGTGCGGGCCACATCGCCGGCGCCCTCCCAGCCCCAACGGGCGGCGTAGCCCAGGTGGGACTCGAGCACCTGGCCGACGTTCATCCGGCTGGGCACGCCCAGTGGGTTGAGGATGATGTCGACCGGCGTGCCGTCGGCCTGGAACGGCATGTCCTCGATGGGGAGGATCTTCGAGATGACGCCCTTGTTGCCGTGGCGTCCGGCCAGCTTGTCGCCCTCAGAGATCTTGCGCTTCTGGGCCACGTACACCCGGACCAGCTGTTCGACACCGGGCGGCAGCTCGTGGGCATCGTCGCGGGAGAAGACCCGGACATCGATGACCGTGCCCTGCTCGCCGTGGGGGACCTTGAGCGAGGTGTCCCGCACCTCGCGGGCCTTCTCGCCGAAGATGGCCCGGAGGAGCCGCTCCTCGGGGGTCTGCTCGGTCTCGCCCTTGGGTGTGACCTTGCCCACCAGCACGTCGCCGGGGCCTACTTCGGCCCCGATGCGGATGA
>JBBQWW010000017.1:0-48400 GCA_038210245.1 Acidimicrobiales bacterium
GGTCCTCACCACCAGCGGAACGGCCGCCGCCGAACTGCACGCCTCGGTGGTCGAGGCCGATCTGGCCCGGGTGCCGATGCTGGTCTGCACCGCCGACCGTCCGCCGGAACTGCACGACGTCGGGGCTCCCCAGACCATCGACCAGCTCCACCTGTACGGACGATCGGTCCGGTGGTTCAGCGACCCTGGCGTGGCGGACGCCACCACCCGGGCCACGTGGAGGTCACTAGGCGCCCGGTCGGTGGCCGAGTCCACGTCGGGACCGGCCGGACCGGGCCCGGTGCACCTGAACCTGCCCTTCCGCGAGCCGTTGCTCGGCCATCCGGAGGCCGGTGGCGGGGTGGCACCGGGTCGACCGGACGGTGGCCCCTGGCACGAGGTGGCAGGGCGTGGCACTGGGCCCGACGAGCGCTGGCTCCAGAGGCGGGTGGACCGAGGCCCGTTCCGACCCGGCACCCGCGGCCTGCTCGTGGTGGGGGCCGGCTGCGGCCGCCCCGACGTGGTGATGGACCTGGCCGGCGCCCTGGGCTGGCCGGTGCTGGCCGACCCGCGGTCGGGCCTACGCCGGTCGGGGCCGGGGTTGATCGGGGCGGCCGACGGCATCCTTCGGTCGGAGGCGTTCGTCGACGGGCACCGGCCGGAGGTCATCGTGCGGATGGGCGAGCGCTGGGTGTCCAAGGTGGTGAACGGGTACCTATCGAGGTTCCTGGCCGACGGAGCCTTCGGGGTGGTGGTCGACGTCGGTGACCGGTGGGCCGACCCCGACGGCCAGGTGCACGAGTTCGTCCGGTCCGACCCCGACCGGTTCGCCGAGGCGGTGACCCAGCGGGTCACCGGTCTCGGAGTCCCGACGCCGCGGGCCGGGACCGCATCGTCGTGGCTCTCTGACTGGCAGGGGGCCGAGGATCGGGCCCAGGCGGCCATGGACGCCATCGTGGGGCCGGGGACGGCTGACGCCGGATGCTTTGACCTGGGCCCTACCACGGTGCTCACCGAGCCGGCCCTGGCCCGTCGGCTGTATGCCGCCCTGCCCGATGGGGCCACCCTGGTGGTCTCGTCGTCGATGCCGGTGCGGGACATCGAGGCGTTTGCCGGTCCTCGCCCGGTACCACCGCGGGTGGTGGCCAACCGAGGGGCCAACGGTATCGATGGGGTGGTGTCCACGGCCATCGGGGTGGCCCTGGCCGGCGACGGTCCGACCGTGGCCCTGGTCGGGGACCTGGCCTTCCTCCACGATGTCTCCGCCCTGGTCGGGGGGGTGGGGGCCGACCTGGACCTGACGGTGGTCGTGGCCGACAACCGGGGTGGGGGGATCTTCTCGTTCCTTCCCCCGGCCGGGACCCTCGACCCGGTGACCTTCGACACCCTCTTCGGCACCCCACCGGGGTCCGACCCGGGGACGGTGGCGGCGGGGTTCGGCTGGCCGGTGGACGAGATCGGCCCTGGATCCGGAGACCATGGACTGGAGGGGGCACTGGCCCGGAGGGTGGGACGCGGGTCGCGGGCGGTGCTTCGGGTCCGCCTGCCCGACCGGTCGGTCAACGTCGACCACCACGGCCGGGTCAACGCCGCCATCGTGCACGCGGTGGACACACCCGACGTGCCCTGACGGCGGATCATCAGAACTCGGCCAGCTGGGCCCTAGCAGCTGCGTTCGGTCAGCAGCGTTCGGTCAGCAGGGCCGAGGATCGAACGACGGGACGTCGGACTGGGCGGGGGTGGTGGTGGGCGTGGTCTTCTTCGAGGCCGGCGGTGCGGTGGTCGCCGGCGCCAGCGTGGTGGTGGTGGGAGGGGCGACGGGTAGGGGCTGGGGATCGCCGTAGGCATCGAGGGGCGGGGTCGAGATGGGAGCGAACGGCCCCCCGAGGAACTGGGTGATCATCTGGGAGGCCTGGTCGGGCTGGACCACCTCGACATCCGAGCCGCCCGAGGTGACCGCCGGGGCGGTAGGCATGGTGAGGGACTGCAGCTGCGAGCCGGAGAAGGCGTGATACCGCTCGGCCAGGGCGAATAGATCGTTCGGGGACAGGCCGTTGTCCTTGCTGAAGTCATGGACCACCGAGGTGAGCAACGAGTTGAGCCGGAGCGGGTTGTAGGTCCCCTTGGCCTTGTCCAGTGCCGCCGAGATGATCAGGTTCTGACGCTCGATCCTTCCGAGGTCCGAGCTCCCGTCCTGGTACCACTGCCCGTTCTTGTAGTACTCGAAGTATCGGGAGCGGGACAGGGCCAAGGCCTCGGAGCCGTTCAGGACCTGGCACCCGGTCTGAGGCACGTCGAGGCCCGACTCGTTGACCCCGGTGTCACGATTGTGGTCCCGGACCGGGTAGGGGAAGTTCATGGAGACCCCCCCCAGGGCGTTGACGGCGTCCTGCAGCCCGAAGAAGCTGATCTCGATGTAGTGGTTGATGGGGATGCCGAAGGTGTTCTGGATGGTCTGGATGAGGGAGTCGGGGCCACCGGCGAACGAGGAGTTGATCTTGTTCTGGGTGGACAGCTGGGAGTCGGACGGAAGTCCCGAGAGGGTGACGTAGGTGTCCCGGGGGATCGACAGGGTCGACGCCGTGCCCGCTGCCGGGTTGACGTGGACGATCTTGATGGTGTCGCTCCGCTGACCGCCGGCGTTGGTGGCGTTGCCGAACTGCTGGGCCTGGGCCGCCGTCTCGCCGGCCCGGCTGTCCGATCCGATCAGCAGGACGTTGTAGGGGGCCCCGTTGGCGGCCGCCACACAGGTGGCACAGGCCGCCGAGGAGACCTTGCCCCACTGGTACCGGAAGTAGCCGTAACCCGCCGCCACCAGCACCAGGACCACCACGACCACCCCGATCAGTCCACGGAGGATCCGTTGTCCGGGACGCCGCCGTTTCCTCATGGCCCGTCGGCGCTCCCGCTTGGACGGGATGGCCACCTGTCCGCTCAGGATGGGGCCGGGGAACTCGGGCGCGGCCCGGGTGGAGCGAACCGGTGGGGGACTCGAGGCGCGCGGATGCCCCGTCGGTCGACCCGACGATCGTCCGGTGGGACGGGAGCCGCTCGATCTGGGTGGGTCAGTGGGGGGCAAGGTGGGAAGGGGTCGGCTGTGGGGCCGGGGTGTCGAAGGTGGGCGGCGGATGCCGTCCGGAGCTGGAGTGACGGGTCAGTTTCCCACGGGGGGACCCTGCACTGGTGTCACCCTGGTCAGGGCCCCCGTTACGAGTCCACGGGGAGCCACGATCCGTGGAAGCCGAAGGGAACCCGGGCCGGAAGGTGGACGGTGGCCACCGGGGGTCCGGCGAAGGAGGTGGCATCGAGAATGACCAGATCGCTGGTATCGCTACTGGCGTCGTAGACCACGGACAGGACCCAGCCCTCGTCCTCGCCCTTCCCGTCGGCCGCCCGCACGAAGACCGGCTCTCCGGGGAACCGATGCTGTCCCGGGTCGAACCGGGTGGACTGGTCACGGGTGAGGTCGTACTGGATCAGTCCGACCTGACTGGGTTCGTCGGCCTGATCACCCAGCCGGACGCAGTAGCCGTAGCGGTGGGGCAGACCGGTCACGGCGTCGTCGATCCTCGGAAACTCGACAGGGATGTCGTCGAGCCGCCGCTCGGCGATGCGCCCGGCCTCGAGGTCGATGGTCCAGCGGGCCAGGGCCGGGAGGCCCGACGAGATCGGCCGGCCGGGATCGGTGTCGAAGGCCCGATCGTAACGGACCACGTCCATCACCACGGTGTCGCCGTCGTCGTAGGCATTGAGCACGTGGAAGACGTACACGGGGTCGATTCCGATCCATCGGATGTCCCCGTTGCCTCCTCGGCGGGGCATCACCCCGATGCGGGCGCCGGCTTCCGCCACCCATCGGAAGGGCAGGGGTCGGCCCACCGCCGCCAGGTCCAAGTCGAAGAGCACGGGGAGGTCGAGGAAGATCACCCGGGAGGCGGTCACGCCGAAGTCGTGGATCATGGTGGCGCGGGGGATGTCGATGGCCTCGGTGCGGATCAGTCCGCCGGCCGGGTCCACCTCGTGGTACCGGAGGAACGGTGGCCCGAAGACGTCGTACCCGAAGAAGAGGAGCTCGCCGGTGGCCGGGTCGACCTTCGGATGGGCGGTCATGGGCGACGCCAGCCCACCGTCGAAGTCGTGGACCCGGGCCCGGCTGAGGTCGGGGGACACGGCGTGGGGGAGTCCGGACTCCACCAGGGCCAGGGTGGTGCCGCCGTGACGGATCACGTGGGTGTTGGCCGGACCGTCGATGGGCTCGGTGGGACCGGACGGGGGCGAGGTGTCCACCTTGGTGGCCAGGGACCGGGTCCGTACCCAGCGGTTCCGGTACCCCTCGGCCCGGCCCTCGGACAGGGTGATGCCGTGGAGCATGCCGTCACCGGAGAACCAGTGGTAGTCCGCCTCGTCACTGGGGACGGCGGCGGGATTGGGCCCGTTGCGGAGCAGCTGACCGCAGAGGTCGGGGGGGATGACACCGGTCACCGGCAGTTCGTGGTCGTCGCTGCGCTCGACCAGGACCGGGGCGTAGTTTCCGTGGAGATAGGGGTTGAGCAACCGGGGGCTCCTGGTCTAGGTGGTGGGCCCGGCCGGGCCCGAGCGGTGGCCGAGCGTTCGGGGGCTGATCGTAGTGTCGACCGGTGGGCCGTCCAGCCATCTCCCGGGGTGGCCCTCCGGTGGGCGGGACGGGAACGACCCCGACCCGGTGACGTGGCAGGCTGAGCCCATGGCCCACTTCGTCGAGGACCTTCGCTTTCGGGGGCTCGTACACCAGATGACCGATCCCGGACTCGAGCAACGCCTCGAGTCCGAACGGCTAACGGCCTACAGCGGGTTCGACCCCACCGCCGACAGCCTCCATGTGGGTCACCTGCTGCAGATCTGCAATCTCCGACGGCTCCAGGACGCCGGCCATCGTCCCATCGCCGTGGCCGGCGGGGGGACGGGACTGGTCGGTGATCCCGGGGGAAAGTCCGAGGAGCGGTCCCTGCTGACCCACGAGCAGCTCCGGTCCAACCTCGAGGGCATTCGCAGCCAGCTCGAGCGGTTCCTCGACTTCACGGGCCGCGACCCGGCGAGCCGGGCCCTGCTGGTCAATAACGCCGACTGGCTGGAGCCCATGGCCCTGTTCGACTTCCTCCGCGATGTGGGGAAGCACTTCACCGTGAACCAGATGGTGGCCAAGGACTCTGTGAAGTCCCGGCTGGCTCGCGCCGAGCAGGGGATCTCGTACACCGAGTTCAGCTACATGCTGCTGCAGGCCTACGACTTCCTGCACCTCTTCGACGCCTACGGGTGCCGGCTCCAGCTCGGGGGCAGCGACCAGTGGGGGAACATCACCGCCGGGATCGACCTGGTGCGCAAGGTCCGTCAGAGCGAGGTCTGGGGCCTGACCACCCCCCTTGTGGTGAAGGCCGACGGGACCAAATTCGGGAAGTCGGAGTCGGGCACGGTGTGGCTCGATGCCGAACGGACCAGCCCGTACCAGCTCTACCAATTCTTCCTGCGCAGCGAGGACGCCGTGGTGGGGACCTACCTCCGCTACTTCACCTTCCTCGACCATGGGGCCATTCTGGACCTCGACCAGGCCACCGCCTCCCATCCGGAACGCCGGGAGGCCCATCGAGAGCTGGCCCGTCAGGTGTGCACCCTGGTCCACGGCGCCCCCGAGACCGAGCGGGCCGAGCTGGCCTCGGCCGCCCTGTTCGGCGAAGGCGTCACCGGGCTGGACGAGCGGTCCATCCTCGACGTGTTCGCCGACGCCCCGTCCACCACGCTGGACCGCGCCCGGCTGGCCGGGAACGGGGTGGCGCTGGTGGATCTCATGGTGGAGACCGGGCTGGCGCCCTCCCGCGGCCGGGCCCGCACCACCATCGAACAGCGGGGTGCCTACCTCAACAACCGGAGGGAAGAGGACGTGGAGCGCGTCATCGGTCCCGACGACCTGGTGGCGGGGCGGTACGTGGTCCTTCGCAGCGGGAAACGCCACTACCACCTGGTGTGCTTCGCCTGAACGAATGTGGCCCCGAACGGGAGGCCACACCCCTCGGTCCTACACTGATGCCCATGAGCAGCCCTACCGGACCATCGTCGGAAACCTCCCCGGTGCGGTTGACCTCGGGCCTTCCCGAGACCGTGCTGCCCGAGGAGCCCGAGGCCCTGCGGGTCGGGCTCGAGTCGGCGTTGGCCCAGCCGGCCGATCGGCGCCGCCACGCCGTGGCCGACATCGTCCGCGCCGACCCGAAGTCCCTCGACGCCTGGGCCGCCCTGGGCTCCTTGGCCCGGGACGACGTCGAGGCCTACGCCTGTTTCCGGGTGGGCTACCACCGAGGCCTCGATGCCCTGCGGGGGGCGGGCTGGAAGGGGTCGGGCCTGGTCCGGTGGGCCCAACCGTCCAACCGGGGCTTCCTTCGGTGCCTCGACGGGCTCCGATCGTCGGCCGGGTCCATTGGCGAGCACGCCGAGGAGGAGCGGTGCGGGCAGTTCCTGCGCCAGTTGGACCCGTCGTGGCGTCCCGACTGGACCGGCATTCCGGCCTAGTGGGCGGAGCCGTCGTCCCGCCGGCCGGAACGCGGTCCACCGGGGTCCCATCCTCGGACCGGCGCCCCCGCCACCACCCGGTCTCTGGCGCGCTGGTGCTGGCGGCCGCGTGCATCATGGGAGCGGGGGTCCTCGCCGGCTGTGCTGGTCAGGAACAGTCGGGCACACCCTCGGCCCGCGTCTCCACCTGGGTGTCGGGTGCGGCCGGAGGAGTGGCCATCGGCACGCTCAAGGTGGACAGTGCCAACATCGACCTGGCCCAGGTCCACCACGAGGCGCCAGCGGCCATCAAGACGGTGTGCGCCCTGCTGACCAACGACGCCGAGACGGCCATCGGGAACCTGCCCACCCCCGACCCCCGACTCACCACGGACCTGAACAATGCCTACGAAAAGGCCGCCGCCGCCGGCGATGACTGCTACCAGGGCGCCGCCGGTGACGCCTCGTTGCTCCGTAGGTCGGCGGCCGAGCGGGCCGCCCTCCTGCCCCTGCTGGCCAGGGCACTGGACCGCATCACGTCGGTCACGGGCCGCACGCCGTCCACCTCGACCACGGCACCGAGCGGAGGCTGCAGCGACCCGTTCGGCGGGTGCACCTAGCCGTGGCCATGGGTCGAGGCTCCTCGGGGTCGAGCAACCAGAGGTCCAACCGTTGAGCGGCAACGTGATCGGACCGGTGCCCGAGGGTCGCGACCCCGAGGCCTACGACCGGCTCCGTCGGCGGGTGCTCTGGTCCCTGCCCACCGGGCTGTTCGTGGTCGGCAGTCGGGTCGGGGTGCGGCGCAACCTGATGACGGCCAACTGGGTCATGCAGGTGGCCGTCACGCCGAAGCTGGTGGCCGTCTCGGTGGAGCGCGGGTCGGTGACCGCCGCACTGATCGCCGAGGGTGGCCGGTTCTCGGTGAGCGTGCTGTCGCGGGACGACCGGGCCGTGGTCCGGCGTTTCGTCAAGCCGGTCGAGGATGTGGAGTCCGATCCCTCGGGCGTGACCCTGACCATGCAGGGGGTGCCGGTCCAGGAGGTGGAGGGCGGCCTGCCCTGCCTGAGTTCGGCCCTGTCGTGGCTGTCCTGTCGGGTGCGGTACACCGGGGATCGGGACGTGGGGCCCGACTCCACCCCGGCCAGTCACCTCCTGTTCGTGGGTGAGGTGGTGGATGCCGGCGAGGGGACCGTCCCGGGAGCCCGGGACGACCCGCCTGGGATCCTCCGGATGGAGGACACCCGCATGAACTACGGCGGGTAGGGGTCGATCCCCGGGTAAAGGTCGGCCCGGCGGGCACGGAGGATCCCCGGCGCCGGACTCCCCGAGGGGTGGGAACCGGGCCTCAGTGGGCGTCGGAGCCCGGGGCCGGCCGGAGGTCGATCCGCAGTGTGAGCACCCCGTCCTCCATCACGGCCTCGGCGTCACCGAGCATGGCGAAGTCCATGAAGTCGGCCCGCGCCTGCTCCTTGAACCGCTCACGGTCCGGGCCCTCGACGGGCGGGAGTCCCCGGGATCGGACGGCATCGGCCCTGGCCCGGAAGCGTTCCACCATGGCCTGGGGGTCGAATTGGTCGGGCATGACCCGATGGTACCGGCCGTTCCGGTGTGCCACGACTGGGGGCACCCCGCACTACACTGGCGCCATTGGTGATCGGTGATCACCCCGGGTTCGCAGTGTCGGGGGAATGCCACCGCTGGTGGGGCAAGGAGTTGTTTCCGTGAAGAAGGGACGCCATCGGCGCTTCGAAGAGGCGCGCAGCTTGAAGCGTTCGGTGGCGACGGCGAACCGTCGCTGCCCCGAGTGCGGAGCCGAGCCCGACGACAAGCACGCGTCGTGGTGTCTGGCCACCGAGGACGACTACGACGAGATCCTCGGCACCGCCCCCAAAGACCCGTCCTTCGCCGAGGACGACCCGCTGGCCGAGTAGTCCCGAGTGACTTCCGGTGCCGCCGAGGGCGACCGGGGTCAGCGCCGCACGGTGGGGTGGGCCAGGAGGGTCACCGCCGCCCGAGGGGCGGTCCGCTCGTCGAGGTAGGCCGCCAGGCGTTTGTAGACCTTTTTCCCGGCCATGGTCTCGAGCTCCGTCCGCATGCTCACGTAGACCGGTTCGTGACCGACGAAGGCCGCGGGGTCCTCGGTACACCACCAGTGGAACTCCTCACCCCCTTCGCCCCAGTGCCGCCGGTCCCACTGGCGCACCACCGAGGTCACCCGACCGTCGGCCGCGGTCTCGTCCTCACGGCGGAGTGGCAGCTGCCAGCACACCTCGGGCTTGAGCTCGACGTGGCTGCGGCCCTGGGCCTCGGCGGCCTTGTGCAGAGCGCACCCCGGGCCGGCGGGGAAGCCCGGCCGGTTGAGGAAGATGCATGCCCCGTCGACCAACCGGGTTCCGAGGTCACCATCGGCCAGCTTCTTCACCACGCCCTTCTGGCCCTGCCGGTGGAACTGCCACAGTTCAGGGGTCAGGCCGGCGGCGGCCCGCTCGACGTTCCGGGCGTCCTTCTTGCCGGTGAAGTGGGCGCCGTAGGAGCAGCAGCCCTGAACCAGCTCGGGCGCCGGCCCGGTCAGCACCCCCTGGCATCCCTGGCCGAAGATGCACATCCAGGCGCTGGCCAGGAACGTGACGTCGAACAGCCAGGTGCGTTCCTCGTCGGGATCGTCGAAGCTGACCCATTCGTGCGAGTCGGCGGGCACGTGCTTGTGGGATGGCGACACGCCCTTATGATGACAGGCATGAGTGAAGCCCGTGAGGACATCCGCCCGGTGTTGACCGTGACTCCCGAGGCCCGGGCCACCGTGCTCGAGGTGCTGGCCAGCGAGGCCGACGCCGAGACCCTGGCCCTCTGGCTCGAGATCAACGGCGAGAGCAACGGCGCCTACGCCTACGACATGTACTTCCAGGCGCTGGCCGACGCCAGCGCCGGTGACGTGGTGCAGCACGACGACGACCTCCCGGTGGTGGTGCCCCAGGCCAGCGTGGAGCGCCTGCAGGGGGCCACGCTCGACTTCGTCACCGACGAGTCCGGCGAGGGCGGCCTGGTCGTGGTCAATCCCAACACGCCTCCGGTGCCCACACTGGCGGGACTGGGCTCCACCCCGGAGGTGGACCTCTCCGACCCACTGGCCCAGCGGGTGGTGTCGGTGCTCGAGGAGCAGGTCAATCCCAGCATCGCCGCCCACGGCGGCCGGGCCGACCTGGTGGCCGTGGAAGAGACCTCCGTCTACCTCCGCCTGAGCGGCGGTTGCCAGGGATGCGGCATGGCCAAGGCCACGCTGTCCCAGGGCATCGAGGTCATCCTGCGTGAGGCCATTCCCGAGCTCACCAACATCGTCGATGTCACCGATCACGCCGACGGGACCAACCCTTACTACGAGCCGGCCCACAGCTGACCACCTGACCGGGTGAACCGTCCGGTCGCCCGCCTCGCCCCGGCCCGGAGCTGAGGTCCGCCCCGACGATGCCCGATCCGGCCAGGTGGGTCCGGTACCTTTTCGTGACGTGGACACGCTCCTGGTTGCCGGCACCACCGTTGCCGGCCTGATCGTCGGCGCCGTGCTGGACCCTCTGGGTCAGCGGGAGGCCGACCGCAGCCGTGCCGAGGACGAGCGTCGCCGGGCCGAACGCATCGCCGAGGAGGAGGGCGCCGCCGGGGGGAGCGGGCCGGGGCCCGAGGAGCACCACCTGCACCTCGGGCATCTCGAGGAGTCGGTCGGGGAGGCGCTGTCCGCGGCCGACTCCGACGACTCCGACGATCCGACCCCGGAGGACCGGACGGTCCCCAACCTGGTCCCGGCGGGCACCGTGCCGGCCCGCACCGCCGTGGCCGCACTGGTCACCGGCGTCCTGTTCGCGGCGGCGGCCGTCCACTTCGGCCGGGACCTGGCCCTCGCCCCCTACTGCGTGTTCCTGGCCCTGCTGGTGGGGGTGTCGGTCACCGACCTCACCCATCGCCTGGTGCCGCGCCGCCTGATCTACGGCGCCCTGGTCCTCATCGTCCCGCTGCTGGTGTTGAGCTCGGCCGTGGACCACACCTGGCACAGCCTGACCGGCTCCCTCATCGGGGGAGCCGTGGCCTTCGCCCTGTTCTTCGCCGTCTGGTGGTTCATCCCCCGGGGGATGGGCTTCGGGGATGTGCGTCTGGCTGGAGCCATCGGATTCACCACTGGATGGCTCAGTCTTCTCCACGCCTACGTGGCCTTCCTGGCCGGATTCCTGGTGGGGATGGTGTTCGGCCTGGTCCTGATGGTGGTGTCCTCGGCCGGTCGGAAGACCCGGATTCCCTTTGCCCCGTCGTTAGCCGTGGGCGCCGTGATCGCCGTCTTCTGGGGTGGCCATATCGCCCAGAGCCTGTTCCACCCGGGTTCCTGACGATGACCGACGCCCTCGACGGTGGTTCCGGCGGGCCGGGGCCGGTCGGACCCCCGAGTAGATTTGCCTGAATGCTCCGCTACCTGACCGCCGGTGAATCGCACGGACGCGCCCTCGTGGTCATCGTCGAGGGCATGCCGGCCGGGCTGTTGGTGACGGCTGAGGACATCCAGCGGGGCCTGGCCCGACGCCGGTTGGGTTTCGGTCGGGGACCCCGGATGCGGTTCGAGGCCGATGAGATCAGCCTGGTCGGGGGGATACGCCACGGGAGGACCCTGGGCTCGCCGGTGGCCATCGAGATCGCCAACACCGAGTGGCCCAAGTGGGAGACGGAGATGTCTCCCAGTCCCGGTCTGCCCTCCAAGGTGCTGACCCAGCCGCGACCGGGTCATGCTGACCTGTCGGGGATGCTCAAGTACGGGCTGGACGACGCCCGCGACGTCCTGGAGCGGGCCTCGGCCCGCGAGACGGCCGCCCGGGTGGCGGCGGGCACGTTGGCCAAGCTCCTGCTGGCCCAGATCGGGATCGATGTGCTCAGCCACGTGGTCCAGCTGGGGCCGGAGCGGTCCGAGTCGAAGGGGCTGCCCACCGTGGAGGAGCTGCTGGCCGTGGACGCCTCGCAGGTCCGGTGCACCGATCCCGAAGCCGAGGCCCGCATGGTGGCCGCGGTCAAGGCGGCGGCCAAGGTCGGCGACTCCCTCGGCGGGGTGGCCGAGGTGATCGCCTACGGCGTGCCCGTCGGTCTCGGTAGCCACGTGCAGTGGGATCGCAAGCTCGACGCCATGCTGGCCCAGGCCCTCATGAGCATCCAGGCGGTCAAGGCCGTGGAGCTCGGGGAGGGTTTCGCGCTGGCTGGACTCCGGGGATCGGTGGCCCACGACGCCATCCGCATGGCGGGGGGGAGCGGCGGCCACGGGGACGACGACGGCCTGCTGGCCGGGGGCTATGCCCGGGACACCCATCATGCCGGGGGTATCGAAGGGGGCATCTCGACGGGTACGCCCATCGTGGCCCGGGCCTCCATGAAGCCCTTGGCCACCCTCAATCGGCCCACGCTGGGCACCGTGGACGTGGTGACGAAGGCGTCGACGGTGTCGTTCAAGGAGCGCACCGACGTCACCGCCGTGCCGGCCATGGGTGTGGTGGCCGAGACCATGGTCGCCCTGGTGCTGGCGTCCGAGGCCCTGCGCAAGTTCGGCGGGGACTCGGTCGAGGAGTTCCGGCGGAACCGCCTCGGCTATCTGGCCGCGCTGGGGGAGACCCCCTCGGCGGCCGTGGCGCCACCGAACGATGGTTGACCGGATCATCCTGGTCGGCATGATGGGGGTGGGGAAGACAACCACGGGGCGACTGCTGGCCGAACGCCTGGGCTGGCCGTACCTCGACTCGGACGCCCAGGTCATGGCCGATACCGGGCGCAGCGTCCCCGAGCTCTTCGCCGAGCGGGGCGAGGCCGCCTTCCGGGCCGAGGAGGAGCGGGTGCTGACCGAGGCCCTGTCCGGTGAGCGGCCGGTCGTGGTGTCGGCCGCCGGAGGGGTGGTGCTGTCGCCGACCAACCGTGCGTTGCTGGATCGATCGGGCACGGTGGTCTGGCTCCGGGCCGAGCCCGAGGTGTTGGCGTCACGGGTGGGCGACGGGGTGGGTCGCCCCCTGCTGGACGACGACCCGGCCGCCACGCTGGTCGAGCTGTACCGGGTGCGCCGCCCGCTCTACGAGGCGGTGGCCGACGTGGTGGTCGATGTCGACCGCCTACCTCCCGACCACGTGGTGGACCGGGTGCTGGCGGCGGCCGGATTCGGATCCGGAGGTCGGGCGTGACCACGGTCCCCGTCGAACTGGGAGACCGGAGCTACCAGGTGACGGTGGGCCCCGGCGTCCGCCATCACCTGGCCGAAACGGTGGCCCGGGAGGTGCCCGGAGCGGCCCGGGCCGCCGTGGTCACCCAGGCCGGGATCGGTGTCGAGGTCGACCCCGGGGTCCCCTTCGAGCGGTTCACGGTACCCGAGGGCGAGGAGGCCAAATCCCTGGCCGTGGTGGAGGACCTCTGCCGCTCGTTCGCCCGCGCCGGGATCAGCCGTTCTGACCTCGTGGTGGCCGTCGGCGGGGGGGTGGTGACCGATCTGGCCGGCTTCGCCGCCGCCTCGTTCCACCGGGGGACGCCCTACATCAACGTGGCCACCACCCTGCTGGGCCAGGTCGACGCCGCCGTCGGTGGCAAGACCGGGGTGAACCTGCCCGAGGGCAAGAACCTGGTGGGGGCGTTCTGGCAGCCCCGGGCCGTACTGTGCGACACCGAGGTGCTGACCACCCTGCCCCCGAGGGAGTGGGCGTCGGGCCGGGGGGAGATGGCCAAGTACGCGTTCCTCGACGGGGAGGTGGCCGCCGGGTCGGGCCCTGGCGCCTCGCTCCTCGACCTGCCCCTCGACCAGCAGGTGGCCCGGTGCGTAGCCATCAAGGCCAGGGTGGTGGCCTCCGACGAGCGGGAGGGGGACCGCCGGATGCTCCTCAACTACGGGCACACGCTGGCCCACGCCTTGGAGGCGACCGCCTTCGAGCCCGGCGGCGGCTGGGATCTGCGTCACGGGGAGGCCGTGGCCATCGGTCTGGTCTTCGCCGGGCAGCTGGCCCGACGCCTGGGCCGGATCGACGACCAGCGCGAGGAGTTGCACCGGAGGGTGGTCGGCGGGTTCGACCTCTCCTCCCTCCTGCCCCACGACGCCGACCCCGAGCAACTGGTGTCGTTCATGGCCCGCGACAAGAAAGCCCACCACGACCTCACCTTCGTGCTCGACGGTCCTGACGGGGTGGCGGTGGTGCATGGCGTCGACCGGTCCGAAGTGGTCGCTACCCTGGCAGCCATGGACCGCACGCAGCCGGGTGGCCGACGATGACGGCCGAGCGGCTGATCGTGCTGCTGTCGGGCCCCAACCTCGACCTGCTCGGCGAGCGGGAGCCGTCGGTCTACGGGACGGCCACCCTCGACGACCACGTGGCTACGGCCACGGGGGCGGCCTCGGCGTTGGGCTACGTGATCGAGCACCAGCAGACCAACCATGAGGGGGCACTGGTGGAGGCGGTCCACGCCGCCCGGGGACGGGCCGACGCCATCATCATTAACGCCGGCGCCCTCTCGCACACCTCCTGGTCCCTCCACGACGCCCTGGCCGCCTTCGACGGCGTGGTGGTGGAGCTGCACCTGTCCAACCCGGCCGCCCGGGAGCCGTTCCGACATACCTCGGTGATCGCCCCGGTGGCCGACGGCTGCATCGCCGGGTTCGGCGGAATCGGCTACGGGCTGGCCGTGGACGCCGTGCACCGCCTGCTCACCGCCCCCGCGGCCCCGGGAGCAGCGTGACGGGCCCGACGCTGGCACCACTGGAGGTGGCCGGCCGGCTGGAGCGCCTCCGCCTGGTCCTCACCGCGGCCGGCACCGAAGGAGCGGGAGTCGGAGGGCTGCTGGTCACCACCCCTGCCAACATCCGGTGGCTCACCGGCTTCGGTGGGTCGGCCGGGCTCCTGCTGGTCACCGCGGACCGGGCGGTGCTCACCACCGACGGGCGCTACCGGGCCCAGTCGGCCGAGCAGTTGACCGAGGCGGGTGTGGACGGCGAGGTGGCCGTCACCATCGGTGGGGTGCAGGTCCAGCGGGACGCCCTCCATGAGGCCGCCCGACGCTGCCCGCTCCTGGCGCTCGAGAGCGATCACGTGACGTGGTCGGCCCAACAGTCGTGGGCCGAGGTCTTCGCCCCGTCGTCACTCGTCCCCACCCGCGGGCTGGTGGAGGGTCTGCGCATGGTGAAGGACCGCGGCGAGGTGGACCGCATGGCCAGGGCCGCCGCCATCGCCGACGACGCGCTGGCCTCGGTGCTGCCCCTCCTGGTCGCGGCGGGCTCCACCCGGAGCCGCACCCCATCCGACGGTGGCCTCACCGAGTCGCGTTTCGCCGCGGCCCTGGACCACGCCATGCGGGAGCGGGGGGCCGAGGACCGGGCCTTCGAGACCATCGTGGCGTCGGGCGAGAACTCGGCCAAGCCCCATGCCCGACCCGGCGGCCGGTCCATCCGGCCCGGTGACCCGGTGGTGGTCGACTTCGGAGCCGTGTACGACGGATACCGCTCGGACATGACCCGCACCTTCTGCGTGGGTGGGGCGCCCACCGGCGAACTGGCCACTGTGTTCGAGGTGGTGGCCGAGTCCCAGCGGCTGGGGGTGGCCCAGGTGGTGCCCGGAGTCACCACCGGCTCGGTGGACCAGGCCTGCCGCGACGCCATCGCCGCCTCAGGATGGGCCGAGCGTTTCGAGCACGGGACCGGGCACGGTGTGGGGCTGGACATCCACGAGGGGCCCTCGGTGGGCCCGGGGTCAACTGCTATTCTCGTGCCCGGCACCGTAGTCACCGTGGAACCCGGCGTGTACCTACCCGGGACCGGTGGGGTCCGTATCGAGGACACCTTGGTGGTGACGGAACACGGCAGCCGACCGCTCACCCAGTTCCCGAAGGAAGTCGCTGTCTGATGGCCGTCTCCACCAACGATCTGCGTAACGGCATGACCCTCAACCTGCCCGAGGGGCTGTTCGCAGTGGTCGAGTTCCAGCACGTCAAACCGGGCAAGGGCGGCGCGTTCGTCAGGACCAAGCTGAAGAACTCGCGGACCGGCGCCGTGATCGAGCGGACCTATCGGGCCGACGAGAAGCTCGAACAAGCCATCATCGACAAGCGGGAGATGCAGTTCCTCTACCGGGACGGATCGGACTACGTGTTCATGGACACCGCGTCCTACGAGCAGCTGCAGGTCAACACCGACCTCTTGGGCGACGCCCCCAACTTCTTGAAAGAGGGGGACGACGCCGTCCTGCAGTTCTTCGGCAGCGAGATCGTGGGGGTCGACCTCCCGGCCTCGGTGGAGCTCACCGTGGCCGACACCGAGCCCGGGCTCCAGGGGGACCGGGTCTCCGGCGCCCGCAAGCCGGCCACGCTGGAGACCGGCCTGGTGCTACAGGTCCCGCTGTTCGTCAACCCCGGTGAGAAGATCAAGGTCGATACCCGGACGGGGGAGTACCTGACCCGGGCCTGATCCGGGACCGGGTACCGGGGTGTCCCGGGACCGCTCCGACGTCCCTACCTCCTCCGCTCGGACGCCGGACTCACCGTCGGACCTTCCGTCGGTCCGAAACGCAACGATCGGTGACCATGGAATCTGCACCTCGCCATCAGGCCCGGGAACGGGCCCTGACCCTCCTCTATGAGGCGGAGCTCAAGGACTCCCTGCCCTCGGTGGTGCTGGGTGACCTCCCGATGGCCCCCGACACCTACACCACCGAGCTGGTGGAAACGGTGGAGTCCCGGGGCGCCGAGATCGACACGATGATCGACGACACCGCCATCGGGTGGGATCTGGGACGGATGGCAGTGGTGGACCGCAACGTGCTCCGCCTGGCCGTGGCCGAGCTCCTGTCCTTCCCCGACGTCCCTACCGCGGTGATCCTCAACGAGGCGGTGGAGCTGGCGTCGGCCTACTCCACCGACGACTCGGGGCGGTTCGTCAACGGCGTGCTGGCCGCCTTGGCCGCCACGATCCGTCCCTGAGTGTCGCTCGGCCCGCTCATGACCGCCCGGCCGCGGGGTGGCGGTTGATCACGGGGGCGGTGCAGCAGGTATAGTCGGTGCCTGACCGTGAAGCGGGTCCCGTGAGGCCCGTACGGACAGGAGGAAGCGTGGCCGAACGTGAACGCAGTCATACCCGTCCGCGGGGTGCTGTGTTCGTTCCCCGGGCTCAGGTCATGTCGGCCACCGACGTGCACCGGGCCGTGACCCGCATGGCCCATGAGATCGCCGAGCGGAACCGCGGTCTGGAGAAGGTCGTGCTGGTCGGCCTCCAGACCGGCGGGGTATCGATCGCCGAGCAGCTGGCCGCCACCCTGGCCGAGGTGGAGGGGGCCACCATCCCGGTGGGCACGCTGGACGTGGCCTTCTATCGGGATGACATCGGACTCCGACCGGTACTGCCCGAGGCCGCCACCGACATCAGCTTCGACCTCACCGGGGCCACCGTGGTGCTGGTCGATGACGTCCTGTTCACCGGCCGGACCATTCGGGCCGCCCTCAACGCCCTGGGCGAGTACGGGAGGGCCCAGGTGGTGGAGCTGGCCGTTATGGTCGACCGCGGCCACCGTGAGCTCCCCATCCGACCCGACTACGTGGGCAAGAACCTCCCGACCCGACGGGACGAGATGGTCGACGTCTCGGCCGACGGGGTGTCCCTGGGTGAGTTGGTCAGCCGATGAGCCCGTTCCCCGCCAACCTGCTGAGCATGGACGACCTGGGCCCCCCCGACATCGCCCAGGTGCTGGAGGTGGCTGACTCGTTCGTCGAGGTGGGGCGTCGGGCCAATCCCAAGGTGCCGGCGCTGCGGGGTCGTACCGTGGCCACCTTGTTCTTCGAGGACTCCACCCGAACCCGCATGTCCTTCGAGACGGCGGCCAAGCGGATGTCGGCCGACGTGCTCTCCTTCGCCGCCGGGTCCTCGTCGCTCAAGAAGGGCGAGTCGTTGCGGGACACCGTGGAGACCATCGAGGCCATCGGGATCGATGCCGTGATCATCCGACACGCCTCGTCGGGGGTCCCGGCCCGGGTGGCCCAGTGGGTGGACCACTGCGCCGTGGTCAACGCCGGCGACGGCTGGCATCAGCACCCCACCCAGGCCCTGCTCGACCTGTACACGGTCCGTCAGGCCCTCGGGGGAGGCGATGCCGGCTTGGCCCGCTTCGAGGGACTCCAGGTGCTGATCGTGGGTGACGTCCGCCACAGCCGGGTGGCCCGGTCCCAGGTCACCGCGTACGCCGCCCTGGGGGCCGAGGTGACCCTGGTGGCCCCGGCCACCCTGGTGCCGCCGTCACTGGAGGGTTGGCCGATCGCCTCGGTCACCCACCGGCTCGACGACGTGCTGGAGAAGTCCGACGTGGTCTCGCTGCTTCGGGTGCAGTCCGAGCGGGGCAGCGGAGCCTTCGTGCCCTCGCTGCGGGAGTACACGGCCGGGTTCGGCCTCACCGCCCGACGGGCGGCCATGCTCCGACCCGACGCCGTCATCCTCCATCCCGGTCCGATCGTGCGGGGAGTGGAGATCGCCTCCGACGTCGCCGAGCTGCCGGCCTCCCTGATCACCGAACAGGTCAGCAACGGGGTAGCCGTCCGCATGGCCGTCCTCTTCTTGCTGTTGGGTCAGGGCCCCGGGGAAGGGGCACCCCGTGGCTGAGCGCACGAGGACCGGTACCGGGCGCCGAGATGCTCCGGCCGTGGTGGTGCGCGGTGGCACGGTCATCGACCAGGCCGGCGAGCGGCCGGCCGACGTGCTGGTGGTGGGGGACCGGGTGGCCGAGGTGGGGACCGTGGTCTCGCCGCCCCGAGGGGCGGTGGAGCTCGATGCCTCGGGCTGCGTGGTCGCTCCCGGCCTGGTCGATCTGCACACCCATCTACGCCAGCCCGGCCGGGAGGAGTCCGAGACCGTCGAGACCGGGGCCCGGGCCGCCTCCCTGGGCGGATTCACCGCGGTGGTGGCCATGCCCAACACCGAGCCCACCCTGGACACGGCCGAGGCGGTCCGCAACGTCTACGAGCTGGCGGCCACCGCTACCGCCGAGGTGGCCGTGGCCGGGGCCATCACCGTGGGTCGGGCCGGCGAGCGGTTGGCCCCGATGGCCGAGCTGGCCGAGCTGGGTGTGCGGATCTTCACCGACGACGGGACCGGAGTGCAGTCGGCCGGACTGATGCGCCGGGCCCTGGAGTACGCCGGTGGGCTCGGGGTGATCCTGGCCCAGCACTGCGAGGACGCCACGCTGGCCGGTGACGGGGCCATGCACGAGGGAGCCTGGTCCAGCCGCCTCGGTCTGCCCGGCATGCCGGCGGTGGCCGAGGAGGTGATGGTGGCCCGGGACCTGGCCTTGGCCCGCTCCACCGGAGCCCGCATCCACTTCCTCCACCTGTCCACGGCCGGCTCGGTCGAGCTGGTGCGCCGGGCCAAGGCCGAAGGCCTGCCGGTGACGGCCGAGGCCGCCCCCCACCACTTCACCCTGACCGACGCCTGTGCCGCCGGCTACGACCCCGTGTTCAAGGTCAACCCGCCCCTCCGTCCGGGGTCCGACGTGGCCGCGGTGAAAGAGGGACTGGCCGACGGCACCATCGACGCCATCGCCACCGACCACGCCCCCCACGCCCCTGAGGCCAAGGACCTGCCCTTCGACCAGGCGCCGCCGGGCATGCTGGGACTGCAGACGGCGCTGTCCCTGGCCCTCACCGAGCTGGACCTGCCGTTGACCCGGATCCTGGCGCTGATGAGTTGGCAGCCGGCGGCCATCGCCGGCCTGGACGCCGCCCACGGCGGGAGCCAGGGCGGCCCGGTAACTCCGGGCTCGGTGGCCAACCTCTGCGTGATCGACCCCACCGCCACCTGGATCGTCGACCCGACCGCCCTGGCCAGCCGCAGCCGGAACTCGCCCTACGGAGGCCGCACCCTCACCGGTCGGGTGCGCCACACCGTCTTCCGGGGCGAGCCGGTGGTCATCGACGCCGAGGCGCAGCGATGAGCGGGCGCAGCGGGCCCCTCCATCGCCACGAGGCGTTCCTGGTGCTGGCCGACGGCACCCGCTTCGAGGGCGAAGCCATCGGGGCGCTGGCCGATGGAGGGGTGACCACCGGCGAGGCCGTCTTCAACACCGTGCTCTCGGGCTACCAGGAGGTGATCACCGATCCGTCCTACGCCGGTCAGGTCATCGCCTTCACCTATCCCCACATCGGCAACTACGGGGTCAATCCGACCGACGACGAGGCCCCGCGGCCCCATTGCCGCGGGGTCATCGTGCGAGACCTCACCGATCGGCCCAGCAGCTGGCGTTCGACCGAGTCGCTCGAAGCGTTCCTGATCCGGTTCGGGATACCCGGGATCACCGGGATCGATACCCGTCGTCTCACCCGCCATCTGCGGGACCACGGGTCCATGCCCTGTGCCTTCGGCACGGCCGGAGTGTCCGAACTAGCCGCCGCCGCCGAGACCGAACCGTCCACCGAGGGACGGGACCTGGTCTCCACGGTGACCACGCCGACCGTGCTCACCCGGGGCTCGGGTCCGTACCGGGTGGTGGCCTATGACTTCGGCATCAAAGAGGCCATGCTCCGCCAGCTGGGCGAGCTGGCCACGGTGACCGTGGTGCCGGCCTCGACCCCGGCCGAGGAGGCCCTCGCACTGGAGCCCGACGGCATCTTCTTGTCCAACGGCCCGGGGGACCCGGCCGCCCTGCCCGGCATCGTGGCCGAGATCCGAACCCTGGCCGGGACGGGCACGGTCCCGGTGTTCGGTATCTGCCTCGGGCACCAGTTGCTGGCCACCGCCCTCGGGGCCACCACGTTCAAGCTCCCCTTCGGCCACCACGGCGGCAACCACCCGGTGCGGCGGATCTCCACCGGCCGCGTGGAGATCACCTCACAGAACCACAACTACGCGGTGGCCGAGGACTCCTTGGCGCCCTCGGAGGTCACCCACGTGAATCTCAACGACGGGGTCATCGAGGGGATCCGCAGTGCGGAAGTCCCGGTGTTCAGCGTGCAGTACCACCCCGAAGCCGGGCCCGGCCCCCACGACGCCCGCTACCTGTTCGACGAGTTCCGGGCCCTGATGGACGCCACCGGCGCCCGGGCCACGGGCCGACGGGTGGTGGGCTGATGCCGCGGCGCTCCGACATCGAGTCCATCTTGGTCATCGGCTCCGGCCCCATTGTCATTGGCCAGGCCTGCGAGTTCGACTACTCAGGCACCCAGGCCTGCCGGGTCCTGGCCGAGGAGAAGTTCCGGGTGATCCTGGCCAACTCCAACCCGGCCACCATCATGACCGACCCGGCTATGGCCGACCGGACCTACGTGGAGCCGCTCGACCCCGACGTACTCACCGCGATCATCGAGCGCGAGCGCCCCGACGCCCTCCTGCCCACCCTCGGCGGCCAGACCGCCCTCAACTTGACCATGGCCCTGGCCGAGCGGGGCGTCCTCGACGCCTACGGGGTGGAGGTCATCGGAGCCAACGCCGAGGCCATCGCCACCGCCGAGGACCGCGAGCGGTTCAAGGCGGCCATGCAGGAGATCGGGCTGGCCGTGCCCTCCTCGGGCTTCGCCCACTCCCTCGACGAGGCCCTGGCCATCGGGGAGTCCATCGGCTTCCCCATCATGGTGCGGCCCAGCTACATCCTGGGGGGGGCGGGCACCGGGATCGCCGTCGACCGGGACCACCTGGTCCGGCTGGCCGCCGAGGGCCTCGAGGCTTCACCGGTCACTGAGGTGCTCGTCGAGCAGTCCATCGCCGGCCAGAAGGAGTTCGAGCTGGAGGTCATGCGGGACGCGGCCGACAACTGCGTGATCATCTGCTCCATCGAGAACTTCGACCCCATGGGGGTCCACACCGGCGACTCCATCACCGTGGCCCCGGCCCAAACCCTCACCGACGTCGAGTACCAGGAGATGCGGGACGCCGCCTTCGCCTGCATCCGCCGGGTAGGGGTGGAGACCGGTGGCTCCAACGTGCAGTTCGCCGTGGACCCGACCGACGGCCGCCAGGTGGTCATCGAGATGAACCCCCGGGTGTCCCGGTCCTCAGCGCTGGCCTCCAAGGCCACCGGGTTCCCCATCGCCAAGATCGCCGCCCGGCTGGCGGTGGGCTACCGCCTCGACGAGATCACCAACGACATCACCGGGGCCACCCCGGCGTCGTTCGAGCCCACCATCGACTACGTGGTGACCAAGATCCCCCGGTGGGCGTTCGAGAAGCTCCCCGGGGCCACCGACGTGCTCGGGACCCGCATGCAGTCGGTGGGTGAGGTGATGGGCATCGGGCGGACCTTCCCCGAGTCACTGCAGAAGGCGGTCCGCTCACTGGAGCAGGGGCGGCACGGTCTCAACGGCGATCCCGCCGAGACCGCCCTCGATCCGTGGTCCACCGAGGAGCTGCTGGAGGCGGTGGCCATCGCCACCCCGGAGCGGATCTTCCAGGTCGAAGCCCTCTTGCGGCGTGGGGTGTCTGTGGACCAGCTGGCCGAGGCCACGGGCATCGACCCGTGGTTCCTGGAGGAGATGGCCCAGATCACGGATGGCCGGATGGCCCTCGATCTCCAGGTCACCCTGGGCGTCACCGTCGCCGACCTCGACCGCCGGGCGTGGCGCCGACTCAAGCAGCTGGGCTACTCGGACGAGCAGCTGGCCTACCTGTTCGGGGAGGGCGTGGGACCGTCGGACATCCGCCGGGCCCGGACCGCCCTCGGGGTCGGGGTCACCTACAAGACGGTGGACACCTGTGGGGCAGAGTTCGAGGCCCACACCCCCTACCACTACTCGACCACCGAGGACGAGGACGAGGTCCAGCCCTCCGACCGGCCCCGGGTGGTGATCCTGGGCTCGGGACCCAACCGGATCGGACAGGGCATCGAGTTCGACTACTGCTGCGTACACGCCTCGTTCGCCCTCCGGGCCGCCGGGTACGAGACGGTGATGGTGAACTGCAACCCCGAGACCGTCTCCACCGACTACGACACGTCCGACCGGCTGTACTTCGAGCCCCTGACGCCCGAGGACCTGGCCAATGTGCTGGAGCGTGAACAGGCCGTCTCGGTGGGCAGTGGCCGGCTGGTCGGGGTCATCGTCTCCCTGGGCGGACAGACACCGCTGAAGTTGGCCGCCGGCATCCCACCCGACCTGGTCCTCGGGACGCCACCGGCCTCCATCGACCTGGCCGAGGACCGCGAGCAGTGGAACGAGCTCTGCTCCCAGCTAGGCATCCCCCAACCTCCCGGGGGCACGGCCACCACCGCCGCCGAGGCGGTGGCCGTGGCCTCCTCCATCGGCTACCCGGTGCTGGTCCGGCCGTCCTACGTGCTCGGAGGGCGAGCCATGGAGATCGTCTACGACGACGACCGCCTGGCGGCGGCGGTCGAGGCCATGTCCGGCGTGGGCGGGTCGCTCGGTCGGGAGGGAGGGGTGACCGCCGACCGGCCGGTGCTGGTGGACCGGTTCTTGGAGGACGCCGTCGAGGTCGACGTGGACGCCGTGCGGGACGCCACCGGCGAGGTGGTCATCTGCGGGGTCATGGAACACGTGGAGGAGGCCGGAGTGCACTCGGGCGACTCGGCCTGCGCCCTGCCCCCCCAGACCCTGTCGGCGAAGGTCATCGCCGAGCTGGAGCGGACGGTTCGGGTCATCGCCGAGTCGCTGTCGGTGCACGGCCTGATCAATGTGCAGTTCGCCGTCAAGGACGACCAGGCCTACGTGCTGGAAGCCAATCCGCGGGCCAGCCGCACCGTGCCCTTCGTGGCCAAGGCCACCGGGGTGCCCGTGGCCATGGTGGCGGCCCGGGTGATGGTGGGCGCCACCCTGGCCGAGCTGCGTCAGGAGGGTCTGCTCACCGAGCCGGTCACCGGGCACGTCTCGGTCAAGGAGGCCGTCCTGCCCTTCAACCGGTTCCCCGGCGTGGACACCCTGCTCGGTCCGGAGATGCGCTCCACCGGTGAGGTGATGGGGATCGGATCCACCTTCGGCCTGGCCTTCGCCAAGAGCCAGATCGCCGCCGGCAACCGGCTTCCGGTCAGCGGCACCGTCTTCCTCTCCCTGGCCGACCGGGACAAGGCGGCCGGCCTCGATGCGGCGCGGCACTTCGCCGCCCTGGGCTTCGACCTGGCCGCCACCTCGGGCACGGCGGCCATGCTGGAGGCCGAGGGCATCGCCGTCTCGACCGTGGTGGCCAAGGTGGGGGAGTCCCACCCCGGCGTGGTGGACGCCGTGGACCTGATCGCCGGCGGCCAGGTCCAGCTGGTGGTCAACACCCCGAGAGGCCGCGGGCCGCGGGCTGATGGTCTGCACATCCGAGCCACCGCCCTGGCCCACATGGTGCCGTGCCTGACCACGGTGGCGGCGGCTCGGGCCGCCGCCGCCGGCATCGCCGACTGGATCAGCCATCCGCTGTCGGTCCGCTCCCTCCAGGAGTACCACGAGCGGTGAACCGGTGAGTCCGTCTCCCCGTCGGTCGGCCCGTGCCGACCGGGTTCGTCGAGCCTGGCGGGCCGTTCGGGCCGGGGACGTCGACCTGACCGCACCGGTGGGCTCCCTGGTGCTCCCCAACCCGGTGATGACGGCGTCGGGCACCGCCGGCCACGCCGACGAGCTGTCGGCCTACTTCCCTCTGGCCGAGCTGGGAGCCATGGTGGTCAAGTCGCTGTCGGTGGAGCCGTGGCCCGGCAACCCGGCCCCGCGGGTGCACCAGACCCCGTCGGGCATGCTCAACAGCGTCGGCCTCCAGGGCCCTGGCCTCGAGGCGTGGCTCGAGCAGGACCTCCCCCGGATGGTGGGACACGGAGCCCGTACCGTGGTCAGCATCTGGGGCCAGCGGGTCGAGGACTTCGCCAAGGCCGCCGGGATGTTGGCGGGGGTGGAGGGGCTGAGCGCGGTGGAGGTCAACGTCAGCTGTCCCAACCTGGAGGACCGACGCCGAATGTTCGCCCACTCGCCGAGCGCCACCGCCGAAGTGCTGTCGGCCGTGGGCCAGGCGTGCCCCGGACTGCCCCGTTGGGCCAAGTTGAGCCCCACGGTGGCCGACCTGGCCGAGGTGGCCGACGCCGCCCTGGGTGCCGGAGCCGAAGCGGTCACCCTGGTCAACACGGTCCTCGGCATGGCCCTCGATCTGGAGGCCCGGCGGCCGGTGCTGGGTTCGGGACCCGGAGGTGGGGGGCTGTCGGGCCCGGCCATCCACCCGGTCGCGGTCCGGGCCGTGTTCGACGTCCGGGCCGCCCACCCGGCGGCCACCATCATCGGGGTGGGTGGGGTGCTGTCGGGTGCCGACGCGGTGGAGTTGATCATGGCCGGAGCCGACGCCGTCCAGGTGGGCACGGCTACCTTCCGCGACCCCAAGGCCGCCGTGCGGATCCTGGCCGAGCTGGAGCGGTGGTGCTCGCTGCGGGGTGTCCGCCGGGTGACCGAGTTGCGAGGAGTGGCCCATGGTTGACGGAGGAGTCGCCGACGTCGCGGTCCAGGGGTTCGGAGCGAAGGTGGCCGAGGCGGTGGCTCGGACCGGCCCCCTGTGCGCCGGCATCGACCCTTCCGGTGGACTCCTCCACGCGTGGGGCCTGAGCGACGACGCCACGGGGCTGCGTCAGTTCGGCCTGCGGTGCGTCGAGGCCTTCGCCGGGGTGGTGCCGGTCATCAAGCCCCAGGTGGCCTTCTTCGAACGGTGCGGCTCAGCCGGCATGGCCGCTCTGGAGTTGGTGCTGGAGGAGGCCCGCTCGGCCGGACTCCTGGTCATCGCCGACGCCAAACGGGGCGACATCGGGAGCACCATGGAGGCCTACGCCCGGGCCTGGCTGGATCCGGAGAGCCCGCTACGGGCCGACGCCGTCACCGCCGCCCCCTACCTGGGCCTCGGTGCCCTCCGACCCATGATCGACCTCGCCGGGTCCACCGGTCGAGGCGTGGTGGTGGTGGCCCGGAGCTCCAACCCCGAGGGCCGCTCGCTCCAGCTGGCCCGCGTCGACGGGGGACACGGCCCGGCCGTCGAGGACATGCTGCTGGCCGGCATCGCCGAGCTCAACCGTGGCGGTCGCATCCCGCCGGGCACGGTGGGCGCCGTGGTGGGGGCCACCCTGGGTCCATCGGAGTTCCGCCTGGCCGGTTTGGGCGGGGTGATCCTGGCTCCGGGGGTGGGGGCACAGGGCGGTACGGCCGCCGGCGTGGGGGCCCTGTTCGGGGAGTGCCCCCCGGGCTCGGTGCTGGCCAGCTCGTCCCGCTCGCTGCTGTCGGCGGGCCCCGACAGGACCGCACTCGGTGACGCCGCCGCCAAGGCCCGGGACGAGATGGCCGACGTGCTGGGCTGATCCGGCGACGGGGCGGCGCGGCCGATCAGCAGCCCGGCCGGCGGTCGGGTCAGCGGTCGGCGGTGGGCAGGTCCTGGGCGAAGGCGAGGAACGGGGAGGGCGGCAGGTACTCCTCGGGGATCTCGTCGGTGTGCTGGTAGTAGTCAACGTCGAAGACGTTGGACACCCCGGGGTCCTCGACCGTGCCGCTGAGTCCGGTCTCGGTGGCGGCCAGGAAGGCCTGGCGCCCGTCGATGGCCCCCGAGACCAGGGACTCGTAGCTGTCCTTGCTCACCCGGGCCACCAGGCTGTAGACACATCCGTCCGTCGTGGACCCGACCCGGCGCCCGATCATGCAGTGGCGGGGTCCGTCGTCCATGGCGTAGACGGCGGCGTCGCCCTCGCCAACGCAGACCCGGATCCGGTGGGGGTGGCCGAACAGGTGGAGGAACTGCTCGTGGCGCCGCTCCTTCATGGCCCACAGCGGACTCGGTGGGATGACTCCCTCGGGCTCGTCCTCCTCCAGCGGGGTGGCGTTCTCGGGGGCGGTCACCGGGAAGGCCAGGTCTTCGGTGCCGGGTAGGAAGTGCAGCTGGCCGTCGTCCCTCGACTGGAACAGGCCCCCGTCGTCCCCCGGTCGTTCTCCGTCGGCCACAGCTGGATCCTCTCGCTCGGTGCTGGCTCGACCGGGCTTCCCGCGGGTGGCCCGGGTCGTTGGCAACGTCCCACTCTGGCAGATCCCCGCCTCCCGGGTGTGAGCAGCCCGGGTCGGATGGATCCAGAGTGGATGGACCCGGGCCCGACGGTGGGAGCAGACTCCGACCGTGGAGACACCGTCAAGGATCCGGCCCACCCGCCCCGGGGAGGCAGCCGCCCTGCGGAGGATCGAGGTGGCCGCCGGGCGGTGCTTCATCGAGGTGGGACTGGCCGAGGTGGCCGACCACCCTCCTCACTCGATCGCCCAACACACCCAGTACTGCCGTCTGGATCGCTCGTGGGTGGCTACCGACGGCCGTGGTCGGGCGGTGGCGTTCCTGGTGGCCGGCGTGGTCGATGGGAACGCCCATGTCGACGAGGTGGCCGTCCACCCCTCCCACGCCGGCCAGGGCCTCGGCCGGGCGCTGATCGATCACCTCGGGGAGTGGGCCGACGACTGCGGCCTGCCCGCCGTCACGCTGACCACTTTCGTCGACGTCCCGTGGAACGCCCCCTACTACGAACGGATTGGCTTCCGTCGTCTGCGCGAGTCCGAGTGGGGGCCCGAGCTGGCCCGCATCCGTTGGGACGAACGGGAGCGGGGCCTCGACGACAGTCCCCGCACGGCCATGATCCGACCGGGGTGACCGTGCGGCCAACACCACGGCGTACGGCCCGGCCCGGGGGCAGTCAGGTGCCGGCCACGGTGGGGAACCAGCCCGAGACCCGCTGGGCCAGGGAGTGTTCCCAGCGCTGCTGAGCCCCCCGGGCGGTGGCGAGGTCCACCTCCGTGAGTGAGACCGTGTCCCCGGGGGCCAGCTGCCCGAGGACCGGGAAGTCGGCGGAGATCACACAGCACGCCACGGGATAGCCGCCCACGGTGGCGTGATCGGGCATCAGGACGATGGGGTGCCCGTCCGGTGGCATCTGCACCGCACCGACGGTCATACCGGTGGAAGCGATGGCGCCGAGGGAGGCGGTCGTCCCGGGTTCGACCCCGGCACCGTCCTCCATCCCCACCTCGGTCCCCGCTGGCGCCAGCCCCACCTCCAGAGGGGGATCGTCCGGCCCGGCCACCAGCCGGAGGCCGACCCGGTTGGAGGTCGTGCCGACCATCCAGCGTCGTCCCAGGACCTGGCGGTACCGCCCCGGCGCCAGCCGGTGAGGTCCGGCCACGACGCGAAGCGTCCGATGGCCGTCGGTGGTGGGTGGGCCCGGTGGTGGGGCCAGCAGCCCGTGGGGTCGGGTCGGGGTGCCGAGGCCGAGCCGGTCGCCCGGGCGCAGTGCCCCGGGACCCAGGCCACAGAGCACGTCAGAGGAGCGCGAGCCCACCACGAGGGGTAGCTCGAACCCTCCGGAGACGGCCAGGTAGGCGCGGAGCCCGTGGCGGATCCGGCCGACCTCCACCACCTGTCCGGCGGCGATCGGCACCACCACGCCCGCGCCGACGGGACGGTCATCCACCGCAACCTCCACGGGGTCGGGGCCGACGCCGACCACGGCGAGGTGGGTGGAAGCGGAGAAGTGGAGCCTCGGCCCGGTCGCCGTCACCTCGATGGTGGCGGCGTCGTCGGGATTGCCCACCAGCCGGTTGGCCAACCGCATGGCCTCGGGATCGGCTGGTCCGGCTCGGGGCACACCGATGGCGGCCCCCGACCGGCGGCCCCCGTCCTGGACGAGGCTGAGCAGCCCCGGGCTGATGACCTCGGCGAAAGCCGGTCCGCCGGGGGCGAGGCGGGGTCGTGCCCCTGGCCATGGGCGCCATCCGGCCGATCTCGGCGGGTCCTGGCGGGTGAAGCGCACGGTGTCCCCGGGGCGGAGCAGGGCGTAGGGAGGCCGCTCCGGATCGAACAGGGGCAGGGACGTCCGGCCGAGCAGCATCCAGCCGCCCGGGGTGGCTTGGGGGTAGACCGACGCGAACCCGCCGGCCACGGCCACCGAGCCGGCCGGTACCGAGGGTCGCGGGGAGGGCCGCCTGGCCACCGAGGCCAGATCGGGAGGCAGGCCGACCAGGTAGGGGAACCCGGGGGCGAAGCCTACGAGGGCCACGTGGAGTTCGGCGTCGCACAGGGCCGCCGCCACCTCGGCCACCGTCGTCCCGAGGTGGGCCGCCACCGCGGCCAGGTCGGCCCCGTCGAAGGCCACCGGGATCACCACCGACTCCGCCCCTCTGGCCCGGGCCGGTTCCGGGCCGGGGCCGGGCTCGTTCCGGGCCAGGGCGATGAGCCACGCCTCGACCTCGTCGGGCGGCCCGTGTTCGAGGTCCAGGTGGACCACCACGTTCCCGAACCCCACCACCGACTCCCCGACGCCCGCCGGTGCATTCCCGCCGGCCCGGGTCGCCTCGATGACCGCCGCCAGGTGGTGGGCTTCCTGGACGTCGTCCACCTTGACCAAGTAAGCCCGGTCCCCGAATGGGGTGACCGTGCCGGTCAACGAACGGTCCCCTTCGTCACGGCGGTCACCGGCGTCACCGCGGGGGCGGACCGAGGGGGTGGGGCCCACCTCTGGCCACGAAGGACTGCACGGACACGCCGGCAGCAGTGAGGGCCGCCCGCACCGCCCGGGCCGTGGCGGCAGCTCCCTCGTGGTCCCCATGGATGCACAGGGTCTCGACCTCCACCGCGGTCCAGGTCCCGTCGAGGGCCTCGATGCCCCCCGTCCGAGCCAGGGCCACCGCCCGTCGGCCCACGGTCCCAGGATCCTCGACCACCGCACCGGGCTGGTCTCTCGGGGCCAGCCGGCCGTCGGCGAGATAGGCGCGGTCGGGGAATCCCTCCGCCACCACCCGGAGCCCGGCCCGCCTCGCCACTTCCCCCACCACCGTCCCGGCCTGGGCCACCAGCGCTCCACCGCCCATCCGGACCATGGCTCCGACCACGGCCGCCGCCACGCCGGGATCCACCCCCATCTGGTGGTAGAGGGCGCCGTGGGGCTTGACGAAGGAGACGGCGCCACCCACCGCCCCGACCTGCTCGGCCAGAGCCTCCAGCTGGTCGACGATGTGACGCTCGAGCTGCCCGGGCGCAAGGTGCACGGGCCGCCGGCCGAATCCGGCCCGATCCCGATGGGAGACATGGGCCCCGATGGTCACTCCCCGGGCCACACAGGCCTCGGCCGTCGATCGCATCACCTCGGGTCCCCCGGCGTGGAAGCCACAGGCCAGGCTGGCGCTGGTCACCTCGGCGAGGACACCGAGGTCGGCCTCGGACAGCCGATCGCCCTCGGCCAGATCGGCGTTCAGATCCACGACCAGCACGGATCCAGTATTGAGCATTCCGCGGCCACCGGAGGGCCATGGGCCGACGGTGCCCCGACGGCCCAGGAGCCGGGCCCGCCGGTCCTGGTCAGCGTTCCGAGCGGAGAGGCATGACCAGAGGCCGCGGAGGCGCTATCGTCTCGACCATGCCGCAACCGCCCGCACTCACGCCCGAACAGCGCCAGGCCGCACTGGCCAAGGCCGCCAAGGTCCGCCGAGAGCGGGCCGAGGTCAAAGAGAAGCTCAAACTCGGTTCGATCACGTTGTCGGAGCTCCTCACCATGGCTGACTCGAACGAGACCGTCGGCAAGATGAAGGTCCTCTCGGTGCTGGAGTCCCTACCCGGTCTGGGCAAGGTCAAGGCCCGACGACTCATGGACACCGTCGGCATCAGCGAGAGCCGCCGCCTCCAGGGTCTGGGCAGCAACCAGCGGGAGTCGCTGCTGCGCGAGACGGCTCGCTAGCACCGGTTTCGTCCGCTTCCGGGCGGTCGTCGGGCCCGCCCCCGTGATCTTTGTCCTGTTCGGTCCCGGGGGGGCCGGCAAAGGCACCATCGCCGATGGCCTGGTGTCGGTGGATTCCGCCCTCTGGTTGAGCCGTTCCTGGACCACCAGGGCGCCCCGACCCGGTGAGCCGGAGGATGCCTATGTCTTCGTGGACCGGGCCACCTTCGAGGCGCACATCCGGGAGGACGGCTTCTTCGAGTGGGCCGAGTTCCTCGGCAACCTGTACGGGACCCCGGTGCCGGACCCACCCGCGGGACGGGACGTCCTCCTCGAGATCGACCTCCAGGGGGCCAGGCAGGTCCACCGCCTCCGCCCCGACGCCGTCCTGATTCTCCTGCTGCCGCCCTCCCCGGAGGCCCAGGAGGAACGACTTCGGGCCCGTGGGGACGACGAGGCCCACATCATGAAGCGCCTGCGGGCCGGGGAGGCCGAGGGGCGGGAGGGTCGGGCCCTGGCCGACGTCGTGGTGGTCAATCACGAGATCTCGCAGGCCGTGGGCGATGTGGCCGGTATAGTGGGTCGTTACCGATCGTCCACCTGAGTAGGCGAGCGTCCCGTCCCGGGTCGTTTCGAACCCTCCGCCCTGGTGCGCTGGTCACCCCGTGACTCCCCCCCAATCCCGACGACCAACCTGAAGGACCGTGATGGCTCAGCATCAGACCACGCTCATGGACCCACCCATCGAGGACCTCTTGGACAAGGTGGACTCGAAGTTCACCCTGGTGGCCTTGGCCTCCCGTCGGGCCCGTCAGGTGAACAGCTACTACAACTCCCTGGGCGAGGGCCTGGGCGTGGTGGTGCCGCCGCAGGTGGCGTCAGCGTCGGGGAAGCCCCTGTCCATCGCCTTCGAAGAAGTGGCGGCAGCCAAGGCCACCTACACGCGTCCCGATCCTGAAGAGGTGGCGGCGGCCGAGGCGGCCGCATTGGCGCTCCTCGAAGGTGAGGGCGACGCCACCGCCGACGCCCCGGCGCCGGACGAGACCACCGAGTAGTCGGCTCGGCCATGCCCGGGTCGGGGGGCGCGCCGATGGGGACGGGGGTAGGGGTGCAGTGACAGAGCACGACGCGCCCTTTGTGGTCCTCGGCGTATCGGCCGGCATTGCCGCCTACAAGGCGGTGGAGGTGTGTCGTCGCCTGGTGGACGCCGGCATCCATGTGGCCCCGGTCCTCACCGAGCGGGCCACCCACTTCGTGGGCCGGGCCACCTTCGACGCCCTCGGTTCGGAGCCGGCGCAGACCACCCTGTGGGACGAGGCCTCGCCCATTCCGCACACCCGACTGGGGCAGCGGGCCGACCTGATCGTGGTGGCTCCGGCCACCGCCGACCTGCTGGCCCGCTACGCCAACGGTCTGGCCGACGACCTACTGACGGCCACGTTGGTGGCCACGACGGCACCGGTGGTGGTGTGCCCGGCCATGCACACCGAGATGTGGGAGCACCCGGCCGTGCAGCACAACCTGGCCGTGCTGGCCTCCCGCGGGGTGGCAGTGATCCCCCCCGAGGAGGGGCGATTGGCCGGTGGCGACTCGGGATCGGGCCGGCTGGCCGAGCCCTCCGTGATCGTCGATACCGTGCTGGCCATGCTCGAGGAGTCCGGCGCCGGCCGAGCCGGCGTGGCCCGGGTCGCCCGCGACCTCGGTGGCGTCCGGGTGGTGGTCTCGGCGGGGGGCACCCGGGAGCCCATCGACCCGGTGCGGTTCATCACTAACCGGTCTTCGGGGAAGCAGGGTCACGCCGTGGCCGCGGCGGCCCGCCGGAGGGGCGCCGAGGTGGTGCTGGTGACCTCCAGCCCGCTGCCGGCTCCGGACGGGGCCGAGGTGGTCCGGGTGGAGACCGCTGCGGACATGGAGGCGGCCGTGCTGGCCCGGGCCGCCGACGCCCAGGTGGTGGTGATGGCGGCGGCGGTGGCCGACTTCCGCCCCAAGGTGGCCACGGATACCAAGCTGCACAAGGCCGACGGCGTGCCCGACCTGGTCCTCGAGGCCACGCCGGACATCCTGGCCGAGCTGGGCCGGCGCCGGTCGGGTGGGCAGGTGCTGGTGGGATTCGCCGCCGAGACCGAGGCGGTAGCCGAGCGGGCTGTGGCCAAACTGCAGGCCAAGGGGGTGGACCTCATGGTGGCCAACGATGTGAGCGCCCCCGGGGTCGGCTTCGACCACGACACCAACGCCGTCACCATCTTCGGGGCTGACGGCTCGTCGGCCTCCGTGGCCCTCCGGTCCAAGGCCGCCGTGGCCGACGCCATATTGGATAGGGTGTGCGCGCTGTTGCCGCCACGGTGAGCCGGGCGCTGCCGACGGGGGGATCCGATCGCTCCGACGCGTGGCGCCTACCCCACCGACCTACGCCATGAACCTCTCCGACCCACCCGTTCTCCGACCCCAACCAGATTGGATCCATCCGTGAGTACCCGATACACCTTCACCTCCGAGTCGGTCACCGAGGGCCACCCCGACAAGATGGCCGACCAGATCTCCGACTCCGTCCTCGACGCCCTGCTGGCCGACGACCCCGAGAGCCGGGTGGCATGTGAGACATTGCTGACCACCGGACTGGTGCTGGTGGCCGGTGAGATCACCACCACCACCTACGTGGACATCCCGAAGCTGGTGCGCCAGACCGTATTGGATATCGGGTACGACGACGACGCCTACGGCATCGACGGGAAGACCTGCGGGGTGATCGTCTCGCTGGACGAGCAGTCCCCCAACATCGGCCAGGGCGTAGACAACGCCTTCGAGGTCCGGGCCGGGACCGGCGGGGAGGATCTCCTCAACGCCCAGGGCGCCGGCGACCAGGGGATGATGTTCGGCTACGCCTGCGACGAGACCCCTGACCTCATGCCGCTGCCCATCTGGCTGGCCCACCGGCTGGCCCAGCGCCTGGCCCAGGTCCGCCGGGTCGGCGTGCTGCCCTACCTCCGGCCCGACGGTAAGACCCAGGTCAGTGTGACCTACGAGGACGGCAAGCCGGTGGCCCTCGAGACCGTGCTCATCTCCACCCAGCACGATCCCGGTGTCGACCTCGAGACCCTCCTCCTCCCCGACCTGCGGGACAACGTGATCACCCCGCTCCTTCCGCCCGAGCTGGACTCGTCCAACCTGCGGATCCTGGCCAACCCCACCGGAGTGTTCGAGCTGGGCGGCCCCCACGCCGACACCGGACTTACCGGCCGCAAGATCATCGTGGACACCTACGGCGGCATGGCTCGTCACGGTGGCGGGGCGTTCTCGGGCAAGGACCCTTCCAAGGTCGACCGCTCGGCGGCCTACGCCGCCCGGTGGGTGGCCAAGAACCTGGTCGCCGCCGGCGCCGCCTCCCGGTGTGAGGTACAGGTGGCCTACGCCATCGGCGTGGCCCGCCCGGTGTCGGTGCTGGTCGAGACGTTCGGCACCGAGCAGGTGGACCCCGACCGGATCGCCACCGTGGTCGACGAGGTCTTCGACCTGCGTCCGGCGGCCATCGTGCGGGATCTCGACCTCAAGCGGCCGATCTACCGCAAGACGGCGGCCTACGGCCACTTCGGCCGGTCGGAAAAGGAGTTCACCTGGGAGGACACCTCACGGGCGGTCGACCTGAAGTAGGCGCTCGGGCTCTGACGGAACCCGTTGGGCCGACGTCCGGGGTCGACCGGGCCGGCGCCCCACCGGACCGGGTGGTCCGGGTGGTGCCGGACGTGCCGGCCATCCACCGGCGCTTCGACTACTCGGTGCCCAGCGCCCTCGGGCCCGGCCTGCGGGTCGGCAGCCGCGTCCGGATCGAGCTCCACGGACGCCGGGTCGGGGCCTGGGTGGTCGAGGACGGGGTGGACGACTCACCCGGGGTAGCGCTCAAGCCCTTGGCCGCGTCCAGCGGCGATGGCCCGCCCCCCGAGGTGGTGGCGTTGGCCGAGTGGGCAGCGTGGCGGTGGGCCGGTCCGATCACCTCGTTTCTGGGCACGGCGTCGCCGTCCCGGGTGGTCCGGGGGGCCTGGGACGACCTGAGCTCGACCGGGTCCGCCCACCGGGGGAGCCAGGAGCCCCCGGCAGCTCCGATCGCCTCTCCCGGCGGGGGCTCAGTGGAGTTGGTGGACGACGCGCTAGCCGGGACCGGCACCGCCGAGGGCTCGGCCGCCCCGGGGACCTCGGGAGCCGTTCGCTCGACCCACCGCCCGTCGGTGGTCCGACTGGCCCCTTCCCTCGATGCCACCCTGGTGGTGCTGGAACTGATCCACCGGCTCGGCCCGGCCGGCGTGCTGGTGCTGGTGCCGTCGGCGGCCCGGGCCGCCCAGCTGGCCCACCGGCTGCGGTCTGCACGTCTCGACGTGGCCCTGATGCCCGACGGATGGACGCAGGCCGCCACCGGCCGGTGCGTGGTGGTGGGCACCCGGGCGGCGTCGTGGGCGCCGATCCCGCGGCTCGGGGCAGCCGTGGTCCTCGATGCCCACGACGAGGCCTACCGCGAGGAGCGCGCACCGACGTGGTCGGCGGTGGATGTGGCCGTGGAGCGGGGGTGGAGGGACCGGGCACCGGTGGTGCTGGTCAGCTCGTGCCCTCCGGTGACGCTGACCGAGGGCCGCCACGTGGTGACCACCCCGAGACCGGTGGAGCGACGCGGCTGGCCCGTGGTGGAGGTGGTCGACCGGACGGGTGACGATCCCCGTACCGGCCTGTTCTCCGAGCGACTGGCCCGGCTCCTCCACTCGGTGCTGGACCGACCCGATGGCCGGATGGTGTGCATCCTCAACCGGACCGGACGGGCCCGTCTGCTGGCCTGCGCTCACTGCGGCGCCCTGGCCCGGTGCACGCGATGCGGTGGGGCCATGGCCCAGGACGAATCGGGTGACGGCCTCCAGTGCCGGCGATGCGAGGAGCGGCGACCGACGGTGTGCGCCGAGTGCGACGCCACCCGGCTCAAAGTCCTCCGGATCGGGGTGACCCGGGCCACCGAGGAGCTCTCGGCCCTGACCGGCGTGGAGGCCCGCGAGGTGACCGGCTCCTCGGACGGGTCGGCGGCGGTGGGACTGGCCGAGGCCCGACTGGTGGTGGGGACCGAGGCCGCCCTCCACCGGGTCCCCCGGGCCACGGCCGTGGCGTTCCTCGACATCGATCAGCACCTGTTGGCGGCCCGGTTCGGCGCCGGTGAGGAGACCCTGGCCCTCCTGGCCCGGGCCGCCCGACTGGTGGGGGCCCGGGCCGGTGGCGGCCGGGTGCTGGTCCAGACCCGTATCCCCGACCACGAGGTGCTGCGGGCGGCGGTGCACGCCGACCCGCCGCTGCTGACGGAGCCGGAACGGCTTATCCGCCGGACGCTCGGGCTCCCCCCCTTCGGGGCGTTGGCCGTGCTGGGGGGAGCGGGGGGGCCGGTCTACGCCCAAGGACTGGCCACCGTGTCGGGTCTCACCGTCTCGCCCGACGGCGATCGCTGGCTGGTCCGGGCTTCGGATCACACCACCCTCTGCGACGGCCTGGCCTCGGTGCCCCGACCCCCCGAGCGCCTGCGGGTGGAGGTCGACCCCACCGACATCTGAGCCGGGCCGGTCGGCTCGGGTCCCCAACCGTGCCCGGCGTGGTGGGACCGGCCGCCCGGGACCGGCGCGAGCCGGTGGGTGGGACCCGTACACTGGGGACATGTCTGCGTACGCGGTCCGGGTCTACGGCGATCCGGTGTTGAAGCAGGTGGCTCGAGAGATCGACGAGATCGACGGATCCCTGGTGCGACTGGTGGATGACATGGTCGAGACCATGTACGACTCCGAGGGGGCTGGCTTGGCCGCCCCGCAGGTCGGGGTCCAAAAGCGCCTCTTCGTGTACGACGTGGGCGAGGGCCCCGAGGCCATCGTCAACCCCACCATCGTGGAGACAGACGGCGAGTGGTACCACGACGAGGGCTGCCTCTCCATCCCCGGGCTCCGGCTGGGCATCGTCCGGCCCGACCGGGTCTTTCTCCGGGGCGTGGACCTCGAGGGCAACGAGGTCTCACTCGAGGCCGACGAGTTCCTCGGTCGCGTGTTCCAGCACGAGGTGGACCATCTCGACGGCGTGCTCATGGTCGAGCGCCTCGACGACGACATGCGCAAGCAGGCCCTGCGGGTGCTGCGCGACCGGGCCCTCGGCTTCGACACCTCGGCCATGGAGGCCAAGCTGGTGTCGGCCGGCAGCGAACTGGAAGTCTGACCCGATCGACCGCCGGGCCGATTCGGCCCGGTAGCGTCACCTGCCATGGCCCGTCTGGTGTTTCTGGGGACCCCCGAAGCGGCCGTGGAACCGCTGCGCACCCTGGTGCGGGCCGGTCATGACGTGGTGCTTGTCGTCTCCCGGCCCGACAAGCGACGGGGCCGAGGTGGTGCCCTGGTGCCCAGTCCGGTCAAGGTCGCAGCCACCGACCTGGGCCTCGAGGTCACCGACTCGCTCGACGATGCCGTCGCCGCCGGCGCCGAGTTGGGCGTGGTGGTGGCCTACGGGAGGATCATCCCGGTGGCGGTCCTGAACCAACTGCCCATGGTCAACCTCCACTTCTCCCTCCTGCCGAGGTGGCGGGGCGCGGCTCCGGTGGAGCGGGCCATCCTCGAGGACGACGCGGAGACGGGGGTGTGCCTGATGGCGGTGGAGGCCGGTCTGGACACCGGGGGGATCTACGCCGAGGTGGCCACGGCCATCGACGAGGACGAGTCGGCCGAGGCCCTGCGCTCCCGGTTGGTGACCCTCGGGTGCCGACTGCTCGAGGAGCACCTGGCCGACGGCCGGGCCGGCCTGCCGGTGCCCTGGGACCAGGCCGGCACCCCGTCCTATGCCGAGAAGATCCTCCGCGGGGAGCGGGAGCTCCACTGGGACCAGCCGGCCGACCAGCTCCGTCGGGTGGTCCGGGTGGGGCGGGCCTGGACTACGTTCCGCCAGCACCGGCTGGGAGTCCCGGCCGCCACCGGGGTCCCGGGGGGGGACGGCCCGGTGGGCCCGTCGCCAGAGCCCGGAACCTTGGACGGCACCACCGTGTGGTCCGGTGGGGGGTCCCGACTGCGCCTGGTCACCGTGCACCCGGAGGGGAGGCGACCCATGGACGCGGCCGAGTGGATCCGAGGTGTCCGGCCCGCCGCCGGTGAGCGGTTGGGCCCGTGAGCGCACCGACCCACCGGTAGGCTCACCCACGATGGCCACCTCACCCCTGCCCCCCGAGCTGCGCGTGGCCCCCTCCATCCTCTCCGCTGACTTCGGCAGCCTGTCGGCGGCTGTCGACACGGTGGCACCGGGGATCACCTGGCTGCACGTCGATGTTATGGACGGCCACTTCGTCCCCAACCTGACCATCGGCCCTCCGGTGGTGGCCTCGCTCCGCGAGCACACCGACCTGTTCTTCGACACCCATCTCATGATCACCGACCCGGAGGACTTTCTGGAGGCGTTCCGCGATGCCGGCTCGGACGGATGCACCGTCCACGTGGAGGTGGGGGACACGGCCCGGCACATCGCCCACATGCGGGAGCTGGGCCTGCGGGTGGGCCTGGCCGCCAATCCGGACACGCCGTTCGAGGCCCTCGAGCCCTTCCTCGACCAGGTCGATCTGATCCTGTGCATGACCGTCTTCCCGGGCTTCGGTGGGCAGTCGTTCATCGCCGATGTCATGCCCAAGGTCCATCAGGTCCGCTCGGCGGCCACCCGGGCCGGCCTCATCCTCGACGTGGAGGTCGACGGGGGTATCGACGTGGACACCGTGGTGGAGGCGGCCCGCTCGGGAGCCAATGTGTTCGTGGCCGGCTCGGCGGTATTCGGCCGGGCCCATCCCCTGGCTGCGGCCGAGGACATTCTCCGGGCCGCGGTGGACTGCCGGGCGGGCGATCCGTCCTGAGGCCGCCCAGCGACCCGGGGGGAGCGCAGGGGCCGGCGGGTATCGCCGATGCCGAGTGGATGGGGCGCGCCGTAGCTGCGGCTGCGCCGGTCCAGGGACGGACGGCCCCCAATCCGGGTGTCGGTGCGGTGGTGGTGCCGGCCGGCGGGTCAGACCCGGCCCGCGGTCGGTGGTTCGAAGGGGCCACCGCCCCTCCCGGTGGCCCCCACGCGGAGATCGCTGCCCTGCGGGCCGCCGGGTCGGCCGCCGAGGGGGCCACGCTCTACGTCACCCTCGAGCCGTGCTCCCACCATGGTCGGACCCCCCCCTGCACCGACGCCATCGTGGCCGCCGGGATCCGTCGGGTGGTGGTGGCCCTGGCCGATCCCGACTCCCAGGTGGACGGCTCCGGGATCGCCGCCCTGCGGACGGCCGGCCTCGAGGTCGAGGAGGGGGTGGGGGAGGAGCCGGCCCGGGAGCAGCTGGCCCCGTACCTCAAGCACCGACGCACCGGGCGCCCGTGGGTGGTCCTCAAGCTGGCCGCCAGCCTGGACGGGGGGACGGCTGCCCCCGACGGGACGAGCCAGTGGATCACCGGGGAGCAGGCCCGGGCCGACGCCCACCGCCTGCGGGCCCGGTCCGACGCCGTGCTGGTAGGGGCGGGGACGGTCCGGGCCGACGATCCCGGACTGACCGTGCGGCTGCCCCCGGGGGACCCCCTCTCGCGCCGCCCCGACGAGCAGCCGCTCCGTGTGGTGCTGGGATCGGTGCCGGCTGGAGCCGCCGTGGCTCCGGCCCTCGAACTGGGGGGCACCCCGGCCGAGGTCCTCGACCAACTCGGTGACCGGGGCGTGCTCCAGGTGTTGGTGGAGGGGGGCGCCACCGTGGCCCACGCCTTCCACCATGCCGGAGTGGTGGACCGCTACGTGCTCTACCTGGCCCCGGCCCTGTTCGGGGGAGGGGACGCCCGGCCCCTGTTCGTCGGCCCGGGGGCCACTTCCATCGACGGGCTGTGGCGGGGTCGGCTGCACTCGGTGACTAGCCTGGGGGGCGATCTGCGGGTCGAATTGTCTGCCCACGGCGCCTGAGGTCCGGCCGCCTGACCGAAGAAATTGCCTAAGGCCAGCCCGCTGCCGGCCGACACTAGAAGAGAACCGGTGTCACGGCCCTGGGCCGCCACCGACCACAATCGGACACCAACACAGCGTGCCCACCCCATGCGGGGGCCACGCCACAAACAGAGGAGACCTGGGGTCGATGCCCTTTTCAGCCGTCGAGGATGCCATTGCCGCGGTGGGCCGTGGGGAGATCGTCGTGGTGGTCGACGACGAGGATCGCGAGAACGAAGGCGACCTGATCATGGCGGCCGACGCCGTGACCCCCGAGAAGATCGCCTTCTTCCTCGCCCACACCTCTGGCCTCATCTGCGTGCCCCTGACCCCCGAACGGGTGGAGCACCTCGACCTCCCCCTGATGGTGACCTCCAACACCGAGGTCCAGCGCACCGCCTTCACGGTGAGCGTGGACTACCGCCACGGGACGTCCACCGGCATCTCGGCGGCCGACCGCGCTGCCACCATCAAGGCGCTGGCCGACCCCCACATCCGGCCCTCGGACCTCAACCGTCCTGGCCACATCTTCCCCCTCCGCTACCGACCCGGCGGGGTCCTGAAGCGGGCCGGGCACACCGAGGCCGCCGTCGACCTGGCCCGGGCCGCCGGCATGTCCCCGGCGGGCGTGCTGTGCGAGGTGGTCAGTGAGGACAAGACGGGCATGGCCCGTCTGCCCGAGCTCACCGTGTTCGCGGAGAAGCACGGACTGTGCCTCATCTCCATCGCCGACCTCATCCGGTACCGCCGTCACAAGGACAAGCTGGTCCGTCGGATCGCCGACGCCCGCGTGCCCACCGACTTCGGTGAGTTCACTATCTACGCCTACGAGTCGGTGCTGGACGGGGAGCACCACGTGGCCCTGGTCAAGGGGGAGGTGGCGGGTCGGGAGAACACCCTGGTGCGGGTGCACAGCGAGTGCCTCACCGGCGATGTGTTCGGCTCGGTCCGGTGCGACTGCGGGCCTCAGCTGCACGGGGCCATGTCCGCCATCGACGAGAACGGCAGCGGTGTGATCGTCTACCTGCGGGGCCACGAGGGCCGCGGGATCGGACTGGCCCACAAGCTCCGCGCCTACAACCTGCAAGAGGAGGGCTTCGACACCGTCGACGCCAACCTCGAACTCGGCCTGCCCGCCGACTCACGGGAGTACGGCATCGGTGCGCAGATCCTGGTCGACCTGGGGGTCACCACCATGCGACTCATGACCAACAACCCCACCAAGTATGGGGGCCTCGAGGGCTTCGGCCTCGACATCGTGGAGCGGGTCAACATCCAGTCCACCCCGACCCCGGAGAACATCGAGTACCTGCGGACCAAGCGGGAGCGGATGGGCCACCTGCTCGAGGGACTCGATGACGTCCTCTGACCTCACCCTGCTGCCCGCCGACGCCAAGGACCGGGCGGCGGCCCGCGTGGGGATCTCCATCGACGGGACGGCCCTGGCCGCCCGAGACGTGCCTCGTCCCGAGGTCCGGGTCGGCCTGGCCTGTGCCGAGTTCAACGGGGGCATCACCGATCGGCTCCTGACCGGGGCGCTCGACGCCCTGGAGGAAGCCGGCTGCGACCTGGCCCGCACCGTCGTGGTGTGGGCGCCGGGTGCCTTCGAGCTGCCCGTGGTGGCCCAGAAGCTGGCCACCTCGGAGTCGGTGGATGCGGTGATCTGCCTCGGTGCGGTGATCCGGGGGGACACCGGCCACTACGACTTCGTGGCCGGCGAGTGCGCCTCGGGTCTGCAGCGGGTACAGCTCGACACCGGTATCCCGGTGATCTTCGGCGTCCTGACCACCGACACCGTGGACCAAGCCCTGGTCCGATCCGAGGACAACCCCACCAACAAGGGCCGCGAGGCGGCCGACACCGCGCTGGCCACGGTGGCTGCACTGGGTGGCGTGTCCGGCCTGGCGGGGGGGTCCCGGGTCGGATTCTCCGTCGGGAGGCGCTGATGTTGCGGCTGGTCCTGCCCAAGGGCTCACTCGAGAAGGCCACCCTCGACCTGTTCGCCGCGGCCGACCTGACCGTGACCCGCTCCTCGGACGTCGACTACCGGGCGTCCATCGACGACCCTCGGGTGGTCGAGGTCCGGATTCTGCGCCCGCAGGAGATCCCGCTGTACGTCGCCGACGGCCTCTTCGACGTGGGCATCACCGGTCGAGACTGGATCGAGGAGCGGGGCAGCGCGGTGGCGTCGCTCGGGGTGCTCCACTACTCGAAGGCCACGGCCAACCCCATCCGGGTGGTCCTGGCCGTGCCCACCGACTCCGCCGTGTCGTCCGTGTCCGACCTGGCCAGGGCCGGGACCGGACCCGGTGGGTCCGTGCGGGTGTCCACCGAGTACCCGGAGCTGACCGGCCGCTATCTGGCCAGTCACGGAGTGAAGGCCGAGGTCAGCCTGTCCTACGGCGCCACCGAGGCCAAGGTGCCCGACATCGCCGATTGCGTGGTGGAGATTACGGAGACGGGACGGGCCCTCCGGGCCGCCGGCCTCAAGATCGTGGAGACCCTGTTGGTCTCCCACACCGAGCTGATCGCCAATCCGGCCGCCGCCGCCGACAGCGAGAAGCGACACGCCATGGAGCAGCTGCTGACGCTGCTGCAGGGGGCCCTCGAGGCCCGGGGCAAGGTCCTGGTCAAACTCAACGTCCCGGCCGAGCAGCTTCCCGGTGTCATCGAGGTGCTTCCCTCGCTGCGCTCGCCCACCGTGTCGGAGCTCTTCGGTGGGGGAGGTTTTGCCGTAGAGGCGGTGGTACCCAAGTCGGAGATCAACGTCCTGATCCCGGCACTCAAGGACCGGGGGGCCACCGACATCATCGAACTGGCCCTGTCCAAGATCGTCCACTGAGCCATGGCACCCGAGTCGACCATCTGGAGCGGTTCGTCTGGCCTGGTGCCTACGCGGCGCACCCCGTTGGTCGGGGACGTGGCCGAGTTCGACGACCCCCGCGGGGTAGGGGTCATCGAATACGGGACCGGGCAGCGGATCGACTTTCACTGCACGGCCATCACTGACGGGTCCCGCCGGATCGATCCAGGCACGGTGGTGGCCTTCGAGGTGGCCGCCGGCCGATTGGGCCGGCTCGAGGCCAGGGCCGTCCGTCCTCTGCCTGGCGTGGGCCGACCGAGATCGGGTCTCTCCTACGGGGAGCCGGCCTTGGTCGGTTCCCCCGACGAGGAGCCCTCGGGTCCAGAGGGGCCGGTCGACGCCTCTGCTCCGGCCGCCCACGAGGAGCTGGGTCACGACGGTCCCTTCGATCTTCCCGGTCGGGAGGCGCTGCGCCAGGAGCTGGAGCGGCATGCCCAGGCTGCGTCGCCCTCCCGTCGGCCCGGGGTGGCCGGGGTGGCGGCCGCGGCTGGCACGGTGGCCCGCGCTGAAAACCGAGGAGCTGGTAGCCCAAGGGAGGTTCCAGCACCGGTGGGCGATACGGTGCCAGTGCCGGTGACGGCGCCGACCGGTGACCTCGAGGCGACCGGAGTCGGCCCGGCCGTGGGCGATGCGGTACCGACGGAGACGACATCCGGGGACCTGGTGGGGCCGAGTCGCTGGCCGGTGGGCGGCGAGGAGAGCTATCGGACCGGGGAGAGCGGCGTGTCGCCACCCGACGAAGGGTGGACGGCGGCTCAGGAGTCGGTGGTGCCCGCTCCACCGTCCGTGCCGACACCGGTGCCGTCGTCGGGCCCGGTGGCTTCAGCACCCTCCCGGGCATCCGGGTCGGCAGCGGGCCCGGTGGCCGTCGTCGAATCGCCGGACGGGTCCGATGGCACCGATGGAAGGGATGGGACCGATGCCGGTGAGCTGAGCGGCGGAGGAGAGCCGGCCGAGGGTGCGGTCGCCGATGCCACCCCGCCGATGGGTACTCCGGCTGCGTCGTCGTTCCTGTCTGTGTCCGCTTTGCCCGCCGTGGCGGACCCGACGTCGCCACCAGCCGAGCCGCCACCACCAGCCGAGCCGCCACCGGCCGCCGAGCCGTCGCCGGCCTCTACCCCGGTCGGCTCCCCCCATCCCGACTTCTGGTCGCCCATCGCCCGGCCGTCGAGCGGTCCTCCTCCGACTTGGCGCACTCCGGTCACGCCGAGGACTCCGCCACCGTCCGACGGGGACTGACCTCCACCACCGGAGGGATGCATCGGCCCGAGGGCCGGGGGAGTGTCCTCGGGTTCGTCCGGCCCATAGGGATTGCCCAAGATGTTGCGGGCCATGTCGATGACCACGGCGCTGTCGGCGTCTTCTTTCGTGACCACCCCGAGCAGTGGTGCGGCCAGGAGTCCCGTCACGATCCCCGTCTCGGCCATCGACTCGGCCTGGACCATGCTCCATGCCCACAGCCGGCCCACCATGTCGGGACTCGACGCTTTGCGGGGCGGATACTTCAGCCAGCAGTTGACGATGGCGTGGGCCAGGCCGGTGGCGGCAGGAAACAGCCAGATCAGGCGGTAGTTGCCGGTGGCGTCCACCGTCACTGCGGCGATGTAGGCCAGGATCACACTGCAGAGGTTGAACGGTGACAAGAGCAGACCGAGCCGCTCACCCAAGCCCCCGGCCCGGGGTAGGAGCTGGAGCAGCAGGGGGGCCAGCACGATGATGTAGGCGCCGATGAAGGGCGCACCGATATAGCTCAGCACTACCGCCTGCCAGATATGGGTGTCGAAGTACTGGACGCCGGCGAGGATCGCCCCGATCAACGGGCCGCCGATGGCCAGCTGCATGGGGGAGAGCCGCCGGCTCAGGGGCACGCCGAGGGCGATACCGATGAGGAAGACGGGCAGACCGGTGGCCAGACCGGCGATGGTCTGGGCGCTGGCTCCGGCATGGAGGATCCGCTGGAAGAAGAGGATGGCCACGTACGCCGTCGATCCCACCCCGGCCCAGAACAGGAGCGAGCCGGCCACCAGTACCTTGGCGTTGGGGCCGGACAGGATGTCGCGCAGCTCGTCGCGGGTGGGTCGGGCCCGCTCATCGCGGTCGGCCTCGGCTCCGAACCTGGCGTTGGGCGCCTCGCGCACCAGCGCCAGCACCAGGATTCCGACGGCCACCATGATCACCGCGGCGACCTGGAAGGGTAGGTTCCACGTGGCCGGGTCGCTCTGCTTCCAGGTGGCGATCACCGTGCCTTTGATGGTCAAGCTGGCCAGGGTGCCGAGCACCGTGGTCAAGAGTAGGGCCTTGATCCACCGGCTCCGGCCGAACACCTCGGGCACCACGGCCACGTTGGTCAGGGTGAAGATGGCGGCGGCCTGACGGGCGATGACGATGAACAGGACCAGCAGCCAGTAGCCGCTCACCACGGTGAACATCCAGGTCGAGATGCCCATCAGGATGAGGCTGCCGGCCATGTACGGCGTGCGCCGACCCACCCGACTCTTGGTGCGGTCGCTCAGGCGCCCGGCGACGGGGTAGGTCAGCCAGCTCAGGAGCCGGTTGGCGGTGAGGGCAAAGGTGACGGCCAGAGCCCCCGAGGCCCGCTGCTGCACGTAGAGGGTGATGAGCACCCCCGAGACGGCCAGGTTGGCCCGCGGTCCGACCAGGCCGATGGACAGGCCGATGAAGCTCCGGACCCTCGAGGCGTCGATGGGCCCCGTGGGCGCCCGTCCCCCGGTCGGCGCGTCGCCGGCCGGTTCGTCGGGGGAGGGTGCAGGTCCCGGGAAAGACGGTTCCTCGATGCCTCCGCTCACCCGTTGCCGTCAGTCGCGGTGTCGCCGGACGGCGGGGTGTTCCCCGATTGCGGAGGGCCGGAAGGCGAAGGGTCCAAGGTCTCCTCGTGGGAGGCCTCCCCGTTGACCCCCACCGCCGAGGCCACCTCGGCGCCGGCCCGCTGGGCCCCGTCGATCTGCACATAGGCCAGTCGGAGTTGGCTCAGCCCGTCCTTCAGGGGCTCCTCGGCCTCGCCCAGCCGTCCCTCCAGCCCGGCCACCAAGCTGCCCAGGGCGTCGATGGCCACCTGGGCCTGGCCGAGGAGGGGAGGCTGCTGGGAGAGGTACACCGCCGCCAGCTCGAACAGCCCGTAGCAGTGGTTGGCCACCACCACCTCCACCGGGGAGTTGGCCAACTCGGCCCGCATGGCCGCTACCTGCCCGGCCAGCTCCTCCTCGCTCAGCTCGGACGGACCACCGTCCCCTTGGCCTGGGGACGGTGGGCTGGACCGCTCGGGGGGCGGGTTCCCCCCGGCCTCAGGGGGCCTGCCGACCGGTCGTTCGCCATCAGGTGTCCACAGTGAGCTCACGACTGGTAGCCTAAAGCACTGATAGACGAGGAAGCGGGGCTTCGCAGCTAGAAACCCCCACCCGGCCACGTTGCAGTCTTCATGATGCAGTCCTCACCAGTGCGCCGGGTCCATGGGACCGGTGGGCGACTGTGGTCGCCTCGGTCGGTGGTGGCTCCGCTCCTTTTTTCATCGGCCACGGGAAGTCCGTGACCCGAAGACAGGAGTGAAGTCGAATAGCCGCCACCATCACCACCAATGAGCCTCGCATCAACGACCGCATCCGGGCCCGGGAGGTCCGCCTGGTCGATCCCGACGGAGAGCAGCTAGGCATCAAGTTGCTACCCGAAGCCCTGGCCATCGCCCGGGAGCTCGACCTCGATCTCGTCGAGGTGGCGCCGGGGGCCAATCCGCCGGTCTGCCGGATCATGGACTACGGAAAGTTCAAGTTCGACGCTGCCCAGCGGGCTAAGGAGTCGAGACGCAAGGCGGTCCATGTAGGGATCAAGGAGATGAAGTACCGGCCGAAGATCGGCGACGGTGACTTCGACACCAAGACCCGACAGGTGGCCAAGTTCCTCGAGGAGGGCCACAAGGTCAAGATCACCATCATGTTCCGTGGCCGTGAGGTCTTCCATCCCGAACTGGGCAAGAAGATCCTCGACCGCATCGCCGATCAGATGGACGGCATGGGCAAGTCGGAGTCGGTGCCCCGGCTCGATGGTCGGAACATGGTGATGGTGCTGGCACCGGACAAGAGGGCCAAGCAGTCCGCAGCATCCAAGGATCCGGCCCACGTCGGGAACGGAACCGAGGCCAAGGTCGGTCCGTCCGGCCCGCCGGTATCCGAGGCGCCAGGAACCGCACCGCCACCAGCAGCACCAGCAGCACCAGCAGCACCGCCACCAGCAGCACCAGCAGGGGTCGCACCGGAAGCAGCGGCAGAGTCTGCAGCGCCGCCGGCGGCACCGGAGGCCGGGGACGCGTCCCCGGCCCGTGAGTCGAGCGAAGGAGAGGGTTGACGCCATGCCGAAGATGAAGACCGACACAGGGGCCCGCAAACGCATCAAGGTGACCGGGTCTGGTCGCCTCCGCCGTCGGAAGGCATTCCGCTCCCACATCCTCGAGAAGAAGTCGAGTGTGCGGAAGCGCCGCCTCGGCCGCGAGACTGACCTGTCGCCGGGCGACGCCCGTCAGGTCAAGCGGATGCTGGGGATGTAGTGCCGGTGGCCGCCGCCCACCGGTAGCGGCCGCACCCTGGTGCACCGGTTCGCCCGGTGCCCGTCTTTCCCGGGTGGTCACACCAACCTGACCAACCCCCCATCGATCCCGACCGTTCGATCCGGCCCTTACGAAAAGGAGTTCCCCATGGCCCGAGTCAAAGGTGCAGTTCACGCCAAGAAACACCACCGCGCCGTTCTCGAGCAGGCGCAGGGCTACTACGGCAACAAGAGCCGTTCCTTCCGCGCTGCCAATGAGCAGGTCATGCACTCGATGCAGTACGCCTACCGCGACCGCCGGGCCCGCAAGGGTGACTTCCGGCAGCTGTGGATCCAGCGGATCAATGCCGCCGCCCGGCTGAACGGCACCAGCTACAGCCGCTTCATCGCCGGTCTCCACCGGGCCGACGTGGAGGTCGACCGCAAGGTGCTCGCTGACCTGGCCGTCCACGAGCCAGAGGCCTTCGCCTCCCTGGTCCGGATGGCCAACGAGGCGCTGGCCGCGGCGCCGGCGGGTGCCGAAGCCGGCTCCTGAGTCCGATCGGACTGGCCTACACCCACCAGCGGGTCCGCCGGCTCCGACAGCTCCTCCGCAAGCGGAGCCTACGCAGCGGCGAGGCTGCCCTGGTCGTGGAGGGACCCGAGCTGCTGTCGGTGGCCCTGGAGGCCGGAGCGGTGGTGGAGTCGGTGTACGTGGCGCCGGAGGGTCGAACCAACCCCGGAGTGGCTGCCGTGGTCGACCGGGCCTTCGCCTCGGGGATCCGGGTCTTCGACCTCGAACCCGGGGTCATCGAGCGGGTGGCCGACACCGTCTCTCCTCAGCCGGTATTGGCTGTGGTGGGCTTCTCACCCGCCCCGGTCGAAGTGGTTCGGGATGTCTCGATGGTGATGGTGCTGGTGGACGTGCGGGACCCCGGTAACGCCGGGACCATGATCCGGACCGCCGACGCCGCCGGAGTAGGTGCGGTGATCCATTGTGAAGGCTCGGTCGACCCCACCAATCCGAAAACGGTCAGGGCATCGGCGGGATCGATCTTCCATGTCCCGGTGGTGGTGGGGGGCGCCGCCGGTGACGTCGTCGAGTTGTTGAAGGGTTGGGAGTTCATGACCGTGGGTACTGCGGTGCGGGAAGGGGTCGACTATGCCGCCTACGACTGGCGCCAGCCGGTGGCCCTCGTCTTCGGCAACGAAGCCTCCGGACTATCTGACGCCGTGCTGGACCGACTGGACGACCGGGTGACCATCCCTATGGTGGGTCATGCCGAGTCGCTCAACGTCGGGGTCTCGGCATCGGTGTTGTGCTTCGAGGCCCTGCGCCAGAGGCGCACCCGGGGCGGGGATCCCGGTGGTGTCGGCGGGACCGGTCGGCCAACCACGGATCCGCCGCCGCCGGCCTCTACGCTCTCCGGAATGGACCTACCGCCAGGGACTCCCGATGAGCAGGCCGAAGCCGGCGCGGGCTCCGTCCTCCCGGCTCCGCCAGCCGGGCCCGGTGGACCGGGCCTCCCGGGCACGGCGGGGGGCATCCGTGGCTGAGGCCGTGGACCTCGACGGGCTGGTGGAACAGGCCCGGGTGGCCACCGCCGCGGCCGGTACCACCGAGGAGATCCGGGAGGTGGCCGCTTCGGTGACCGGCAAGAAGTCACCGTTGGCCCAGGCCGGGCGTCGGCTGGGGTCACTGGAGCCGGGCGAGCGCAAGGAGCTGGGCCGGGCGCTCCACGAGGCCCGGACCACTGTCGAAGCCCTCATCGAGGCCCGGCGGATGGAGATCGCCGCGGCCGAGCGGGCTCATGAGATGGCCGAGAGCCGTATCGATCTCACCGAATTCATTTCGGACCGGGTGGCGGCCCCGCAGGCCCGCGGCCACCTGAAC
>JBBQWW010000018.1:0-44915 GCA_038210245.1 Acidimicrobiales bacterium
AGGTCACCTCGATGCGGTCGATTCCGCGCGATACTGACGACACAGAAAGTGCCTCCTTGTGCTGGTTGGAAATGTGACTTCGAACATCACCATTTTCCCAGCAAGGGAGGCTCTTTCCGCGGATGCGCGCCTATCGGATCAGGCGATCAATCGGTGTATCCAGGCTAAACCCATGCCTTGCGCAGGTTCACAGCTCGGCAGATGCGCTCGCGATAGTTGGCGAACCCCGGAGTGGGTCTTCAAATATGCGACCCACAACCGGGAGCGACGCAGGCGGAGGAGATACCCACCGAATGACCGATCGCACGAGCCTGCGGGTTCGTTCTCGGCTCAGAAACGGTAATGGAGGTGAACGACGCCACTGCCAAAGCGGCGTTCCTCCAATAGCTCGAGCTCACCATGGACGCCGGCGGGCAGGGCGCGCTTACCACCGCCCACCAGCACCGGCCCGAGGAAGAGATGGCACTCGTCGACCAGCCCCTCGGCGATCGCCTGGCCAGCGAGGTCGGCCCCGCCGATTGAGATGTCGGACCGCGAGCTCTCCTTCAGGCGCCTGATCGCCGTGCCGTCGAACTCGCGCTCGATGCGGGTTCTCGCGCTGGACACCGTCTGCAGCGTCCTGGAGTAGACAACTTTCTTAGCAGCCCGCCAGATCTCCGCGTAGTCCCGGTACACCCCCGCATGGTCGCCGGTTTCCCACCAGACCATCGTCTCGTACATACGCCGCCCGTACAGATAAGTGCCGACGGGCCGCTCAATGTCGTTGACGAACGCGTGCACCTCCTCATCCGGCTCTGCCCAGTCGAATGTGCCCTCCCCATCCTCGACGTAGCCGTCGAGCGACGCGAGCGCCACATAGGTCAGCCTGGCCATTTGAAACCTTCTCCCGAGCTCCTTGCGGAAGGCGAGTCCGCGCTCATCGCCAGAATCCGCAGGGCCGTGATCACGGTCGGCCCAAATCCCACCAGGACCCAGCGTGCTGCGACCCTTCCGGCGGTCTGGGGTGGTACCCCTTCCCGACGAATGGGACGGTCCGGCCCTGGCGTTCGGGGCATGGTCGCCCGTTCGTTCGCAGGATCATCGGCGCGTGAAGGTCAGGTGAGTGACGCCAATCGGGGATGAAACGGCCTCGCTGTCGTAGCGCTCCTCAATACCTTCGAGGCCGTCCCACAGTCGGACTCCGCGGCCGAGAATGATGGGAACCAAGACGACGTGCAGGGTGTCGATGAGGTCGGCGGCGAGGAATTCACGGACCACCGTCGGCCCACCACCGATGCGCACGTCGAGGTCACCAGCTGCCTCCCGGGCCAATGTGAGGGTCTCCTGCGGAGAGGCGTCAACGAAATGGAACACATTGCCGCCTTCCATCTCGATCGACGGGCGCGGATAGTGCGTCAGCACGAACACTGGCGTATGGAACGGCGGGTTCGGGCCCCACCAGCCCCGCCACTCGTCGTCGGTGCCGACATCGCTCCACGGGCCGGTCTGTGGCCCGAATTTGCCCCGGCCCATGATTTCCGCACCGAACCCGACATCCAGGCGTTCCGCGAACGCGTTGTCGACACCGGTCGTGCCCCCAGCTTGACCCGCGATGATCGAGTGCCCGAACCGGGTGGGGAACACCCACTCGTGCAGGCGATGGCCGGCATGGCCGAACGGGGCGTCGAGCGTGAGGTCTTCGCCGGTTCCGAACCCGTCCAGGGAGATCGAGAAGTTGTGGACACGGACCTGGGACATGGCGGCCTCCGAAGAGTTAGTGATTGCAATATGCAACCGGTTCCGCTTACGGTAGTAGGAGCAGTGGTGGCTTGCAAGTACTTTCGGAGGAGCGCATGGATACCGCCCCACGCTCGGGATGCCCGATCAACGCCGCCGTCGAGGTACTCGGCGACCCGTGGGCGATGCTCGTCCTGCGCGACATCATGTTCGGCAACCGCCGCTACTTTCGCGAGCTGGTCGCCGGCTCTGAAGAGGGCATCGCCACCAACATCCTCGCCAGCCGCCTGAAGCAACTGGTGACTGCCGGGCTGCTCACCCGGGCCGACGCCCGGCGCGGACAGCGGGCGGCGTACTCGCTAACGGAAGCAGGCATCCAGGTGCTTCCGGTCATGGTCGCGCTCGGCGACTGGGGCCTGGCGCATCGCACCGGCGATCGCCGCCTCCGTGTTCGCGCTGAGCTGCTTCGCGACGGAGGCCCCGAGCTCGTCGGGGCGGTGATCGACGAACTGCGCGAACTCCATCTTGGCGTCCCGCTCAATCCGGAAACTCCCCGTGCCAGCGATCAGCTGCGCGCTGCCTACGAGGCCGCTGTGCTCGAAAGGACGACCAGCGAGGTGGCCGAGAGCTGACCGACCTCGAACTCATCGTCCGCATGAGTCCCAGCTGGGAAATCCCAACCCGGCCGATCTCTAGAAGCACGATTCCGGCGAGCGAACCGCGGCCCCGTGGCCGAAGTGTAGGTGCCTGGCCGCGGGCAGGCGACGATCACGAGCACTGCGCTGACTTCGTCCCGCCTGATGAATGTCGAGGTTGGTGAGGATGGCCCATGGCTTCTCGTGAAACATAGCGATGTCGAACCTGGAGAGCACCCCGCCCAAAGTGCGGTCGCCAGATCGATATATATTTGAGGGCACGTGAGAGATATACTAGGGGAATGAGCAAGCATCTGGTTGACATCGACAACGACCTTCTCGCCGAAGCCACCTCCGTCCTCGGGGCGTCGACGATGAAGGAGGCCGTCAACCGATCTCTGGAATCGGTGGTGTTGGCCGCTCGCCGTCGCAGCCATGCCGACCGCTTGGGAGCGATGGACGGGCTCGACCTGGATGATGCCACGGTGATGTCCGGCTCGTGGCGCTGAACGCCCGATATCTGGCCGACAAGAGCGCGCTCGCCCGCTTTCCTTATCCGGTCGTGGGGGCACGTCTCCGGCCGCTCCTCGAGGACGGCCTCATCGCCACCTGCGCCATCGTCGACCTCGAAGTGCTGTTCTCCAGCCGAAGGCTTTCTGACTACGAGGCGGTGCTCCTCGAACGTCGAAGTCTCGACAGCGTTCCGATCACGCCAGAGGTACTCGACCTCGCCATCGATCTCCAACACGAGCTGGCCAAGCGCGGACAACATCGTCTGGCCATCCCCGACCTCATCATCTCGGCAGCCGCCCGGTCGGCCGGACTCATCGTCCTCCACTACGACGCCGACTTCGAACGGGTCGGGGCCGCCGGCGGTGCCGAACAGGAATGGGTCGCCCCCAGAGGCAGCATCTGACACGACTCTGCGACTCATCGGCGGGTTGCTTGGCGCGATGAGCAGTCTGACCTGGAGCCTGGGAGGAGAATCGAACTCCTGACCTACGCATTACGAGTGCGTTGCTCTACCGACTGAGCTACCCAGGCGCGAGGCAACACGCTATCCGAACGGGCGCCGCTCCCCGGCCGACGGGCCCTTTGACCGGCCTCGCTACAGCCACTGCCGCCTTTCAGTCCACCATGCCCGACAGCTCCACCATCAGGGCGTCCATCAGTAGCGACTCGTTCGGGTTCCGACTCAGCGCTGCCGAAGCCTCGTGGATGGCCTCGACCTGGTGGACGGCCCGCCGGGCCTCGGCGGCGCTCCCCGAGGAGTGGGCCCCCTGATCGGCCCCGATGGTGTCGACCAGGCGGTCCCGGTACACCTCGGCCAGGGTGGCCAACCCGAACCGGAGGTCGTCGGTGCGCCAGCGCCGCTCCTCCCGCTTGTGCGCCTCCTCGACCTGCCTGCGCCCGGGGATGGACTTCGACCCCATGACCTCAGCCTGCTCGCCGAGAGCCTCCAGCTCGGCCGCGTGCTGCTGACGCAGTGGAGCCACCGCCTCGTCGGCCGCGGCCAGCAGCTCGGATGAGACCAAGGCCGCCGCCGCACCGGACCCGTCCAACCGCGTGGGCACCGATCGCCACTGCTCCTGCCGCCCGACGAAGCCGGCGTCGCTGACCAGCAGGCGAGCCCGGTCAAGGCTCCCACCCGAGGCCCGGGCCACCGAGTCGGCGTGCTCCGGGTCGACGCCGTGCTCCACCAGCCAAGTCACCACTGTGGCCGGGCCCACGGCGTCGAATGGGACCTGGACACACCGGCTCACGATGGTGGCCAGGTGCGGCGGGAGATCGTCGGCCAGGAGCACGAAGACCGTGGACGGCGGTGGCTCCTCCACGGTCTTCAGCAAGGCGGGGACCGAGTCGCGGGCCAGGTGGACGTCGGCCACCATCAGGACCTGTCGGGAGGCCTCGAGGGGCCGACGTTGGGCCCGGGTGACGATGGTCTGGGCATCGGCCACGGTGATCGAGGCGCCGGTCCGCTCCACCACCACCAGATCGGGATGGGTACCGGCCAGGGCCCTCCGACAGGCGTTGCACGCCCCGCACCCTCCGTCGGGGCAGAGCAGCGCAGCAGCCAGCCCCCGGGCGGCCGCCCGCTTCCCCGAGCCCGGCGGACCGTGCAGAAGATAGGCGTGGACCGGTCGCTGAGCCGCCGCCACCAGCTGGGCCACCGCCCGGGGCTGTCCCACGACCTCCTCGAACAGAGACGGAACCGGGGGTCGGGTCACGACGGCCCACCCAGGCGTCCGTGGACGCCGCTCCACACCAGGTCGGCGACCTCGTCGATCGTCCGGCTGCCGTCCACCACCAGCCAGGGGGGGTCACCCTGGTCGGCCAAGCGTCGGTAGCCGTCGGCCACCCGTTGACGGAACCCGTCACCTGCGGCCTCCATCCGATCCTCCGCCGATCCGCTCCGCCGGGCCAGGCCCAGGGCCGGATCCACAGCCACCAGCACCGTCAGATCAGCCGTCAGCCCCCCGGTGGCCCAGTCGATCAGGAGGCTCAGCTCCCCGAGGTCGAGTCCCCGGCCGTATCCCTGGTAGGCCAGCGTGGAGGCGGAGAACCGGTCGGTCACCACCCACTCCCCCCGGTCGAGGGCCGGGCGCACTACCTCGGCCACGTGCTCAGCCCGATCGGCGGCCATCAGGAGAGCCTCGGTGCGCTCAGCCACGGACGGGCGGTGGGGGTCGAGGAGGAGCTCCCGGAGGGATACCCCCAAGGCCGAGGCCCCGGGCTCGAAGGTGAGGAGGGCCCCCAGGCGGTCGGCCAGCAGCCGGGCCTGGGTGGACTTCCCGCACCCGTCGATCCCCTCGAGCGCGATGAGGCGACCCGGTGCGCTCCCCATCACTTAGAAGGGTGGATCCTCGTCACTGCCCTTGGCCGCCGACAGGGTCGGTGCTGCCTTCTTCGCTGTGCCCTTGATCGCCGCGGCCTTCTTGGTCGGGGCCTTCTTCTTGGCCGTGGCCTTCTTGGCCGCCGTCTTCTTCTTGGCCGGGGCCTTCTTCTTCGCCGTCTTCTTCTTGGTCGATGGCCCGGCGGCGCGGCGTTCAGCCAGCAGCTCGGCGGCCCGCTCCACGGTGAGGCTCTCCACGTCGTCGCCCCGGCGCAGCGAGGCGTTGGTGGTGCCGTCGGTCACGTACGGTCCGAACCTCCCGTCCTTGACCACCATGGGCAGCCCGGTATCGGGATCGTTCCCCATCTCGCGGAGAGGTCCCTTGGCGTTGCGACCGCGGGTCTTGGGCTGGGCGAACAGGGCCAGGGCCTCGTCCACGGTGACCGACAGGATCTGGTCCTCGGTCACCAAGCTACGGGTATCGGTGCCCTTCTTCAGGTACGGACCGAACTTCCCGTTGTGGGCCACGATCTCCTCGCCGGAAGCGGAGTCGGTGCCCACCACCCGGGGGATACGCAGAAGCTCAAGGGCCTGCTCGAAGGTGAGCGTGGCCGGGGACATGGAGGCGAACAACGAGGACGTCCGGGGCTTGGGTCCTCCATCGACCAGCTCGCCCAGCTGGACGTAGGGGCCGAAGCGACCGGCCTTGACCTGCACCGCCAGACCCGACTCGGGATCGTTGCCCAGCACCCGGTCCGAAGACGGGGCGTCTAAGAGGGCCTCGGCCTTCTCCACGGTCAGTTCATCCGGAGCCAGGTCCTCGGGTATGGACACCCTGTCCTCACCGTGCTGGAGGTACGGGCCGTAGCGGCCCACCCGGGCCACGATGTCCTCGCCGTCGGTGCCCACGCCGATGGGGATGGAGTTGATCTCGCGGGCGTCGATCTCCCCGAGGTAGGTGCTGACCTCGCGCTTCAGGCCGAGGCCGCTGCGGTGACCGGCCACGGCGATTCCGGGGGAGCCCCCCTCGGCCGCAGATGCATGGTCGCCGTTGCCGTTGGTCGGCCCCGCATCCGTTCCCGATCCGTGGGTCGGCCCCACATCCGTTCCCGATCCGTGGGCCGGCTCGGTGCTCCCAAAGTAGAACCGGGTCAGCCAGGGCAGGGACTCCTCGCTCCCCGAGGCGATGGCGTCGAGGTCGTCCTCCATGGATGCCGTGAACCCGTAGTCCACCAGGTCGGCGAAGTACCGCTCCAGCAGACCGACCACGGCGAAGGCAGTGAACGACGGGACCAGGGCCGTCCCCTTCTTCCACACGTAGCCCCGGTCGAGGATGGTGGCGATGACGCTGGCGTAGGTGGACGGGCGCCCCACCCCCAGGTCCTCCATGGCCTTCACCAGGGAGGCCTCGGTGTAGCGGGCCGGTGGCTGGGTGGCGTGGGAGCCGGGCTCGAGATCGGCCACCGAGGCCGGGTCGCCCTCGGCCATGGGTGGCAGGTGGACCTCACGGTCAGCCAGCTCGGCCTCGGGGTCGTCCTCACCCTCCACGTACGCCCGCAGGTACCCGGGGAACTGGATGACCTTGCCCGAGGCGGAGAACTCGGCCTGCCGGCCTTCCACCCCTTCGGGGCCCGATGCGGTGCCGGACAGCCGGACCTGGGCGCTGGTGCCGGTGGCGTCGGCCATCTGCGAGGCCACGGTCCGCTTCCAGATGAGGTCGTAGAGGCGGAACTCGTCCCCGGACAGGGCACGGGAGGCCTCGTCCGGGGTCCGGAAGGTCTCCCCGGCCGGCCGGATAGCCTCGTGGGCCTCCTGCGCGTTCTTCACCTTGCGCTCGTACCGTCGGGGCTGGGCCGGCACGTACTCGGGACCGTAGAGGGACCGGGCCTGGGCCCGGGCGGCGTCGAGCGCCTGACTGGACAGCGTGGTCGAGTCGGTCCGCATGTAGGTGATCCAGCCGTCCTCGTAGAGGCGCTGGGCCACCTGCATGGCCCGCTTGGAGCTGAACCGGAGCTTGCGGCCCGCCTCCTGCTGGAGGGTGGAGGTCATGAACGGCGCCGAGGGCGAGCGCCGGAACGGCTTGTGGGTCATGGAGCTCACCGTGAACGGAGTGTCGGCCAGGCCGGCGGCCAAGGCCCGAGCCTCCTCCTCGCCCAGCACCACCACCGAGCCGGGGGCGGTGAGTACCCCGGTCTCGTCGAAGTCCCGGCCCGAGGCCAGGGCCACCCCGTCCACCGCGGCCAACGCCGCGCTGAACGACCGAGGGGTGCCGTCGGCCACCTCGGCCGCCTCGGCGGTGAACGTGGCGTCGATCCCCCACCAGCCGGCCGAACGGAAGGCCATCCGGGCCCGCTCGCGCTCCACCACCATGCGGGTGGCCACGCTCTGGACCCGCCCGGCCGACAGCCTCGGCATGATCTTCTTCCACAGCACCGGGGACACTTCGTAGCCGTAGAGGCGGTCGAGGATACGACGGGCCTCCTGAGCGTCGACCAGTCTGCGGTCGAGGTCCCGCCACTCGAGGACGGCCCGCTCGATGGCCGGGCGGGTGATCTCGTGGAACACCATCCGCTTGACGGGCACCTGGGGCTCGAGGACTTCGAGCAGGTGCCAGGCGATGGACTCACCCTCGCGGTCCTCGTCCGAGGCCAGGTAGACCTCGCTGGCCTTCTTGACCAGCTGCTTCAACTTGTTGACCTGGGACCGCTTCTGGGTCGAGATCACGTACAGGGGCTTGAAGCCGTTGTCGACGTCCACGCCCAGACGGCTCCACGGCTCACCCTTGTAGGCGGCCGGCACCTCGTCGGCCCCCCGGGGCAGGTCCCGGATGTGGCCTATGGACGACTCCACCACGTAGTCCGATCCCAGCAGCCCGGCGATGGTCTTGGCCTTGGCCGGGGACTCCACGATGACCAGGGGCTTGGCCCCGGACCGGGGGCGCGTGGCGCCCCGGGCACCGCTGCCGGTGCCGTTGGTGGGGGGCGGTCCTGTCTGTTCGGTGGTGGGCATGGCTGTGGGGCACAGGGTGAACGGTGGGGTGAGGCGTTGTCAACCCCACCCCCTGGTCACCGGGGCCACATGGCTCCACTGACCAGGGTGTTCAGTCGTGAGAAGAATCCATGGCCACCGTAGCGGCCTGGTCGAGGGCAGCGACTTCGGAGGCCGGGAGCTCGTCGTCCATGGACTCGGTCTTGCGCTTGGAGAAGGCGATGGAGATCAACAGGACCACCAGGGACGCCCCGGCGATGGCCAGGCGCGCACCGGTGTGGTGCTGGAGGCTGATCACCGCCGGCAGGATGAGGAGCGAGACCAGGTTCATCACCTTGATCAACGGGTTGAGGGCCGGACCGGCGGTGTCCTTGAACGGGTCGCCGATGGTGTCACCGATGACGGCCGCCTTGTGGGCCTCTGACCCCTTGCCGCCCTCGTGACCGTCCTCGATGTACTTCTTGGCGTTGTCCCACGCCCCGCCGGAGTTGGAGAGGAAGTTGGCCATCAGCTGGCCGGTCAGGATGGCCCCCACCAGAAACGCCCCGAGGGCGAAGTAGCTGATGCCGAAGCCCACGATGACCGGGGTCAGGATGGCGAGGAGAGCCGGGGTGGCCAGCTCCCGCTGGGAGGCCGTGGTGCAGATGGCGATGACCTTCCCGTATTCGGGCTTCTCGGTGTAGTCCATGATCCCGGGGTGTTCGCGGAACTGGCGACGCACCTCCTGGACCACGGTGCCAGCCGAGCGGCCGACGGCCCGGATGGCCAGGGCCGAGAAGATGAAGGCGATCGAACCACCGATCAGGATGCCGATGAACGTGGTCGGGTGGGACACATTGATCGAGGTCGCCGGCAGGTTGAACAGCGCATTGCCCAGCTGCGGGAGTTTGAGCTGTTCGCCGATGGTCTCGATGAACGAGGCGAAGAGGGCGACCGAGGCGATGACCGCCGATCCGATGGCCACGCCCTTGGTGACGGCCTTGGTGGTGTTGCCCACGGCATCCAAGCTGACCATGACCCGCTCGGCCTCACCGGTGAACTCGCCCGACATCTCGGCGATCCCGGCCGCATTGTCCGAGACCGGGCCGAAACTGTCTTCGGAGACGATCATGCCGGCCGTGGAGAGCAGTCCGATGCCGGTCAGGGCCACCAGGTACAGGGTGAGTTCGATGTTGCCGCCGCCGAGCCCGATACACACGGCGATGGCTAGCACGATGGCCATGATGGCCCACACCGACGACTCGAGGCCGAGGGCCAGGCCCGAGAGGGCGAGGGTGGCCGGTCCGGTGCGGGCGGTCTCGGCCACCTCCTTCACCGGACCCCGCTCCGTGGAGGTGAAGTGCTCGGTGATCTGGCTGGCCACCAGCATGAGGACCACGCCGGTCAGGACGGCGTAGAAGGCCTTCCAGTAGTGGAGGTAGGCGCCGGCGACCACGGCCGAGCCGGCGATGGTCAGGATGGCCGCCGTCCACACCCCCCGGTTGATTGGGGCCATGGCGTTCTTGTCCCTCTTGCTGGCCCGCACCACGAACACGCCGACGATGGTGGCCAGGATGCCGATGGCCGGGATGGCGATGGGGAAGATCACCGTCTTGGCCGCGTCACCGCCCCGGTGGATGGACCCGAAGGCGGTCACCCCGAGGATGATGGCGGCGATGATGGTGATCACGTACGACTCGAACAGGTCGGCGGCCATGCCGGCACAGTCGCCGACATTGTCGCCCACGTTGTCGGCGATGGTGGCGGCATTGCGGGGGTCGTCCTCGGGGATGCCCGCCTCCACCTTGCCCACCAGGTCAGCACCCACGTCGGCGGCCTTGGTGAAGATGCCGCCGCCCACCCGCATGAACAGGGCCAGCAGCGAGGCGCCGAATCCGAACCCGATGAGGACCGAGGTAGCGGTGTTCTGGAAGACGAGCACGATGACGGTGGCCCCGAGCAGGCCGAGGCCCACGCACAGGAGGCCGGTAATGGCACCGGTGCGGTAGGCCACCTTGAGGGCGGGGGCCATCTTGCCTTCACGGGCGGCGGCGGCGGTGCGGACGTTGCCCCGCACGGCCAGGCTCATCCCGATGAAACCGGTGAGACCGGAGCACAGTGCTCCGGCGAGGAAGCAGATCACCCGGTAGATGCCGGCCTGGGCGAAGCTGAGGTCGGTCACTGTTCCCCTCGCACACCCGACATGCAGCGTGTTGAACGTGACGTGTCCGGCGCACACCCACACCGGATGGGTCACCTTGGTGGCCGTGAAGAAGATCAGCACGGCCAGGGGGATGATGATGATCCCGATGGTCTTGAACTGACGGGTCAGGAACGCCTCGGCTCCCTCCTGGATGGCCCTGGCGATGTCGATCATCGACGCCGTGCCCTGGTCGGCGGCGAGGACGCCCCGCACCAACAGCAGGGCCACCACGATGGCGGCCACGGCGCACAGCATTGCGAAGTACAGCCAGGTCTTCTCCGAACTGTGGAGCGAGAAGATCTGGTAACCCCCTTCAGCCAGGAGGTGGGTCATCGGTGTGGCTCCCTTCGGTGTACTGCGTGGTCATGGTCGACATCCCTCCCGGCGCACCCGGCCGCGGCCCAGGGCAGACATCGAGAGTTGCTCTCCCCCTGCGAAGCCACGGCCACGAGGCCGCACGCCGAGGCGCGCCGGTGACGGCACGCCGTTTCCGGCAACGGGGGGGAAAGATACTTACAAAAGGGGGTAGAGGGCAAGGAAGCGCCTGGCTCGAACCTCTCAGCACCCCCTCCGGCCCAGTTCGGATGGTCCGGAGGTCTCCCGGGTCAGGTCGGCTCGACGTCGGCCTCGGGGCCGGCGATGAGCTCGTAATCGGGGTTGAGGATGGCCTGGCGGCGGGCCCAGTCGCCCACCATGCCCTCTACCACCAGGCGGGCCCCGGGTTGGATCCCGGGGATCCGGCGGCGACCCTGGAACACCAGCAGGAGCCGGCCGGTGTCGTCGGCCAGCACGCACTCGAGGTTGGACGTGCCCGCCCGGGGCTGGACCCGGACCGACTTGACCCGGCCGGCCACCCGCACCCGGTTCCTCCACTGGGCCTCGCTGATGGGGGTGGTACCGGTACCCCGATCGCCGAAGGCGGCCCGGTCGAAGGCGGCCCGGGCCGTCTCGCGCTCGGCCTCCCGGGCGGCGGCCTTGACCGAGGCCCGGGCCGTGGGCTTGGCCGGACCGTTCAACCCCCCGAGGTCGGCCGCCACCGGCGCCCGTCCCCGCTCCCGGCGCTGGGACAGCCAGCCCCCGGTCAGCTGGTAGGGCACCACCGTGGCGTTCACGTGGGCCAGCTGGGCCACGGCGGCGGCGATCTCGTCGGCCGTGCCGTCGTGGAGCAGCCGGTGCCAGCCGGCGGCGAACCCCCGGCGGGGCAGCAGGATGGTGAGCTCGGTCTGGCCGTCGGCCACCGTCTCGGCCGCCATCTCCAGGGTGGCCCGGGTCAGCCGCCGGTCTTCGCACGCCTCGACGTCGAGGGGTAGCCGGGTCAGACCCAGGCGGCCCCACTCCGACTCGAGCTCGGCCGACACCCGGTTGTCCAGGGTGAAGTGGACGGCGCGGAGCTCGTCAGGATGCAGGGTGCGGGCGTACTGCAGGGCGCGGGCCGTGGCCATGTCCAGCCGGTCGACCAGGACGATCACCGTGTGACGGTTGAGTACTGGGGCCTCGGCCGCCTCGGCCGCACCCACCTCGAGCTGCTGCTCCTCGTCGGCGTACTGTCGGTGCAGGACCAGAAGGGCCAGGACCCCGACGGGCAGGATGATCAGGATGACCCAGGCGCCCTCGGTGAACTTGGAGACGGCGATGATGATGAGGACGATGAAGGACAGCACCGACGCCGTCCCGTTGATGGCCAACCGGCGGCGCCAGTGGTCCTCCCGGTGGTTGAGGTGGTACTTGGCCATGCCCGCGCCGGCCATGGTGAAGCCGGTGAACACGCCGATGGCGTAGAGCGGGATGAGCTTGTCCACCTTGGCGTTGGTGATCCACAGGAGCACGATGGACACCACGGTGAGCACGATGATCCCGGTGGAGAACACCAGGCGGTGGCCCCGCTTGGTCAGCTGGCGGGGTAGGTAGGAGTCCTCGGCGGCGAAGCTGGCCAGGAACGGAAAGCCGGTGAAGCTGGTGTTGGCGGCCAGAATCAGGATGAGGGTGGTCCCCACCTGGAGCATTCCGTAGAACACGCTGCCGGGGCCGCTCGTGCCGTAGACGAACTTGGCGATCTGGGAGATGACCGTGGGCGTGCCCGACTGGTAGGGCACCGGGTGGGTGACCGACGCCAGCAGCGAGACCCCGAGGACCAGTGAGCCGAGGATGACGGCCATGAGGACCATGGTGATCCGGGCGTTGCGGGACTCTGGGCGGCGGAAGATGCTGACCCCGTTGGAGATGGCCTCGGTCCCGGTCAGGGCCGAACCTCCCGAGGCGAAGGCCCGCAGCACCACGAAGATGGTGGCGCCGTAGAGCAGGCCGCTCCCCGCCCCACCGATGTGGACCGTAGGGTTCCCCACCGTGCCCTGGCCGGTGATGGCGTGGGCGTGCAGGGTCCCGTCGATGGCCCGGTAGAGCCCGGCGACCATCAGGGCCACCATGTTCACGATGAAGAAGTAGGTCGGCACGGCGAAGACCCGACCGGCCTCGCGGATGCCCCGCAGGTTCCCGTAGGCCAGGAGGATCACCAGGGCGATGGCGATCTGGGTGGTGTGGGGCGTGAGCCCGGGGAACACCGAGGTGATGGCCGACACCCCGGCCGCCACCGAAACCGCCACCGTCAGGGTGTAGTCGATGAGGAGGGACATGGCCGCCACCTGGGCCACGGTGAGCCCGAAGTTCTCACGGGTGACCACGTAGGCGCCCCCAGCCTTGGTGTACACCTTCACCACCTCGAGGTACGACAGGGTGACGAACAGGAGCACGAAGATGACGGCGATGGTCACGGGGATGACCAGCGAGTAGGCCGCCGCCCCGATGGCGATGACCAGGGGGATGAGCATCTGCTCGGTGGCGTAGGCCGACGATGAGATCACGTCGGACGACAGCACGGCCAGGGCGGTGGGCTTCCCCAGGCGCTCCGAGGTCTGCCGGTCCGAGGCGATGGGCGGTCCGAGGAGGGTGTTCTTCAGGCGGTAGCGGAGGGTCTCGGGAAGATCCACCGTGGCCTTGGGCGTCGCCGTCGGCCTCATCCGGCCCCCCGGCGAGGTCGGGGCGGCCGCTCCGGTCCCCTCCGGCGCCGCCGGTGCCGGATCCACACCGCCGGTCACCGATGGCTCCACCCCCTCAGTAAATCATGGGCGTCGACCCTCCCCTCATTCCGGACCGGGAGCCCGACCACCCCGGGTCCACCTGACCCCGGGGCCCATGCGCCGGGGGGTGAGTTGTCATCTCCCCACGATGCGTGTTGCATGGTCCAGGTGCATATCGTCATCGTGGGATGTGGTCGGGTCGGGTCGGGCTTGGGCATGGGGCTGATCGAACAGGGCCATTCGGTCGCCATCATCGACCGCAACGCCAAGGCCTTCCGGCGCCTGCCTCCGGACTGGGCCGGTACCACCGTGGTGGGCTCGGGCTTCGACCGAGGCGACCTGGACCGGGCCGGGGCCGGCGAGGCCCAGTCCCTGGCCGCCGTGACCAGCGGGGACAACTCCAACATCCTGACTGCCCGGATCGCCCGGGAGACCTACGAGATCCCCAACGTGGTGGCCCGCATCTACGACCCCCGGCGGGCCCAGATCTACCTGCGTCTGGGCATCCCCACCGTGGCCACGGTGTCGTGGACCATCGACCAGGTGCGCCGACGGCTGGTCCCCAACGAGGTCGAGTCGGAGTGGACCGACTCCACCGGCACCCTGTCCCTGGTCGAGCGGGAGCTGCCGGAGCGGTGGGCGGGCAAGCGCCTGGCCGACCTGACCGTTCCCGGCGAGGTGACGGTGGTGGCCGTGACCCGGGCCGGGGTGGTCCGGCTGGACTTCGGCGACCTGGTGGGCCAGGACGGCGACGTGATCCACCTGATGGTCACCGACAGTGCCCTGGAGCGCCTCAACGCCCGATTGGCGGCCTCCGCCCCCCCGCCGCCCGGTGGGAGGGCCGCCCCCTCGGTCCCGTCGCCCGTCGGCGGGTCCCCGTCGGCGGCAGCCGGAGGGAGGCCGTCATGAAGGTGGCCATCGCCGGAGCGGGCAGCGTGGGGACGGCCATCGCCGCCGACCTCCACGCCGGAGGCCACGAGGTACTGGTCATCGAGCAGGATCCCGAGCTGGTGGCCCGGATCCGCGGGGACCTCGACATCACCTGGGTGGTGGCCGACGCCTGCGAGGTCTCGGCCCTCGACGCCGCCGGGTTGGCCACCGTCGACGTGGTGGTGGCGGCCACCGGCGACGACGAGGACAACCTGGTGGTCTCCCTGCTGGCCAAGCAGGAGTTCGCCGTGCCCCGGGTGGTGGCCCGGGTCAACCACCCGAAGAACCAGTGGCTGTTCACCGAGAGCTGGGGGGTCGACGTGTCGGTGTCCACGCCCCAGCTGCTGACCGCCCTGGTGGAAGAGGCGGTCTCCGTGGGCAGCCTGGTCCGCCTCCTTCGGTTCGAGGGCGGCAACGCCCACCTGGTGGAGGTGACCCTGGCCGACGACTCGCCGGCCAACGGGGTCTCGCTGGTGGACCTCGGGGTGCCACGGGAGGCCACGGTGGTGGCCGTGGTGCGCGACGATCACCTCATCGTCCCCCGCGGCGACACCCGCCTGGCCATCGGCGACGAGGTGCTGGTGCTGGTCACGGCCGACGCCGAGGATGCGGTGCAGCAGCTGCTGGTGGGGCGCTGAGCGGTGAGGGCGGCCTTCTTCGATCTGGACAAGACGGTGATCGCCAAGGCGTCCCTTCCCGCCTTCGGCCGTCCCCTCTACCGGGGCGGGCTGATCAACCGGCGCCTGGTGGCCCGGGCCCTGGTCTCCCAGCTGATCTACGTCCACCTGGGGGCCAGCGAGGAGAAGCTGGCCCGGGTGCGTGAGTCGACCCTCACGCTGACCAAGGGTTGGGACCGGGACCAGATCGCCGAAATCGTCCGCGAGGCCCTGGAGGAGACCGTCGAGCCCATCATCTACGCCGAGGCCCTCGACCTCATCGAGGCCCACCGGGCCGCCGGCCACCGGGTCTACCTGGTGTCGGCGTCGCCGGACGTCATTGTCGAGCCGTTGGCCGCTCACCTGGGCGTGGACGGGGCCATCGCCAGCCGGCCCTTCGTGGACGAGGACGGCCGCTACACCGGCGAGATGGAGTTCTACGCCTACGGCCCCTTCAAGGCCGAGGCCATCGAGGAGCTGGCCGCCGCCGAGGGGCTCGACCTGTCCGAGTCCTCGGCCTACTCGGACTCCTACACCGACCTCCCCATGCTGGAGGCGGTGGGCCACCCGGTAGCCGTCAATCCCGACCGACTGCTGGCCAAGGTGGCCAAGGAGCGCGGGTGGGAGGTCATGCAGTTCACCAAGCCGGTCCGGCTGCGAGACCGGATGAGCGTGCCCAGTCTGCCCATGACGGCCACCTTCGCCGGGATCACCGCAGCGGCCTCGGTCGGCGCTCTGGTGGCCTGGCGGCTGGCCCGGCGCACCCAGGGTTGAGCGGCGGCCGGCGCCCCGGACTCATCCCCTCCGGGTACTGGAGCGGGTACTGGCGCGCCTCGGCCGGCCTGGCATCCAGACCGGCCGAAGTTACGGATACGGCGCCGAGGGCGCCGGACTAGGAGTTGCTCAGGAGGGACGGAGCCGCTTGGCGGCCACGACTCCGAGGGCAACGACGATGGCGAGGATCAGGAGCTTCTTCATGGAAGGAGATGGTATCGCTTCGCGGGGGCTAGCGCTCCACGGTGGGCGGGATCCTTACCGCTGCGGAAGGGGCGTACCCACCCGGGCCGGAGGATCAGACGGTCAGCAGGTCCCGGGCCCCGGTGTCCGACGAGGGGTGCCGCAGCTTGGACATGGCCCGGGCCTCGATCTGCCGGATCCGCTCCCTGGTCAGGTTGAAGTGCTCCCCGACCTCCTCGAGCGTCCTCGGCTCACCACGGTCGAGTCCGAAGCGCAGACGGAGGATCTCCCGCTCCCGCTCGTCGAGGGGCGAGAGCAGCCGTCCGATCTCCTCGGGCAGCAACGAGACCGCAGCAACTTCGAAGGGTGATTCCGCGGAACGGTCCTCCACCACGTCGCCCAACTCGGCGTCGCCGTCCTCCCGCAGGGGCTCGGACAGGGACAGCGGCTCGGCCCGGAACCGCAGGGCCTCCACCAACTTGTCCTCGGGCATCTCGACCTCGGCACCCAGCTCGGCCAAGGTGGCGGGCCGGCCGTACTTGAGCTCCAGACGGGCCTGGGCCTTCTGCACCCGGGCCAGGGTGTCGCCGGCATGGACCGGGAGCCGGATGGTCCGCCCGGTATTGGCGATGCCCCGGGTGATGGCCTGGCGAATCCACCAGGTGGCGTAAGTGGAGAACTTGAAGCCCTTGCGCCAGTCGAACTTCTCGACGGCGTGCATCAGGCCGAGGTTGCCCTCCTGGATGAGGTCCAGCAGAGGCAGACCGGAGGCTTGGTACTTCTTGGCGATGGACACCACCAGTCGGAGGTTGGACTGGACGAAGGTCTGCTGGGCACTCTCCCCCTGGAGGGTGGTCCGGCGCAGCTCACGCTTCTTCGCCGGGGTCAGCCCCTTCGGAGTCGACGCCAGCTGGGCGTCCGCCTCCCGACCGGCTTCGATGGCCTGGGCCAGTCGGACTTCGTCGTCCTTGGTCAACAACGGATACTGGCCGATGTCGGTCAGATACAACCGAACCAGATCTTCGTCATCTCGTTCGAGGCGCTCCTTAGCCAACTTCACCGGGTCCTTCGTTTTCCCCACCAGGGTGGGGGACGGCCAACCCTCAGGAGCCCCTCGGTCGCAACCGGTGGTCAGTGCATCGGGTCTGGCGCTTTCGGGCGCAACGATTGCTGCTTTCCAAGTTTACCGGACGCGTCAAGCCCTTCAGACGTATACGCCCGGGCGGGACCCTCCTGACGAGGTCAGTCCCCTGGTACGGGCCCCGGAACAGCCACGAGACCCGAGGTCGCCCCGGACCCCACCACCACCGATTCGAGGCGCTGGAGGAACTCGTAGACGGCAGCCACGTCGTGAGGCCGGCTGACCAGGCGCTCCACCATCCGCTCTCCGGCGTGCCAGTCATCGATCTCGTCGTTGAGCGTCAGACGGAGGGCCCGGGCGACGGGTGCGTCGGTCATCGGGGTCACCACCCGGAGGTGCCGCTCGTAGGTGGTGACCAGCCGGGGCAGGACCACCCGGTAGAGCGCGGCCAGCCGGGGCAGGGCCCCGGGGTGGCCGAAGACGGCGTCGGCGGCCGGTGGCCAGGTCGATCCCGGGCCGTCGGCGGGAGGGGCCGACCCCGACAGGGCGGCGAAGAGCGCCGTGGTCGCCGCCGACGGGGTGGTCCACCCGTCGGGGTCGGCCCCGGCCAGTACGGGAAGGCGCTCGGCCCACAGCTCGGCGTGCCAGGCGTGGCGCATGCTCTGGGCGTCCAGGTGGACCTGGACAGAGGCGATGGGCATGTCGCTCACCCACTCCCCGAGCATCCGGTAGAGGGCGTGCTCGATCCACCGGTACTCCCCCACCAGCGCGGCATTGGCCTCGAGGCTCAGGGGGGACACAGGCGGGGGATCGGCCAGGGCCGGTCCGACCGGCGCCCGCGCCCCGTCGGGGGGGAGTGAGAGGTCAGACAACCGCCGGGGCCTCCCCGCTCGGGCCGTCGGCCGTCGCCGCGTCGGTGTCTGGTCCCGCCGGCTCCGACGCCGGGATCGAGGGCCGACCGGTGCCTGGCGCCGCCGTGGACCGGTAGTGGTTGGTGATGGGCATCCGACGATCCTTACCGAAAGCCTTGCCAGAGATCCGGACCCCGGGAGGCATCTGGCGTCGTTTGTACTCGGCCCGGTCCACCAGTCCGACCACGCGCTCCACGGCGGCGGCGTCGAATCCGGCCGCGATCAAATCGTCGGCGGAGTGGTCACCCTCCACGTAGCCGGCCACCACCGGGTCGAGCACCGAGTACGGGGGCAGCGACTCATCGTCCCGCTGGTCCGGCCGGAGCTCGGCCGAGGGAGCCTTGGTCAGGACGGGCGCGGGGATGAGGTCGAAGTGGGCCAGGCGGTTGCGGTAACGGCACAGGGCGTAGACCAGCAGCTTGGGCACGTCCTTGATGACGGCGAAGCCGCCGGCCGAGTCGCCGTAGAGGGTCGAGTAGCCGGTGGCCATCTCGCTCTTGTTGCCGGTGGTGAGCACGATCCATCCCCGTGCGTTGGAGAGGGCCATGAGCAGGACGCCCCGGATCCGGGACTGCAGGTTCTCGTCGGTGAGCCCGGTGGGCACCCCTCCGAGCAGGGGATGGAGCGAGGCGGCGAAGGCCTGGTGGGCCGGCTCGATGGCCACCGTGGCGATGTCGATGCCCAGATTGTCGGCCAGCGTCACCGCGTCGCCCACCGATCCGTCGCTCGAGTACCGCGAGGGCATGGTCACTCCGTGCACGTGATCGGGCCCGAGGGCGTCCACGGCCACCGCTGCCACCAGGGACGAATCGATGCCGCCGGAGAGCCCGATGACCGCGTCGGTGAACCCGTTCTTGGCCACGTAGTCGCGGGTTCCGAGCACCAGGGCCTGGTACACCTCGGCCTCGGGGTCGAGGACCCTCCCCAGCCCACCGACGGCACGGGCGGCTCCGCCCGATCGGCTGGTGGCGGTGACCAGGATGGCTCCGACGGGACCGTCCTCGGGTAGGGCCTCCGCATCCACGTCCACGTCCACCACCAGCACCTCCTCGGCGAACTGGGCGGCCGATCCCACCACCGACCCGTCGGACCCCATGACGAGGGAGGCCCCGTCGAAGACCAGCTCGTCCTGCCCGCCGACCTGGTTTACGTAGACGATGGCGCAGCCGGTCTCCGCCACGCGCTCGGCCAGCACAGCCAGCCGCTGCTCACGCCGGCCCTGTGAGTAGGGCGACGCGTTGAGGTTGACCAGCAGCCTGGCGCCGGCGGCGGCCTGGTCAGCCATGGGCCCCCCAGCGAACCACATGTCCTCGCAGATGGACATCCCGACCGGCACCCCGGCCACTACGAACCGGTCGGCGGGCCCCCGGCCCGGAGAGAACCAGCGCTGCTCGTCGAAGACCCCGTAGTTGGGCAGCAGCCGCTTGAAGTAGCGGCCCCGTACGGTGCCCTCGGCGCACAGGGCGGCGGCGTTCACCAGGTGGCCGTGGGCATCGATGTCGACATACCCGATCACGGCGGCGCAGGGCCCGCAGGCCGCGGTGATCCGGGCGAACACGGCCAGGTTGTCGGCCACGAACTTCGGGCGGCTCAGCAGGTCCTCGGGCGGATAGCCCGTCACGGTGAGCTCGGGGAACACGGCCAGATCCGCCCCGTCCGACTCCGCCCGGGCCAACGCGGCCAGCACCCGCTCGGCGTTCCCGTCCAGGTCGCCGACCACGGTGTTGACCTGGCAGGCGGCCACGCGCACTCGACCCATAGGCCCAGCCTATCGGCGGCCGCCGCCAGGCCTTTTCCCCCATCCGACCGGAACCGGCCCGCCCCGCCACCGGAACGCTGAGGTGTTCATCGTCCGTTCACAATTGGGTAAAGGGGCAGAAACGGCCCGCTGCGATAATGACCGGGCCAGTCCAAACCACCTGCTCATGGCCCCTGCGCCGTTGCCTCGGCCCGGGGTCAATCCCCGGTGGGCTGCCCGGAGTGGGGATGATGAGGCGTCGCCGAGGGGAGTGCGGAGGGCTCCTGGCGGGCGTCTCGGTGGGTGACGGGGTAGGAAGGACAGAGTAGGACGTTGGTCTGCGCCACCGCAGGCCGGTAGTGATGAAGCGAGCAGTCGCAGTTGAGCAGTCAGGAGTAGCCATGCCCTATCAAGCTGAATACATCTGGATCGACGGGACCGAGCCCTCCCCCCTCCTCCGCAGCAAGACCAAGGTCGTCGCCGACGGCGAGGAGCCGGGCATCTGGGGTTTCGACGGATCCAGCACCAACCAGGCCCTCGGCCACGACTCCGACTGCGTCCTCCGACCGGTCTTCGTGGTCCCCGACCCCCTGCGCGGCCCCAACGACAAGCTGGTCATGTGTGAGGTCGAGCTGACCGACTTCACCCCCCACCCCACCAACACCCGGGCCCGGCTGCGGGCGGTGGTGGAGAAGTTCGGTGATCAGGAGCCGATGTTCGGCATCGAACAGGAGTACACCTTCTTCAAGGACGGCCGGCCCCTCGGCTGGCCCCCCGTCGGCTACCCGGCCCCCCAGGGCCCCTACTACTGCGGGGTGGGCGGCGACAAGATGCCCGGCCGCGAGATCGTCGAACTCCACACGGCGGCGTGCATCGACGCCGGCATCGGCATCGAGGGCACCAACGCCGAGGTCATGATGGGCCAGTGGGAGTTCCAGGTCGGGGTCCTCTCCCCCCTCGACGTCTCCGACCACCTGTGGGTGGCCCGGTGGCTCCTCTTCCGGATCGCCGAGGACTTCGGGGTGTACGCCACACTCGAGCCCAAGCCCATTCTGGGCGACTGGAACGGGGCCGGGGCCCACACCAACTTCTCCACCCGGGCCATGCGCGAGGAGGGCGGCTGGGACGCCATCATCGCCGGCTGCGAGGCCATCGGGAAACGGGTCGATGAGCACATCGCCGTCTACGGCGTGGGCATCGAGAGTCGCCTGACCGGGGCCCACGAGACCGCCCACTTCACCACGTTCAGCTACGGGACCTCGGACCGCGGTGCTTCCATCCGCATCCCGTGGGCCGTGGCCAAGGCCAAGAAGGGATGGCTGGAAGACCGGCGGCCCAACGCCAACATGGACCCCTACCTGGTCACTGCCATCATCACCGAGACCGTCTGCACAGACGCGGCGGGAGGCTGACCGGCGACGGGGGCCACGGGCTGCCTTCCCCCCCTGGCACGCCCCACCGCCCCTGGTCGCCGTCGGCTTCGGTGGACAGAGCCGGGTTCACCCCAACCCGGCTCTGTCCACCCCTTACGCCGCCCGATCGACCGACCCCTGGCGAACTGCGACAATGACACCATCAGCCCCGACCCCCGCCCCACGAATCCGATTCCCTCGGAGGTGCCTGGCCCCATGAGGAGTCAAGAGGAGTACGTCCTCCGGACGGTCGAGGAGCGCGGCATCCGGTTCGTCCAGCTGTGGTTCACCGACGTGCTGGGCACCCCCAAGACCTTCTCCATCACCCCCGCCGAACTCGAGAACGCCCTCGACGAGGGGATGACCTTCGACGGGTCGGCCATCGACGGCTTCAGCCGGGTGCAGGAGAGCGACGTCCTGGCCCGGCCGGACGCCAACACGTTCCAGCTCCTCCCCTGGCACGGGCACGGGCAGCCCGGGTTCAACGGGGACGCCCCCGAGGCCCAGGTGGCCCGGGTCTTCTGCGACGTCGTCGACCTCGACGGATCGCCCTTCCAGGGCGATCCTCGCCACGTCCTGCGCCGGGCCCTCGACCGGGCCCACGACCTCGGGTTCACCTTCTATGCGGCCCCGGAGATCGAATTCTTCTACTTCGCCGACGGGGATCCCTCCAAGCCGCCGGCGACCCTCGACTCCGGCTCGTACTTCGAGTTGACGGTGGCCGACCGGGCCAGCGACATCCGCCAGCGCACCGTGCTGACCCTCGAGGAGATGGGCATTCCCGTCGAGCACGCCCAGCACGAGGACTCGCCCAGCCAGCACGAGATTGACCTCCGCTACACCGACGCCCTGACCATGGCCGACACGGTGATGACCGTGCGACTGGTGGTGAAGGAGATGGCCCGCCAGCAGGGCGTGTTCGCTAGCTTCATGCCCAAGCCCCTGGCCGGCGTACAGGGATCGGGCATGCACACCCACATGTCCCTGTTCCGCGGGGACACCAACGCCTTCGTCGACCTGGAGCGCCCCGGTGGGCTGTCCGAGGTGGCCGAGGGGTTCATCGCCGGCCTGCTCCGGCATGCTCCCGAGATCACCGCGGTGACCAATCAGTGGGTGAACTCCTACAAGCGCCTGGTCTCGGGTTACGAGGCCCCCATCCACGTGTCGTGGGCCCGCAACAACCGCTCCGCTCTGGTGCGGGTGCCCGTGGTCAAGCCGAACAAGTTCGAGTCGACCCGGGTGGAGTACCGGTCTCCCGACAGCGCCTGCAACCCCTACCTGGCCTTCGCCGTCATCCTGGCCGCCGGTCTGGAGGGGATCGAGAAGGGCTACGACCTGCCCCCCGAGGCGGACGCCAACCTCTTCGCCCTCAGCCCCGAGGAGCTGGCCAACAAAGGCATCCTCCACCTGCCGGGCAGCCTGCACGAGGCCCTGGGCCTGATGGAGACCTCCGAGCTCCTCGCCTCCACCCTCGGTGAGCATGTCTTCGAGTGGTTCATCCGCAACAAGCGCAGGGAGTGGGCCGAGTACAAGTCCCACGTGACCCAGTTCGAGTTGGACCGCTACTTTCCACTGCTGTAGCCAGGCTCACCGGACCCGTTGGCGACCCGAAAGGAAGGGGGGAAGAGCACCATGGAACCGTTGCTGTGCTTCCCCGCCGTCCCGCCGGCGTCGGTGATCGGGGTCCTCGACCGGTCGGGCTATCCCTGGAGGGGCATCGACAAGCCCGAGGCGGCCGAGATCGACGAGCCCGAGGACGGGTGGTCGGGTGCTGTCATCTGCAGCAACGAGGATCCCGTCGGGGCCTTCCTGCTCTGTCGGCACCTCCGCAAACGGGAGGTGCCCCTGGCCCCGGTCATGGTGGTGGTCCCGCTGGAGCAGCTCGGCGAGTTGGAGTTGCGGGAGGACCTCTTCGATGACCTCTGCCTGGAGCCCGTCAACCCCGACGAGCTGAGCGCGCGACTGGCCCATCTCTTCTGGCGTACCGGCCGCGGTCTCCGGCCCGACCTGCTGGAACACGGCCCCCTGATCCTCAACCTCGAGACCTACCAGGCCGCAGTGGCCGGCAAGGTCCTGGACCTGACCTACATGGAGTACGAGTTGCTCCGCTTCCTGGCCGCCCGGCCCGGCAAGGTATTCACCCGCGAGACCCTCCTCAGCCGGGTGTGGGGGTACGAGTACTACGGAGGCGCCCGCACCGTCGATGTCCACGTCCGGCGGCTCCGGGCCAAGCTGGGCGAAGAGCACGCCCACCTGATCCAGACCGTCCGATCGGTGGGCTACCGGTTCGGCCAGACCAACTGGACGCCGTAGCCCGTAGGGGGTCCCGTCATCCGGGTCGGTAGGCCCACACCTCGACCTCGACCTCGGCGCCCAGGGGAAGGGCGGCCACCCCGACCACCGAACGGGCCGGACGGTGCTCCCCGAAGAAGGCGCCGTAGGCCTCGTTGACGGCGGCGTAGCCACCCATGTCGGTGACGAACACCAGGGTCTTGACCACGTCGGCGGTCCCGGCCCCGTGCTCGGCCAACAGACGCCCGGCGTTGGCCAGGGCCTGGCTGAGCTGCGCGGGTGCCCCACCCGCCACCAGCGTGGGCGGACCGTCGGTGGCGCTGGCCAGGCCCAACTGGCCGGACGTGATCAGCCACGGTCCGGCGGTGACGATGGGGGTGTAGGGGCCGATCGGTGTACTCATGGGCTGCACCTCGAGAGCAGGGGGAGTGCGACGGACGGTCAGCCTAACGAACCGTCCCGCAGCCCACCGGAGCCGAGCTCAGCGCCGGCCGGCCCCGCTCCGGTCCACCGGCCAGGACCCCACCAGCCCGTCGGCCAGCCACCGGGCCGCGGCCACGGCCGCGAACACCGCGTCGGAGCCGTTCACCGCCGGGCCGTCCGACTCCAGGTCGAGGTGCACGTCGACCGCCGGCATGGCCCGGGCCTGTAGGACGCCGAAGGACCGCATGGTCAGGTCCTGCACCCCGCCGTAGGCGTCTACGGCCACCCCCTCGGACCCCACCCACCCGAGGGCCTGATGGACCGCGCCGATGCAGTACGAGCGCAGCACCACCGGGTCCAACACCTCGCCGGCGGCCACCGTCACCTCGATCGAGTCGTCAGGGCGGCACCGGGCCACGGCCCGCCCGCCGCCGGGCGCCACCACCTCGATGGGAACGTCACGGTGGGCGCCCGGTCCGTGGGTGTCGAGCGCACGGACCGCGGCGACCAGCACGGCGGCCTCGGCCCACACCGCGCCGCGCAGCGAGTAGGCGATGGGCGGACCGAGCACCGGTACCGGCTCGATCCGGAGCCCCGGAGCCACCGTGGCCACCACCTCGGCCAGGTCGGCCCACTGCTCCTCGTCACCACCGTCGACCGGTACTCCGACCCGCAGGATCCCGGCTCCGGTGACATCGATCCCCCCACCCACCGGTGGGCGCTTGGGACCCCGGCGGACCACATCCTCCCGGGCCCACAGGACACGGACCGGGCGGCCGTACTCGTCGGCCAGGCGGCGGGCGTCGATGGCCACCGGCGAGTGCAGCTTGCCCCCGAACGCCCCGCCGTTGCCGTAGGGGGACGCGGGGTCCTCACCCGGCCGGCACCACGAGGCATCGGGCTCGATGTAGGCCGGTTCCACCCAGGTGGTCCGCAGCGTGAGCGCCCAGTCCCCTTCCGGGGCGGCCACGGGATGGTCGAGGGGAAGGCTGGTGCTCCGGCCCTGGACCTTGCCGGCCAGGGCCCGGGCGGCGGCCAGCGACTCGGCCACCGCGTAGCCACCGTCACCATCGGGCACCGCCACCAGGGCCTCGGGTGGATGGGTGTCGTCGGCGAAGCCGGCATCCCCGAGCACCACGTCGGGGCCCACGCGCTGGGGGACGCCACCCTCGAGGCCGGCCCGGGCCGAAGCCCGATCGAGCTGGTCCGGGTCCCGCGTCGGTCCGAGCGGAGCGGCGGGGATGGTCATCCGGGCCGCCGCCTCCCGGATGGTCTGCCACCCGGTGCACCGACACAGGTGGGCCACCAGAGCCTGGTCGAGCTTCTCGGTCGGGGCGGAAGGTTCGAGGGCGGCCAGCCGCATCACGATGCCCGGGGTGCAGAATCCGCACTGGCTCCCACCGGTGGCCACCAGGGCGTCGGCCCATCCACGGCGCGCCTCGACGGGCAGGCCGTCGAGGGTGGTCACCTCCCGTCCCGCCAGTCGGCGGACCGGGGTGACACAAGCCACCCGGGGAGCACCGTCGACCCACACGGTGCAGCAGCCGCACTGGCCCTGCGGGCTGCATCCGTCCTTGGCCGAGCGGACACCCAGCTGCTCCCGGAGGACGTCCAACAGCGAGGCACCCTCATCGGCTACCTCGACGTCGGCGCCGTCGACGCGAAGCCGGATCAGTGGATCAGTGGATCAGCTGAAGGAGGAGCCACAGCCGCAGGTGCGGGAGGCGTTGGGGTTGGTCACGTGGAACCCCTGCCCCTGCAGCCCGTCGCTGTAGTCGAGGGTCGAGCCCTTGAGCAGGTCGGCGCTGGTCTGGTCGACCACGACCTTCACCGTGCCGAACTCCCGGACCACGTCGTCCTCGGCCACATCGGCGTCGAAGAACATCTCGTAGCTGAAGCCGGAGCACCCGCCGGGGCGCACGGCCACCCGGAGGGCCAAGCCGTCGATGTCCTCTTGAGCCAAGAGCTCGGCCACCTTGGAAGTGGCGACATCCGTCAAGGTGACCGGATTGGGCTTCTTCCCGATGCTGACGGTCTGCATGGTGGCACTCATCTCGGCGCTCCTCTTCGATTTCGGCTCTCGCTGGACGGCGACTCTCGACTCCAACCTCGGCGACCGAGTCGAGCCTGGGGACTCTGCCCCGGGCGCGCCTCGACGCTGCGTAGACAAGCGTACCCGCGTCCACCGGCGGGTGGTACATCCCATCGGGTGGCCCAACGGTGGCGCCCGATAGAATTGCCCAGGTGAGCAGCCCCGACGCTACCGATTCCGAGGAAGTGGTGTCCCCGGGGGACCCCGTCCCGACCACGGAGGTCATCCTGGCCGCCCTGCGGGGGGTCGTCGACCCCGAACTGGGGGCGGACATCGTGGAGCTGGGCATGGTGACCGACGTTCGACCGGCCGACGACGGCTCCGTCCACGTCGAGGTGGCCCTGACCGTCGCCGGGTGCCCGCTCCGGACCCAGATCCAGAGCGACGTCGAGACCCACGTGGGGGCGCTCCCCGGCGTGCGGAGGGTGTCGGTCAGCACGGGGGTGATGGACGCCGGGCAACGCAAGGTGGTCATGGCCCGGGCCCGGCAGCTGGCCCAGGACCCGGCCCCGGCCACCGACATCCCCGACACCGCCCGGGTGATCGCCATCGCCTCCGGCAAGGGTGGGGTGGGGAAGAGCTCGGTCACCGTCAACCTGGCCGTGGCCCTGGCCCGCCGGGGCCTCACCATCGGGGTCCTCGACGCCGACATCTGGGGCTTCTCCGTGCCCCGGCTGCTGGGCATGACCGGCGATGTGGAGGCCCGGGACAAGAAGATGGTGCCGCTCGAGCGGCGCGTGGGCGAGGGGACGCTGCGCGTCCTGTCCATGGGCTTCCTGGCCGACGAGGAGAGCGCCATCATGTGGCGCGGGCTGATCCTCAACCGGGCCGTGCAGCAGTTCCTGGAGGACGTCCACTGGGGCGACCTCGACTACCTGCTCATCGATATGCCCCCGGGTACCGGGGACATCCAGATGGGCCTGGCCCGCATGCTGCCCCGGACCGAGGTCATCGTGGTGACCACGCCGCCGGTGGCCGCCCAGAAGGTGGCGGCCCGCACCGCGGACATGGCCCGCAAGGGCTACCTGCGGGTGGCCGGTGTCATCGAGAATATGAGCGACTTCGTCTGCGAGCACGGCACCTCCTACGCCCTGTTCGGCTCGGGAGGCGGGGCCCGCCTGGCCGCCGATATCGGAGTGCCGCTGATCGGCCAGATCCCTTTGCATCCCTCGGTGGCCGCCGGTGGCGACGCCGGCACCCCGGTGGCTCTCGACGAAGCCAGCCCGCTGGCCGCCGCCTTCGACGCCATCGCCGAGTCGGTCATGACCACCATCGCCCCGGTGGTGGTCATGGACGGCTGCAGCGTCCGCCTGCTCGAGCGGGTGGAGGCCGCGGTCAACGAAGGCCGGTTCGACCCGCCGGCCACGACCCCGGTGGAGGCCACCTCCTCCTGACCGCCCCAGCCGGCGGCCGGTGGGCCGGTCAGGCCGATCCGGCCTTCGGCCCCCAGGCCTGGCGGGCCAGTTCGGCCAGGGCCGGATCGATGTCCGAGCCCGACGCCAGGCGGTCGGCCATGGCCTCTTCGTAGCCCACGTCACCGGGCCGCAGGATGAGGATGTGGCCGTCCTCGACCAGCACGATGGGCAGCACGGTGGTGACATGGGTCACCCGGCTGGCCCAGGCCATCACCTCGCGGGTGGAGGAGAAGCCCTCGATGCTCCGCAGGTTGGCGATGGTGGGCGGCAGCAGCTCGATCTCCCCGGCGGCCTCTCCGGCCAGGGCGTCCTGGGGTCGGAACCAGACCGTGGCGATGGTCTCGGTCTCGTCATGGTGGGCCACCTGCCCCGGCGGGGCGGTGGTGATGAAGAAGCGGGTGTCGTACCGCCTCGGGGCCAGCTCCGGCGTGATCCAGTGACTGACGTAGTGCACGGTGTCCACCACCAGGGCCAGGTCCTCCTCCCGGCAGATGTCCAGCAGGCCCAGCTCCCGGCGGTTGACGGCGTCCCGGTAGGCGGCGAAGCGGGCGGCCACCCCGGGATCGGAGGTGTCGAGCAGTCCGCCATCCGGCCCGTCCGCCCGGCGGCGGGCCAGCATCACCCCGGACTCCTCGAAGCACTCCCGCAGGGCGGCCACCCAGTAGGCCAGTCCCCCGGACCCGACCCCGAGCACCGCACTGGCCTCGGCGTCGGACCGGCCCTGGCAGAGCGCCTCGACCTCTGGACCGTGATCCTCGGGATCGACCGATCCGCCGGGGAACACGTAGGCACCGGCCACGAACTCGGAGGCCAGATTGCGCCGCAGCATGCACACCTCGACCGTCGAACCACCCGCCCCGGTGACGGCATCCCGGATCAGCATCACGGTGGCGGCGGGCTGGATGGGGACGGTCACCCGGCTCAGGCTAGCGCTGGCCCCTCTGATCCGACCCCGGGCCCGTCGCCCGTACTGACACCCTCAGGCGGGCGTAGCGCCCGTTCCGGCGTCGGGCGGCGGCTCCATGGCCGAGCGCGGCGTGAGGGCGCCCGAGTCGACCAGCGCGCTGATGGCCAACTCGCCGAAGCCGGCCGGATCGGCGATCAACCAGGCGTGGGCCCCGTCCACCACCACCCCGTCCACCCCGGCGGCATGGCGGAGATCGTCGAAGGCCGAGCGCGGCACCAGGCCGTCCCGGTCGGACCAGGCCACCGTCACCGGAATGCCCCAGTGGGCGATGGCCCGGACCTCCCGCACCAGGTCGGCCCGACGGATGAACTCCCCGGTCCGGAACATGCCGAGGGGGTTGCTCACCAGGTTGGGGATGAAGTCCTCGAGTAGCACCGGCAGCAGGCGGAGCAGGCGCGGTGAGTGGAGCAGGTCGGTCGAGAAGTGCCGTCCCCAGTCCCAGAACGGGCGCTGGACCATGGTGCGGACCTCGTTGGGGAAGAGCGCCCAGGTGGGGCTGCCGATGGCGTTGGCGAGGAGCAGGGCCGACACCCGCCAGGGCTGCTCGTAGGTGAACGCCGTGGACACGCCCCCTCCGAAGGAGTGCCCGGCCACCAGGGCCACCTCCTTCTGCTCCACGGCGTCGAGGAAGCGTCCGACCCAGGTGGCGTAGCCGGCAAAGGTGCGCTGCTCGGGCGCCAGTTCGTGGGTGCCGCCGAAGCCGGGGAGGGCGGGGGCGTAGACGCGGCAGCCGGCCTTGGCCATGGCCCGGATGGGAGCCCGGTAGGCGTTCGGCCGCAGGCCCCAGCCGTGGAGGAACAGCGCCGCCGGTCCCGTGCCGCAGACCCCGTAGCGGACCCGGTGGCCATCGACCTCCACCTGCTCCCACTGGATACCGGGGGTGGCTCCCCCTGACGGGAGCGGCACCGGTGCCACCAGGTCACCGAGCCCCTGTGCATCTCCTGGCATGGCCGGTCAGTGTACGCCCGTTGGCCACCGAAGAGCCCGATCCGACCCCGGGACCGCCGGGTCCGTGACCAACCGGCGCCCCATCGGGCCCCTCCCACCCCGCTCATCGGGTCGGCCGACCCCGGCCCGCCGGGACTGGCGATTACGCTTCCTCCGACCACTCCACAAAGCGGGGACTGCGGAACCATGGCACAGGACCAGAACAACAAGCCCAACGGGGGGAACAAGCCCAAGCCCGGCAATACCTCGGGTGGCAACGGGGCCCAGAGCGCCAAGGACAAGAGCCGGGCCCAGAGCCGCCCCATGTCGGGCAAGGTTCCGGCCGGCAAGTCGGGCCAGGCGTCCGGGTCCAACAAGACCGGCGGCACCGGGGGGAACAAGCCGAAGCCCAGGCCGGGTGGCCGACCCGCTCAGAATCCCACGCCCCGCAAGCTGTCCGGCGCCATGATGGCCTGGGGGGCGGTCGGCCTGGTGGTGGTGATCATCGTGGTGCTGGTCATCGTGAAGGCATCCAGCTCGAGCACCACCGACGCCACCTACTCCCCGGTGACCGCGGCGCCGGCCTCGGTGGTCCACGACGTCACCAACATCCCGGCGTCGGTCTACAACACGGTGGGGGTGACCTCGCCGACGGTACCGGTCACGCCTCCGACCATCCTGTCGAACCAGCCGGCCATGACCCTCAACGGGAAGTCGCCGGCCATGCTGTACTACGGCGCCGAGTACTGCCCCTACTGCGCCGCCGAGCGCTGGGCCATGACGGCGGCGCTGTCCCGGTTCGGAACCTGGTCCAACCTCCAGATCACCGCATCGTCACATACCGACGTCAATCCGGAGACCCACACCTTCAGCTACCACGGCGCCACCTTCACCAGCCCGTATCTGGCCTTCAAGGGGGTGGAGCAGTACACCAACGTGCCGACGGCCACGGTGGGTCAGTACACCAATCTGCAGAACCCCACGGCCGAGGAGAAAGCCAACATCGTCAAGTACAGCAGCTCCAAGTTCAACCCCAGCGCCAGCTCCAGCGGGGGCATCTCCTTCCCCTACGTGAACATCAACAACGTGGCCCTCTTCTCCGGCGCCAGCTACAGCCCCGGGGTCCTGGCCGGCCAGACCTGGGAGCAGATCGCCAGCGGCCTCAGTGACCCGTCCAACCCGGCCACCCAGGCCATCGTGAGCACGGCCAACTACATGACCGCGGCCATCTGCGCCAGCAGCAAAGACGCCCCCACCGCCGTGTGCACTAGCTCCGGAGTCAAAGCCGCGGCCAAAGCCCTCAAGCTGAGCTGATCGAGTCGACCGGAGAGGATGACGGTGCCCACGCTGCGCTGGCAGCCCATCGCCACCCTGGTGCTGAGCATCGCCGGGCTGGGGATCGCCGTCTACCTGACCATCACCCACTTCGACAAGGTGGCCCTGGTCTGTTCGGACAACGGCGCCATCAACTGCACCAAGGTCACCACCAGCCCGCAGTCGGTGATCTTCGGGATCCCGGTGGCCATGTTGGGCCTGGCCTTCTTCATCCCCATGATCGCCCTGTGCCTGCCGGCGGCGTGGCGGAGCGCCGACCGCCGGATCCACCTGGCCCGCCTGGTCCTGTCCATCACCGGGGTGGGCATGATCCTCTACCTGATCATCGCCGAGCTGTTCATCATCAAGGCCATCTGCCTGTGGTGCTCGGGGGTGCACGTGGTGACCTTCATCCTCTTCGTGATCATCGTGACGGCGTCACCGGTGGTGCTGGCCCCGGGCTACGGATCGGACGCCGGTGACGAGTACGACGCGTACGACGACGAGGGGTAGGACCGTCCGCCCCGGGAGGACGGCGTGACCGACGACGGCCGGTCCGCCGCCGGAACCGGCGGTACTCCCGAGGCCGCAGGTCCAGTGCCGGGTCCTCCGGCCGGTGAGGCCGGGGGCCTCGGCTCCACCCGTCCACCCCGCAACCGCACCGCCCAGTTCGCCTGGAGTGCCGTGGCCGTGATCCTGGTGGCGGTGATCGCCCTGGTGACCTACGCCCTCACCGATCCTCCGCCGACCCAACAGAAGGTGGAGCGGGCCACCGCACCGCCCGGCGTGGTGGCGCAGCTGGCCAAGGTGCCGGCCTCGGTCTTCGACACCGTCGGCGGTACCGCACCCGACACCGAGCTGGTGGCTCCGACCGTGCTGTCCGGACAACCGCCGCTCCAGGCCGACGGAAAGCCCGCCGTCCTCTACGTCGGGGCCGAGTACTGCCCCTTCTGCGCGTCGGAGCGGTGGCCGCTCATCGTGGCCCTGTCCCGGTTCGGTCACTTCACCGGCCTGAAGAACATGCAGTCGGCCCCGCTCTCCGTCTTTCCGGGGACCCAGACCTTCAGTTTCGTGGGATCCACCTACTCCAGCCGGTACCTGGCCTTCACCGGCGTCGAGCTCTACTCGGACGCGGTCAACGACCGGGGGGCCTTCGCCCGCATCGCCGCCCTCACTCCCGCTCAGGCCCTGGTGGTGGCCCACTACCGGAGCCTCGCCGGGGCGGCTCCGGGCTCGGGGAGCTACCCCTTCGTCGACATCGGCAATCGGATGGTCCTGTCGACCTCGGCCTTCAGTCCAGCCATCCTGGTCAAGCAGTCCCAGGCGGCCATCGCCGGCGCTCTGAACGAGCCCCAGAGTCCCATCACCCAGGCCGTGGTGGCGTCGGCCAACCAACTCACCGTCGGCATGTGCGCGGCCACCGGACAGCTGCCGGCCCCGCTGTGCGCCAGCAAAGGGGTCCGCGATGCGGCCGTGGCCCTCGGGATGAGCTGACAGAGATCGGTCCGGACGGGAGCCGTCCGGCGTCGGGTGAGGCTCAGCCGGCCCGACGGTCGGTCATCTGCTTGCGCTCCATCTCGTTGAGCCCACCCCAGATGCCGTGGGGCTCGTGGATCCGGATGGCGTAGTCGAGGCAGTCGCCCCGTACCGCGCACGACTGGCAGATGGACTTGGCCCGGTCCTCCCGCTGCAGCTTCTCTTCTTTGCGTTCTGCATGGGACGGCGGAAAGAAGATCTCCGCCTGGGGTCCGCGACACGCGGCCCTCAACTGCCATGTGTCCAGCGCTTGCTCCACGTGCCCAACTCCCCCTTCATGCCCCCCTGGCATCCTCCAGGAACGGAACGTACTCGCGCCCATGACCGGAAACAAGGGGTCTGACCAGGATTTCTCACCAAATTGTCACTAACGGCCACAGCGAGGACGGCCACCGGCACGGATCGTGAGGATCGGGGGCCGGTCGGGGCCCCGGGCGGGGAGCCGGACACTACGCTCCTGGGGGTCATGGACATCCGCGCCTTCTGCAGTCAGAGTCGGGTCCTGATCGTCGCCGGCAAGGGGGGCGTGGGGAAGACCACCATGGTGGCGGCCCTGGCTCACATGGCCGCCCAGGCCGGGCTGTCGGTCCTGGTCGTCGAGCTCGAGGGCCGCGCCGGGGTGGCCACCGCCTTCGGCCGAGACGAGCCCCTGGACTACGCCGGATCGGTGCTCCGGGCCGCCGGGGCCGAGGTGGACGACGGGGAGGACCTGACCCGGTCCATACCGAAGGGATCCGTCCGGGCCCGGACCATCACCCCTGACGACGCCCTCCTCGAGTACCTGGCCGACCACGGGATGCGCCGGATCTCCAAACGCCTGCTGTCCTCGGGGATCATCGACATCGTGGCCGGCGCCATCCCGGGCATCCGGGACATCCTGGTCCTGGGCAAGGTCAAGCAGATCGAGCGGAGCGGCGTTGCCGACCTGGTGCTGGTCGACGCCCCGGCCACCGGCCACACCATGACCTTCCTGTCCTCGGCGGGCGGGCTCCTCGATGCTGCCCGGGGCGGACCCATCCGGGCCCAGGCCGCCGACGTGGTGGCCCTGCTCTCGGACCCGGCCCGGTGCCAGGTGGCCCTGGTCACCCTGCCCGAGGAGATGCCGGTCAACGAGGTCATCGAGGCCGCCTACCAGCTGGAGGACAAGGTGGGCATCACCCTTGGGCCGGTGATCGTCAACGGCTGCTATCCCCCGCTCGACGCCCCGGACACGCCGGCTGGCCAGGCGGTCCTGGCCGCTGGGGTTTCCCTCGAGCCCACCCTGGTCGACGCCCTCGAGGAGGCCCGCCGGTTCCGGACGACCCGACAGGAGCTCCAGGGCGAGCAGCTCGAGCGGCTGGCCCACGAGCTCCCGCTCCCCCAGCTCCAGGTGCCGTACCTCTTCACGGCCTCCATCGGGCCCCTCGAGCTGGACGACCTGAGTGCGGCCTTGGCCGTCGGGGTCGAGGCCCTCCACGATCCGGCGCCGGTGGGACCGTGACCGCCGTCAGCCCCGGTGCCCCGAGGGCCACCATCGACGAGGTGGTGGCCAAACAGGCGATCATCATCTGCTGCGGATCGGGAGGGGTGGGGAAGACCACCACGGCCGCCGCCTTCGCCCTCGAGGCCGCCCGGCTGGGCCGTCGGGCGTGCGTGGTCACCATCGACCCGGCCCGTCGACTGGCCAACTCGCTGGGCCTCGACGCCCTGACCAACCAGCCCACCCGGATCGAGGGGCCCTGGCCCGGCGAGCTCCACGCCCTCATGCTCGATCCCAAGGGAACCTTCGACGACCTCATCCAGCGCTACTCGGACTCCGCCGAGCAGGCCGAGGACATCAAGCTCAATCGGATCTACAAGAACCTGACCGGCACGCTCTCGGGCACCCAGGAGTACATGGCCATGGAGAAGCTCTACGAGTTGGTGGAGGAGGGAGGCTTCGACCTGGTGGTGGTGGACACCCCTCCGACCCGCAACGCCCTCGACTTCCTCGACGCCCCGCGTCGGCTGACCCACTTCTTGGAGAACCGCCTCTTCCAGGCCCTGATGAAGCCGACCCGTGCCGGCCTCAAGTTCATGGGCGTGGCCGCCCAGGCCCTACTCCGGACCATCGCCAAGGTGGCCGGGGCCGATATCGTCCGTGACGCCGTGACGTTCTTCCAGGCCTTCGAGGGCATGGAGGAGGGCTTCCGGACCCGAGCGGCCCGGGTGCGCGAACTCCTGGTGCAGGACAGCACCTCCTTCGTGTTGGTGGCCTCCCCCCGGCCCGACTCGGTGGACGAGGCCGTCCACTTCGCCGGCAAGTTGGCGGAGTCGGGCATGTCCGTTACCGCCCTGGTGGTCAACCGGGTCCAGCCCCGGTTCGCCGAGGATGCCCAGTTGGAGGCCGTGCGCCAGCAGGCCGGAACGGTGGCCGGGACCCCCCTGGGCCAGCTCATCGACAACCTGAGCGGGTACACCGCGGCCTCCGACCGCGAGGAGCAGGCCTTCGCCGACCTGGTGGCCCAGGTCACCCCGGCCCCGGTGTACCGCGTGCCTCTGCTCAACAGCGACGTCCACGACCTCGGAGGTCTGGGCACCATCGCCGACCTCCTGTTCACGTCGGACGGCGGACCCACGGCGCCCACGCCGGCCCCCGTGGGCGGCCCCTCCGAGGAGCGCTAACCTGTGCCGGTGCGCAGCATCCTCGTGGCCAGCGACGCTCCGTCGGTTCGGGCTGAAGTGGGGGCCATCGCGGGTCGACCGGACGTGACCATCATCGAGGCCCGGTCGGGACCGGCGGTGATGGCCGAGGTGGCCGAGTCCCTCCCCGACCTGGTGGTGGTGGACCTCCAGATGGGCAACATGGGTGGGATGGCCGTCTGCCTCGAGCTCCGCCTCGAAGCCTCCTACGGCAAGCTCGGCCATGTACCCGTCCTGATGCTGCTCGACCGGCGGCCCGACGTCTTCCTCGCCCGCAGATCGGGCGCCGAGGGCTGGGTGGTCAAGCCCCTCGACCCCATCCGGCTGCGCCGGGCCGTGACCTCCCTGCTCGACGGCGGCACCTACTACGACGAGTCCTACCAGCCTCTCTCTGTGGTCTCCACGCCCGTATCCGCCGGCGCCTGACGGCTCCGACCCCAACAGACAGCGTCACCACCGTGTCCGTGTTCCGACGCCACGAAGACGATCCACCCCCTGCGGGCCGGGAGAGCCGGGTCCGGCGCCGCGTCACGGGTGCCCGGTCGGACAGCGGGGCCGACGCTCAGGAGCAGTTCATCATCGACGCCCTGCACGACCTCCACGACACCGTGGTCCGTGAGGTGATGACCCCCCGGGTCGATGTGGTGGCCCTGTCCATCCCGCTGACCGTCGACGCGGTGACCCAGGCGGTGAGGGAGTCGGGGCACGGCTGCTTTCCGGTCTACGGGGACAATCTCGACGACCTGATCGGGGTGCTCTTCGTCAACGATCTGTTCCGGGCCGGCTGGCAGGTGAGTGGGGCCCGGGACGCCACACCGAGTGGGTCGGTCGATGCCGAGGACGCATCGGACCCTCCGGGCACCCCGGATCCCATCGACATCTCCCGTCGGCTCCGACAGCCCTTCCTCGTCCCCGAGTCCCATCTGGTCCTCGAGGTGCTCGCCGAGATGCGCCGGCAGCGACGGGCCTTCGCCGTGGTGGTGGACGAGCACGGCGGCGTCGAGGGCGTGCTGACGGTCAAGGACCTCCTGGGGGCCCTGGTCGGGGACCTACCCGACGAGTTCGACCCCGACGATGAACCCGATGTGGTCCGGGTGGACGGCAGCCGGTGGTTGGCCGACGGTCGCATGAGCATCGACGATGTGCGCGACCGCCTGGACATCAACCTCCCGGAAGGTGAGTACGTGACCCTGGGGGGCTTCCTGTTCGATGGGTTCGGCCACATCCCTGCCGAGGGTGAGTCGCTCGACGTCGACGGCTGGGAGCTCCTGGTCACCGAGATGGACAAGCGTCGGATCGCCAAGGTGGTGGCCAAACGGCTCGACCAGCCGACCGGCTCTCCGGATCAGGGACAACCGGCGGACACCGTGGGGAACCAGCCCACCTCCGTCGGGTAGCATCTCCCTGGTCCAGGACCGGTGCACGACCGGTTCTGATCGACGGGCTGTGGCGCAGCTTGGTTAGCGCGCTGCGTTCGGGACGCAGAGGTCCCCGGTTCAAATCCGGGCAGCCCGACCACGAGAAGTACCAGTCAGAGCGTTGGCTGCTCACCCCGCCGGGCCGATCTGGCCCGATCTTGGCGCGATCGAGATGTGATCGAGATCCAGGCCGGTGCAGAGACACTCGCCGAAGAACCGACTCTCCAGCCGATCGGCGGCGGCCCGGCCAGCCTCAGTGGGTGCTTTGCCTGTGGACCGTGATGCAGCACCGAAAACGAAGTCGCCGCCAAGGACCGGTCGGCATCCAGATCTGGCTCGGCGGCGTCCCGGCGGATCCCGACCACGCGCCAGGCTTCAGATCAACTCGGAGCGGTCAGAAGGTGCCGGGCACGTCCACCACGTCCAAGATCGACACCTCTGGCTCTCCCACGATGCCAGCTCCGCTGAGGAACTCACCCATCCTCGTCGCGCCCGCGAAGAACGTGTTGAATGTGTCGCCGTCCGGCCACTCGTCGATCACGACGAGATCCTTCCCATCGGTGAACATCCTGTGTCCGATCTGGCCCAGGCTCTTTCCGTATGCGGTGATGTCCTCGGGTACCTCGGCATTCGCCCTCGCCCAATCGGCAGCCTTGCCGACATCAGAGACTTTGAATCGAGCAATGACAACGACGCTCACGGCAGCCCACTTCCATTTGATCGCCCTCGTCGCCCCCATCTGGGGCGTTCCAGGCCGAACGCTAACAGCAGGAACCACAGAATACGCCGCTGAATCATAGAGGCCATCCCCACGCCGGCGGTCGGGACACCCAGGTGGGGACTCCGTCAGCCTCCTGGGGACGTCTGGGCCCTGGCACTAGTGGCCAGAGACCCAAGAGCGAAGCGCTGCTGCCACTGAGTCAGCATCGGGCATCGCCGCGATCTCCTCAGCACAGGTGCGGCTCGACCTGGAGAACGACCCATCGTCCACGACGCGCCGAACTGCGGCGGCAAGGTTGACGGTGGTGAGCGTCTCGGGTCGGAGGGTGATCGCCGTGCCAGCGCCCTCGCACATAGCAGCATGCTCGTAGTTGTCCGCACCCTGAGGAAGGATCACCTGCGGTACACCGTGTGCCAATGCGCCAAAAGTCGTGCCCGCTCCGCCGTGGTGCATCACGGCACTACACGACGGAAGAAGCTCGGCCTGCGGGATGAACCGTTCGACTCGGGCGTTGGCGGGAACGGGTGCGAACTCAGCTGGATCCTGATCGCGTCCAACCGTCATCACTACGTCGACCGGCTGATCGGCCAGCGCTTCGAGCGCGAGACGGAAAAGGTCGAAGTTGCTGTTGAACAGGGTCCCGAAGGTGACATACACAACTGGCCGAGGGGTTCGCTCAGGCAATCCGGTGGGCAATGGGACTGGGTGCAGCCACAATGACTCAACGTTGGGCACTCGCGCCGCATCGAGCGCCGGAGGACAGATCCGGATAGTCAGCTGTCCATACATCCCGGCCCATCCGGATACCTCGCGGCCAAAGGAACGCCAGATCGGGGAGACGGCGTCATTGGCTAGTTCGACCGCATCACGCGGCGGCAGCGGTCCGAACATGTGCGCAACGCAGGGGACGCCGAGAAGTTCGGCCACCAAGGGTCCAGCCAGGGCGAACGCCTCGAACAGCACAAGGTCTGGGGCGAACTCCTGGCCGTGGCGCAGGACGTCGTCGACCATCTCGTCAACACCGATCTCGCCGAAGGCCCGAGGAAGGAAGTACTGCAAGATCCTCTCCGGCGCCACCCCGTCGCCGGGAATGCCCCGAGTTCTCGCCGCCAGTCGGGTCATGTACTCGGACTGGCCTGGACCGGCCACGACGAATCGTGCGTCAGTCTTGTCGATGATCGACGCCGCCCCGGGGCCAGACGTTACGAGTACCTCGTCCCCATCCGCCGACAGCGCGCTGATAAGCGGGACGAGCGGAGTCACGTGGCCCGCGCCCTCGGTGGACACGACAAGAACCTTCATGCTCTCCGCAAGTTAGTCCGTCCACTTCCCCGCCGACGCCCGACGACATTGCTTCGGACGCATCGGTTGGCTTGATCCGTCCGGCACTGTCCGATGCGACTGGAGTACCCGTATCCCGCCCTTCCGGCGGGCGGGCGGTTGGGCGATGAGCCCAAGCACGCCCCTTGCCCTCAAGCCGGCTGACGGTAGTGGCCCCGGTCGACCTCAGCCATCGATGCGTGGCTTCCACCGGCGTTGGGGCTCCGTGTCTACAGCAGTGGTCGGTAGCTGCCGATGGTCTCCCCGGGCAGGAGAAAGCGTGGGACCGAGAGATGTGCATGACGTTCAAGCTTCCTGACGCTGTGGACGGAACCGTTGTCGTCGCTCGGAGCAACGAGTTTCCGGTGGGCATGCCCACGCAGCTGGCGGTGCTTCCCGCCGACTACGCCGGCACCAGTTCGGTCGGAGACGGCGTCCGTCCGAAGCGGTGGGCGGCCAGCCATGGGGTCGTCGGGATGGGGGTGTTCGGGAGACCGAACTGGTTGATGGATGCCATCAATACTGCCGGTGTCAGTGCTCATCTGCTCTATATGCCCGGCGGCTACTGCACCTATCGGGCCGCTCGTAGTGACGGCAGCGATGTCGCTCAAGTCGATTTGGTCGCGTATCTCCTTGGTACCTGCGCATCCATCGACGAGGTCAGGGCGGCCGTGGCTGACATCACTATCGTTGGCATCGACCCGGGGTTGGGTTTCGTTCCTCCGATCCACTGCCTGGTTCACGACACTTCGGGTTCGATCGCCATCGAACTCCACCCTGAGGCGACCCGGGTGGTCGACAATCCCGTCGGAATCGCCACCAATGCCCCCTTTCTCGACTGGCACCTGATCAACCTCGGCAACTATCTCGGTATGTCGGCCGAGAACCCGTCGGCCGAAGTGGTCGGCGGTCTCCGCCTGTCGCCGCTCGGCCAAGGCGAAGGACTTCGGGGGGTGCCGGCCGACTACACCCCGACAGCCCGATTCGCTCGACTGTTCAGTGTCCTCCGGCTGCTGGAGCGGGCCCCGGACGCCACGGCGGCTGAGCTCCTTGCCCTCCACGTGTGCAACGCCTTTGATATCCCACAGGGGGCCGTCAAGGAGAGGGTGGGCGACTCGTTGGTTGCCGAGGTAACGGTCTGGGACTCCGTGCTGAATCTGAGCACTCCGCGGTACGCCTACCGGATGTTCGGAAACCCCGAGACCTATGTGGTCGACCTCCGATCTGTCGACTTCGAGAAGCCGGAGCGCCTCCACGAACTCCGGGCAGAGGGCGTGTTCACACCGATCGAGGTATGAGCACGGGTCGCCAGCACCAGCATCAGCCGAGCCACCCATGTCTGGACACTCGTCCAACTGCATTTCTGGACACCTGTCCAACTCTGCCGTACGATGATCGGGTGCAGACGGGGACGGCCACGGCGTGACGCCAGGATCGGGCCTCCGAGGGGCCAGCCGGGCCGAGCTGGCCATCCTGGCCCCCGAGTACCTCCTGGCCGGTCATCTGATCGACCGGGCCGGCATGCCCCATCTCATCGGGGCGTTCGGACGCGAAGCCATGCGCGACATCGCCATCGAAGAGTGGATGGGAGCCAGTCCCGTCTACACCCGCCGCATGCAGCAGGCCCTGGGATTCGCCGGCGACTCGGTGGAGACCATCTTCAAGGGCATGCAGATCGACATCGGAGCGCCTCCCCAGTTCATGGACTTCCGCTACGAGTTCTCGGGTCACGACTACGGGGAGTTCTCCCTCGACCACTGCGGGGCCCTGATGGATGTGGAGCCCATGGGCCCCGACTACGTGCTGGCCATGTGCCACGACATCGAGGATCCGACCTTCGAGGCCACTGCCATCGCCACCAACCCACAGGCCCAGGTTCGCCCGGTCCACCGCCCGCCACGGGTCCCGTCCGACCGGACACCTCACTGCCACTGGACGGTCACCATCGCCGACACCCACCCGGTACTTCCGGTCCCGCCCGCGGCCGAGGCCATGGCCACGACTCGGGCCGCCCTCCTCGAACTGGCGCCCATCGACCCCGAGGACACCGGGCGGCACGAGTACGCCGGGCCCCTGCTGGCCGACCTCCAGTTCGCCGAGTGGTCGGGCTCGGCCCTTCGCCGGATCATCGACGAGGTATGCCTCCAGGGCCACCTGCTGGCACTGTCGTTTCTGGCCGCCACCGCCACCCGGGCCGGAAGCACCGAGGCGGCCGTGGAGTTCGGCCGTCGACAGTTCACCGGGGTGGCCGGGGTGGCCGCCGACCGGTTCCGGGATGCACTGGACCTTCCCCCGTCGCTCGAGGGAGCCGCCCGGCTGCTCGCCCTCCACCCGGGGCTGCAGCCCTACGAGTACGTCCGTTGTGATGTGGACCTCGGTGACCGCCTGGTCCTGCGGCTGGGCCGGGACACCGACGCCATGGTCGACGGCGCCTGGCCCTCCATGCTCGATGGCGACCATCTGGCCCCCCTCGACGCCATGGTCCGGGCCATCGAGCCCCACCTGCACTGCGTGGCCCTGTCCGACGACGATGCCGGACTGGTCGTGGAGGTGGTCCGAGGATCCGAGGAGACCCCACTGGCCGACGAGGTCGTGCTGACCCGCTTCAGCACGGGGACCACCCACCACTTCGAGGATCGGGGAACCCCGGTGGTGCTCCGCTCGAGTGGTGGTCCCGGCGGCCGCTGAGTCGGCTACTCGGCGAAGGCCGTCTGCCGAATCAACTTGCAGGACATGCCCAGTGCCTTGAGGGCCTGGCCCGTCGCCCGGGCGGGGACGGTCACCTCCACCGGTGCCGACCAGGCGGCGTCGCCCTCTGGAGTGAGGAGGTGGAGGGTCTGGTCGAATCCCACCCGAAGCTCGATCTCACCGATGCGGACGGTCACGTTGCCGTCGAGGAGCATCCGACAGAACAGCCCGCGCAGCTCCACCTGCAGCTCATGGCGGTCGCGGCTGAACAGCTCGAGGCCGTCCTCGACCAGATCTGCCGCCCGGTCCGTGTCCGCCGGCGGGTGCAGCACGGCCACCGCCGCGTTGTCCAGCCGTTCCGCCCGTTTGCCCGGAGCCAGACCAGTGGACACCCCGAGGGCCAGCTGAGCCAGTTGGCGGGTGACCCGCTCGATCTCATCTGCGCCCTGTTCGGCGGCGTCGAGCTCGACGGCGATGACGGAGGCAAGGTCCACTGCCCGCTCGGGACCGGTGGCGAACTGGTCCACCCGTTCGGCCAGGGCCAGCACGTCACGCAGGTCCTGCTCGAGGTGATCGAGCAGCCGGGGCAGTCCGGGGGCCGGAATCGGGTCGTCGCCCCCCTGGAGTCGAAGATCCTCGACCTCGGCCGCCAGGCCCTTGCCCAGCAACCAGGCCCGCGACGCCCTCAGGCCCGCCGCGTTTGCCCTGTTTCCGAGACACTCTTCTGCCATGATTCGCCCCCCGCTCCCGAACCGATCGGGCCACCCTGCCAAGACCAAGTATCCCGTCTGCCTGGCGCTAGGAACAGGTCTGCCCTGCTCTGAGGACCGGTACTGACGCGGAGAGTGAGATCGGAACGGGGGACCCCGGCGCGTGGATGTCACGCAACGTGAGCGAATCGACGCCGATCGACCGAGGTCGGAGGGGTCTGGCCTAGGACCAAATGCCGCCGCGACCGGCGGCGTCGGGTGAGGCGGGACGCTGGACCCGGGGGCCACCTGGCGCCGGACCGTCGACTGTGGGGCCGACACCTCCCGAGGGTTTTGCCACGATGTGCACTATTCAAGGATCGGGGGGATCGTGTCGATACTTCTCCCAACCAGTGGGGGTTGGCAGAGCCTCGGCGGAGAGCGGGGTGGCGATGGGGCTACACATGCAGCACCGCTCGCCGATCGACTCCACCATGGCACCCGAGGTTCCGCCGGAAGCCGGCGAGACCGATACCCCAGGGTTCCTCCGGGTATCGGAACGAGGGCTCCGGGCCCTGGTCGCCAACGCCTTCGACGGTATCGCCGTGCTGGACGCCGCCGGCCTCCTCACCTTCGCCAGTCCGCCCCTCTGCACCACCCTGGGTGCTCGGGAGTGCGAGATCCTCGGACGCCCCGGCCTCGACTTCGTCGAACCGGTGGACGCAGCCCTAATGCGATCCCAAGTGCTCAATGGAGTCCGGGGTCGGGAGATCGGGCCCATCGCCCTCCGTCTGCGAACGTCAACCGGCACGTGGCTCCCGTTCGAGGGCTACCGGACCGACCTCACCGAGGACCCCGACGTCCGGGGGATTGTCTGGAACCTCCGCGACCGGTCCGAGTCCCGCCAGGCAGAACTGGCCCTGAGTCGGAGCGAGGAGCGCCTGCAGGCCCTGGCCACCGGCGCCTCCGACGTCACGGTGGTCAACGCCCGGGAGGGGTTCGCCATCTACGCCGGACCCTCGATGGAGCGCGTCTTCGGCTACCGGACCGGGGAGTTCGTCGGCACTCCCTATGACGCCTTCGTCCACCCCGACGACCTGGCCGGGACGGTGGCTGCAGCCGGCGAAGCCATCAGGGCCGGGCACCGGGCCTGGTCGTCACGCTACCGGCTCCGCCATCGCGACGGCACGTGGCGGTGGGTGGACACCCGGTTCACCGACCTGCACGACAACCCAGCCGTCGGCGGCATCGTGGCCAACATCCGGGACGTCACCGATGAGATGGCGACTCTCCAGTCGCTCCGCGAGTCCGAGTCGCTCTACCGCTCCATGGTGGAGACGGCGACCGAGGCCATCTCCATCCACGCTCTGGACGGGCGCGTCACGTTCGCCAACCCCACCATGGCCGGACTGCTGGGCATGACGGTGGAGGAGGTGCAGAAGAAGTCCATCTTCGACCTGGTCGACCCCGCCGACCGCGCCATCGCCGCCACCAAGCTCCGGCGGCGTCACAAGGGGATCGCCGAGCAGTACGAGTTCGCGCTCCTCAAGGCGGACGGCACCACGTGCGACGTACTGATCTCGGCCAGTCCCCTCCACGACGTCCACGGCACCATCATCGGGGTCCTCTCGATGATGACCGACATCACCGATCGGAAGCGCGCCGAGGCCGACAACCAACGATTGGCTCTCGAGGACTCGCTCACCGGAGTGGCCAGCCGGGCTCTGGTGACCGATCGGGTCGGTCAGCTGGTGACGCAACAGGGCCGACACGCGGGTGTGGCTGCCGTGATCTTCATGGACGTCGACGACTTCAAGCGCATCAACGACACCCGCGGCCACAGCGTCGGCGACCAGGTGCTGCGGGAAGTGGCCTCCCGGATCCGCAACGCCGTACGACCCCAGGACACCGTCGGACGGTACGGGGGAGACGAGTTCGTGGTCATCCTCGACCGCCTGGACACCCCGGGCGACGCCGTGGCGGTGGCCGAGCGGATCGTCGACAGCCTGGACGATCCGCTGATCATCGGAGGATCTCCGGTGGTGGCCCGGGCCAGCCTGGGCATCTCCCTCACCCCAGCTGACAGTGCCGACTCCCTCATGCGGGACGCCGACATCGCCATGTACCGGGCCAAGGAGCGGGGTGGTGGGTGCTACGAACTGTTCGACTCCTCCCTGGGCGTGATGGTCAACGAGCGTCGGGAGTTCGAACTGGACGTTCGGTCCGCGGTCCACCGCCAGGAATTCCACCTGCACTACCAGCCGGTGGTGAGCCTCAACGGCTGCCTGCGCGGCTTCGAGGCGCTGGCCCGATGGGACCACCCCGTTCGGGGCCCGGTCTCCCCCGGCGAGTTCATCCCTGTGGCCGAGTCCACGGGTACCATCGTCGAGCTGGGCCAGTGGATCCTCGCCCAGGCCTGTCGTGACCTGGCCCGTTGGCGGACCCGGCCCGGTTGGGGAGGATTGACCATGGCTGTCAATCTGTCCGGATGCCAGCTGGCCCGGCCCGGGCTGGCCGACTCGGTGGCCGCGGTGCTCCACGACAGCGGCCTCGAGCCGTCGGCCCTCTGTCTCGAGATGACCGAGAGCGTGCTCATGGACGACGCCGTGGCCGCCACTACGGTGCTGACCGCCATCCACGATCTGGGCGTCCAGCTGGCCGTGGACGACTTCGGCACGGGCTACTCATCCCTCCTCTACCTCCGCCGGTTCCCGGTCGACGCGCTGAAGCTCGACCGGTCGTTCGTCGCCGGCGTCGACGACAATCCGTTGGACTCGACCATCGTCCGATCGGTCATCGACCTCGCCCACTCCCTCGGCCTGATGTCGGTGGCCGAGGGGGTGGAGACCATCGGGCAGCTCCAGGCCCTGCGGGCCATGGACTGCGACCTGGCCCAGGGCTTCTACTGGTCCCCAGGGATCGGGGCGGCCGAGGTCGACGAGCTGCTGGCCGGCGACTCCCTCCCTCCCATGACCACCGGCCTCGGCTCGACCGAATGGATGACGTCAGGCGCTACCTAGGGCCGATGAGACCCTTCGTCCTGACCAACGCGCCAGCAGCCACCGGGCTCAGCGCCTCTCCTCCCGGACCACCTTGATGCGGTGCCAGAACAAGACGGCCACGGCGATGACGACCAGCACCGCCGCCACGTAGCCGGCGTAGCTGAAGGCCTTCAGCACGTGGTTGTAGCTGGAGCCAAGGGAGTAGCCCACGCTGGTCAGGACGGTGCACCAGATGGCACAGCCGATGACGGTGAAGGCCAGGAACTTGGTCATGGCCATCTCGCCCAGTCCGGCGGCGAAGGAGACGAAGGACCGGAGTAGGGGGATGAACCGTCCG
>JBBQWW010000019.1:0-42377 GCA_038210245.1 Acidimicrobiales bacterium
CTCGACGCAGTTCGCTGCGGCGCTGCAGTCCGCTGAGCCGTCTCTCACCTTCGGGACGACCAACTCAGCGACCCAGGGGAACATCTCCGTGATCGTGTCGACTGACGGTAACGGCATCGTGTTGGCCGCCTTCTCCAAGTCGTCCAACAACTGCTGGTACATCATCGACAACCCGGTGAGTCCCACCACCACGAGCAATGCTCCGTGGGGTGCCGCACCGACCAGCACCAACGGAGTCACCACGACTGCCGCAGTGCCGGCCATTGCGTTCTCGGCCGCCCAGCAGGGCACCATCTACGCCGAGGTCAAGGGTTCCAGCGCCGCTCAGTGCAGCGCCAGCACCCCGGTCAGCCCCGGTGGTGCTTCCACCGGTGGCTACCAGTGGTCGACCAGCGGGTTCCCTACGCTGTAACCCTGAGTTAGTACCCTTGGCCACAAGTCGGCCATCGGGCTGAAGTTGAGAATGCCCCCTCCAAGTACGGAGGGGGCATTCTCGCGTCATGGATTGGACTTGGGGCGGGCGGCGGCCGGGCCATCGCAAGGATTCGAAGATCTCGGTCAAGGTAGCTGAGGATTCGAACGATGGTACGGGGTGACCATGTATTCGCCGTCGAGGGCCAGACTTGCTGACGATGATAGGCCCAGTGTCCCATTGGGCATCAACCTTGATCCGAAGCCCAGCAGTTCATCTTGGACTGAGAGAATTGGGCGGAAGATGTGGCCCCTGCTCGTCATGGGATTGATGCTCATCATCGGCATGGTGTTCATGGTGGCGTGGACCCCTCTCATTCTCCACAATGGGAGCTGGAACATGGGTGATGACGAGTGGGGGATATTCCGCGGGGCTCATTTCGTTGGTTGGGGCTATCTCGGGGGAATCTATACTCCCTCGAACGGCATCATCTCATTCCCTGGCATGTCGGTGCTTTTGGCCCCACTGGCGATGCTCAGTGGAAAACTCCATCTGACAGAGTCATATCCACCATATTTTCTCACGCAACCCACGGCGGCCTTGCTACTACAACCGGTAGAAATTCTGTTGGCATCCACCGTGGTGTTTGCTGCCGATGCGCTCGCCGAAGTTCTCAGAGTGTGCCAGAAGCGTCGCATCGTCCTCTGTTTCATCGTTGGCCTCGTTGCGTGGCCCACGGCGGCGATCTGGGGACATGCTGAAGACTCCTTGGCCATGACTTTCGCGCTCTATGCAATCGTGGCGTTTCTCTCGAAGAGGTGGTCACGGTGCGGATGGCTCTTGGCCGTGGGCATCCTGATGCAGCCGTTGGTGGCACTCTTGATTCCGCTACTCATAGGCGCGTCGCCTCGCGGTACGCGCCTAATGATGGCGCTGAGGTCCTCATCGCTTTCCGCGGTACTTGTCGGCGTCGCCTTCGTAGGAAATCCGAGCGGCACGTTCCGCCAGCTCGTCAAGCAGCCGACACCACCTGCTGTGAATCACGCCACTCCATGGGTGGCACTTGCACCCCCGGTGTCCGATGGAGGGTCCGGCCACTTTGCGGCCTTCGTCCCTGGGCTCGGACATCCCGCAATTCAGGTGGTCAATGCGCATGCCGAGTTGGTTTCCGGAGGCCCAGGAAGATCAATCGACCTGCTTTTGGCTGTAGCCGTTGGCGTATTCGTCTGGCGGAGGCCGCAGCTTCCTATTCAGATCGTCTGGTTGGCTGCGGTCGTCTTGGCGTCTCGCTGCCTCTTCGAAGCGGTGATGACTCCGTACTACATCGCACCACCGTTGCTCTTGGCCCTCGTGCTGGCTTCGAGGAAGGATCGTCGCCGCTTCGGGCTAGCCGTCGCCACCGCCATCGGTACCTCGGTCTATGCCTATCTCCACCTCAACCCATGGGTGTGGTGGTTGCCTGTCGTCGTCGGCCTAGGCGCGATCGTAGCGCTTGGCTATCCCTCGCCGTTGAGGGTTCGTGGGTATGCCGACGAACCGCCTCCGAGTTCCCCACCGTCTCAATCAGTCGAGAACGGGCACTCAGGGCTCTACGGGCTTCATGGCGTCACTCCCTAGAGCTGTTGGCTCCAGAAGCCTTGGTTCTCGATCGAGTACGAGTGCGACCCGAATCGGACCTACTCCCCTACAGTGGTCCCACCGTGTGCTTCCGCCCCGGCAGCATCTCCCGGGCCGTGGACAGGGCTCCTAGGGCCTCGGCCACCATGGCCCGAGTGGAGGCCGGGTCGATGACTGCATCCACGAACCCCCGTTCCGACGCCTGGTAGGGGGTGAGGAAGCGTTCGGAGTACTCGGCCTGCAGGGCGATCCGCTCGTCCACATCCACGACCCGCCGGTGGAGGATCTGGACGGCCCCTTCGGCTCCCATGACCGCGATCTCCGCCCCGGGCCAGGCGAAGCAGAGGTCATTGCCCAGGCCCTTCGAGTCCATCACGATGTACGCCCCTCCGAACGCCTTGCGGAGGATCACGCACACCCGGGGCACCGTGGCCTCGGCGTAGGCGAAGGCCAACTCGGCCCCGTGCCGGATCATGCCCCGCCACTCGAGATCCTTACCCGGGAGGAATCCTGGTGTGTCCACCAGCGTCACCAGTGGGATGTTGAACGAATCGCAGAATCGGACGAACCTCGCCCCCTTCTGGGAGGCGGCGATGTCGAGGGTCCCGGCCAGCGCCTGGGGTTGGTTGGCCACGAAGCCCACCGTGCGGCCGTCGATCCGGCCCAGGGCCGTGACCAGCTGAGGCGACCATCGGGTCCACAGCTCGGTCACGTCGTGGTCGTCGGCCAGGGCGGCAGCCACCTTGCGCACGTCGTAGGAGCTGGTGGTCCGGGCCGGGATGATCTGGCGCAGCTCGTCCACCTCCCTGGTGGCCGGATCGTCGAGCGGCCCTCGTGGACACAGCTCGTCGAGGTTGGCCGGTAGCAGGCTCAGCAGGTGCTCGACATGGGCCAGGGCGTCCTCCTCGGTCCCGGCCTCGATGGCGCACAGCCCGCTGGACCGGGCGTGCATGGCCGTCCCGCCCAGCTGGTGGATTCCGATCCGCACCCCGGTGAACTCCTCCACCATGGCCGGCCCCGAGACGAAGGCGAAGGCGTCGCTGGTCATCACCACCAGGTCGGCCAGCCCGAGGATCAGCGCCGGCCCGGAGATGGCCGGCCCGGTGACCACCACCAGCAGCGGCACTATGCCCGAGCACTGAGCCAGGGCCCGGGCCGCCTGGCCCCAGCCGTGCAGGGAGGCCACTCCCTCGGACACGTCGGCGCCGCTCGAGGCCAACACCAGCACCACAGGGATCCGAAAGGTAAGGGCCGAGGCCGCCGCCACCCGCATGGTCTCGCCGTCCTCGACGGAGAGGGCCCCCCGCCGGAGGGTGGACACCGTGCGCACCACCATGGCCGGCCGTCCGCCCAACTCCTCGATCCCGGCCTGCACCGTGCCAGACACCAACCTCCGGAAGATGGGGGCCTCGGGGGCGTGCAGGGTCACCCGGCCATGCTACGGATCCGGCCACCCCTCCGGTGGGCATCCCTAGTCAGGCGGGATCGGGGCCGTCCCCTTCGGGCGAGTCGCCGCCCCGGTGGCTGTGATCGGTGAGGTCGCGGCCCGACCGGCGCGGAGAGGGTGGAGGCCCGGGAGCCGAATCGGCGGCTGCGGGGTCGGCCCCGGGGGGCAGCTCACCGGCACGAGCGTTCCGTCGGTCGGCCCGCTCGAACTGTCGTTCCACGTCGGCCCACACCAGGGGATCGTCCCCGATGAGCTCCTCGTCGGACAGCGGGGTCCGGGACAGCACCACCCCGCCCACGATGAGCAGCACCAGCAACATGGACAGCTTGGACACGAATCCGGCAATCTGCTGGTCGTTGAGCGGCCTCATGCCCATGGCCAGGTGGGAGCGGGCGAACTGAGGGTAGAGGGGATGATTGGAGAAGATGTAGATGAAGGAGAGGAACGCCGGCACCACAGCCTGGGCCACCAGGTAGCCGAACCGCACCACCGGGCGAAGCCGCGGAATGCCCGGTATGCGCCCGACCACGGGGATCCACAGGATGAGGCCTGCACCCACCAGGGCCAGGTCCAGCAGGCCCCGGGCCCAGAGCGTGGTGGCCTGGGCCTGCACCAGTACCGGGGTCATCGACCCCACCACCAGTACCGTCACCACCGGGATAGCCACCGGGGGTCGGTGCAGCCGCAGCAGTACGGCGTCCACCCACCGGGGTCGGGTCAGCCACTGGATGATGTCGTAGGGGAGACCGAGGAGGAGCAGCGGGGCCACCACCAGTACCAGCAGCAGGCGCTGGACCACCAGGGCGGTCAGGGACCAGTGGGCGGCCACCGTGCCGAGCGGCCAGGTCAGGGCCACGGCCGCTGTCAGCCAAGCTCCGCCGAAGGCGGCCATCTGCCGTCGGGTCCACGCCATGGGGTGCCTGCTCGATCGCTCGAGGCGGCGATGCCCGGCGATCACCGCACCGCCGGCCACGACCAGAACGGCCCAGGCCATGAGGTGGGGATCCCAGCCGTAGGGTCCGGCAGTGGCCACGATCATCTCCTGAGCCGTGGCGCCCTAGATTGACCCCGATGGAACGTCTCGATCGGCTCGAGCGGGTCACCGACCTGCTGCTGGTACTGCTGGACACGTCGCGACCGCTGAGCCTGCGGGACATCGCCCACCGGGTGCCGGGCTACCCCGAGGGCCACGTGGCCCGCCGCCAGGCCTTCGAGCGGGACAAGCGCCTGCTGCGCGACGAGGGCGTGCCTGTACTGACACTGCCTATCGACGGGGAGGAGCAGCTGGGGTACCGGGTCGACCCCGACGCCTACTACCTTCCCGACCTCGGGCTCGAGGCGGAGGAGCAGGCTGCCCTGAACTTGGCCGTGGCCGGCGTTCACCTGGGTGAGCCTATCGGCCGTCAGGCCCTCCTCAAATTGGGCGCCGGGGGCGAGTCGCCGCTCCGTGACGTCCCTGTCCCCCTGGTCGACCTGCCCACCTTCGGATTCGGCGGACTGCCCGCGCTCCCGTCCCTGTTCGACGCCGTCCGACAGGGCGCCGTGGTCGGGTTCGAGTACCGGGATGAGCCCCGACGGGTGGACGTGGCCGGCCTGCGCTTCCGCCAGGGCCACTGGTACCTGGTGGGCTATGACCGGGACCGCCAGGAGCCCCGCACCTTCCGGGTCGACCGCATCGACGGCCTGCCCACCCTCGGCGCGGCCGGCTCGGCTCAGGTCCCCGAGGTGTTCGACATCGACGAGGCGTTCGCCCGGGATCCCTGGCAGTTCGGCAGCGGTGAGGCCGTCGAGGTGGATGTCCGGGTGGATGGGGCCGAGGCCGGCCGGGTGGTGGCCGAGCTGGGGGAGGAGTCGGTGGTGTCGCGGTTCGACGACGGAGCCGTGATGGTCCGTCTGTCCGTGACCGACGTGGGGGCCCTGGTGCTCTGGGTGCTCGACCTCCTCGACCACGCCGAAGTGGTCGGTCCCTCCGAGGTGCGTGCCGCTGTGGTGGAGCGGCTGGAGGCGTCGGTGGCGACGGCCGGGGTGGGGGACTGACCGTGCCCGAGAGCACCGCTGACCGGCTGCGTCGCCTGCTGGCCATCCTGGCGTGGTTGGCCCAGGTGGGGGAGGCCCCCATCGACGAGACGGCCGAACGCTTCGACCTCACTCCGGCCACCCTGGTCACCGAGCTGGAGATGGCCGCCTGCTGTGGTGTGCCCCCCTATACGCCGGACCAGTTGATGGAGATCGTGGTCAACGACGCCATGGTGTCGGTGCGGGTGGGGACATCGCTGGCCCGGCCCCGCCGGCTGAGCCCGGCCGAGGGCTTCGCCCTGGCCACGGCGGCCCGAACCCTGCTGGCGGTGCCGGGCAGTGACGAGTCCGGCGCCCTGTCCCGGGCCCTGACCAAGCTGGACCGGGCCCTCGGCGGCCAGGAGATCGAGGTGGAGCTGGACACGCCGGCCCTCCTTCCCCTGGTGCGGGAGGCTGTGACCGATCGACAGCCGCTGCACATCTCCTACTACTCGGCCTCCACCGACCGGGAGACCGCTCGGGACATTGCCCCGCTCCGGCTCTTCGCCAGTGAGGGCCACTGGTACGTCGACGCCTGGTGTCAGACCGCCGGCGACCTGCGCCGGTTCCGGGTGGACCGGATCGGTGCCGCTGAGGCCCTCGATGGGGCGTTCCCTCCCGAGGCCGTGCTGCCCGCCGGTGGGACCGGGGGCGGCGCGGCCGGCGACTCGTCGGGGGCCCGGACTGATGGCCCGGAAGGGGACCTGACCGACGGCCCTGCGGGAGACGGATCCACCCCCGCTCCGTCGTTCGACCCCTTCGTTCCCGGCCCGGACAGTCGACGGGTCCGCCTGTCCCTCGATCCGGCCACGGCCTGGTTGGTGGAGTCCCTCCCGGCCACCGGGCCGGCCACCGACGTGGAAGGTCGCACCGAGGTCGAGCTGTTCGTGGGCGGCGATGCCTGGCTCGAGCGCCTCCTCCTCCGCCTCGGCCCCGGTGCCCAGGTGGTCGGTCCCCCCGAGTTCCGGGACCTGGCCGCCAATGCGGCGAGCCGGGTTCTGCGGCGCTACTCGGGCAGGAATACATAGAATATATTGAGATTGATTGAAATAGTATCAACCAGTACCATCGGGTCAGGAGGACTCCGGTGGTACTCACGATCCATGTCGTCCGTCAGGGCGGCCACCACTACTACGTGCACGACCTGGTCCCGGGGAGGGCCGAGGACAGTCTGGTGGCGGGGGAGGAGCCGGGCCGGTGGACGGGCTCCGGGGCCGAGGACCTCGGGCTGTTCGGGCCGGTCGACTCCCCTCGCTTCGCCCAGGTACTCGAAGGTCGGGACCCGTCCACGGGCCGGGCACTACGGGAGTCCCGGGGCGACCGGAGCTCGGCCGGCTTCGACCTGACCTTCGCGGCTCCGAAGTCGGTGAGCCTCCTCCACCTGTTGGCCCCGGGCGAGATCGCCACCGCCGCCGGCACCGGTCATCACGTGGCGGTGGCCGACGCCCTCGACTACCTGGGGCGGGCGGGTGTGGGAGTCCGGCGCAGTCGCCGAGGAGAGGTGGCCTTCCTTTCGGCCACCGGTCCGGTGGCCGGGCACTTCCTCCACCGCACCAGCCGGGCCCTCGACCCCCACCTCCATTCCCACGTGGTGGTGGCCAACATCGCCCAGGGCGTCGACGGTAGGTGGTCCAGTCTGGACAGCCGTCGGCTCCACGCCCACCTTCCCGCCGCCCAGGCCGTCTACCACGCCCGCCTCCGGTTCGAGCTCGGCCACCGCATGGGGGCGGCGTGGGCGATCCGCCCGTCCGGGATGGGCGACGTCATCGGGGTGGAGGCCACGCTGCGTGGGCTGTTCTCCCAGCGATCGGCGTCGATGGACGAGTACCACTTCCAGCGGTCCGGACCCGGGATCGACCCGAGGCGCCGGGCCGAGCGCTCACCGGCGGCCTTCTTCGTCGATCGGCCGGAGAAGGACCGGACTGTCACGGTCGACCAGCTGACCGACGAGTGGCGGCAGCGGGCCGCCGACCTCGGCTTCGATCTGGGCGAGCTGACCCGGGCCGTGGGCGTGCACCGACGTGATCCGGTCCCGGTGGTCGATCCGGATCGCCTGCGCCACCAGCTCGTGGCCCTGGCCCGTGGTCATCGGTCGGTGGGCCAGAGCGACGTGGTGGCCGCGGTGGGTGCTGCCACCGCCGGGGGAGCGGTGGGCCGAGATCTCGAGGCCGTGGCCGCCGGGCTCGTCGACCGATGCGCGCCGTCGGCGTGGAGTGCGACGGGGGCCGGGCCGGCCGATGGCGACCCCGGGCGTCGATGGGATCCGGCGTCGCTGGTCCGGATGGTGGACGGCGGGGGAGCGGACCCGCTGTTCCGGGCATCCGAGCGCGCCGGGCCCGGCCCGAGGGCGCCGGACCGTCGGGTGGATGGGCCCGACCGCGTGTCCCGGAGCCTCGGGATGGAGCGGTGAACCACCATCATCAGTCAGCGGTCGGCCTCCACGGCCGGACCTCCGGCTCGTTCGGGGCCGCGGCGGTGGCGGAGGCCCCGCTCGGCGCGGCGGTCGCTCTCGTGGGTGATCTGGCGGAGGGAACGCCAGGGCTCGGCGGTGTAGGAGGGGGTGAGGGGAGCCCATCGGGGTTGATTGCGCTCATCGAAGACCAGAAACTGACCGTCTCCACCCCGGGTGATCACGTCAGGCGGCAGCCGCCGTCGCCACTGGGTGGTCACGCTCTCCCCGTGATGGGGGCGCCCTCCGGTCATGAGGTCGGTGAACGGCCGGTCGGACATCGACCGGCCCGCCGAGGTCGTGCGCACGACCAGCTCCTCGTCGCCGGCCAGCGTGGACAGCGCCTCCAGGGTGGCCACGTCACCGATGCCGGGCAGGACCGCCGTGGTGCCGAACAGCGAGGCGAAGCCGTCGGCCCGTCCCGGCCATCGTTGCCGGGCCTGGGAGAGATCCTGGAAGCACGCCAGGGTGACCACACCCTGACCGCCACCTTCGCTGATCATGGCGGGCAGGTCCGGGAGCGGGGCGATGTTGGCCACCTCGTCCAGGGCCAGCATCAACGGGGGACGTGGCGCATGGTTCGGCACGGCTGGCGATCCGAGCGACGTCCGCCCGTCGGCGACCGAGGCGTGGTGGGCGTAGGCGGCGCGCCGGATGTCCTCCAACAGTCCCACCACCATCGGGGCCACCAGCGCCTGTTGATGGGCCGGTGCGGCGATGTAGATGGTGTCACTCGACTCCACGAACCGGGCCGGGTCGAACGTGGGGTCGGCGGTGGACTCGAGGGCCTGGTCGGATCGGAAGCCGTAGAGGGCGCCCGAGGCGGTCGACCAGATGCCGCTCAACTCACGGGCGTCGGTCGAGGCGATGCCGTCCAGCAGGTTGCGGGCCAGTTCGGTGGTGCGTCCGGGAGTGCCAGCCAGGATCTGTTGCGCCGGCAACGCCTGGTGACGATCGGCCCAGGTCAGGACGGTGCGCATGTCGGATCCGTCCAGGGCGGCGGCGTGCAGCAGGGGGGCCAACAGGGCCTGGGCCCGCTCGGTCCAGTGGGATCCGTCAGCCCGAGAGAGGCCCTGATGCTGGCTCGAGGTGCCCACCTCCACCAGCGAACGGGCCATGGACAGCGCCCCCGGCCACGTTCCGCACGACTGCAGCGGCGACCACCGCAGCGGAACCAATTCTCCGCTTCGTCGGACCGAATGGCCGGGGTCGAAGAGGTGACACCGTCCGAGCGTCGCACGCGCCCCCACGGTGGCGTCGAGCACGTCGGATTTGGTCGATGTCGAGACCACCGGACCGTTGGCCGCCAGCACGTTGGGGATGATCAGTGACGACGTCTTTCCCGACCGCGGCGGACCGAGGATCATCATCGAATGTTGAGGCCGGGCGAAGCACCAACCGCGTGCATCGTGGCCGAGATACAACGCGTGTTCGGCGAGCGCTATGGCGTGCAAAGTGTCGCGATGGCGCGTTGTGACGCCGTGAAGAGGTGGTGACGCAGAAAAATTATTCATCGCTCATCTGTCCCGTATGCCGCAAATTTGCTGTCGGTAGGTGGAGGCGGACCATGAACTCCGCGAGGTCGACGGGTGTGGCGCCGATGCCAATAATCCTTGCAAACAAAAGGTTTTCTGTCCATGGTCCGATTCGCCAGATCGGTGGTGACGGTGCGTTCGACGGCGTCGGCTCGTGTCATCGGGGCGCGTCCCGACGCGGCGCGCGTGCGCGTTGCGCTGAATGGTGCTTGACCTGGGAGCTAAAAGCCATTTTGCTTGTAGTTGTTGCGTATCGCTGAGGAGGTGATCGTGAACAAGTCTCAACTCGTCAAAGCAGTCAGTGAGTCGACGGTGTCGACTCGACGATCTGTGGAAGGCGTGGTTGATGTTCTGTTCGACACGATCGTCACCGAGGTTCGATCCGGGCGGAAGGTCACAGTGGTCGGGTTCGGTTCATTCAGCCCTATCGACCGTGGCCCCCGGGTGGGTCGAAATCCAAGGACTGGAGCAGTGGTACCCATCCCGGCGTCGAAAGGCGTTCGGTTCGCCACCGGTTCGACGTTCAAGACGGCGTTGAACCCTAAGGAGGAAATAGGAATGGCAGTAAAGAAGGCAGCAGCCAAGCGGACGGTCAAAAAGGCTCCGGCCAAAAAGACCACAGCCCGCAAGTCGACAGCCAAGAAGGCGGTGAAGAAGGCTCCGGCTCGTAAGGCTCCGGCCCGCAAGACTGCAGCGAAGAAGACCGCCGCCAAGCGGACGGTGAAGAAGGCTCCGGCCCGTAAGGCTCCGGCCAAGAAGACCGCCGCCAAGCGCACGGTCAAGAGGGCTCCGGCCAAGCGCACGGCCAAGAGGGCTCCGGCCCGCAAGGCCGTCAAGCGGACCGCCAAGCGCAGGTAGTACCGGTTCCGGTGCCTCTGGCGCCGTAACTACGTGGTCACCGGGGGCCTTCGGGCCCCTGGTGCCGCGTCCGGGTCCCGTCCCGGCTGGATGAGGTCAAAGGTGCGATGCTGGATCCCTCCCCGTCAGAGGGCGGTGATGCGGTGAAACGCCTCGCCGACGGGGCGATGGGCCAGTGATCCGTGTTCCAACAGCTGCTGTCGCACCCGGGCACCGAAGGCCGTGTACCCCGCAGCGGCCTCATCGCACGGCCCGCCGTCGATCAGACTGGCGTCGCCGGGTTCTCCGGATGCAGGAATGCCCATGGTCGACTCGAACTGGCTGTGGTGGCAGAGGAGGGCTTCGACCTTCTGACTCTCGAACCCGCTGACATCCTCCACATGGTTGGGCAGATCGGGCTCGAACAGGAGCAGCGACTCGGGCCGGTGCGGCTCCGATCCCAGTTCGGGGAAGAAGTGCGGATCCCGCGCCGCCACCAGCGCGTCGAGCAGGAGAAAGCCGGCAGCCCGGTGGTCCGGGTGCAGACGGTACCGGCGCCACGGATCGTGCCCCAGCAGGACGGTGGGTCGCAGTCGGCGGATGATCCGGGCCACCTCCCGCCGCTCGTCGACGCTGTTCTCGAGCTCGCCGTCAATCCGGTGCAGGAACTGGACCCGGTCGTCGTGCCCGGCCGCCGCCGGGCCGTCGATGACCGCCGCCGCCGCTCGGCACTCCGCCTGGCGGGCCGCCACCAGGGCTCCCACGTCGGCCTCGGGGTCCCAACTCCCCTTGGAACCGTCGGTGAGGATGAGGTGGTGGACCCGGCACCCGGCGGCCGCCCACTTGGCCAGGGTGGCGCCACAGCCGAATTCGATGTCGTCGGGATGGGCGCCGACGGCCAGAGCGCTGGCCGGGACGGCCTGATCGAGGCTGACCGGGCCTGCAGTCAGCAGGTCGCCCACCGGAAGGCCACTGGGCCCTGCCGTTGAGCCGAGGGCAGCCGGTCCACCAGCACCACCGGCACCCGCCGTGGTCTCCGACCCGCTCACGTGGGGCGCGGCCCCGCCGACATCACCGGCACCACGTCGTCCGGCTCGTCCACATCCCACGCCAGGTCCGGCCGGTCGAGGATCCGCACGGACACCCCCAGCCGTTGGGCCTCGACCCGGTGGCGGGCGAAGGATCCTGGCCCGTAGGAGAACTGGAAGCCGGCATCGGCCGGTAGGGCCAGGACGTTGGTCCCATTGCCGTAGCGGTCGGGTACCAGCGTGATGCCGGCCACGTCGCCCACTTCGGTCAGGTCCGAGGCCCGGGGCAGATCGGCGTGGGCCACCGTGACGTGGGCCACGCCCAGGGTGGCCAGGTGGTGCACCCCGGCCTCCACCGCACCGTTCAATCCACGCCCCGGCTCCCATATGACCAGGGCCCCACGCTGGCGGGCCCACTCGGCCACGTCGTTGTCGTCGCACACCACAGCCACCGGCAGCGGAGCGGAGGCGCCGAGCACCCGGTCGGCCATGGCCCTCGACAGGTCGGCCCGTTCGGGCCCGGTGAGGGCCAGATGCAGCCGCCGCTTGGCCTGGTCGAACGCCTTCACCGGGACCAGCACCGCCCGCGGGCCCATGCGGGATGCGGATCCCGGTCGTGCAGACCGTGGGGAGGCGGCAGCCACGGGCACAGTGTAGGTGGCGGTCCCTTCCCACTCGCCGTGGGCCCCGGTTCCATCCCCGGAGCCTGCAGTACGCCCCCGGTAGGGTGGGCCCGTGCCGGACGACCACGACAGCAGCGGTCAGGCCCGCCACGACGCACTGGTACGGGTGCGCGCCCGCCTCCAAGAGCTCGGTTGCACCGACCAGGAGATCGACCGGGCCGTGGCCGACGACGTGGTCGACCTGCTGATGGTGGACCGGATGGTGCTGCCCGCCGAGCGTCGGATGACCCAGGCCCAGGTGGCCGAGTCCACCGACATCCCCATCGAGACGGCCCGACGGTTCTGGCGGGCCCTTGGCTTCCTGGACGTGGAGGAGGACGATCCCGTCTTCACCGACATGGACCTCGAGGCGGTCCGCCTGTTCCAGTCCATGGTGGCGGTGGGACTGGTCGATACCGACACCGCCGTGCAGATGGCCCGGGTCATCGGCTCCTCCATGGCCCGGATCGCCGAAGCCGAGGCCGGTCCGGGCTCCACCCCGATGCTCATCTCCTCCGGCGACAGCATCATCGACGCCGACGAGTTCGCCCGGCAGGCCGGCACCTCGCTTCCGGCCATGACCCGGCTCCTCGAATACGTCTGGCGCCGCCACCTCCAGGCGGCCACCCGGCGGGCCATGCTCCACCGGACCCGGGCCCCGGGTGAGGGGATCAGTCCGGTGATGGCGGTGGGCTTCGCCGACATGGTGGGCTTCACCATGTTGAGCCAGCACCTACGGGACGAAGAGCTGGCCGCCGTGGTGGCCCGGTTCGAAGCTCTGGCCCACGACACCGTGGTGGCCCTGGGCGGACGGGTGGTCAAGATGATCGGCGACGAGGTGATGTTCGTCGTCCCCACGGCCACCGGCGCGGCGTCCATCGGTCTGAGCCTGGCCGAGGCCTACGCCGACGACGAGCTCCTCTCCGACGTCCGGGTGGCCCTGGCCATCGGACCGGTGCTGGTCCAGGACGGTGACTTCTACGGACCGGTGGTCAACCTGGCCAGCCGGTTGGTCGGCGTGGCCAACCCGGGCACCGTCTTGGCCTCGGACGAGTTCCGGCTGGCGCTCCTGGGCGAGGCCGAGGGGGTCGAAGGCTTCGATCTCCGGGCCCTGCGCACCCGCAACCTGAAGGACATCGGTCGCATCCAGGTATGGAAGCTGTCCCGGTCCGGCACCGTGCCCGGCGCCGACCGCCGCCGGAACATGCGTTGGGAGCGGCTCGAGGGTGTGTTGCGGGAGTTGGACGACCTGCGGGACCGCGGCGAGCAGGCGGTCAGTCGGGGCGCCATGACCTCTGACGGGCCCGACGACGTCCCCGCTGCGGCCGGCGCAGCCCGAGGCGGTTCACGCTCCGTCGAGTCGGAGCGTGGCGATGCCGTGGGCCCGGAGTTCGAAGCTCCCCTCGAACGGCGTGACGGGACGCCCGCGTAGGTCGACCAGCCAGCCCGAGCGGCCGGCCACCTCCACGATGGTGGGCGAGCCGCCGGGATTGAACACCCGCACCTCCAGCTGGCCGGCCCGGCGCACCACCGCCGACACCTCGGCGCCGTGCAGGCTCAGAGCGGCGCCACTCGCCGGTCGGTCCCCACCGCCGAAGGATCCGGTGACGAGCAGGGGGTCGAGCACGTCGGTGGCCAGCCGGTAGGGGTCGCCCACTCCCACGGCCAGGGCGTACCGCACCTGGACGGGACCGAGCATCTGGGGTCCCTCGATGGGGAGCATGGGACCGGCGGGCAGGGGCCGGAGGGACATGCCCAGCCGGGACAACATCCCCGTGGCCCGCAGCAGGGTGAGGGCCAGCGTGGAGGCGGTGGCCTCGTCGCCGCTCCCCGCCAGGTCGACCAGCTCGTACTCGAGCAGGCCCTCGTGGACCACGGTCAGCCCACCGGCCGACACGAACCGGTGGGACGGGAAGGCGGGGAGGCCGGCCTCGTCGGCCCGACCCTCGGCGGTGAGTCCCCGCTCGACCACGGCGAAGGCGCACTCGGCCTGCGAGGTGGCCGTGGGTTCGGGCAGGGGGAGGTGGACCCGCAGGCGGTGGTCGCGGGACGGGTTGACGAAGCGGGTGTCCACCCGCACCACCGCCTCGTCGGCCCGGATCTCCACGGTGGAGACCACCTCGACGGCGTGGGCCCCCACCCGCGACTTGGTGGTGTCGTCGACCCGGTCGGGCCAGGTGTAGGTGGCGGTCACGGTGGCCACGGCTCGTACCGGCCCCCGCTCGTCCACGGTGACCGACACGGAGTCCGGGGTCTCCACGCCCGAGTCCTGCTGGGGCGGCGAGTAGTTGTAGGTGTCGCCGTGGTCGCCGCCGTCGACCAGCCTCCCGTAGCCGGGTACGCCGTCGAGGGAGAAGGTCCCGTCCGTCGGGTCGACGGCCACCGTGATCAGGTCGTTGGTCAGGGTCAGCGGTCCGCCCACGCCCTCTCCGGGCTCGCCCCCGGACACCCGTACCGGGTGGCGCAGGTCGGCGGCGGCGAAGCCGGCCCAGCCGAAGCCGGCCACCTCCCCCTGCCGGGCCAGGATGCGTCGCACCGGAGGCTGGTCCAGGGTCAACCGCACCTCGGTCTCCGGGCTGGCCGTGAGCCGGGTGTACAGCTCCCGCTTGATCTCCTCCACCGGCACGCCCTCCCGCGGCTCGGTGCCGATGACCAGGGTGATGTCCAGACCGGTGTCGTCCACCCCCAGGGACACATCGGTCACGTAGGCGTCATCGCTGATCCTCGCCCCCTGCAACAGACCCAGCATGTTGAGGACGGTGCCACCATCCACCGTGAAAGAGCCGGGCAGGCCCGCCCGTTCCGACAGCACCTGCACGTGGGGGCCCGCCGGTCCGTCCACCGGCACCACCACCTCCACCAGGCCGCCGCGATCGTGGGCCGACGGGTTGACCACCACCGGCCCGGCCCCAGCCATGGACCGACCCACGGCGGCCAGGGCCTCCACCACCAGGCCGTCTCCGATGTGGCGAGCCTCGGCGTAGCGGTGGAGCACGGCGTCGACCACGTCGTCCACCGAGCAGGCGCAGATGGAGTCGTGGGCGGCATTGCGGATGATCAGCTTCCAGGCCAGGTCGACGAAGGCCTCCGGCCACGCCGCCGCCGGCAGGAACAGGGCCGACAGCGGCTCGGCCATCCGCTCCACGGCCCGCTCGGCCCGGGACGCAGCCTGCTTCACGTCGACCCGGTTGGAACCCACGCCCATCAACAGGTTGGAGCGGAAGCCCGAGCGGAGCTCACCCCGCCAGTCGGGGAGCCCGTCGGTGGGGGCCGAACGCAGGTAGTCGGGCAGGGAGGAGACGGCCAGGTCGAACTGGCCCTGGGCCTGGTTGGCCTCAGCCACGACCCGGCCCAGCCAGGGCTGCGGACGGAGATGGTCGGAGCCGTTCATCAACAAGAGAGGGTCACCGGGGCGGATGAAGGTGCCGAACTCGTCCAGGTGAGCCTGGAGTCGCCGTACCAGGGCCTTGGCGTCGTCGGGCAGGGCGGCGCCGTTGCCGTACCCGGCCACCAGGTACTCGGCCCGCACGCTGGATCCGTCAGGGGCCCGCCACCGGAAGGCGTTGCGGTCGATGGCCGAAGGCACCCCGCGCCAGACCACGGCGTGCTCGAACCCGGCGTGCGAGAGGATCTGGGGCATCTGGGCCACGTGGCCGAACATGTCGGGGAGGTACCCCACGTCCATGGCTCCCCCGAACGCGGTGGCCCGCGCCAACCCGTGCTGCAGGTTCCGGACGATGGTCTCGCCCGAGGTCAGGAACTCGTCCATCAAGATGTACCAGGGTCCGACGGTGATCCGCCCGGCTCCGGTCAGTGCGGCCAGACGGGACTCGTTCTCCGGTCGGATCTCCAGGTAGTCGTCGATCGCCGCCAGCTGCCCGTCCAGAAGGAAGTGGCGGTAGGAGCTGTCCCGCTCCATCAGGTCGAGGAGGCCGTCGACCATGCGCACCAGCTTCAACCGGAAGGTCTGGTAGGGCTCGTACCACTCCCGGTCCCAGTGGGTATGGGGAACAACGGCGATCCGGCGGGGGGCTTCCCTCGCCGACCCCGTGCCCACCTCGGCGCCTCCCTCCACGGTCCCGGTGTCGCCTGCTCCCCCGGGGGTCACGACTCGATAGGGCCGTACTCGGCCTCGTAGGCCTTGAGCTTCTCCACGATGCGGTCGGCCTGGGCGCTGTTCTCGTCGCTCCCCTTGCCGGTGTGCTTGGCGTAGATGGCTGCCCCCAGGTCGCGGAGGAGCCCGTCGGCCTTGTGCTTGGCCTGGGCGGCGTCGAGCTTGGCCTGTCCGGCCTTGCCCGCCTCGCTGGCCTTGGCCAACCCGACCTCGGCCGTGGCCTTGACCTTGTCCATCAATCCCATGGCATTCTCCCTTCGGTGCACCCGACCGGTCGATCGGGTTCGGTACGGCCGTCCCTACCTGGGTCAGAGCGGACCCCGTTCCGATACCTCCGGTGTAGCAGACTTCATTCCGGGAACGCACGATCTCGATGTTCCCGACCGACACGGTGGGCGAGAGGAGAGAGTGCGTGGCCAATCGGCGATCCCAGCGACTGAAGTCACCCAACGCCCGCCTCGAACGCGCCATGGCCGCCGACGGGTTCCAACTGGTGGCCGGGCTGGACGAAGTGGGCCGGGGCGCATGGGCCGGACCGGTCTCTGTGGGAGCGGTGGTCCATTCGTTCGCCAAACGGCCCCCGGTGGGGATCCGCGACTCCAAGCAGCTGTCCGAGCCCCAGCGTGAGGTCCTGTATCCGAAGGTGGCCCGGTGGTGCACCGAGTGGGCAGTAGGTCACGCCAGCCCCCAGGAGTGTGACGCCCACGGGATGACCAGAGCCCTCCGCCTTGCCGCCCAACGGGCCCTGGCCCAGCTGTCCGTGTCGCCCGACGTGGTCCTGTTGGACGGGAACTTCGACTACCTGACCGAGCCCCTGGCCCAGCCTGATGCCACGTTCGACGCCGCGTCCGACACCGCCGCTGACGGCACCGGGGCTGCACCGTCCACCGAACAGGCCGGTGCCTGCCCGCCGGGCACTACTGCCGCACCGAGACGCACGGACGCCCCCGGGGCGTCCACCCCGTTGGTGCGCACCGTGGTCAGGGGCGACACCACCTGTCTGTCGGTCGCCGCCGCCTCCATCATGGCCAAAGTCACCCGTGACCGGATGATGCGATCCTGGGCGGAGAGCTTTCCCCCCTTCGATTTCGATCGGAACAAGGGCTATCCGTCCCCGTCGCACCGCACTGCCCTCTCCGGCTTCGGACTGACCTCCATCCACCGGAGATCCTGGTCCTTCGTCGATGAGCTGGTATTTCGCTAGCCGTGGCCCACCGGTCGGGTTCCAGCGCCAGTGGGTGGACCGGAGTGCGTTCGGACCGCCTCCGTTCCTGGCCCCAACCGGATCAGTTGGCGGCAGGCTCCTTGGGCAGTCCGAGGACCCGCTCACCCAGGATGTTGCGCAGCACCTCGTCAGACCCGCCGGCGATCCTCATGCCCGGCACCCCGAGCACGAAGTCCGCCCACGCGTAGGTGCCCCAGCTTCCGGTGTCGGTGATCAGTTGTGGTCCGAGCGTCGACGACACGAAGTCGCAGGTGCGCACCATGTTGGCCGTCAGCGCCAGCTTGGCCATGGACATCTCCGGTCCCGGGAGTTGTCCGGCGGCGATCTTGGCCATGGCCCGGAGATTGGTGTACTGGGCCACCCGCTCGTGGACGATGATCGAGGCCAGCTGTTGGCGGATCAGCGGATCGTGAGAGCGGCCGAGGGCGCGGGTCATCTCGATCAACCGGGTGGTGGTGGGCAGGCCCACACCGCCCCCACCCCCACCGATGGCGGCCCGCTCGTTCATGAGGGTGGTGAGCGCCACCGTCCAGCCACCGTTGACGTCGCCCAGCCGGTGGGAGTCGGGGATCCGGACATCGGTGAAGAAGACCTCGTTGAACGATGCCCCGCCGGTCATCTGGCGAAGGGGACGGACCTCCACCCCCGGGGCGTGCATGTCCACCACGAACCCGGTCAGGCCGCGGTGCTTGGGCAGCGTCGGATCGGTCCGGCAGATGATCTCGCCGAGGTCGGAGAACTGGGCCCCCGAGGTCCACACCTTCTGCCCGTTGACGATCCACTCGTCGCCGTCCCGGTCGGCCCGGGTCTGCAACGAAGCCAGGTCGGAGCCGCTGCCCGGCTCGCTGAACAGCTGGCAGCCCACGATGTCCCCTCGGTACATCTTGGCCAGGTAGGCCTGCTTCACCTCTTCGGTGGCGTGGGCCAGGATGGTGGGGGCCACCATGCCCAGTCCGATCCCATAGGCGGCCATGGACGGCGTGGCGTAGTCGGAGGCCACCGAGCTGTAGATGCGCTGGTACTCACGGGGCAGACCGCGACCGCCGTAGGCCGGTGGCCCACTGATCCATCCGAATCCTGCGTCGAAGACGGACTGGGCCCAGGACCGGGCGGCGGCCAGGTCGGCGAGATCCTGTTCCGGGGTCCGCTCGGGGAAGAGGCTCACGTTCTCCGACCCCGAACCCCACACGAAGGCCTCCTCGGCCCGCCGGGTGGCGTGCTCCTCCAGAAAGCTCCGGGCGTCCTGCTCGAACTGCTCGGGACCGATCTCCTCGCCGGCGGCGGCCCCTTCGTGGCCGGTCTCGGTGGCAGTGCTCATGGATGGCGTTCCCTTCGTGGTGTCGGTGCCCGGCCCGGCCGTCCCCGACGGACGGAGCCGACGATGCGGTCAGCGCTAAGCGTATCCGTGCCCCTGTGGCCCGGCCGATCGGTGTTCGCCGGCCTTGCCGGCCGGCCACCCCAGGGCACAGGCTCGAGTCGCCCCGACCCGACGCGGTCGGTTCAGCCGGCTCCGCCGAGGACCGACCGCACCGCACCCTCGAGCTGCGGATGAGCGAAGGCATAGTCGGTGGCTTCCAAGGCGGCCGGGAGGACCCGCTGGCCACCGAGGACCAGCTCAGCGGCCATCTCGGACCCCAGAACCAGGCGTAGGGCAGGGGCTGGCACGGCCAGCACCGTGGGCCGGTGGAGCACGGACCCCATGACCTTGGCCAGCTGGTCGTCGGTGGCCGGCGTCGGCGCCGTGGCGTTCACCGGGCCGGACATACGCTCATCGCCGAGGCAGTGGAGGATGGCCCCCACCTCGTCGTGCAGGGTGATCCAGCTGCGGTACTGCTGGCCGGAGCCCATACGCCCACCGAGGCCGATCCGGAAGAGGGGCAGCTGCTTGCCCCAGGCCCCACCGTGCCGACTCAGGACGATCCCGGTGCGGAGCAACACGGTGCGGATGCCGGCATCGCCGGCCGGCTGAGCCGCGGCCTCCCAAGCCCGGCAGACCTCGGCCAGGAAGCCCGCCCCGCTGGCCGAGGACTCGGTCAGCTCCTCGGCGCCCCGGTCGCCGTAGAAGCCCACGGCAGAGGCGCTCACCAGCACCGGGGGATGGTCGGAGAGCCGCAGCAGGGCATCGACCAGCAGCCGGGTGGAGGCGGTCCGACTCTCCAGGATCACGGCCTTGCGAGTCGGTGACCACCGGCGGTCCCCGATACCCGCCCCGGCTAGGTGGACCACGCCGTCGAACGGCCCGGCCCGCTCCAGTCCGGGGATGTCGATCTGGCCCTGGCTGGGGGACCAGCTCACCTCGGAGGCTCCCGAACCGGGCCCGGAAGCGTCCCGGACCAGCCGGACGGTGGAGTGGCCCTCGCCAAGAAGTCGCTCCACCAGCGCTGTGCCGATGAGGCCGGAGGATCCGGTCAGAAGCAGGTTCACGTCCGGGACCCCACCGGGTAGCCCGCCCGGGCCACGGCCGAGCGCACCATCGAGGCGAAGGCGTCGGGATGGGTGAGGTGGGCGCCGTGCGAGGCCCCGACAATCTCCACCAGCTCGCTGCCCGGAACACGCTCGGCCAGCCAGGCCACCGTGTCGCGATGACGGGGGGCGGACTCCTGGCCCCGTCCGAAGGTGGAGGGGACGCCGAGCCCGGTCACATCGAACGGTGCCTCGGTGGTCCGGATGGCTGCCAACTCGGCCTCCAGCGCCGGCCCGTCAGCCTGCCGCTCCGCCTTGGCCGACTCGGACAGCCGGTCCCAGGCGGCATCGCCGATCATGCGCCGGAAGAACCGCTCGGCCTCGGCGGCCGGATCGACCGGAACTGATCGGTGCTCCGCCTGGTCTCGGTTCCCGGACTGCATGGCGGCGGCGCTGCGGGGGCCGCGGGCCCACTGGCCCAGCCACGGCATGGGGGGCTCGTAGGCCACCACCGACACGATCCCCGAGCCCACTCCGCCCCGGACCGCCGCTCCCAGGGCCACGTCCCCGCCGTAGCTGTGGCCGACCACCACCGACGTCCGGCCGTCGATGACCGTCAGCAGGTCGTCGATGTGACCGTCGATGGAGGTGTTGAGCGGGAGGGCGTGCCGTGACCCCTGGTAGCCGCGTCGGTCGTAGGTGACGGTGTGGAGATCGTCGAGGCGCCGGATGACTCGGGTGAAGCTGGCCCCGCGGTCGAGGGATCCGTGGACCAGGACCACCAGGGGCCGGCCGTCGGGCCGCCCGGTCGGAATGTGTTCGGTGACGGCCAGGGGAAGGGGTTCGGGCATCGCCGTCCCAGCCTGTCAGGTGCCCTGTAGCAGCGCCATACCTGGTCCGCCGCGGGCCCAAGGCAGCGTCACCCGGCCCCGACTCCGTCGCCACCTGTCGTCGCCAGGATGCCGTCATGGCGGCCCTGGAGAAGAATTCCCGGCGAACTCCATCGGTGGGCGAGGGATTGCGTTTCGACCCGGCGACCAGGGACCCAGAGGACGGATCCCTTGGAATTCGGGGCCATGCTCCCGCAAATGCACACATGGCCCGTCCAGATCGTGCATTGTTGTGGCTTCCAAAGACGAAGGAGAGACAGTGCCCCTTACCAAAACCGATCTCATCGCGGCCGTGGCCGCTCACACCGACTACACCTCCAAGGATGTGGCGGCAGTGCTGAGCGGCATCGAAGACGTCGTGGTGGCCAACGTGGCCAAAGGCGAGAAGGTGGTCATCACCGGCTTCCTGACCTTTGATCGGGCGCAGCGCGCGGCTCGCACCGGTCGGAACCCGCAGACTGGCGAGTCCATCAAGATCAAGGCCTCCAAGAGCCCCAAGGTCTCGGCCGGAGCGTCGTTCAAGAAGGTCGTGAACGGCCAGGCGCCGGCCCCGAAGATCGCCAAGGCCAAGTAGCCGGTTGTCGGACGGCTGCGGTCGGACGCAGCCGAGCAGCAGGACAGTGGGTCGTGTCCCCCGGGTGTCACCCGGGACACGACCCACTGTCGCGTCACCAGGCCCTTGATCCATCGCTCCACGGGAACGCCGCGTTCCCGACCGGAGGGACCGTTCCCGCTGGACCGTCCCAGTAGGCTGAGGGGTCTATGAGCGCCAACGATGGAGGAGACGGAACCGGAGACGGGACCGGCGGAGGTGCAGCTCAACGGGCCGCCGCCGGGGCGGGCGCGTTCGGGCCCAACGCCTGGCTGGTCGAGGACATGTACGACCGATTCCGCGTTGACCCGACCTCGGTCTCGGATTCGTGGCGGGAGTTCTTCGCCGACTACCGGCCGGCCGGTGCCCCGGCCCCCGCCCCACCCGGACCATCGACCACCTCGGCGGCCACCCCTCGGCCCGTGCCATCGACCGGTGGAGCACCGGCCACGGCTCCGTCCGCTCCGGCCCCGCCGGCCGTCAGCGCACCGGGCGCCAGTTCCACTGCTACCGCCACGGCTACCACCGCGGCCGCCGCCGCCCCGGCCCAGCCGACCACCGGTGCCGAGGCGCCGGAGACGGCCACTCCCCTGCGGGGGGCAGCCGGTCGCATCGTGGCCAACATGGAGGCCTCCCTCGGTGTCCCCACCGCCACCAGTGTGCGGGTGGCTCCGGCCAAGCTGCTCGAGGTCAACCGGGTCATCGTCAACAACCAGCTCTTCCGGACCACCGGAGGCAAGGTCAGCTTCACCCACCTCATCGGCTACGCCCCGGTCAAGGGCCTGATGGCCGTCCCGGCCATGAACGCTTCCTTCGTGGACGACGCCGACGGCAAGGGCACCCCTGGCGTGATCCGCCGCCGCCATGTGGGCCTGGGCCTGGCCGTCGACGTGGAGAAGTCCCCCGGCCAGAGGACGCTGCTGGTCCCGTGCATCAAGGACGCCGACTCCCTCGACTTCCGCACCTTCGTGGGGGCGTACGAGGACCTGGTGCGCAAGATCCACACCAACAAGATCACCCCTGACGACTTCGCCGGCACCACCGTCACCCTCACCAACCCCGGCACGCTGGGCACCATGCAGTCCGTGCCCCGCCTGATGAGCGGGCAGGGCCTCATCGTCGGAGTGGGCGCCCTCGGCTTCCCGCCGGGATTCGAGGCGGCCGACCCCCGTACGCTCGCCGACCTGGGCATCGGCAAGACGGTGACGCTGACCTCGACTTACGACCACCGGATCATCCAGGGGGCGGAGTCCGGGCTGTTCCTGGCCTACGTGTCCGAGTGCCTGATGGGCCAGCATGGCTTCTATGACGAGGTCTTCGATTCCCTCGAGGTCCCCTACGAGCCGGCCCGCTGGGAGCAGGATGTCAATGCTGCCGGCGACGAGGACGAGGGCGACCATCTCCGACTGATCAAGCAGGTCCATGTCCAGACCCTGATCAACATGTACCGGGTGCGGGGCCACCTGATCGCCCACCTCGACCCGCTGGACGCCGAGCCCCCTGAACTCCATCCGGAGCTCGACCCCTTGCACTACGGGCTGACCATCTGGGACCTGCCCCGCCACTTCGTCACCGACGGACTGGCCGGCCGGGACCTGGCCACCCTGGACGAGATCCTCCACACCCTGCGCGACGCCTACTGCCGCACCCTCGGGGTGGAGTACATGCACATCCAGAGTCCCGAGCAGAAGCAGTGGATCCAACAGCACCTCGAAGGGGTGTCGTCCCTGCTGCCGCCCGACGAGCAGCGCCACATCCTGGGCCGGCTCAACGCCGCCGAGGTGTTCGAGCGCTTCCTCCACTCCCGCTACGTCGGCCAGAAGCGGTTCGGTCTCGAGGGGGCCGAGTCGGCCATCGTCCTGCTCGACACCATCCTCGACGAGGCCGTGCGGGAGGGACTGCACGAGGCGGTCATGGGCATGTCTCACCGGGGCCGTCTCAACGTGCTGGCCAACATCGTGGGCAAGTCCTACGGGGAGATCTTCGAGGAGTTCGAGGGCAACCTCGACCCTGAATCGGTGCAGGGCTCGGGGGACGTGAAGTACCACAAGGGGGCGTCGGGCACCTTCGTGGCCCGCAACGGCGATTCCCTGCCCATCGCCATGGCCTCCAACCCCTCGCACCTCGAAGCGGTGGACCCCGTGGTGGTGGGTATGGCCCGGGCCAAGCAGGATGCCCTGGGCGGCGAGCGGGGGAGTGGACCCGACTTCGAAGAGGGGGTGGGGGACCCCTTCCCGGTGCTCTCCATCCTCCTCCACGGTGACGCCGCCTTCGCCGGCCAGGGAGTGGTGGCCGAGACCCTCAACCTCTCCGGCCTGGCCGGCTACCGGACCGGCGGGACCGTCCACATCGTCATCAACAACCAGCTGGGCTTCACCACGGCACCGGAGGCCGCCCGGACCTCGGTGTACCCGACCGACGTGGCCAAGATGGTCCAGGCCCCGATCTTCCATGTCAACGGCGACGACCCCGAGGCCTGTGCCCGAGCCGCCCGGCTGGCCTTCGGCTTCCGGCAGGCCTTCCACAAGGACGTGGTCATCGACATGGTCTGCTACCGCCGCCACGGCCACAACGAAGGCGACGACCCCAGCTACACCCAGCCCCTCATGTACGCCCTCATCGAGGCCAAGCGCTCAGTCCGCAAGCTCTACACCGAGTCCCTGGTGCGGCGCGGGGACATCTCGCTGGAGGAGGCCGAGCAGGCCCTGGACGACTTCTCGGCGCGGCTGCAGTCGGCCCTGGACGAGACCCGGGCCGAAGCGGAGGCGGAGGCCGACCCGTCGGGCCGCGAGCCGGTGCTGCCCGCCTATGTGGTGCCCGACCTGTGGCACCCGTCGGTGGAGACCGGCGTGGACGCCTCGGTGCTAGCCCGCCTGGCCACCGAGGTCCGCACGGTGCCGGAGGGCTTCGTCATCCACCCCAAGCTGGCCCGCCAGTTCGAGCAGCGGGACAAGGTGGTGGCCGACGGGGAGATCGACTGGGCCCTGGGCGAGGCGCTGGCCATCGGCTCACTGCTGCTGGAGGGCACCAACGTCCGGCTGACCGGCCAGGACACGCGACGGGGCACCTTCTCCCAACGGCACGCCGTGCTGGTCGACCACACCACCGGGGCCGAGCACGTGCCTCTGGCCGAGCTGGAGGGGGGCCGGTTCACCATCCGTGACTCGTTGCTGTCCGAGTACGCCTGCGTGGGCTTCGAGTACGGGTACTCAGTGGTGGCCCCGAACGACCTGGTGGCCTGGGAGGCCCAGTTCGGGGACTTCTGGAACGGTGCCGAGATCATCGTGGACAACTTCCTGGTGGCGGCGGAGGACAAGTGGGGCCAGAAGTCGGGGCTGGTCCTGCTCCTGCCCCACGGCTACGAGGGCCAGGGCCCCGAGCACTCCTCGGCCCGCATCGAGCGGTTCCTGACGCTGTGTGCCCGCGGCAACCTGCGGGTGACCGACCCCACCACGGCCGCCCAGTACTTCCACCTGCTGCGCTCGCAGGTGAAGGGGACGGATCGCAAGCCCCTGGTGGTGTTCACCCCCAAGTCACTGCTCCGGGCCCGTCAGGCCCGCTCGCCCATCGGGGCGTTCACCTCGGGGTCGTTCCAGGAGGTACTGGACGACCCCTCCGCCGGCGACGAGGGGTTCGACCGCACCGCGGTGGAGCGGGTGGTGCTGTGCACCGGCAAGGTGGCCTACGACGCCCTGGCCCGACGCGACGAGTTGGGCGAGGCCGGCAAGACAGTGGCCGTAGTGCGGGTGGAGCAGCTCTACCCATGGCCCAAGACCACCATCGCCAACGTCCTGAAGGGCTACCCCCACTCCGAGGAGGTGGTGTGGTTGCAGGAGGAGCCCGAGAACATGGGGGCGTGGAACTTCGTCCACCAGCGCCTGCACAAGCTGCTGCGGAACTCGCACATCCTGCGCCACGTGAGCCGGGCCGAGTCGGCCAGCCCCGCCTCGGGCAGCGCCGCCCTGCACCGGCTGGAACAGGACGACCTGCTGGCCCGCTCGGTGGGCTGAGAGCGGCCCGTGGGTTGAGGGTGCCAGCCCGTCGACCGCAGGGCCGAGGCCCGGCCCGGCGCCCGATCTCGCCCCTGGCCCGGTGCGCCTCCGGCTGGCTCAGACCAAAAAGTCGTGGGCCAGGGCCATCCACATCTCGGTGGACAACCGCAGGGACTCCACGTCCACCCGCTCGTCGATCCCGTGGAACATGGCCCCGTACTGCTCGAAGCCGATGGCCTGGCTGTGCAGTCCGAACCCGTAGGCCACGCTGCCCAGGGCACGGTGGAAGCGGGCGTCGGTGGCCCCCACGGTGAGGTAGGGCACCGTGCGGGCCCCGGGGTAGAAGATCCGGCTGACCCGCTCCAGGGCGTCCCACAGGGGCGTGTCGATGGGCGACGTGGTGGAGACCTGCTCGGAGCCGATCTCGATGGACACGTCGTCGAGCAGGTCCCCGATGACCTCCTCCAGCATGGCCACCACGTCGGCGGTGTCCCAGCCAGGTAGCGAGCGGATGTCCACGTCCAGTTCGACGCGGTCGGGGATCACGTTGAGCTTGGTGCCGGCCCGCATGACCGTCGGGGCCATGGTGGTGTGCGTGCAGGCGTGGGCCTGGCGGGCCAGGCCCACCAGCGGCAGCTCGTCGCAGAAGTCGTCGATGCGATCGGGGTCGAGGAGGGGCCCGGCCAGGTCGGGGGGGAATCCGATGCCCTCGATGAACCGGGTCCAGGCCTCGTGGAGCTGGGCCTGGGGCCGGTACTCGTCGATGCGACGGACAACCTCGGCCGCCTTCACCAGGGCGTTGTCCGTCCGGAGGGGCTGGCTGCCGTGGCCCGGAGTGCCCTTGACCACCAGCCGGCACCAGAACACTCCTTTCTCGCCCACGATGACCGGCAGGCGGGGCGTCCCGTCGGCGCCTCCCATGGGGAAGCCCCCTGATTCGGTGATCACGTAGTCCGAGTTGACCTCGTCGGCGGCGTGTTCACACAGCCATTTGGCCCCGAAGGTCCCGAGCGCCTCCTCGTCGGCCACGGCCACGTAGGTCAGGTCGCCGGCCGGCCTGAACCCGGAACGGGCCAGGTGGCGGAAGGAGGTGGCCATGGTGGCCGTGAGGTTGAGCATGTCGATGGCCCCCCGTCCCCACACCTCCCCGTCGATGAGCTCGCCGCCGAAGGGGTCGTGGCTCCAGTCGGCAGGGTTGGCGGGGACCACGTCGGTGTGGCCGAGCAGGGTGAGGGACGGAGCCGAGGGGTCGCTTCCGTGGATCTTGGCCACCAGCGAGGTCCGGCCGGCCTCGGGCTCGTAGGTCTCGAGGTCGGCGCCCGACCCCTCGAGGTACTGCTCGATGAGGTCGGCACTGCGTTGCTCCTGGCCGGAGGTGGTGGTGCCGTCGTTCACGCACTGGTTCCGGATGAGGTGCTGCAGGAGGTCGGTAGCCTCGTCGGTGCGGGCGGATTCGGTGGCCACGGCGTCATCCTAGGGTCCTCGCTCCGCCACCGAGGGTGGGTATGGCCGGGACCCCCCTGGTCAGATGGTTGACTGTTGACTTCTATGGAACAAGATCTCCCCGACCGTCGGCGAATCGTCGTCGACGGGTCCAACATCGCCACCGAAGGACGCAGCCTCCCCAGCCTGGCCCAACTCGACGAGGCCATCCGGGCCTTCCTCGAGGAGTACCGGGGCTTCACTACCTCGGATGTCACCGTGGTGGTGGACGCCTCGTTCGGCCACCGCATCGACCCCTCGGAGGTGCCGGCTTTCGAGCAGGCCGTGGAGCACGGGGAGATGGTGGCCCCCCCGGCCGGAGCGGTGGGTCGGGGAGACGGGTTCATCCTGCGTATCGCCGAGAAATCGGGTGCGCTGGTGCTGTCCAACGACTCCTTCCAGGAGTTCCATGCCGAACGCCCCTGGCTGTTCGAGCCCGGTCGGCTCATCGGTGGAAAGCCGGTTCCCGGGGTGGGCTGGATCTTCACCCCGAGGACGCCAGTTCGTGGGGCCAAGAGCCGCTCGGTCACCTCCAAGTCGAAGCGGGACGCCAAGGCCGGCGAAGGGGAACAGGCCGGGCCGGGCAACGAACTGAACCCGCCGGGAGAGGCCCCAGCGTCGCGTTCCCGAAGGGGTGGTCGGGCCACCAAGGCGGCCAAGGCGGCGGCGCCGGCCCCGGGGGCCAGTGTCATCGATGTCAACGACCTCGACGACGCCTACGACGACGGACCGACCACCCGGTCGACCCGGACCGCCAAGGCGGCCAAGTCGACGAAGGCCACCAAGGTCACCAAAGCCACCAAGGCCACCAAGGCTGTGAAGGTCACCAAAGCCACCAAGGCCACCAAGGCGGCCGGAGCGACCAAAGCCACCAAGGCCACGAAGGCCACCAAGGCCACCAAGGCGGCCGGCTCGACGAAGGCCACCAAGGCCACCAAGGCGGCCATGGAGCCCGGCCCGGAGAACGTCGCCCCGACCCCGGCGGGCGAGGCCCTCAACCAGCCCATGACCTTCTTGACCTTCGTGGCCGACCACCCGGTCGGCAGCACGTTCGACGGGACCGTGGTCTCCTTCACCTCCCACGGAGCCCATATCGACGTGGGGGGCATGCTCTGCCATGTCCCCCTGCGCCTGCTGGCCGATCCTCCTCCCAACAAGGCGCGCCAGGTGCTCACCAAGGGCGAGATCCGCACGTTCGCATTGGTCTCTTTGGATGCGGCCAGGCGCCGGGCCGAACTGGCCCTCCCCGAGATGGTCTGAACGTCGACAACGCGGGCATCGCACCGCCTGCGTGCATCGCCCGGGCCACCGCCGGAACGCTCCCCGAATTCCTCCGCACCGGCCGGTGCGCACGCCCGGGCGCCACATCATCGACCCCGGGACCGGTAGCCTCGGCGGTCGTGCGAGCCCAGGACTACCTGCCCCATCGTGACCCGTTCCTCTTCATCACCCAGCTGGACGCCGTCGAACCGGGGCAGTCGGCCCAGGGGAGCTGGCAGCTGACCGGGGAGGAGGCGTTCTTCGCCGGTCACTTCCCTGGTCGCCCCACCCTGCCGGGTGTACTGATGGTGGAAGCCCTGGCGCAGTTGGGCGGCGTGGCCGTTCTGGCCGATCCGGCCTTCGCCGGGAAGCTGGCCCTGTTCGGGGGGATCGAGAAGGCCCGGTTCCGTCGCCAGGTGGTCCCCGGGGATCGTCTGGACCTCGAGGTGACCCTGGGCCGGATGTCGGCTCGGGCCGGCAAGGGGACAGGACGCGCCACCGTGGACGGAGCACTGGCGTGCCAGGCCGAGTTGCTCTTCGTCCTGGTCGACGCCGCACTGCCCGACACCGACTGAAGCGCGGTCGGACCGAAGAGCCGAACCCATGAGCCGGCCCGAAGAGCCGGACCGGACCGAACAGAACAACAGAACAGGGGACTGCAGCCACCGTGCGCATTGCCACTTGGAACGTCAACTCGCTCACCGCCCGCCTCCCCCGCGTCGAGGAGTGGATCGGGTACGCCCAGCCCGATGTCCTGTGCCTGCAGGAGACCAAGCAGGCCGAGTCGGCCTTTCCCCACGAGGCCTTCGCCGCCCTGGGCTACGAGTCGGCCCACCACGGCGACGGTCGGTGGAACGGGGTGGCCCTGATCAGCCGGGTGGGACTGTCCGGGGTGACCCGCGGCCTCGGCCCGGACCAGGACGACCAGGGGCCGCGGGCCATCGCCGCCGACTGCGGTGGGGTCCGGGTGATGTCGGTGTACGTGCCCAACGGACGGAGCCTCGACAGCGAGCACTACCCGGCCAAGCTGGCCTGGCTCGCCCGCCTGCGCGCCGTGCTCGATGAGACGACCTCGCCCGACCGCCCGGTGGCGGTGTGCGGCGATTTCAACGTCGCCCCCGAAGACCGGGACGTCTGGGATCCTGAGCAGTTCGTCGGCATGACCCACGTCAGCCCGCCCGAGCGGGAGGCTCTGGCCGGCCTGCAGGCGTGGGGGTTGGAGGACGCCTTCCGTCGGGTGTACGACGAGGACCAGCTGTTCAGTTGGTGGGACTATCGGGCGGGCAACTTCCATAAGCACCGGGGCATGCGCATCGATCTCATCCTGGTCACCGAGGGGCTGGCCGCCCGGACCACCTGGGCCCTCATCGACCGGAACGCCCGCAAGGGCGAGAAGCCCTCCGACCACACCCCGGTCTTCATCGACACCACGGCGGACTGAGCCACCCACCGGGCCCCCGCAGGTGGACGGAGCTGCGGCGGGGCCCGGTGGCTGCGACCCGGTCAGGTAGGCGGAATCAGCGCCCCAGCCCGGCGCGCATGTCGGCGATCATCCGGTCGGTATCCCGACGGGCGATCCGCCCCGTGCCCGCCCTCGACACCCGGGCCACCGCAGCCAGCCAGGGTGACGGCTGTCGGTCCATCTGGCGGCCATTGGCCATGCGCCGCGATCGCACCCACGAGCAGTGGAGCTCCCGCGAGGCCCGGGTCAGGGCTACGTAGAGCAGCCGCCGCTCCTCGTCGCGTGCCTCGGAGGACTCGGCGTAGACGATGGGGACGAAGCCCTCCTCCAAGCCCACGACATGGACGGACTCCCACTCCAGACCCTTGGCCCGGTGGAACGTGGCCAGCTCCACGGCGTCGTCAGCCCGGTCGCCTCCCTGTCCCGGATCGGCACGGCGACCCCGGGCACCCGACCGACGGCCCGTCGACGCCGCCCCCGCCACCACCGCCCCGATCTCTGCGGACTCGGGACCTGGGGCCATCCGGTAGGGGATCCCGGCCCGGGACAGGGCCCGGGCCACAGTGGCCAACTGATCGTGGGTCCGGGCCAGCACGGCGTGGTCCGACCACGGGGCTCCATTCTCCGAGCGGTCGAGGAGCGCGGTGGCGATGCTCTCGGCCTCGGCCGAATCGTTGTCGAAGGCCGTCACCACCGGCATGGGGCCGTCGCCGGCGGCCGAACGGGGCGGCACGGTGACGGTGCGGCCCAGGGCCGCCGTGGCCGCCGCCACCACCTGGGGCGTGGACCGGTGGTTCTCGTCCAGCCGCACCACCTCCATGCCCCCGATCAGCTGGGGGAGCCGGGTCAACAGGGTGGGATCGGCCCCGTTCCACCCGTAGATGGCCTGGTTGGGGTCGCCCACGGCACAGAGGTCGGCCCGGGTCCCGAGCAGGGCCCGGATGAGCCGGAACTGCGCCGGGTTGACGTCCTGGAACTCATCCACCGAGAGGTGCCGGTACCGCCAGTGCATCCGCTCGGCGAAGCCGGCGTCGTCGTGGAACAGGTCGGCCGCCCGGACCAGCACGTCGTCGAGGTCGAGGGAGTGCCGTCGGGCCAGGGTCGCTTCGTACCGGGCGAACGCCTCCTCCACCTGCTCGGGGGCCACGGATGCCACGCGCTCGGTCCGGAGCGCGGCGTCGGCGTAGTCGCCGGGCCGGAGGCAGCGGGCCTTGGCCCAGCCGATCTCGGTGTCCACGGCCGATGCCGCCGCCGGCTCCCCGACGAGGGTGGCGATGGTCCGCCAGCGGTGCTCGGCTACGACGGGAGGGGGCAGCCCGGTGTCGAGTGCGTGCCGACGGAGGAGGGTCAAACCCATCTGGTGGAGGGTGCCGGCCCGGACCCCGGGCCCGGGCACGCCACCTGAGGTGACCGGGTTGGCCACCGGTACGCCGTAGCGCTGCAGCCGTCCGCGCAGTTCGTGAGCGGCCTTCCGGGTGAACGTGCACACCACGGTGTGGTCGGCGTCGGCCGACCCGTCCCGGATGCGGCGGGCCACCCGCAGGGTGAGGACCCGAGTCTTGCCCGAACCGGCCCCCGCCACGATGCACAGGGCCTGGGCCGGGGAGGCCACCGCCTCGGCCTGGTACTCGGTCAGCGAGCCGAAGGCCCGGCCGAACTCGTCCTCCGGCCCGGATGCCGGCCCTCGGGGGGCGGATTCCGGGCCGGACTCGAGGGGTTCCACGCAGATCCAGGGTACCGGCCGGGTGGGCCGACCCTTCGGACCGTCCCGGTGGAGGGCCATGGCGCCACCGGCTCCGGGTCGGTCGGTAGTGTGTGCCGGTGCTGAAGTCGTTCGCCGGCGGTGCCCTGTTCGGCGAGGGCTGGGGTGACGGTGCCCCCACGGTGCTCGCCCTCCACGGCTGGCGGCGGACCCACGACGATTTCGCCCCGGTCGTCCAGGCCGCAGCCATCCTCCCCGGCGGTCCTCTGTGCGCGGTCGGGCTCGACCTGCCCGGATTCGGGGCCACACCGGCCCCGCCCGAGCCCTGGGGCTCCGAGGAGTACGCCCGTCATCTCCTCCCCCTGTTCGAGGAGGCCGGCGTACTGGCCGACCGGGTGGTGGTGGTCGGCCACTCCTTTGGCGGCCGGGTGGCCGTCCATCTCGCCCCGCTGGTCCCGGACCGGATCGAGCGCCTGGTCCTCACCGGTGTCCCGCTGATCGACCGGGAGGGACGCCGGTCCCGCCCCGCCCTCTCCTTCCGGCTGGCCCGACGCCTCCATCGGCTCGGGCTGATCGGGGAGGACCGGATGGAGGCCCAGCGCCAGAAGTTCGGATCGCCTGACTACCGGGCGGCCCAGGGCGTGATGCGCGGGGTGTTCGTGAAGGTGCTGGCCGAGCAGTACCGAGATCAGATGGCGGCCATCGACGCTCCGGTGGACCTGGTGTGGGGTGACGGCGACGACGAGGCCCCGTGGGAGATGGCCGTCCGGGCCCAGCCGCTGTTCCCCTCGGCCCGACTGTTGACCCTGCCCGGTGTCGGCCATCTGGTCCCGACCGAGGCCCCTCGGGCCCTGGCCGAGGTCATCCTGGGTCGAGAACCCGGACGCGGAAGTCCGTCGACGTGACCAACTTCGTCCCCACCCTCGGCGCCCTCACCGGTCTGCCCTGGGGGCCGGCTCTCCTCGGCCCCTCCCGCCTGCACCACGGCGTGGCCTGGGTGACGGTGGTGGCCGCCGTCCTCGCCTGCGGGCCCGCCGGGCTCCGCTGGCTTCGGGTGGCCCAGCGGGAGCACTACCTGGCCGGGTCGGCCTCCCGTTTCGCCTCCCGGTGGTGGCGGGTGACCCCGGCCAACGGGGCCCTGGCCGCCGTCATGGTGGTGGCCCTGGGGCTCTCGGTGTGGTGGCCCCTCGCCGGTGTGGTGGCCGCCGCCGCGGTGGCGGCCGGACCGATCGGCCTGACCCTGAAGGGTCGGACCTCCCCGCTGGCCTGGACCCGACGCCTCCGGACCCTGGCCCTGGTGTGGGCGGCTCTCGAAGTCGTGGTGGTGGCGGCCGGAGTGGTGCTCGGACCGGCCGCCCCCGTGGCCGTGCTGGCCGCCGTGGCCGTCCCCGTCCTCGTCGACCTGGCCTGCCTGGTGACCTCTCCGGTGGAACGACGCCTCGGCACCCGCTTCGTGGACGAGGCCAGCACCCGGCTGGCCCGGGTCCACCCCACGGTGGTGGCCGTCACCGGCTCCTACGGGAAGACGTCGACCAAGGGTCACATCGCCCACCTGGTCCGACCGACCCGCACGGTGGTGGCCACGCCGGCCAGCTTCAACAACCGGGCCGGTCTGGCCCGGGCCGTCAACGAGCATCTGGCCGACGACACCGAGGTGTTCGTGGCCGAGATGGGCACCTACGGCCCCGGGGAGATCGCCGAACTGTGCGGGTGGTGCCCGCCCGACATCGCCGTGATCACCGCCATCGGGCCGGTCCACCTCGAACGCTTCGGCTCGGAGGACCGCATCGTGGAGGCCAAGTCGGAGATCCTGGTCGCGGCCCACGACGTCGTGCTCCAGGTGGACGACCCCCGGCTGGCGGCGGTGGCCGACCGGGCCGCCGCCCAGGGGAAGCGGGTGCTCCGGTGCTCCGCCGTCGACCGGTTGGCCGATGTCTGTGTGGAGCGGTCGGCGGACGACGCCTCGGTGTCGGTCTACCTGGACGGGACCGTGGTGTCGGGAGACGTGACCGTGCCCACCGGGACCCAGCCCACCAACCTGGCCTGCGCCATCGCCGTGGCCCTCGTCCTCGGTGTCCCGCCCGGCCGGGTGGGCCAGCGGTTGGCCGACCTGCCCTCCGTGGACCACCGGCTGCAGGCGGCCCGGTCAGGTTCGGGGGTGGCCATCCTCGACGACACCTACAACTCCAATCCGGCGGGAGCCGCCGAGGCTCTCGAGGCACTGCGGCTCGAGGCCCCGCATCCCATCGACCCGGCCGCGGCCGGATCGCCCCGGTCGCGCCCCCGTCGGGCCGTGGTCACGCCGGGGATGGTGGAACTCGGCTCGCGCCAGTTCGCCGAGAACCGGGCGTTCGGGTCAGCCATCGCCGCGGCCGCCGACCACCTGGTCGTGGTGGGCCGCACCAACCGTCGGGCCCTGCTGGCCGGCGTGGCCGCCGCCACCCCCTCCCTCGATGTCATCCGGGTGAACCACCGGGACCAGGCGGTCACCTGGGTGCGGGAGCACCTCGGCCCGGGGGACGCCGTGTTGTACGAGAACGATCTGCCGGACCACTACCCTTGACACGCTGAGCCCTCGGCCCGGCTGCCTGCCCGCACTCGACACCCGGTAGCTCGTCACACCGCCCCCCAACCGCCGATCGGAGGAGTCCCCCCACCGTGCCCGACGTCGCCGTCATCTTCGGAGGACCCTCTCCCGAGCACGACGTGAGCGTGCTCACCGGCCTGCAGGCCGCCCGCGGCCTGGCCGGCGCCCCGGGCCCCACCATCCGGGCCCTGTTCTGGTCCAAGACCGGCGAATGGTTCGATGTGGACCCCACCCTCGAGGCTGAGGCCTTCATGGAGGGGGTGCCGAAGGGTGCCGCCCGCTTGCAGCTGATGGCCACTCCGGACGGCGGCTTTGCCGAGCCCGGGGGCCGTCTGGGTAAGACCCGGACCCTGGACATCGAAGCCGCCCTCGTCTGCTGTCACGGGGGACCGGGGGAGGACGGCACCCTGCAGGCCGCCCTCGATCTGGCCGGTATCCGCTACTCCGGACCCACCGTGTACGGCGCCGCGCTGGGCATGGACAAGCTGGCCTTCGGGGCCGTGGTGTCGTCAGCCGGTCTGCCCACCCTGCCCCGGGTCCTCCTCACCGCTCAGGGTGACCCACCGCCCTTCGACGGGCCCTACATCGTGAAGCCCCGCTTCGGCGGATCGTCCATCGGCATCGACGTGGTGGAGGACGCGGCCACGGCCCGGGCCCGGCTGGAGGCCAACCCCCACCTCCGGCTGGGCGCCGTGGTGGAGCCCTACCGCCCCGACCTCACCGACCTCCAGGTGGCAGTGCGCAGCTGGCCCGAGCTTCGGCTGTCAGCGATCGAGCGGCCGATCCGGGCCTCGGGTGGCGCCGACATCCTCGACTACCGCGACAAGTACGTGGCCGGTGAGGGGATGGCCGGCGCCACCCGCGAGCTCCCGGCCCAGATCCCCCCCGAGCTCGAGAAGGAGCTGCGCCACGCGGCCGAGACCGTGGCCGGCCTCACCGGTCTGCGCGGAGTGGCCCGCATCGACTTCCTCTCCGATGGGCGGCAGTTCGTGGTCAACGAGGTCAACACCATCCCCGGCTCGCTGGCCCGCTACCTGTGGGTGGAGCCGGCGGTGCCTCTGGTCACGCTGCTCCACGACCTGTTGGAAGAGGCCCGGCGGCGCCCCACCCATGCCTACTCCGCCTCCGGTGCCGACGGGACGGTCTTGCGGTCGGCTGGATCGATCGCCGGCAAGCTGGGCTGAGGCCCTTGGCCGTCCACCGGCTCCAACTCCTGCCGGACGAGAAGGTCCTGATCGACATCCGGCCGCACTGGACGTTCCTGTCGGGTCCTCTGGCCGTGGCCACCGTGGTCATCGGCATCGGGGTGGCCCTCGACGTGGGCTTCCCGCACTCCTCGGTGGTCCTCCACTGGATCGAGGGTCTGGTGGTGGCCGTCCCCTGCCTCTGGCTGGCCGTCCGGACGGCCAACTGGCTCACCAGCGGCCTGGTGCTGACCTCGGTCCGCCTGGTCGAGCAGTGGGGGGTGCTGTCACCCCGCTACGCCGAGACCCCGTTGGCCTCCGTGGTCTCGGTCCTGGCGGTGCAGTCGTTGTGGCGTCGCGTCCTGGGCACCGGCCGACTCGAGCTGGAGATCCGGGGCGAGGACCAGATCCGTCGGATCGATGACGTGCGCAAACCGGTCGTCCTGGCCCGGGTGATCACCCGCCGCATCGATCCCTATCGGGACGACCAGGAGCGGGCGGACTACCGCTAGGAGCGAAGGCGCCGGGCGGCCACGGTGCCGTCGGTGGCCGTCACCGTCCACGCCGGGGTGGGCCAGGTGGTGGTGTCGATGGCCCCGGGTCGGGTCAGGGCCACCACGCAACCTCCGAAGCCGGCCCCGGTCATCCGCGCCCCCAGCACGCCGTCACGACGGGCCAGATCCTCCACCAGCTGGTCCAACACCGGGGTGGACACGGCGAACGCCTCGGCCAAGCTTCGGTGGCTTTCGGACAGCCGCGCACCCGCGCCGACCAGATCGTCGGCCACCAGGGCCTCGGCCGTCTCCCTCACCCGGCCGCACTCGGTGACCACGTGGCGGGCCCGGGCCCGCAGCACGGGATCGCGGAGTGATCCGAGGGCGTCCTCATCACACAGACCCAGGGGCCCCACCACCCGGGCGGCCGCCTCGCACTCGGCCACCCGGGTGGCGTAGGCGGAGGTCCGCAGGGTTCGGCGCTGACCGCTGTCCACCACCACGATGTCCACCTCGGCGGGTATCGGGACCGACCGGGTAGCCAGCGTGTCGAACTCGATGAGCAGGGCGTGGCCGGTCCGGCCTCCGGCGCACACCAGGGGATCCATCAGCCCGACGGGCACGCCGACGGCGTGCTCGGCGCGCTGGCAGAGCCGGGCGATCTCTTCGGGCCCACCATCCACCCCGAACACCTCGGCCAGGGCCACGGATAGGGCGGCACTGGAGGACAGGCCCGACCCCACCGGCAGGGTGGAGTGGATGGTCAGGGTGCCAGCGGACGGGAGGGGAGCCAGAGTGGCCACGGCGGCCACCAAGCGGGCCCAGTCCGGTTCCATCGTCACCAGGCTGACCCAGGGTTCGGTGCCGTCGGCATCGGCATCAGCATCGGTGGTCGTGGCGGCGAATCCGGGGTCGGCTCCACCCCCGACGGGGATGGTCACCTGCTCCGTGAACGCCGAAGACGAGACGACCAGCGTCCCTCCATCGGTGGGGGTGAAGCTCACCGAGACACCCAGCCCGATGGCCAAGGGGAGGGCCACGCCCCGGTTGTAGTCGGTGTGGTCCCCGATCAAGTTGACCCGTCCCGGCCCCACCGCATGTCGGGCCACAGGCAACGGCATGCCCCACTCTGCCAGAGGGACGCCGAACGGGCCGGCCGGGCCGGTGCATTTGACCCCGGGGGCCGGAACGGCCACCATCCGCCCATGACAATCTCCCTCTCGTCCCCGCGGGACGGCCGGCGGTGAGCGGCCCCCTCCACGGTGTGCGCATCGTCGAACTGGCTGGACTCGGCCCGGCCCCCTTCGCCGGGATGATGCTGGCTGACGCCGGTGCCGACATCATCCGCATCGACCGTTCGGATCGGGCCACCTATCCCCCCAACACCGCTCCCCACGTGGACCTCATGAATCGCGGTCGCCGGTCGGTGGCCGTGGATCTCAAGCACCCCGACGGTGTGGCCCTGGTCCTACGACTGCTGCAGGGGGCGGACGGATTGATGGAGGGATTCCGCCCCGGCGTGGCCGAGCGGCTCGGACTCGGCCCTGAGGTCTGCCTCGAACGCAATCCCACACTGGTCTACGGCCGGATGACCGGGTGGGGCCAGGACGGCCCCATGGCCTCCACAGCCGGCCACGACATCGACTACATCGCCCTGGCCGGTGCCCTCGAGCCCATGGGCCGGGCCGGGGAGCGCCCGCTGCCCCCGCTCAATCTGGTCGGCGACTTCGGCGGCGGCGGCATGCTGCTGGCCTTCGGGATGTGCGCGGCCATCATCAGTGCCCGCCAGACCGGGGCTGGCCAGGTGATCGACGCGGCCATGGTCGACGGGGCCGCTTCGCTGATGACCATGACCTACACGCTGATGTCGGCCGGCATCTGGAAGGACCAGCGGGGCACCAACCTTCTGGACACCGGGGCCCACTTCTACGAGGTGTACGAGACCTCCGACGGCGGCTACTTCGCCCTGGGTGCCATCGAGCAACAGTTCTACGCCGAGCTCCTGGTGCGGCTCGGCCTCGAGGGAGAAGCGCTGCCCGATCAGATGGACCGGGAGGCATGGCCACAGATGAAGGAACGCTTCGCCGCCCTGTTCGCCACCAAGACCCGCCAGGAGTGGGAAGTCATCTTTGCCGGCAGCGACGCCTGTGCTGCTCCCGTGCTCTCGCCGGTGGAGGCGCCGGACCATCCCCACATGAAGGCCCGGGGCACCTTCACCGAGGTGGCCGGTGTGGTCCAGCCGTCGCCGTCGCCGCGGTTCCTGGGTACGCCGGGCGCCATCCGGCGGCCTCCGCCCAACCCCGGTCAGGACGGTGACGAGGCCCTGGCCGACTGGGGCCTCGAGGCGGGCGAGGTGGCTGACCTGCGGCGCTCGGGGGCCATCGGCTAGGTGGCGTCGGTCAGGGACTCCTCGGCCGAGGACTGCCGGGGCTCTGCCCCGGAGGCCGCACCGTTCCGGTCGGCCACCGGTACCGCCCGTCGGCCGTGCTCGGCGTCGACCAGCCAGGCCCGACCCCGGGCCCGCAGTGGCGCCTCCACGTAGCGGTAGGAGAGGGCCACGACCACGGCGATCACCACCAGGTCCAAGGGGGCGGCCTCGTGGAGTGGGAGATGGGTCACGGCGGGGATCAGAATGACCAGGGTCAGTCCATAGAGGTAGACCCCGTAGGACCGCACCCCGATCCAACGGAGCGGCGACGAGCCGAGGACGCGTGAAGGCCAGGATCGGGCGGCCAACACGGTGTGGAGCATCAGCCCGGTGGCGGCCAGGTCCACGGCCAGGGCCAGGAGGTCCCCACCGATCCGGCCCGGCGGGGAGGCGAACAGGGCCACGGCGAAGATGGCCAGGGCGCCGACGGCCACGCGGCTGTCAGTCAGCCACCCGGCCCATCGGGTCTGGGCACCGCCCTGCGCCATCCAGAACGCCGCCCAGCATCCGAGGGCCAGGGGGACCAGGTGCCCGGTGGGTAGGAAGTAGTTCCCGTAGAGGAGCCAGATGGCCAGCGATGCGGCCACCATGACCACGAGGGTCCGCTTCTGGCCGCGTACCGTGAGGCGGGTCGTGATCAGGGCCAGGGCCAGGGGCCAGACCAGGTAGAACTGCTCCTCCACGGCCAGGGACCACGACTGGTCGAACGGCGAGCCGACGTGCTGGGTCCAGGCCTGGAGGAAGTCGTTGAGGTACAGGACGGCGCCGGCCGCGCTCCAGGGGATGGTGCCGGCCTCATGAAGCACCAGGGCGGTGGGTATGGCCAGAACCGCCAGCCACAGCAACAGCGCCGGGTAGAGCCGGAAGATCCGGCGCCAGTAGAACGCCCCGAATCGGATCCTGCCGTTCCGGCTGAACTCGTGGAGGAGCAAGGTGCTGATCAGGAACGACGAGAGGACGAAGAAGACATCGACCCCGAACGCCCCGCCGGGGAAGTGGGCCCGGTCGAGGTGCAGGACGAGCACTGCGCCGATGGCGATGGCCCGCATCCCATCGAGGGCGTCCAGGTGCCCCGCCGTTCCTGCTGCAGCCTTCCGGCCCATTGCGCCCTCGTCTCGACTTCCTGCCCGGTGCGATCCGAAAGGCCAATTGTAGGGCGACCACGGCGGCTTACGCCATCGATCCCCGAGTTGCCTCTGGACGCTCTGGCCTCGGGATTCTCCCCGGAAGGCGGCTGGACGGCCCGGCCATCGGGCCGGTTCCTACAGATTGACCACCGGGCAGGTCACGGTGCGGGTGATGCCCTCGATACGTTGGATGGCCCCGACCACCATGCGGCCCAGCTCGTCGACGGTTTCGGCCTCGGTCCGCACGATCACGTCGTAGGGTCCGGTGACCCCTTCGGCGGCCAGCACCCCGTCCAGCTCTGCCACGGTCCGGGCCACGGTGGCCGCCTTCCCGACCTCGGTCTGGATGAGCACATAGGCATGCACCGGCATAGAACTCCTCCGCAGCATCGGGGGGTGGTGACCCGCCGATGGTACCGCCGCCCGGAGCCGGACCGGTCGGCGGTCCGGACCGTGGCGGTGAGCCGGTCGGGTGGCGCCGGACGCCTACCATGCCGATGTGGGTGTTCGGGAGCGCAGCGACCAGTTCAAGCGCCTGGCCCGGTCGGCCGTCACCGACCTCTTCGATCAGCGTCGCCCGTTCGGGCGCCTGGCCCTGACCCACGTCCTGATGACGGCGGGGGACACCCTCTTCGCCGTGTCCCTGGCCGGCTCCCTGTTCTTCTCCATCTCGCCCACCGCGGCCAAGGACAAGGTCCTGCTCTACCTGCTGTTGACCATGGGCCCGTTCGCCGTAGTGGCCCCGGCCCTCGGACCGCTCATCGACCGCAGCCGGGGGGCCCGTCGGGCCATGGTCGTGGCCTCGGCGGTGGGAAGGGCGGCGCTGTGCCCGTTCCTGGCCCGCGACATCCACTCGCTGCTCCTGTTCCCCGAGGCCTTCGCCATGCTGGTCCTGTCCAAGGTGTATCTGGTGACCAAGGGGGCACTGGTGCCGGAGATGGCCGCCCTGGGCATGCTGGACGAGGCCAGCGACTCCATCGGCTCCTCGTCCACCGCGGTGGCGGAGCGGGGATCGGGGTCGACCGTGCCCCACGACGGGGAGGTGTGGGGCACGGCCTCGGTTCCGCGCAACCCGCCGGCCCCGCCCAAGCCGCCGGCCCCGTCCGGGGTTCCCGAGCCGACCCCTCCGTACGGCACACCGGTCATCAGGGTGGAGGACCCCGGGACCGGCGAGGAGTTAGTGGAGCCGGACCTGGCCACGCTCAATGCCCGACTCGGCCTGCTGGCGTCGCTGGCCGGCTTCGTGTTTGCCGTGCCCGCCGTGCTCATCCTCAAGTTGGGGGGGGCGCCCAGTGTGATCTGGGTCAGCATCGCCGTCTTCGCCGGTGCCGCCGTGGCCGGGGCCCGGCTCCCGGTGCCCCGTCGCCTGGCCCGCCCGCGGGCCGCCCGACGCCCCGGGGGTGGCGCTACCTACGCCGACGCGCCCGCCGGGAAGCGGGGTGGGGTGGACGGCGAGATCGAGATGGCCCCGGACTTCGACCCCGGTTGGGTCGGTGACGAGGAGGACCTGGCCGCCTTTCGACCCATCGCCGACACCGAGGTCATCTTGGCCCTGATGCCCATGTCGGCACTGAAGGCCCTGGTCGGGTTCACCACCTTCCTGTTCGCCTTCGGGCTCCGGCGCTCGGGCGCCGCCACCTGGTGGTTCGGATTCGTGCTGGGCGGCCTGACCGCCGGCGCCCTGATCGGGGTACTCCTGGTGTCGAGGATCCGCCGGTACCTCGACGAGCAGCAGATGCTCACCGGATCGCTCCTGTTGGTGGCGGCGGTGACGGTGATCGGGGCCTTCTACCCAGCCCGTTGGTTCTGGGCGATGATCGCCCTGGTGGTGGGGTTGGCCAGCGCCGTGGCCAAACCGTCCTTCGATGCCCTGGTGCAGCGCCACGTCCGTGAGTCCAACCAGGGACGGGCGTTTGCCCGGTTCGAGACCCGGTTCCAGCTCATGTGGGTGGTGGGCTCGTTCGTGCCGGTGGTCCTGTCGCTTCCGGTGGCGGCCGGCAGCCTGGTCATGGCCGTGGTGGCCGCCGTGGGGGCGGTGTCCTACATGAGCTCCCGTCGAGCCGTGCACGGTAGTCCGAACGGCCCGCGGCGGATGCGTCCGACCACCTGACCGCGGACCACCCGGTCAGGGTCGGGATCGGGGTCGCTCAGCCGAGCTGCTGTTCCAGCCGGTCCACCTCGGCGGCCAGCTGGGCCGGGAGCTTGTCCCCGAAGGTGGCGTAGTGCTCACGGATGCTCGGTACCTCGGCCCGCCACTCCTCGATGTTGACGGTGAGCAGCTTCTCCATGTCCGCCGGCGACACGTCGAGCCCGTCAGTGTCGATAGCCCCCGCCGCCGGAATGTACCCGATGGGCGTCTCGGTGGCGTCCCCGGTGCCACTGACCCGCTCGAACACCCACTCCAGCACCCGCGAGTTCTCGCCGTAGCCCGGCCACAGCCAACGCCCGTCGTCGTCCTTGCGGAACCAGTTGACGTAGAAGATCTTGGGCAGCTTCTCGGGATCAGCCTCCGAGCCGATCTTCAACCAGTGGGCGAAGTAGTCGGCCATGTTGTAGCCGCAGAAGGGGAGCATGGCGAAAGGGTCGCGGCGCAGGTTGCCGACGGCACCGGCCGCCGCCGCCGTGGTCTCCGAGGCCATGATGGAGCCGAGGAACACCCCGTGCTCCCAGTCGCGGGACTGGAACACCAGCGGGACCACCGAGGCCCGGCGGCCGCCGAACAGAATGGCGTCGATCGGCACCCCGGACGGGTCCTCCCACTCCGAGGCGATGGCCGGATCCTGCGCCGCCGGGACCGTGAAGCGGGCGTTGGGGTGGGCGGCTGGGGTGTCCGACTCCGGCGTCCAGGCCTCGCCCTTCCACGACGTGGCCTGGGCCGGCGGATCCTCGGTCATCCCCTCCCACCACACGTCGCCCTCGGCGGTCAGGGCGGTATTGGTGAAGATGGCGTTGCCGTCGAGGGTCAGCATGGCGTTGGGGTTGGTGTGGCTGTTGGTGCCCGGAGCCACACCGAAGAAGCCGGCTTCGGGGTTGATGGCGTAGAGCCGTCCGTCAGGACCGAACTTCATCCAGCAGATGTCGTCGCCCACCGTCTCCACCTTCCAGTCAGGGAGGGTGGGGATGAGCATGGCCAGGTTGGTCTTGCCGCAGGCAGACGGGAAGGCACCGGTCACGTAGCGGGTCTCACCGGCGGGCGAGGTCAGCTTGAGGATCAACATGTGCTCGGCCAGCCAGTTGTCGTCGCGGGCCATCACCGAGGCGATGCGCAGGGCGAAGCACTTCTTGCCCAGCAGGGCGTTGCCGCCGTAGCCGGAGCCGTAGGACCAAATCTCGCGAGTCTCGGGGAAGTGCACGATGTACTTGTTCTCCGCATCGCACGGCCAGGCCACGTCG
>JBBQWW010000020.1:0-41293 GCA_038210245.1 Acidimicrobiales bacterium
CAGTGTGCGGGCCAGTTCGTCCAGCACCGCGTAGGCGGCCCGAACGTACCGGTCGCCGGACACCCAGAACGGCAGGTGCCGGGGAGGGCGGATACCGATCTCCACCGTCCGGTCGGTCCACCGGGTCATCTCCACCACCACGGCGAGAGGGGCCCGCAGGCGCCCGAACCGCAGGGTGGCCTGGCGGGCCTCGTCGGGGAAGCCCACTTTGCCCGCCGCGAGCTGCTTGTGCTCCGAGATGGTGAGCTCGGCCTCCGGCGCCTCCACGTCGTGGGGGAACCTCACGTCCTCCCAGACCCGCTCCGTGCACCCGATGACCCTCGTTGCGTAGATGGTGGTGGGGACGATGGTCTCGTCGTACATGGCTCGTGTTCCTTCGCTGGTGAGTTCGACCCCCCCGGGCCGGATCGCCTTCTGTTCCAGTGTCCCTGGCTGGCTAGCTATCTGTCAAACAGTTTCAACAGATCTAGGTGATCATTATTCCCGATAGTGGCCCGGAACCCCCCGGTCACCACGTGTGGAAGAGTGCAGAAATGGCGAGGATCGTGATGGTGCACGGAGCCGGCAACGACCTGTGGGGACCGGCCTCCATCAAATCCCGATGGTTCCCGGCCCTGGCCGACGGCTTGGCCTGGCACGGGGTGACCATCGAGGAGCAGGACGTGACGGTGGCCTTCTACGGCGACGTCTTCCGCCCCGACCCTGAAGACGGCTACCGGCCGGCGGTGGACAAGGCCGGAGCCATCGCCACCGTCGAGGAGCTGGTCCAGAGGATGGAACCCGAGGTGGACCTGGCCGAGCTGACCAAGATGCTCACCGAGAGCCACTTCGACCGCCTGCTGGCCCAGGCCGCCGCCTACCTGCAGCAGCCTTCCATCCGCAGCGCGGCCCGAGCCCGGGTGGACGCGGCCATCGGCCCCGACACCAGGGTGGTGGTGGCCCACTCCCTCGGCACGGTGGTCTCCTACGAAGCCCTGTGCGCCCACCCCGAGTGGGGAGTAACCGACTACGTCACCATCGGCTGCCCCCTGGCCGGGGACCTCATCCGCGACCGGCTGGACCCCTGTCCCACGGGCGGGCTGAGCCCGTGGCCGGGATCGGTGGACCGGTGGACCAACATCGTGAACCCCGAGGACCCCGCGGCGCGGACCACCCCGTGCGGCCGGTTCGGGGGCGACGTCGTCGAGTACAAGGTGGACAACGGCCACCGGGTCCACGACCCTGAGCCCTACCTCAACAACCGGTGGACCGGACAGGCCGTGGCGGCCGGTCTGGCCACCCGCTGACGCACCGGGCTCCGATCCGTTGCTAGCCTGTGGGGCTGCGCCGCCGACCCGTCCGGGCCGACGGTGTTTCTCACGACCGGAGGTGGTACCCGATGGCATCGACTGACACTGGAGTGACCACGACCTCCACTGCTCCGGTCGTGCCGCCGGTGGCCGCCGGTCGGAGCCTCGGGGCCATGGCGCTCCCACTCCCTCCGAAGCCGTAGGTCCGGGTCGGCACGGCCGACCGACCACCCACGCTCGGACTCCACCACTGACCCCCAGGGCATCGTTCGATGCCCGGATAAGCCCCGTTCTCACCCCCGTCCCGGCCTTCGACCCGTGGGCCCCACCCCGTGGCCGGGACCACCCTCACCGCAAGGAAGCCACCATGGCTGCACTCTCCGATTTTCCCTCCGCCTCCGCCAAGGAGACCATCGCCTTCTGCTGGCGGCAGGTCGAAGGCCACAAGCGCCAACTGATCACCTCCTGGGTGGTGATGGTGATGGCCGTGGTGGTAGCCGATGTCGTCTGCCCCCTCATCTTCGCCTCCATCCTCGAACGGGTGGCGGGCCTGTCCACCCACCCGGGGAGCGGCGAGTGGTCCTCCTTCGGACCGCTGCTCCTGGCCTACGGCGTCGCCGGCCTGGTGGCCATGGCCGGCTGGCGGGTGGCCGGCTGGCTCGAGTGGGGGGCCTGCCTCCGGTCGTTCGCCGCCGGGCTCAACAACGGCTACGCCCACCTCCTCGAACTCAGCTACCGCTGGCACATGGACCACCCGGCGGGGGAGGTCATCTCCTCGTTGGGCAACTTCTCGTGGGCCTTCGCCGAGATGGTCGACGTGGCCTCGTGGGGGCTCCTCCCGGTGGCGGTGGTGGTGGTGTCGGCCATCGGCGTGCTGGCCGTGGTGGCCTGGCCGGCCGCCGTGTCCCTCTTGATCATGGTGAGTGGATTCGTGTGGGTGATCATCCGCCGTCTCCGCCGGGTGCGGGAGGCCTCCCAGGCCTTCGAGGACCACCACTCCAAGGCCACCGGCGTGGTGGCCGACACGGTGACCAATCTGATGGCCGTGCGCACCGCGGCCAACGAGGCCCATGAACGGGGGCGGGTGGAGTCACTCATGCGCCTCTCGGTCGACGCCGACCTGCGGGCCCGGTCCATCTTCATGCGGACCCAGCTGGAGCTCGAGACGTCCATCGTGGTCGGCACCCTCCTGGCCCTGGTGGCCGGCACCACCATGGCCGTGCACCACTGGGCCTCCACGGCCGTGCTCTACCTGATCCTCTACTACTCGGCCCAGGTGGCCCTCAGCCTGCAGCAGTCCTTCGAGCACCTCCGGTCCCTGGCCCGGTCGCTCGGCCGCGCCGCCAAGTTCACCGCCATCGCCGGGGAGCCCGTGGAGGTCACCGAGCGGGCCGACGCCGAACCGCTCCGCGTCCCCGAGGGGAGCGTGGACTTCTCCAAGGTGGGGTTCGGCTACCGCACCGGTGCGCCCCTGTTCCACGATCTCACCCTCACCGTCCGGCCCGGGGAGCACGTGGCGCTGGTGGGCCCCTCGGGCTCGGGCAAGTCCACGCTGTCCAAGTTGCTGCTGCGCCTCATGGACGTCGAGGAGGGTGGCATCTCGGTGGACGGGCAGGACATCCGCCACGTGACCCTGTCCTCGCTGCGGCGCCAGGTCAGCTACGTGCCGCAGGACCCCCAGCTCCTGCACCGGACCATCGCCGAGAACATCTGCTACGGCCTGGGTCCGGGGGTGGACGACGACGGACGGCCCCAACCCGTCGTGGACTACGAAACGGTGCACCGGGTGGGACAGGCGGCCCATGTGGAGGAGTTCGTCTACGCCCTCCCCGACGGCTACGACACCGTGGTCGGCGAGCGCGGCCTGAAGCTCTCCGGCGGTCAGCGCCAGCGGGTCGCCATCGCCCAGGCCATGGCCAAGGGCGCACCGATCCTGGTCCTCGACGAGGCCACCTCGGCGTTGGACTCGGAGTCGGAGCACCTGGTCCAAGAGGCGCTGTGGCGGCTGATGGAGCACTCCACCGCCCTGGTCATCGCCCACCGGCTCTCCACCATCGCCCACATGGACCGCATCGTCGTCTTCGACGGCGGGGCCATCGTGCAGGAAGGGACCCACCGCCAGCTGCTGGACCAGGGGGCCGACGGCCTGTACGGCCGACTCTGGCATCACCAGTCCGGTGGGTTCCTGGTCGAGTGAGGACGGGGCCCGGGCCCATCCTCACCCAGCGTGACCCCCAGCCCGTGGCCGGCGTCCGGGGGGTAGCGTGGGCGCGGTGAGGGACCAGACCAACCCCGCGCCGGGGCCGGACCGTCGTCTGCGGATGGACCGCCGCACCCTGTTGGCCGGCGCCGCGGCCACCGGGCTCGCCGCCGTGGGACTCAACGCCGCCGTGGGCAGTGAGTCGTACGCCGCCGCGGCTACCGGGCTCGGACCGGGTGGCGCCATCCTTCCGCCCGGCACCCTCCCCTACCCGCAGCTTCCGGCCGGGACGGACACGCTCCCGCAGATCGAGCACATCGTGGTGATCATGATGGAGAACCACAGCTTCGACGACCACCTCGGCACCCTCGGCCGAGGCGACGGGCTGACCATGGGCCACGACGGTCGCCCGGTCAACTACAACCCCGACCCGGCCGGGGGCTTCGTCCGTTCGTTCCACAACCCCAACACCTGCGGGGAGGCCGACTCCGGCATCGGCCAGGACTGGAACAAGTCCCACATCAGTTGGGCCAACGGCACCAATCAGGGGTTCGTGGCCGCCTCGGGCGGCGCCTCCATGGGCTTCTGGAACGGCGACGACCTGCCGTACTACCACTCGATGGCCCGAGCCTTCCCCATCGGCGACCGTTACTTCTGCTCGGTCATGGCCCAGACGTATCCCAACCGACGGTTCCTCATCGCCGGCACCGCCCTCGGCAACATCCGGACCGACGCGTCGGGCATCTCGGCGGTCGACGCCCCCAACGGCACCATCTTCGATCGGCTCAACCAGTACGGGATCTCGTGGAAGGACTACTACCCCGAGCTGCCCACCTGCGCCCTGTTCGAGCCGGTGTACCTGAACAATCCAGACAAGGTGGTACACGTCCCCCAGTTCTTCGTCGACGCCGCCTCGGGGAATCTTCCGGCCTTCAGCCTCATCGACCCCTACACCAACTACTCCGAAGAGAACGGGGACATCACCGTGGGCGAGGCCTACGCCGCCCTCTTCGTGGACGCCGTCATGCAGGGACCGGCCTGGGACAAGACCGCGCTGATCTGGGTCTACGACGAGCACGGAGGTTGGTACGACCACGTGTCCCCCCAGCGGGCCGTCAAGCCGGACAACGTGCCCCCCGACCTGGCGGCCGGCGACCTCCCCGGTGCCTACAACTACACGGGATTCCGCGTGCCGTGCTGTGTGATGTCGCCCTGGGCCAAGAAAAAGTACGTCTCCCACCAGACGTTCGACCACACGTCGATCCTCAAGCTCATCGAGACCAAGTGGAATCTGCCCGCCCTCACCTATCGGGACGCCAACGCCCACAACATGCTCGACTTCTTCGACTTCAACGCCAAGCGCCCGCCCTTCGCCGAGCCCCCCACCCTGCGGGCCCCGAAGAATCCCTTCTCCAGCCCGGCGGCGCTGCCCCCTAACTCGATCTCGCAACAGGACCTGGCCCTGTTCCACCCCATCTGCACCGATCTGCCGGCCGGGTCCCTCCCGCCCGGCCGGGCCACCATCCCGTCTCCACCACCTGATGCCGACGCCCTCCTGTCCGCCCAGCAGCGGGTGGTGCGGCGCCAGATCCGGGCCCAGGACGCGGCACTGGCCGCCTCGCCCCCGACCACCGGCACCACCACCCCGGGCCGGAAGGGCCGCCAGGAGCGACGGCGGCGGGGCTGATCTCGGGGCGGCCAGCGTGCGGTGGCCTTGACTACTACGTATGACGTAGTAGTGTGGTGACATGGCACGACGATCCGCACCGGCCCCGGGGACACTGGGACGTCCCAACGAGCCGTCCGTCCTCATCCTCACCAGCCTGGCCTCGGGGGCCAAGCACGGCTACGCGCTGACCCAGGACATCGAAGCGTTCGCCGGCGTGGTCCTCGGACCGGGCACGCTGTACGGCGCCATCACCCGACTCGAGGAGCGGGGCCTGATCGAACCGGCCGGAGTCGACGAGCGGCGGCGGCCGTACCGCCTCACCGCCGCCGGCACGGCCGCACTCACCGAGGCGGTGCGGGACATGCGGACCCTGGCTGACGTCGGGGCCACACGGCTCGGTCTCACGGGCCCGGCCGGTCGGCTCATCGGCATCGGCGGCTCCCGACCCGGCTGGTCGGCATGAGGCAACGGCGAGGCCACGAGTCCTGGCTGCGCTGGTACCCCGCCGAGTGGCGCGCCCGGTACGGCGACGAGCTCGAGGTGCTGCTCGAGGACACCTACGGCGACGGGCCCGTGCCCATCGGCGTTCGGCTCTCGCTGGTGCGGGCCGGCTCGGTGGAGCGCCTGCGCCGGTCCGGCCTCGCCAGCCCGAATGGGGCGCGTGGCCGGGTCCGATCCGGAGCCCTGATCGTCCTCTGCGCCTGGGCGGTGGTGGTGTGGGCCGGGATGGTGATGGCCAAGACCTCCGAGCACTGGTCGGCGGCGACGCCGCCCGGCCGGCCGCTTCCTGGTGCCGGCTACGCCGTGGTGCAGTGGGCGGCCCGGGCCGGGGCGGTGGCCGTGATGCTGGCGGCCGGCCTGAGTCTTCCCTCGATCGTCCGGGGCGGCCGCCGGGGTGGGTGGGAACGGATGCTCCGACCGGTGGTCCGAGCCGCTGCTCTCACGGTGGTCACCGGACTGGTCGGGGCGGCCGTGGTGGTCTGGGCCCACCATCTCGACGGGCCCCAGCGGAACGGGGCCTACTGGCCCTACACCGTCGTGGCGGTGGTCGGTGCCGTCATGGTGGCGGCCGTGCTGGGCTCGTGGGTCGCCGCCACGGTGGCCGTCGTGGTCCCGGCCACTCTCCCCGACCGGGTGCTCCGGGCCTGCGGGGTCTTGACCCTGGCCACCGTGGCCGCCATCGCCTGCGTGCTCGGAGGCACCCTGACGTGGTGGTTCGGCGGGGGCGCCACCGGTCCGGTGCCGGTGGCGCTGGTGGCCTCGACGCTCTTGATGGCATGCGCTCTGGGGGTGGCGGCCTGGGGCGGACGGCGGGTCCTCCGCTCGATGCCCGACCTGGCCCATCGATGACCTGACCGGCCCGGCCGGATCGGATCAGGCCGTGGTGCCGGAGAGCCGTCTGACCGTGCCCCGCTCCTGGGTGGGCATGGTCTGGACCGGGGCCAGCGGGTAGGGCGTCGGCGTGGCATCCACCTCCACCAGGTCACCGGCGTCACAGCCCATGGCCTCCGCCGCCGCCGTGGTGTCCTGAGCGGTCGAGGGGAGTACGGGAGGGGTCACGTCGGTCGAGCCCGTCCGGAGGGTGGTGGTCAGGTCGCCCACCGCCTTCCGTCGCCAGGCGGAAATCTCATCGGCCCGGATCCCGAACCGCTCCTCCAGGAAGCGGATCTGGGAGGTGTGGTCGAAGGTCTCCGAGGAGACGTACCCACCCCGGCTGAACGGGGAGACCACCAACATGGGCACCCGGAAGCCCAGGCCCAGCGGTCCGGACACCCCCTGGGCGGTGGCCGGGAGCGGTTGGACCGTGACGTACTCCCCGGGCGTGCCGGGAGGGGCCACCGGCGGCGCCACGTGATCGAAGAAGCCGTCGTTCTCGTCGTACATCACGAACAGCACGGTCTTGGCCCAGACCTCCGGGTTGGCGATGAGGGCCTGCAGCACCTGGTCGATGTACCAGGCGCCGAGGCTGGGCGGCGCCGGTGGGTGCTCGTCATAGCCCAGCGGTGGGATGACCCACGACACCGAGGGCAGCGTGCCGGCCTGCACGTCGCGGGTGAAGTCGTCGGGGAAGGTCGGGACGAAGGCCTTCTGATAGAGCGCGGACGACGGGTCCGAGTACTGGGAGAAGTAGGGCAGGATGGCGTCGGAGAAGAGCAGCAGGTTGGGATTGTCCACCCGGTAGAGCGGGCCCGGCGGCGAGTAGGTCTTCCACGACACGCCCTTGTCCTCCAACAGTTCAGGGACGGTGGTCCAGTTCACACTGAACTTGGCCTCCGGCAGCCCGTTGGTGATGAGCACGGGACCACCGTGGCGGCCGTCGGGATCGATGGTGCCGGACAGGGCCATCAGCCGGTTGGGGTGGGTGGGGCCCATGATGGAGCAGTGGTAGGCGTCGCAGATGGTGAAGGCGTCGGCCAGGGCGTAGTGATAAGGGAGGTCGGCGCGGGTGTGGTAGCCCATGGTCTGCACGCCGTATACAGGCCCCTCGTACTGGGCCGAGGTGTGGGTGGTGACGAAGCCGTCCATGGCCCCGTGGCTCCGGCACTGGTGTTGCGGCCGCCAGCTGTGGTTGAGGTCGTAGGTGCACGAACCGAGGCCGGTGGCCGTGTCGAGGTGGAACGGCAGCTGGGTTCCGACCGGCTGGCGCGACAGGTTCCCCGGGAAGGGCTGGGCGAAGGCCCCAAGGTGACCCCGGGCATGGTCATCGAAGCCCCGCACCCCCTTGTAGGAGCCGAAGTAGTGGTCGAACGAGCGGTTCTCCTGCATGAGGAAGACCACGTGCTCCACGGCACCGAGGTCGGAACCGGCCGGCACGGTGGTGGCGGCCTTGGCGACGGTGGACGAGGAGCTGCACCCGGCGGCCAGGGCTCCCGCCCCCAGCGCCAGCGCTCCCCCCAGAAAGCTCCGGCGATCGAAAGGCGTGGCTCCCCGCTCCATCCGCTGACGCTGCTCCATGACGGTCCCCCCGGACTCTCCCGTACCGGGTGGTACCGGGCACTACCTCCCGAGCGTTGTACGAATGCCACCGCTGCGCAACCGGGCGGTCCGACCCCACCACCCGTCCGGCGTCAGTCGGTGGGCAGGTGCTGGATGACGTCGGGGGGCAGGTGGTCGTAGACGTCGGCGGGCAGGGTGTCCTGGACCGCATCGACCAGGCGCTTGGACCGCGACCGCAGGGAGAGCATCTCGGTGTACTGCTGGTCGTCGCCCTTCATGCCCGAGATCAGCGGCGACTGGGCCACGAAGGCGGCGCCGGCGAACATGATGAGGAGGGAGAGGGCCTCGAGCGGCCCGTAGGCCCCGGCGGTACGCAGGTTGTCGCCGAACAGTCCGATACCGATGGCCATGCTGGCCAGGGGGTCGACCAGCACCAGGGCCGTCTGCGAGGCGGCGATGGGGCCGGCATGGAAGGCGTTCTGGGCCAGAAAGACCGAGGCCACCCCGCACACGGCCAGGGCGTAGGTCTGCCAGTGGCTGAACATCTGGGTCCAGTCACCGGTGACGTAGTCCCCCACCTTCTTGACCAGGGATGCGGTGAAGGCGAAGCCGATGGCTCCGGCGGCACCGAACATGGCCGCCCGCCACCACCGTGGTCCCCGGAGGGCCAGCACCACGCAGAGCACCACCACGCCACCGCAGATGGACCCGGCCACCGCCCAACCCAGGTTGGACGGGGAGAGGTTGCCCCCGCCGGGATCGGCGAAGATGAGGAAGCCGGCCAGGCCACCGGCGGCGGCCACGCAGCCCAACCACTCGCGGAGCCCGATCCGGAACCGGAACCAGGTGGCCAGGAGCAGGATCAAGAACAGGAGCTCCGTGGTCAGGATGGGTTGGACCACGGAGAGGTTCCCCAGGTGCAGGGCCACGGCCTGCATCACGAACGAGCCGACCATGAAGGCGAAGCCGAGCATCCACACCCCCCGCCTCATGGCGTGGGTCAGCAGGCTCAGCTTGAGCGTGGCGTCCTCCGGCGCGTCCTCCACGCCCATGCGCTGGAGCAGGCTGGTCAGGGCGTTGGACAGGGCCGCAGCCAGGGACAGGAGGTAGACCATCGGACCGACGCGCCTAGGAGGGGTCGGGGTCGGCCGGCGGCGCCAGCTGCTCCATGAACTCGAGCCGGATGCCACCGGGTGCGTCGACGAAGGCGATCCGGCGGGTCCCGAACGCCCCTTCCACCACACTCGGTCCCCACACCACATCGTGGCCGACCAACTCGGCGTCGAGGTCGTCGGTGAACAGGGCGGGGTGGAGGAAACCCTCGGCCGGGAGGTCCACGTCGTCCTCGTAGATGGCCCGGGTGAACAGAGTGATCATCACCGGGCCGAGGAAGACGTCGGCCCGCTCCCCCTTTCCCCACAGCATCCGGTCGCGAACCTCAGCCCCGGCCGATTCGTAGAACCGGCAGGCGTCGTCGAGATCAGCCACCTTCACGGCCAGGTTGGCCAGGCCAGTTACGGACACAGGTCCTCCTCGCTGCCCCTGCGGTGATTCTAACGATCCGCTCCGTCGTCCCGGTCGACCGGCCCAGAGCCGGTCGGGTCGGGTCATCCGGGGCGCCGGGTGGACCTCCTCGAGCGGGGTGAGGGCAGTGCGACCGGGGGTGTCCGACCCCGACCGTGGGTCACGGACGGGCAGAACGCGCCGGTCGGCCTCGGGCGGGGCTTTGCCGCACCCCCCGCGTCGAACCTACAGTCGCCACTCCGGTCCACCCTGGCCACCGGTCCACCCGAGGAGCTCGGTCATGCAGGTATGGATGCCATTGCCGGACCACGACTTCGACACCACCGAGGTCGCCGTGCCCTGGCGGTTGCTGACCGATGCCGGACACACCGTGACCTTCGTCACCGAGGAGGGCGGCACCGCCCCAGCCTGCGATCCCCGTCTCCTCACCGGGGTCCTCTTCGGTCAGCTCGGCGCCGACGAGCAGGCCCTCGAGTGCTACCGGCAGATGGCGGTGGCGCCGGAGTTCACCAACCCGGAGAGCTGGCGTTCGATCGACGTCGGGCGTTTCGACGGGCTCGTGCTCCCGGGAGGCCACGCCCCGGGCATGCGCCAGTACCTGGGATCCCACGAGCTGTCGGACCGGGTGGCGGCGTTCTGGTCGCTGGATCGTCCGGTGGGGGCCATCTGCCATGGCGTGCTGGTGCTGGCCCGGGCCACCGATCCGGGCACCGGGCAGAGCGTGCTGGCCGGTCGGCGGACCACCGGCCTGCCCAAGTACATGGAGAGGACCGCCTACCTGGCCACGGCCTGGCGGCTCGGCCGGTACTACCGGACCTACCCGGCCTACGTCGAGGACGAGGTGGGCAACAACCTCCACGACCGGGCCCAGTTCGAGAGGGGTCCCCGGACGTTCCAGCGAGGGACGGCCGACGACGACGGCCCGGCCTTCGTGGTGGAGGACGGCAACTACCTCTCGGCCCGGTGGCCCGGTGACGCCTACCTGTTCGCCCGCCGGTTCGAAGCCCTGCTGGCCCGATCCTGAACGTGGGTCACCTCGAGCGGAGGCCCTGGCCTCCCCACTCGTCGAGGCGTCCGGTCAGCAGATCGTCGTACAGCTCCGCAGCCATGGAGGGGCGCCCGACCCATAGCGCCTCGTTGGCGTCAAGCCACCGGGCCAGGGCAGCACCGTCGGCGAAGAAGACCTCAGCGTCCCGGTCCATGACGTAGACCACGATGGCGCCCTGGTCGACGGTCACCGACAGCTCGATCTCCGGGCCGGCCAACAGGCACCACTGGGACGGCATGCCCGGCGACGACGACGGCTGCAGGCTCCAGTGCTCACGTCCCCGCAACAGCCCCTCGACCTCACGTCCCCGCTCCGGGTCTGCCGATGCCACTCGTCCTCCTCGGGGTCGACTCCTCGCCGCCGATCACCGTAGGCCGGAACGGTTGGGCCCTTCGACCCCCCCCGGGGGCCTTCCGACCGGCGGGCCGGGTCAGGGCGTCGTGGGGGCCTGTTCACCCGTCAGGCTCTCCAGGGCATCGACCAACAGCTCGGCCAGCTCGTCGGGGGGAACCGAGGCCATCTCCACGAACCACCCCAGCGACCGGCCGAGGGCCACACCGATCAGGGCCGACACGGCGATCTCGGCCCGCAGTCGGGCCCGGGCGTCGCCCCGCCCCTCCATGCCGTCCACCAGCGGCTCCACCAGTCGTCGGGCCAGACGAGCCTGGGCGGCGTCCCGGATCTCCTCGGAGGTGTCCGATCGGACCAGGGCCTGCAGGATCGGACCGGGTCCGTGGCGGTCGACCCGGGCCACCAGGGACTCGACCATCTCCTCCAGCCCCTCGTACTCGGAGGCGTGCTGGTCACCCATCCGCTCCGCCGCCACCGCGGCGATGTAGAGGTCGGCCTTGCTCCCGAAGTAGCGGGCGATCAGCGCCGCGTCCACGCCGGCCCGCTCCCCGATCTCCCGCACGGTGGTGCGTTCGAACCCCCTCTGGCCGAACAGCTCCTGGGCCGCTGCGAGCAGGGCCCGGCGACTGGCCGCAGCATCCCGCGACCGGGGCGTCCGGGTCGGTCCCGCACCGGCCGGCGGGTGCTGAGCGCGGCCGCCGTCTCCAGCCTGCATCCCGAGCGGTTCGCCGTGGGCAGCGCCGTCAACCAGACGGCCCGGCAGGTCGGAGGCGCCTTCGGTGTGGCCCTGCTGGTGGTGATCCTCGGGGTGACGAGCGGCCCAGCCGCCGCTCTCGCCAGCTTCCACCACCTGTGGTGGTACTGCGCCGGCACCGCGGCCCTGGCCGGCCTGCTGTGCATCCTGTTGGCCCCGGGCCGCCCGTCCGAGGGGGGATCGACCGCCTCACCCGTCCGGGGCGGGGCGACGGCGCAGAGGTCGAACGAGGCGGTGGCGACGGGAGCCAGCGGGCGGGCCTGACCGGGCGCCTGGAGGGCCGATCGGGGGGGCGCCCTTGTTTCTCCCCAGCCCAGGCCACTAAAATAGTTGTCCATTGTGTTTCGCGCCCGGTTCTCACCCATGGCGGACCTGACCGCCGGAGTGCGCCGTCGACGCAGGATCTCGGCCGTGCTCCTCTCCACCCTCGTGGCCTCGACCTCCCTCTCGGTGGTCGGGGCGGCCCGACCTGCCGGGGCCGATGCCGTGTCTTCCCTGCGGGCCCAGGCAGCCGCCGTCTCCCAGCAGCTCATCGAGGAGCAGCTCCAGGTCGACACCTACCAGCAGCGGTACTCGGTGGTCTCGGCCCGGGTGGCCAGCGACAACCAGGCCATCAACCAGATCGGCCAGCAGATCGATCTGGATACCCAGCAGATCACCGCCCAGGTGGAGCTGGTCCGCCGGCAGGCCATCCGGTCCTACATGGACTACGGGACGGGCTCGGGGAGCACCACCGCCTCGCTGTTCGGGGGCGATCAGGAGCATGCCCAGGCGGCCAGTGAGTACTCCTCCATCGCCGTGGGCAACATCACCACCGCCGTAGACCAGCTCCATACCGCCCAGGACCAGCTCCAGGCCCATCAGGCCTCGCTCCGCCAGCAGCAGAGCCAGGACCGCGCCGATCAGGCCGCCCAGGCCAACGTGCTCGGTCAGGCCAACGCCAGTGCCGACCATCTCGCCACCCTGCACAGCCAGGTGACCGGTCAACTGGCCACCGCCGTGGCCTCCCAGGCTGCGGCGCAGAACGCCGCCGCGGTGGCCGCAGTGACCGCAGCCACCAAGCAGGCGGCCAGGGCGGCACCGGCCCGATCACCCACCGCCGCTGCCGCCACCGTGCCGACCATTCCCGCCACCGCCGCACCGGGAACCACCGCCCCGGTGGCCGTCAGCCCTCCGGCCGGCGCCGGGGCCAACCTGCCCGACCCCGCCCTCAACCCCTTCCTCCTGTGCGTAATCCAGCGGGAGTCGGGGGGCAACTACAGCATCAACACCGGCAACGGGTACTTCGGTGCCTTCCAGTTCAGCCAGTCCACCTGGAACGTCGCCGCCCAGGCCGCCGGGCTCTCCTACCTGGTCAACGTGCCCCCGAGCGCCGCGTCCAAGGCCGAGCAGGACACCGTGGCGGTGGCCCTGTACGCCCTCGACGGGAGCCGGCCCTGGACCGGCGACTGCGGCGCCTAGGCCTTCGACACGTGGTGGCGGGCTCAGCCCCGCAGATGGGCCAGTACGGCGACCGCGGTGCGGCGACCGCTGAACAGGGCCCCCTGGATGGAGGCCGTGTCCCGGTGGTCCCCGCACACGAAGACCCCCTCGCCCAACGCCACCGACTGCTTCGGGTGGAACGGGGGGGCCTGAGCCGGCTGGCCATGGGGGATCACATGGGTGCGAAGGTGGTCCCACTCGGCCACCGTCGAACCGAACCACCCGGCCAGCTGGCGTCGGACCCGCTCGGTGACGGCTGGGTCGAGGGCGTCCGGGCCGGGCACGGCGGCGGCCACCAGACTCCGGCCCGCCGGCGCGTAGGACGGGGCCACCTCGCTCATCACCGCCAGGGTCGTGGCCGGGCCGGACGCCTCCCCGTCCAGCACCAGGGCGCCACCGGCCACCGGCGGACCGGCGGCCACGGAGAACCAGCAGCACGCCGCGGCCCTCGACCCCGGGTCGGCGACGGCCCTCCCCAACAGCTGGTGGGCGGTCGGTCCGTCGGTGGCCACCACCACCGAGCGGGCGGCCACCCGTTCCCCTCCCTCCAGCACCACGCCCGAGGAGCTGACTCCGGTCACCCGGGCCCCCAGGCGCACGACACCCTCGGCCAGTGTGGCTCCCAGTTGGGCAGGGATGTCGCCCATCCCCCGCCTCGGTACGCCGGAGTCACCGACCGCCAGCATGCGCAGGATGACGTCGAAGCGTCGGCTGGACACCTCGAGGTCGGGATCCAGCTGGACGCCGGCGAACAGGGGCTGCCAGAACGACCGGACCATGGTGTCGGTGAATCCGGCGTCGACCAGTCGGGCCCGCGTCGAGCGATCCGGACGGCGGAGCAGCTCACCGACCGGGTGGGTGCGGACGTCCAGCACCAGGCGGGCCAGCCGCACCTTGTCGGCCAGCGTGCCTACCGGGGCGGACAGGGTCGAGACCATCTGGCCCGGTCGGCGCAGGGGGTCGGCCACCCGGTGGAACCCACCGGCGACCCGCACCACGGCGCCGGGCTCGAAGGTCTGGAGACCGAGGGCGGGGAGGTCGAGGCGGTGCTGCACCTCGGGATAGGCGGTGAGCAGGATCTGGAAACCCCGGTCGAGCAGGTAGCCGTCCACGGCGTCGGTGCGAACCCGGCCGCCGACCCCGTCCGAGGCCTCGAGGACCAGGCACCCGACGCCGGCCCGTCCGAGATCCTGGGCGCAGGCCAGGCCGGCCAGACCGGCCCCGACCACGATCACGTCGACCGACGGCCGACCGGGGGCCGATCCCATCAGACCAACCGGCAGCGACCGGAGCCGGCGCAGATGTCGCACTCGGGAGCGTGGCCGGACGCATGGGCCAGGCAGTGGACCACCCGCTCCTCCACGATGTCACCGAGGAGGGGATGGGGGCCGAGGGGGGCCGCCACCAGATAGTGCACGCCGGGATGACGACCGCAGGCCTCGGCGGCCAGGGCCGGGATGTCCCGGTCCCAGTGGTTGCCGGGCCACAGGAAGTACGGGGCGATGACCACGGTGGTGGCCCCGGAGGAGACGCAGGCGTCCACCGCGGTCCCGATGGAGGGCTCGGCCAGCTCCATGTGGGCGGCCTCCACGTTGGGTTGGCCCCGGGAGGTCCCCCACTCGGCCACGAACTCCTCGTGGCGCCGGTTGGCTTCAGAACGGCGCGACCCGTGGTCGACGATCACGATCCCGAGCGAGGTCCCCTGATCGATCACGACCCGAGCGTAGGCCCGGTCGGGCGGCCTTCGAACCTTCCGACGGGTCGGTCGGCGGAGGGGCTATCGGGCCGTGATGTACTCCATGAGCTCGTTGCGGTCCTTCTCGAGCTCCTGGATACGGCTCTTGACCACGTCACCGATGCTGACGATGCCCACCAGCCGACCGTCCTCCACCACCGGGACGTGACGGAACCGACGCTCGGTCATCAGGTTCATGATCGACTCCACATCGTCGTCGGGCGAGCACACCCGGACGTCGGTGGACATGATCGAGGAAACCGGGTCGTCGAGGAGCTGGGTGCGGAGCACACTGAGGCGCTTGACGATGTCCCGCTCGGACACGATGCCCTGGATGGTCACGCCGTCCGGGGACACCACCAGAGCCCCGACCTTGTGGTGGGCCAGGTCGGCCACCACGTCGCCGACGGTGGCCTCCTGTGTGACGGTGACCACCATGGTCCCCTTGCCTTCGAGAAGGTTGGATACGCGCATGGACTTCCCCCTTCCAGAGTCTCCCCTGGGGTACTCCCCTGCCAAGGACGCGCATGCGTCCTTGGCCATCTTCCCACCCCACCCCCCGAAAGGGAACAGGGTGCGCCAAGTTGCAACAAAGTGGGCGGGATCAACGGTCGGCCAGGCCCCTTCTCGTACCATGGGCCCGATGACCGACGCCGACACCCCGGTCCCCGGACCCGATGGGCCCACGGGACGACCTCGGGGGCGGCGGGCCGACGGCGACCGGCGCAGCCGTCTCCGGGCAACGGTCGAGGTGATCGGTGGCGAAGGGGTCATCGTGCTCAACGATCGGCGCATCCCCGGGTCGGGGGCCACCATCCCCATCATCGCCGTGGCCCCGGCCGGCGTCTTCGTCATCGATACCCAGCACCACAAGGGTCTCGTGCACACCAAGCGTCCCGGACCCATCAGCCAGCTGGACCTCCCCGAGCTCCACGTGGGCCGGAGGAACTGCACACCCTCCCTCGACACCCTGTGCCGCCAGGTCGAGATCGTGCGGGCCACCCTGGACGGGTCCCCGTGGGAGTCCAACGTGCCGGTGGCCGCCATGCTCTGCCTCACCCGGGCCGAGTGGGGCCTGGCCTCCTCGGCCCGGGTCCGCGACGTCTGGGTGGGCTGGCCCCGGCTGATGGCCGGGGCCTTCCGCTCCCCCGGGGTGATGGACACCCCGAAGGTCCACGAGGTGGCCGGCACCATCGATGCCCGGCTTCCTGCCCTCTGAGCGATCGGCGGCGCAGGCCGACAAGCCGGACTGAGCTCAAACGGCGCCCCCGGGCGGCGCCGTCTACGATCCGGTGGCCCGCCGGACCGTCCCGGACGGCCCTGCGACCATGGACGTCTTCACCACCACGCCGGTACCCGAACTGGCCTCAGCCGGCGAGCACTTCGCCGAACTGGAGGCCTTGGGCTACGACGGTGCCTACACCTACGAGACCCGGCACGATCCGTTCCTGCCCCTCATCCTGGCCGCCGACCGGACCTCCACCCTCCGTCTGGGCACCGCCGTGGCCATCGCCTTCGCCCGCACTCCGATGCTGCTGGCCAACCTGGCCTACGACCTCCAGGACGTGTCCGGCGGTCGGTTCGTCCTGGGCCTCGGGACCCAGATCCGGCCCCACATCGAGCGCCGATTCTCCATGCCGTGGTCGAGGCCGACCGCCCGGCTGCGCGAGATGGTACTGGCCATCCGGGCCATCTGGGACGCCTGGGACGGCACCGCACCGCTCGACTTCCAGGGCGAGTTCTACACCCATACCCTGATGCCACCGGCCTTCGACCCCGGCCCGGCGCGCTTCGGTCGGCCGGCCATCCACCTCGGTGGCGTGGGCCCGCGCATGACAGCCATGGCCGCCGAGGTCGGGGACGGACTCCTGGTCCATCCGTTCTCCACCGCCGCCTCCCTGCGGGAGCTGACCCTGCCGGCCATCGTCGAGGGCCTGGGCCGGGCCGGCAAAGGGCGGGACGAGCTCGAGGTGGTGGTGGTCAACCTCATCGCCACCGGCGATGACGGAGCCGAGCTGGACCGGGCCATCGACGTGGTCCGGGGCCAGATCGCCTTCTACGCCTCGACCCCGGCCTACGCCGCCATCCTCGAATGCAGTGGCTGGGAGTCCCTCCATCCGCGCCTCAACCGACTGTCCAAGGAAGGTCGGTGGGACGACATGCCCGCCCTGATCCCCGACGAGGTCCTCGAGTCCATCGCCATCGTGGGCCGGCGGGACGACATTGCCGGCCTGATCCGGTCCAAGGTGGCCGGGGTGGCCGACACCGTCAGCCTCGAGTGCACCCGGCGACCCGACCCGGGCCACTTCGCCGACATCTGCGCCGCCCTGAAGGCCGGTGGTTGAGCGGCCGTCAGCTGCCGTCAGTCCGACTCGGGACGGTCGTCCACCACCCGCCAGCAGTACCAGGCCACCAGACTCCGGTAGGGACGGAACGGCTCACCCAGGTCGGTGAGCTCCAGGGCCGAGGGGGTGGTGGCGAGGCCCCACGCCCGCCCGAATCCGGCCCGCACCCCGTAGTCGCCGGTGGGCCACACGTCGAGACGGCCCAAGGTCCCGAGCAGGAACATCTGGGCCGTCCAGGGTCCGATGCCCCGCACCTGGGTCAGGTGGGCGACCACCTCGTCGTCGGACAGGCGACCGATGCGCCCGAGGGCGATCCGTCCGTCGGCCACGTGGTCGGCCAGGTCCCGGATGGAGGTGGCCTTGGCCCGGCTCAATCCGCAGGAGGCCAGCAGTTCGTCGGAGGCGGCCAGCACGGTTTCGGGCGTGACCGTCCCCTCGAGGGCCCCCACGAAGCGGCCGTGGATGGTGGCAGCGGCCCGCCCGGCCAACTGCTGGTAGACGATGATCTCGGCCAGCGATGCGAAGCGGCGGTCCGAACGGGCCGGACGCCGGGCCGGCGGTGGGCCGTGGCGGTCGACGAGCGCGGCCAGGACCGGGTCCTGGACGGCGAGGTACCGGGTGGCATCACCCATGGAGGGTCGGGGCACGCCCCGATGATGCCACCGGCACCGACGGAGCGGAAACGGCCGGCGGCCGACCGTTAGGATCCCCGTGGCGGTGGGGTCCACTCCCCGCCGGGAATGTCCGATCCCGGAACACCCCGTACACCGCCCCACCGAGCGCACCACAGGAGCGACATGACACTGCACGGAAAAGTGGCCATCGTGACCGGCGGAAACACCGGCATCGGCAGGGCGGTGGTGCTGGCCCTGGCCGCGCAGGGCGCCAACATCGTCATCGACTACATCACCAACGAGGCCGCCGAGCACGAGGTCGAGCAGCAGGTACGCGACCTCGGGGACCGGGTCATCGGAGTCCAGGCCGATGTGAGCAAGGTGGCCGACCTGACCACGTTGGTGGACACGGCCGTGTCCACGTTCGGCCAGGTCGACATCATGGTCAACAACGCCGGCATCGAGACCAGGACGTCGGTCCTCGACACCACCGAGGAGCAGTACGGCAAGGTGCTGGACATCAACCTGAAGAGTGCCTTCTTCGGTACCCAGCTGGCCGCCAAGCAGATGATCGCCCAGGGCCACGGTGGTCGGATCATCAACATGACCTCGGTGCACGAGGACTGGCCCATGCCCGGCAACACCGCCTACTGCCTGTCGAAAGGCGGCATGCGCATGCTCACCCGGACGGCCGGAGTGGAGCTGGCCCCCCACAACATCCTGGTGGTCGGCGTGGGCCCCGGGGCCGTCGACACCCCCATCAACGCCGCCACGGTGGCCGACCCGGCCCAGCTGGCCACGCTCAACGCTTCCATCCCCCTCGGCCGGGTGGCCGAGCCCGAGGAGATCGCCAACCTGGTGGCGTTCCTGGCCGGCGACGGTGCCAGCTACATCACCGCCACCACCATCTTCGCCGACGGGGGCATCATGCAGTCGAGCCCGGGACTTTGAGCGTGGACGGGAACATCGTCTCGAGCGAGCGGGTGCTCCGCTCCCCGCCGGAAGCCATCTTCGCCGTCCTGACCGACGCCTCGCGCCACATCGAATTCGACGGCTCCGGCCAGCTGCGGGGGGTGAAGCCCGGGGTTCCCGAGCGGTTGTCCCTGGGCTCGACCTTCGGCATGTCCATGCACATGGGAGCGAACTACTCGATGACCAACACGGTCATCGAGTTCGAGGAGGACCGACGGATCGCCTGGCAGGCCACGCTGGCCGGGTTCCTGGGGCGGTTCTTGGGTGGCCGCATCTGGCGCTACGAGCTCGAGCCGGTCGACGGGGGGACCCGGGTCCGCGAGAGCTGGGACATCTCCCGGGATCACCAGCGCATCTTCCTGCGGCACGGAAAGGTGGCCGACGCCACCCGGGACAACCTCGAGAAGTCGCTGGCCCGCCTGGACGACCTGACGGCACCCCCGGCCTGAAGCCCCCTACCTCACGCCCGCCCACCAGCCCCTTCACCCACCTGACGGCCCGGAAGATCCTCGACCGGGGCGGTGTTGGAACCGGCATGGTTCCCCTTTCCGTCCTCGATCTCGCCACGGTGGCGAAAGGCTTCACCCCGGCGGACGCCCTGGCCGACACCACCCGCCTGGCCGGCGTCGTCGAGCACCTGGGCTACCGGCGGATGTGGGTGGCCGAGCACCACGGGATGCCCGCCGTGGCCAGTTCGGCCCCGGCCGTTCTCATCGGACACCTGGCCGACGCCACCACCACGTTGCGGGTCGGGGCCGGCGGGGTCATGCTGCCCAACCACGCCCCTCTGGTCATCGCCGAGCAGTACGCCACGCTCGAAGCCCTCCACCCCGGTCGCATCGACCTGGGCCTGGGCCGCGCCCCCGGCACCGACCAGGTGACGGCCCGGGCCCTGCGCCGGGTGTCCGAGACCGGTCCGGACACCTTCCCTCAGGACGTGGTGGAGCTCATCCACTACCTGGCCGACAGCGACGACCCGGTCTCCCATCCCGCTCCGGTGCCCGGTCGGGGGTACCTCCCCGAGGTCTGGCTGCTCGGCTCGTCCACCTTCAGTGCCCAGCTGGCTGGCCTCCTCGGTCTTCCCTTCTCCTTCGCCTACCACTTCGCCCCCGATCTCCTGGACCAGGCGGTAGCCCAGTACCGGGGCGCCTTCCGCCCCTCCAACCTGCTGGCCGAGCCGTACTTCATGCCGGCGGTGTCGGTGCTGTGCGCCCCGACCGACGAGGAGGCGACGTGGCTGGCCGGTCCGTCGGCCCTCAGCACCCTGCAGCTCCGGACCGGCCGGTTCGGACCGGTGCCCTCGCCCGAGGAGGCCGCGGCCTACCGCTACACCGACCAGGAGCGGGCCTTCATCGACGCCACCCAGTCGACCCACCTGATCGGCCCGCCCGAGGCGGTCCGCTCCGGTCTCCTCGAGCTCCAGTCCCGCACCGGGGCCGACGAGATCATGCTGTCCACCCGGGCCCATTCGCTGGCGGCGCGGGTCCAGTCCCTCACCCTGGTGGCGGCGGAGTGGGAGATGGGCGACGTGCCCACCAGCTCCGCCGTCTCCGCCGTCTGAGCCCGTCACGCCGTCTGAGGTCCTGTCACCGGGACCGACCGGGCTCAGATCGAGGCGCAGTGGGGCAGCACCTGCTCGGCGATCAGGGCCAGGTGGTCCATATCGGCGAGGTCGAGGATCTGCAGGTAGACGCGTTCGGTCCCGATGGCGGCATAGGTGGCCAGCTTGGCCAGCACCTCCTCGGGTGACCCGCACAGACCGTGGTCCGACAGCTCCGAGACCTCCCGCCCGATCGACCGGGCCCGGGCGGCCACCTCGGCGTCGCTGCGCCCGCAGCAGATGATCTGGGCGGCCGAGTAGGCCATGGTCCCGGGGTCACGACCCAGGGCCCGGCACGCGGCCCGCACCCGTTCGAACTGGGTGCCGGTCTCGTCCAACGAGGAGAAGGCCAGGTTGAACTCGGCGGCGTAGGTGGCGGCCAGGCGCGGGGTGCGCTTGGCCCCGTGCCCGCCCACGATGATGGGGGGACCGGGTCGCTGCACCGGCCGGGGCAGGGCCGGGCTGTCCACCATCTGGTAGTGGTGGCCCTCGAGGGTGAAGGTGGCCCCCTCCGGGGTCGCCCACAGGCCGGTGATGAGGGCCAGCTGCTCCTCGAGTCGCTCGAACCGCTCGACCACCGGGGGGAAGGGGATGCCGTAGGCCGTGTGCTCGGCCTCGTACCAGCCGGCCCCGAGACCGAGCTCCACGCGCCCGCCGGACATGGCGTCGACCCCGGCCACGGTGATGGCCAACGGTCCGGGCAGCCGGAAGGTGGCCGCGGTCACCAGGGTGCCCAGCCGGATGGTGGAAGTGTCACGGGCCAGGCCGGCCAGTGTGGTCCAGGCGTCACTGGGTCCCGGGAGCCCGCTGGCACTCCCCATGGACAGGTAGTGGTCACTCCGGAAGAAAGCGTCGAAGCCCAGAGACTCGGAGGCCCGGGCCACGGTCAACTGTGAGTCGTAGGAGGCGCCCTGTTGGGGCTCGGTGAAGATGCGCAGGAGCATCTTCACGGTCTAGCCGAGCGCGGCGCCCGGTGGAAACGGACGTCGGGGGGCGACGGTCAGTGCACCGCCGCCGGTCCGCCGATCACACCCTGGTCGAACTCGGCATCGGCGGCCCCGGCCATCCCGCCGGCCATGGCCACGTCCTCCACCGGCCGCTCCAACCCGGAGGTGGACCGCAGCCGGACCTCCTTCAGGAACAGGGTCAGGACGAACATGACGACGGCCAGCGGCACCCCGACCAGGAACATCGAGTGGAGGGAGCGGACGAACGACTCGAGGATGCCGTGCTGCACCTCGGAGGGGTAGCTGTGGAGCTGGGCCGGGCCCATGGAGAAGCTTCCGTTGACGTGGATGGACGAGGCCGCAGCCCCCGGGACCAGTCTGACGATCCAGTGGCTCAGTCCGGCGATGAAGACCGCCCCGAACAGCGACGTGCCGAACGCCCCGCCCAGCGAGCGGAAGAAGGTGACCGCCGCCGTGGCCGCCCCCATCTGGGTGGGGGGCACGGCGTTCTGCACCGACAGCACCATCACCTGCATGGTCATGCCCATGCCCGTCCCGAGGACGATGACGTAGAGGCTCATGGTCAGGTGGGAGGTATGGAGTCCCAGGTGGGAGAGGAGCACCATGCCCACGGTGACCAGCACCGAGCCGACCACCGGAAACACCTTGTATCGGCCGGTGCGCGACACCACCTGGCCCGAGAGGATGGAGGCACCGAGTACGCCCATCATCATGGGGATCATCAAGAGGCCCGACACCATGGCCGACACGCCGTCCACCAGCTGCAGATAGAGCGGCAGGTAGATGACGGCCCCGAACATGATCATGGCCAGGATGAACGATACCGACGTCGAGACCCGGAAGATCCCGATGTGGTACAGGTTCGGCGGCAGGATGGGCTCGGCCGCCTTGCGCTCCCAGAGGACGAAGGCGGTGATGAGGATCACCGCGGCGATGGCCAGGCCGATGATGACCGACGATCCCCATGGGTACTGGGTGCCGCCCCACACGGTCACGAGGAGGGCGGCGGTCACGCCGAACAGCATGAGCCCCGAACCCAGGAAGTCGATCTTGTGGGCCTGGCGCCGGAAGGGGAGCTTGAGGACCGCCGAGGTCACCACCAGGGCCACGATGCCGATGGGGATGTTGACGTAGAAGATCCACCGCCAGCTGAGGTTGTCGGTGAACACCCCGCCCAGCAGGGGGCCGGCGATGGACGAGAGGGCGAACGTGGCGCCGAAGTAGGCCTGGTAGCGGCCCCGCTCCCGCGGGGAGACCACGTCGGCGATGATGGTGAAGGCCAACGCCATCAGACCTCCGGCTCCTAGGCCCTGGATGCCGCGGAAGGCGATGAGCTGGGCCATGTTCTGACTCAACCCCGACAGCGCCGATCCGATCAGGAAGATCACGATGGCGATCTGGTAGAGGCCCTTGCGCCCGAACTGGTCGGAGAGTTTTCCGTAGAGCGGGGTGGAGATGGTCGACGTCAACAGGTAGGCGGTGACCACCCAGCTGATGTGGTTGAGTCCGTGCAGGCTGTTGACGATGGTGGGCAGGGCCGTTCCCACGATGGTCTGGTCCAGGGCGGCCAGGAACATGCCGATCATCAGCCCGCTGAACACGATGAGGATCTGGCGGTGGGTCAGAGCCAGGCCCGAGCCGATGGGCCCGGATGCCGCGCCCTCCCCCCCCTCGGGTGGTGCCGACAACTGGTCGTCGTGGCGCGACGGGGTGTCGATGCTCACTGGACCCCTCCCCGGGCGTGCAGCTCGCGAGTGCGGTGGAGCCCGTCCTCCAGTCGGAGCAGGCCGCGGGCCAGGGCGGTCCGCTCCTCCTCCGACCAGTCGTTGATCACTTCGGCCAAGGCTTGGCGTCGAGCCTCCGACACCGTCTCCAGGACCGCCCCTCCCCGCTCGGACAGACTGAGCAGGGACGCTCGGCCGTCGTCGGGATCGGGAACCTTGACCACCAGCCCGATGGCCACCAGGTCTCGCATCTGGCGACTCACCGTCGAGAGATCGAGCTCGACGGTGTCGGCCAGTTCGGACAGTCGGACCTGGGCCTGGCTCGACAGGCGTACCAGGAGCCAGTAGCCGGCCCGGTCCACCGACCTCCCTCCGGTCAGCTCACTGGGTGGCACCTCCAGCCGCAGGATGGCTCGTGCCACCTGGGTCAGGGAGCGCTCGAGCTCGGCCGAGACGGCGCAGGAGGGTCGGTCGGTGGGGGTGGTCGTCGGGGCCACGGGCTTCCTCTCCTCTCCGGCCGGTACCCGGCATCTCTCAGTAAACTGCTTGTAACAACCAACTATATCACCGCCTACAGAGGTCGGGCCCGTGGCCCAAAACGGAGCGGCCGGGGTGCGGAGGTGCCCCCTCCTCCCATCTACTCGGGACGATGGAGAAGGAAGGTGCCCGTCGACCGGCTGACCATCCGGTCACCGTCGTCGGTCACCGTGGCCTCGGCATAGGCCACCTGTCGGGCCATGCGGACCACCTCACCTCGGAGGCGGTAGTGCTCCCCGACCTGGGCCGGCCGCATCGTCTCGATCTTCATCTCGAGGGTGGCCCGGGTCCGGTGGCGGCCGGCCAGGGCCGAGTTGATGGCGAAATTCATGGCTGCGTCGAGGAGGAGGGCATGCACTCCGGCCTGGACGATCCCGTGGGGGTTCCCAGCCACCGCCGTCGGGACCAGGGAGCCGGTGACCCAGCCCAGATCCTCGCCGTCCACCCCGTAGTCGTCGAAGGAGCCGCCCACCGTGCCGATGAGCTCCATTCCGCCGTCACCCAACCAGCGGTCCATGTCCTTGATCCGACCTGTCATGCCCCGACCGTAGCGCCGGGCTGCCCCGTCCCCGACTTCACCGGTGCGCCGGCCCACCGGCAGATCGGGGTTGGACGCGGCGGCCCGGACGGGTACGATCACGTTGTGAGATTTTCTTGACCGTCCGGTCAAGTTTTCCCATGGTCGGGACATCCGTTCCGATCGCCCTATCGAGACCGAGCACGGCCGGCAGGCCCACCATCCGCCGGACCGGAGAAGGAGAGCCACATGACCGATGCCGTCATCGTCGATGCAGTCCGCACCCCCGGGGGCAAGCGGAACGGGAAATTGCGGAACTGGCACGCTGCCGATCTGGGCTCGGAGCCGTTGAAAGCCCTCGTCGAGCGGAACGACCTCGACCCGGCCCTGGTCGACGACGTGATCATGGGATGCGTCATGCAGGTCGGCGAGCAGTCCCTCAACGTCGGACGCAACGCCGTGCTGGCCGCCGGCTACCCCGAGTCGGTGCCGGCCACCACCATCGACCGGCAATGTGGCTCCTCACAGCAGGCCCTCCACTTCGGGGCCCAGGGCGTCATCGCCGGGGCCTACGACATCGTCATCGGTGGTGGGGTCGAGGTCATGACCCGCACGCCCATGGGCTCCTCGGTCGTACGTGACCTGGGCTATCCCTTCGGTCCCCGCATGATGAACCGCTACGCCGAGCGGGGCGGACTGGTAGGACAGGGTGAGGGCGCCGAACTCATCGCCGAACAGTGGAACATCAGCCGTGACGACCTCGACGAGTACTCGGTCCGCTCCCACCAACGGGCGGCTCAGGCCACGGCCGAAGGCCGGTTCGAGCGTGAGCTGATCCCGGTGGCCGTGAAGGACGACGACCGGGCTGACACCGACGAGCTGATCACCAGCGACGAGGGCATCCGTCCCGATTCCTCGGTGGAGACCCTGGCCAACCTGAAGCCGGCCTTCCGTCCCGAGAACGGCCGGGTCACCGCCGGCAACTCGTCCCAGATCACCGACGGGGCGTCCGGCGTGCTGATCATGAGCGAGGAGAAGGCCAGCGCCCTGGGTCTGACCCCACGGGCCCGCTTCCACTCCTTCGCCGTGGCCGGCAGCGACCCCATCACCATGCTCACCGGACCCATCCCCGCCACCAAGTCGGTGCTGGAGAAGGCCAAGCTGACCCTCGACGACATGGATGCCATCGAGATCAACGAGGCCTTCGCCTCGGTGGTCCTGGCCTGGCAGAAGGAGTTCGGCGCCGACCTCAGCAAGGTCAACGTGAACGGTGGGGCCATCGCCCTCGGCCACCCGCTGGGGGCCTCAGGAGCCAAACTTATGGCCACCCTACTGAACGAGTTGGAGCGGACCCAGGGCCGGTACGGACTCCTGACCATGTGCGAGGGCGGCGGCATGGCCAACGCCACCATCATCGAACGCCTGGGCTGATCCGTCCATCGGGGCCACTGGGCTCCCTCGTGTCCGGGCGAAGCACCCAGGAGATGAAGAGCCGGCCCTCCGGGGCCGGCTCTTCGCGTCGTTCCAGCAGGACGGGGGACGGGCGCGGAGGTAGTGGCCGCCGTCAGTGGTAGCGGGTGGCCAGGATGAGCCCGGCGAAGATGGCGGCGATGGCGGCGACCAACCACAGATTGTTCACGCCGCCCGGGAGCAGGTCGGCGTAGTTGAGGATGACCACCAGCACCCCGAGCAGGAACAGCAGGATGATGGTGATCCCCATCCATCGCGGACTGGTCTTGACGTTCTTCGGGATGGGGGGCGTGTACCGGTTGGACTGGACCGACTTGGGGCCCTCGGTGGTCCGGCCCTTGGCCGACCGACCCTTCTTCTGCGCCTTGCCCGGCCCCGACTTGGCCTTGGTTGCCATGGGCGAAGGATAGCCAGTCAGGGTCGGAGGAGGACGCCGGGTCCGGGGAGCCCCGGTGCGACCGGTACGATCAACGGTCCATGGGGACCCGGGTGCTGGTCATCGACAACTACGACTCGTTCGTCTACAACCTGGTCCAGGAGCTCGGGGAGTTGGGTGCCGACCCGGTGGTCCACCGCAACGACGCCATCGATGTGGCCGGCATACGGGCTGCCTCCCCGGACGCCATCCTGATCTCGCCGGGACCCGGGCGCCCCGAGTCGGCCGGTATCAGCATGACGGTCATCCAGGAACTGGCCGGGGAGATCCCGATCCTGGGCGTGTGCCTCGGACACCAGGCCATCGGCGAGGTCTACGGGGCCCGGGTGGTGGCCGCCCCCACCCTCATGCACGGCAAGACCTCCCCCATCCGCCACGACGGGGAGGGGGTCTTCATCGGCCTGCCCGACCCCTTCACCGCTACCCGCTACCACTCGTTGGTGGTGGACCCGACCAGCGTTCCCGACATCCTGGAGGTCACCGCCCGGACGCCCGACGGGGTGATCATGGGGCTGCGCCACCGCGCCCTGGCCGTCGAGGGGGTCCAGTTCCACCCCGAGTCGCTGCTCACCCTCGAAGGACCCAGCCTGCTGTCGAACTTCCTGGCTTCGACCCGGACGGCCTGAGCTCACCACATTCCCGCTGACCCATCCGTCGGGTCGGTCAGCCTACGGGGTCGTCGCCGCTGTCGTCGATGTAGACGGACTCGTGGTGCTGGTGGTGGTGGTCGATGTGGACGTCGTCGTGGTCGGCGGCGGGCCGGTCGAGACCACAATGTCCACCGAGCTACCGGGCTTGATCGACGTCCCCGACGCCGGTGACGACGAGATCACGATGTTGGGGGCGAAGTTGCTCGAGGGCGCCGACGAGATGTTCCCCACGTTGAGACCGGCCTGCCCCAACACGTTGCCCGCCTGCGTCTGGCTCAACCCGATCAAGGAGGGCACCCGGACATTGGACGGGCCCGAGGAGACCGTCAGCACCACGGCGCTGCCCTTGGCCACCTTGGCACCCGGCTGCGGATTGGCGCTGAGCACCGTGCCCTGGGCGGCGTTGTTGACCACGTTGTTGACCGTGGAGGTGAGACCCGCCGCCGTCAACTGCGACTGAGCGTTGCCGAGTGAGGTGTTGGTGATGCCCTGGGGCACGGCGACCTTCTCCACCGTCGCCACCGTCAGCGTCACGGTGTCCCCCTTCTTGACCAGGGTTCCGCTGGCCGGATTGCTCGAGATCACGGTGCCCGGGGTGTCCGTCGAGATCTGGGCCGTGCTCTTCACCACCAGCCCGTCTTGGGTGAGCTTGGAGGTGGCCTGGGCCACCGGCTGGCCGGTCACCGAAGGCAAGTTGAACGACGCGCTCCCGCCCAGATACCCCAGGTTGCGGGCCAGAAAGTACCCCGCCACCAACAACAGGAGCACCAGGACGGCCAGGACGATGGCATAGGTGCGGGTCCGGTTGGAGCCACTCTCCTCGTCAGCGGCCTCCTCGGCCGGGGGGACGGCGCCCACCGCCTGGGTGGCGTCCATGGCGCCGACGGATCCGACCACTGCAGTGGTCCCGGCCACGGCCAGCAACGCGGTGGCGTCGTCCATGGCCAGCACCGTGCGGCCCTCGTTGAACCGGAGCAGGTCGGCCCGCAGATCCTCGGCGGTGGCGTACCGGTGTTCGGGGTTCTTGGCCATGGCCTTCAGAATGATGGCCTCGAAGGTCGGCGGGATGGCCGGGTTGAGCTCACGCGGCGCGGGGGGGTGGTCCCGGACGTGCTTGGATGCCACCGCCACCGGGGTGTCCCCGAGGAACGGCGGGCGACCGGTCGTCATCTCGAACAGCACCACACCCAGGGAGTAGATGTCGCTGCGTGCATCCACGCCCATGCCCTCGGCCTGCTCAGGGGAGAAGTAGGTGGCGGTACCCATGACCGCGCCGGTCTGGGTCAGGCTCTCTTCAGTGTTGATGGCCCGGGCGATGCCGAAGTCGGTGACCTTCACCTGGCCCTCGTCGGTAATCAGCACGTTGCCGGGCTTGACGTCGCGGTGGATCACCCCGTGCTTATGGGCATAGCCGAGGGCCGCGGCCACATGGGCCCCGATATCGGCGGTCCGGTCGGCCGACAGGGGGCCCGATGTCTTGAGGATGGCCGACAGGGGGCGGCCGTCGATGAACTCCATGACGATGAAGTACGTACCGGTGTCCTCGCCCCAGTCGAACACCGGGACGATGTTGGGATGGGACAGGTTGGCGGCCGCCTGGGCCTCCCGTCGGAACCGTTCCACGAACGAGCGGTCCACCGAGAGCTCGGGGAACAGCACCTTCAGGGCCACCGGACGGTCGAGCAGCCGGTCGTGGGCCCGGTAGACCTCGGCCATGCCGCCCCGGGCGATGAGGTGGTTGAGCTCGTAGCGCTCGGAGAAGATTCGTGGCGTCTCGTTCGGTTCCATGTGGGTCAAAGCCTAGGCCTGCACTCTCTCGGTTCCGGGGTTTCTCATGGTTCCTCTTCGGTTCAGTCGGTCGAATGTCCCTGTGGGGTGGGACGGGGTGGATCGGGTCGTCACGGCGTGGCCTGGTTGGCCAGCACATCACCGAGGATCTGCTTGACGATGGGACCCGAGTATTTGGCCCCGGTGGCATCCCCCGGCTGCTTGGGCATGACCACGGCGATGGCCACCTTGGCGCCGGCATTCCCCACCGGGGCGAAGGCGATCAGCCAGTCGTCGGTGAACTGGGGGTTGGGCCCGAACGAACCGGTCTGGGCGGTACCCGTCTTGGCCGCCACGTTCCACGCCGCCGGGAACACCCCGGCTGCCGTGCCCGACTTGGCCACCCCCTGCATGAAGGTGGTGAGCGTGTTGGCCGTCTCCGCGGAGATGGGCTGGAGCCAGGCCTTGGGCTGGTACACCCGCACCAGGTTGCCTTGGGAGTCACGGATCTGGGACATGACGTGGGGGGTCATCTCCACGCCGCCGTTGGCCACGGCGCCCGCCACCAGGGCCATCTGGAGGGCGGAGGCGGTGACGTTCTGCTGGCCGATGGCAGACTTCATCAGCCCGGGGATGTCGTCGGCGAAGTCAGCAGTGGTCCCGAAGTTGGACACGGCCACCGTGTCGGCCGGCACGTCGAGGGGGACGTGCTGGTTGAAGCCGTAGGCCTCGGCCTGGTTGACCAGGGTCTGGGACCCGAGGAGCTGGCCGATCTGGGCGAAGTCAGCATCACAGGAGTTGATCAAGAGGGTCTCGAGGTTGCCGCCGGGCGGCGCCGGACACACCCCGCCGTGGTAGTTGGTCAGCACCTGGGGTGGCGTACCGGAGTTGGGCAGGACCACCGAAGGCACGGCCGGGTAGATCATCTTGGCCAGATCGGGGCGGTTCTCGAGGACAGCAGAGGTGGTGACCACCTTGAAGGTGGATCCCGGCGGATAGACCTGACCGTAGGTGCCGGGCACGAGGGGGCTCCCGGGGGCACAGAGAGCCTGATTGGCCGTGGGCGGGCAGGCGTTGATATTCCAGGCTGCGGTCTCCTTGGCCAGGTCCTGCGACACCAGAGGATTGGGGTCGTAGGTGGGATTGGAGTACATGGCCTCCACAGCCCCCGTGGCGGGATTCAGCACTACGGCCGCCGCCCCCAACACGCCCGGAGCATGCTGGTCGAGGGCGGCAGCCACCTGACTTTGCAGCCTGGTGTCGAGCGTCAGGGAGACGTTGTCCACCACTGTCCGGTTGATCAGCAGGTCCCGCAGCGTCTTGGCCGGCCGGGTGTGGGGGGTGAGGTAGCTGTTGTACTGGGCTTCGATGCCCCGGAAGTTGCCGTACTTGATGGAGTCGAACCCGACGATCTGGGCGAAGAGCGTCGCCGTGTAGGGGTCGTAGGCCCTCTGATACTTGAAGACACTGCCCTTCGGGGCCAGCTCCGACGAGGCCAGGGTCACCCCGTCGGCCGACAGGATGCTGCCCCGGGTCTGGCTGCGCTCCACCAACTGGACTCGCGGGTTCTCCGCATTATTGGCCAGCGAATTGGCCTTGAGCACCTGGATGTTGTTGAGCTGGATGAACAGCGCCACGAAGCAAAGGATCATGAAGATGCCGAGCCGTCGGATCCGGCGTTCCATCAGGGAGCCTTGACCGTGGACGGGGGCACGGACGCCGCCGTGGTGGACGAAGCAGTCGCTGTCGATCCTGGCGTCGGGGTGCACAGCGCTGAAGTCGGCGCCAGTTGGCAGGCCCTCGTCACTTTGAGATTCTCCACGTAGGCCCGCGCGCTGGCCACCGATGCTTCTTCGACCCCGCCGGTGAGCTGATCGAGGTACTGGGGGGGCACGTCGGCCGTGGTCACCCCGGTGCGCTGCACCTCGACGGGGTTGTACCAGAGGAAGCCACCGATCCGACCTTGGTAGATCACCAGCTCGTTGTTGTTGACCCCGACGAAGTACGAGTTGGTGTCGTACCAGCGCACGGCGTAGAACGCCCCGGCCAGCACGGCGCCCAGGAGGATAACGAACAGGAGGGTTCGGAAGGTGATCAGTCGACGACCCCGGGCGATGCGCCGCTCCCGTCGCTTGGCTCGCCGGCGCTCGCGTCGGCTGGGCTGTCGCTCCTCGGCCACCGAGGCCGGATAGAGGTCGGGGGCTTCGGCCTGGGCCTCGTCAGCGGGCAACGCCATCGGGACGAAGTCGGCGTTCACCGCAGCCACCACCGGAGCCGAGTCCACCTCGTCGCCGACCACCACGTCGACCACCACCACGGTGATGTTGTCGCTGCCCCCGTGGGTTCGGGCCGCCTGGACCAGCAGGTCAGCGGCCCGATGGGGATCGCCCACCGACGCCAGCACCTCGCTGATCTGGCTGAGTTCGAGTTCGTTGGTCAACCCGTCGCTGCACAGCAGGAAGCGGTCTCCCCGTACCGGTTGGATGCGCCAGAGGTCGACGGCCACGTCCGTGGCCACGCCAAGGGCCCGGGTCAGGATGTGGCGGTGGGGGTGCACGGCCGCCTCGGCCGTGGTCAGCTCACCCGTGCGCACCATCTCCTCGGCCAGGCTGTGGTCCGTGGTGATCTGCGTCAGTTCGCCGTCGTGGAAGCGGTAGGAGCGGGAATCACCCACGTTGACTAGGGCCAACACGTCCTGGCCACCCTCGTTGACTAGGGCCACGGCGGTCAGGGTGGTACCCATCCCGCGAAGATCAGGGTTGTCTTGGCTGTGCTGCCAGACCACCGAGTTGGCCTCGGTGACCGCCTGAGAGAGCCCCGCTCCGGTGGGCTGTCGTCCGAAGGCCGCAGCCAGGGCGTCCACGGCCAGCCGGGAGGCCACCTCACCGCCGGCATGGCCTCCCATGCCGTCGGCCACGGCGAACAGTGTGGAGGTCTCGACGGCCAGGTCCTGGTTGACCGAGCGGACCAGTCCGGTGTCAGTGGCGGATCCCGAACGGAGAAGGGTCATCTCACTTCCCGACCTCGAAGACGGTGCCTCCCACTTGGAGGAGGTCCCCCTTCTCGAGCCGGGTCCGCTCGTTGATGCGGACGGTGTTCACCCAGGTCCCGTTGGTGGAGCCGAGGTCCTCAGCCCACAGGTCACCGTCCAGGCGGAACAGTCGGGCGTGGAGGTTGGAGGAGTAGGTGTCATAGTCGATGGGCACACCACAACCGGCGGCCCGGCCCACCGTGACCTCGTCACCGATGTCGTAGATCCGCCCGGCCTGGTCCTCGGGCCGGATGACGTGCAGGCGCAGTAGCTTGCCCTTCCGGCCCTTGGCCCCGGCCACCACGGGCTCGTTGGCATCCTTCCGTCGACGGCGCCGCTTGAGGGGTCGCACCTCCACCCACACGGCGCGAACCACCCACATGAAGAAGAGCCAGAGCAGCAGGATCACCCCGTACTCGAGAGCACGGAGTACGGGGGTGTTGTCTGTAGGCCCAGGCAGGGAGACCAGTAACAGATGCATGTGCGCCTAGTGGCCGGCCGTCACGAGGTCTCGAACCGGAGAACGGTGGTCCCGATCACGATCTGATCGCCGTCCGCCAACTTCCGTTCCCGGATGGTCGCCCCGTTCACCCGGGTGCCGTTGGTCGAGTTGAGGTCGACCACTACGACGTCATTGCCCGCCCGCCGGATTTCGGCATGGCGCCGACTGGCGTTGGGATCGGTGACCATCACCGCGCTCTCCGGGAGCCGCCCGATGGTCAGGGGCTCGGGGCCGAGCACGACCCTGGACCCGTCGGCCAGAACCACCGAAGCCGTGGGAAGGCCTGACGGCCCTTCCTCCACCTCAGACACCACGGCGAACCGGCCACGGCGCTGGCGGGTGTCCTCCATGACGGTCACAGTGACCGGGCCGACAAAGACATAGTCCTCCGTGCGGGCGTGCTCGCGGGCCGCTTCCTCGAGCTCACGGACCAGGGCCTCGAGAAAGCTCTCGAACCGGTCGAAGTCATTGGTGGAGAGATATACGGTGAAAGCGTTGGGTGCGATGAGTCCGTGCACCCCCAGCCGGCGTTGGAGATCCATCTCCCTGGTCACGCGGCGACCGATCTCCACGGGGTGCAGTTCGCCGCGGAACGCCTTGGAAAGGGTGCCGTCTACCAAGCGCTCGAGGCGCCCTTCGAATTTCTGGAGTCCCATGCTGGCGCCAGCCTACCGGTGGGCACCCCCAATTAGGGGGTAGGGCGTTCGGGCCGGCTGGTGACCGGGGCTGGGCCTTTGCCCCTGCGGGGCGGTTCCGGGCCGGCCCGGGCGCGTGATCAAGGGGTTTCCGCCATCGGGTAGCCTCGTACGGTCGCTCGGGCGAGTGGCGGAATTGGCAGACGCGCAGGATTCAGGTTCCTGTGTCCGAAAGGATGTGGGGGTTCAAGTCCCCCCTCGCCCACCAAGGGGTTCCGACAAAACTGGCCGGGTCGCACCGACAAAACCCCGTTCACAGAGGTCCGCATGGGGGTTCGGGCGGGATGTTGGGCCGTCGCCGGGGCGGTTCCGATGTCGGGAGCCGACGTCAGTCACCTTCTCCCCTCCCGTGGTCTGCTCGGCTCAGACTCCGGACGCGACGGAACCACCGGGGTGGCTCTTCCAGCGGGAGATGGCCTGTCTCAGGCGGTCAGGGGAGGATCGGGATCGGCACTGGCGTCGTCCACCGTGGCGGTGGCCACCGTCGTCGATGCCGGAGCCCACGCCGTGAGGGACCTGGACGTCCGCCGGGCCCGCAGCTTGCGGAACTTCTTCTCGGCCACGGCCATCTTGGTCAGGAACTCGTTGACCTTGCGGATGTTGGCGGCGAACAGTTGGAAGGCCACCAGCACACTCTGGGCGGCCACGCCCCGGATGCGACGGCGCTCCGGGTCGTCGATGGCCTCCCTGGCTCCGTCCTTGATGAAGCCGTTCATCCCCTCGTTGGAGTTCCGCAAGGTGGCGTAGGCGCGGTGCCACTCGTCGGTCTCATGGGCGAAGTGCTGGCGGAACTTGGCGCCGGCCTCAGGGGGCAGGGTGATCGAGCCCTGGGTGCAGATCTTGGGTGGGTGGGCGGCCAGGACGTCGGTGACCGGAATGCGGGTCCTGACCTTGCCGTTGCCCCCCTCGGAGGCGGGCTTGAGCAGGCAGCGCACCTGGGGGGCGGGACTGGCCGCTGGGCACATGACCCGGAGATGGCCATCGGCATCGGGCTGGCTCTTCATCCGGATGGCCAGGCGCTGGCGCTCGGCGATCCTGGCCCGGTGGGTGGCCTCGTCGATCTTCCCGTCCCGGAAGTCCTTGGTGGCGTTGATCAGCGACTCGGGCAGGGCCGGGCAGTAGAAGGCGCCGTCCACCAGGATCATGCCCTGGTGGGTGCCCTGGAGGCCGAGCTGGTCGATCTTGTAGTCGAGGACCAACTGGTAGCCGAGGGCGCGGGCAGGCAGTTGGAAGTCCTCGGGCTTGCACTGGGTGTAGGCCCGGTCCCCAGCCAGGAGATGGGCCGGGTGGCCCCGCCGGGCGATGTCGGCCAGGGCCCGGATGGCCTGGTGACCGGGCTGGGCGCCCGGCTTGTGGAGAGGGGCCATCCCGAGCACCAGCGTCGGCATAGCCGCCGGGTTGTCGGGATCGTCGCTCCCCGACACCACCAGGCTTGCCTCCATCGCCCACACCGTGACCTTCGGGTCGGTGTTTCCGTCCTTGATGTCGCGCTTGTCCCGGGAGTACCAGCCGGCATCCGGGTCGGTCGAGGAGCGGATCAGGGCCGGGGTCAGGCCCTTCTTCTTGCGCTTCTCCCGGCGCTCCGGCCGGGCGAAGGCCAGGATGGGGGTGGCATCGACGGCCGCTGACCCCTTCCAGTGCCGACGCGCCTCCCGCGGGAGCGTCGAGATGCTCATCTCCAGGACCTGGTTGATGAACCAGGTGAGCCGTTCCCCCCGTTCGACCCACTCGGTCTCGGTCCGGCTCGCCCGGCGGAGTTCCACCAGGGCGTCGAAGTCCGCGGCATCGAGGCGCCGGTTCTTCGGGAACGGGGAGGGGTCCATCAGGTCGAGGAGGGCGTGGAAGCGGGTCCGGACGTTGCGGTAGACGTTGTGCCAGCCGGCCTCATCCCCCGGTTCGGGGGGCTTCGGGACCTCGAGAGCGTGGCGCATGGTCGGGCTCATCTGGCCGAACAGCACGTCACAGAACCGGGTAGCCAACAGGGGCTGGTCGGTGACGCCGCAGAGCACCATGGCCACGAGGAGGGCCCGGGTGGGGAAGGTCTCCGGCCGACCTCCCGGACCACCGCTGTCGGTTTCCCTCCAGGCGTCGTTGGTGGCCACAAGCGAGGACTTGTCGATGACGGCGATGGCATCGAAGACCAGGCCGTCATCGAGCTTGCCCTTGGGCGCGTCGAAGCGGGGACTCGGGACCGGCACCGTGGCGGCGTCGGTGGCGGTGTCGGTGGCGAGGACCGCTTCGGCGCCCACCCCGTCAGCCGCTCCCGGCCATGAACCGCCGTGCCTCGGCCTCATCGATCGGTGCGGCAAAGGACAGGTACTTGACCAGCTGTCCGACGGCCACGCCCGAGGCCCGCTCCAGGGCATGGAGATGGGTGCCGGCACCCAGGTGGCCGACCAGCCAGGTGACCCGGAGTCGTTGGACGGTGAACTTCGGCGTCTCGTCGATTGAACAGCGCCGAATGAAGCCGACGATGTCGTTGCGCAGGATCCTGGTCCGGTCGGACCGGAAGAACGGCCGGGCTCCCGACTCTTCGGCCACCTGCAGGACCTGGTCGGCCCACAGGTGGTGGACCGGCACCACCCGGTCGATCCGCCCGCCGGTGCCGAGCACCTGGACGAGGACGATGCCGTCCTCCACCGAGATGTCGGTGCCGACGGCCCGGGTGATCTCCTCGGCCCGCATGCCCGTCCCGAGCCCGAGGGCCAGGAGTGCCCAACTGTCCCGGCGCATGGACGCCGTCGGCAGGCCCTGGGACCAGGAGACCAGTTCGGTGACCTCAGCCGGCGAGTAGGGAGGGAGCAGGTCCGAGGTCCGCAGGGCCGCCGACCGGGGAGGGAAGAGCGTGTGGCCCACCATGGCCGCACCGACCTGCCAGAGCTGACTGCGGTAGTTGAGCCTGGTGCCATCGCTCAGGTGGGTGCACCCCTCAGTGATGAACCGGTCGATGAACTCCGGCGTGAACAGCGCGTCGGCATCCACCGGGTGTCCGATGCGGTCAGCCCAGACCGCCAACTGGCCGACGACGCTCATCGACTTCCGAGCCAGCTCAGGATCGGTGAAACCCACCTTGGTGACGGCATCTTTCACGACCGGTGCCACTCTCTGCCAGACATCGGTGGGAACGTCCTTGGGTGAAAAGCGGTTGACGGTGCTGCTCACCGACTCTCCAGCCCGCACCGGTTCCCCGAACGACCAACGCTCGGCCAACCGGTCGGCGGTGAACGAGGCTGGGACCGCGACAGAGCCCGGTTCGGCCTCCAACTTGTGTTCGATACTCCGGTCGTCCACTGCTTGCTCCTCGAGACGGCGAGCGCCAGAACCGGAGTGACCTCCGTGGTCTGGCAAAACTCGCCCCTACATTCGAGTGAACAGGCAGCCGCCCTTGCGGTCTTGGGATGCCAAAATCCCAGCCCTTTTTCCGCGTGAAGCCCCAGGTCACGGGTGCAGTTTCGTGAAACCGTAGGCTTGGCAAGTGCTAGCTGGCGGCTAGCACTCCAAGAGGGGCCAACGCCGTGACCAGGGACTTCTCCTTCAGAAGCGCCGATTTTGCCAAGGCAGAAACTTTTTACAAGGTATTTCCGTACGTTTCGTGAATTTTCACCCCAGAAGGCGGCGCACCGATTCCCACCCTCGGACCCTGCACCCGGTTCGCGGACAGCCGCGCTTGTGTTCACCTCAAGCAACGACACTTGAGGACTCCCGGAGCTCGCACCAGGGACAGCCGGGCGTCAGGGATGGAGGGTCTGGGTTCGCCAGAACGTTCCCGACCGCTCGCAGGAAGGTAGCGAAGCCCAGGTCGTCTCTCGGAATCTCGATCCACTGGACCGCTCCGTACAGTGCTGCCGTGGCGCCAGCGGCGTCGTAGGCGTCGGGGAGGAAGCACAGCAGCCCGAGCGAGCTGACCGCAGCGGGCGGACCACTGGCCGGATGCTCCAGAGCCCAGGCGTAGGCGTGGAGCTGGCGGGAGTAGATGGCGATGTGGTCGGGCTTGGGGACGGTGGTCTTGAAGTCCACGACCCCGAGGGCGCCGCCGTCGCACTCGACCAGCACGTCGACCCGGCCACGGATGATGGCGGTGTGGGCCGAGTCGGGCATGGCGAACGGGCCCGACTTCACCCACCGGTCTCCCCCACTGATCACCCCGGCAGGCATGCCTTCGGCCAGTGACTCCGCCCGCTCCCCCAGGTAGTACTCCTTCATGGCCCGGTCGATACGACCGAAGACGCTCGGGAATGGGGACCGGGGACGGAGTTGCTTCTGGACGACCTTTCGATAGAAGCAGCGGGGGCAGTCGTCCCAGAGGAATGCGAAGTCGCTCGGACTGAGCATCCAGGGTGCCGGCTGGTCCACGCCTCGAAGCCTCCGGGGGTTTGTCTCCGCAGACGGGCGCGTTTCGATACGGTTCACTTGTCAGTGCCTCCTAGTCGGGTGCTGGCCACGGCCCCGGGGTGTTTCAGCACCGCCGGGGCCATTTGTGTACGAGCTGAATACTACTCGCGTGTATCCAGCTCGTCAACTACAGTCAGAATCGGTGAAGGTCGACCCCTCAAATCTCATCAATGCCAGGGAAGTGGCGGACGTTCTCAGCCTCTCCCACCGAGAAGCTATTGCTACCTACCGGCGGCGCTACCCAGATTTCCCAGAGCCTCTGATCACAAAGGGCACATGCGTCCTCTGGTTACGACAAGACATTGAAGCTTGGGCAGCAAGGACCGGACGATCGCTTCGCTAGGTCAAGCTTCCACCTCAGCTCCACGGGCTCAGGGCCAAGAGTTCGAACGGGTCGACGGGCGGTGCCGACTACGTGAACGACCTGCTTGCCTACGTCCAGCTCTCGTCCCCGGACCTCAGGCCGAGAATCTCGGTTGCGGAGGTTAGACGACGGACACCATGCTGCACGGCGGCCACTGCAAGAAGTACACCACGGGCAGCCAGCTGGGAGACGCCGAAGCCTTTCTGAATGATCATCCGGGTCAGGTGGCCTTTGTCACCATCGACATCGGTGCGGACGACGTTCTCGGATGTGCCGGGTGGTGTAATCAACCAGGGGCGCTGTTGCATTGAACGCGACCACGACGAACCGGTGTCAGATTCGTGGCCAGGCCCTGGGTGGACGAGGCTGCCAGGATGAAACGTCGACGCGCTCCATCTGTCATCTAGCAGCCCGCCTCGGCGTTCGCCGGGTTCCGGTTCCCACCCGAGGTCATTCTTCTGGCCGTCCGGTGGTACCTGCGCTCCGAACCTGGTCGAGCCGCGCTCCGCGATCTACCAACAGCTCCGCCTCATCGCGCTTCCATCATCTAACCTGCACTGATGCACCAACTCGGGTCGCCATCCCATCCTCGAATCGTGCACAAGTGTAGTTTTGTCGGAAGAGTGTTGGTCGTCGCCGTGGCGCTGGCCACTGCCGCTTGCTCATCGAGTGGGGCAGGGTCGAGCACCACGAGGTCAACAACCACGAAGCCCAGCCCGCATGCCTATGCCGTCGGGATGACGGTAACCACCTTCGTCGACACCCACCGGATCACACCGGCCAACGGATCTGCCCCAGGGCTACCTCAGCGCACGCTGGTCACCACGATTCTCTACCCGGCCAAGGGGAACGCCTCGCCGACATCATTACCGGGGGCCACTCCTGACACGAGCGGAGGACCCTATCCACTCATCGCGTTCGCCCACGGGACCGGAAGCAGCCCGCAGAACTACCTTCCGCTGCTCGAGCACTGGGCGTCGCATGGCTACGTAGTCGTCGCCCCGAAGTTCCCCCTCAGTTCGCAGGGCGCCCCGGGCGGCATCGATGTCGGCGATGTCAGCAACCAGCCCGAGGACATCAGTTTCGTCATCAACTCCGTCCTGAAGGAGTCGGCGGGAACGAGCGGTCCACTCGCCGGCATGGTCGATCCCCACGAGATCGGTGCTGCGGGGCACTCGCTCGGTGCCATCACGACGGTCGGCCTGATTGGCAACACGTGCTGCCGAGATGTCCGGGTGAAGGCTGCGATCATCATGGCTGGCACCCTCGAGGGATACTCGGACGGCCACTATGAGATGGCCAAGGCGCCACCTCTCCTTGTCGTTTCGGGAACCGCGGATTCTCTGGTGCCCTACAACTCGGCCGTCAACGTGTTCAACCACGCGGAGGGCCCGAAGGCTCTCCTCACCATCAAGGGTGGTGACCACATGTCGGCAGCCGCCTTCTCTCCGGCGTCCGCATCGGACGTGCTGCGGGTAAGTACCGACTTCTTCGACGCCTACCTCAAAGGGGACAGGACTGCGCTTAAGCAACTCGCCCATGACGGACAACCCGGAGTGACGACGATATTGGTCGCGCCCCGGCCGGGTTCGAGTGCGACGGCTTCCACCCTGCCCACCCCAAAGCTCCATCTGCACGCCACGGCCACGCCAGACTCCAACCTGACGGACGGGCAGACGGTCATCGTGACGTGGAGTGGATATACGCCTGGTGAGAACATCACCATCCTTCAATGTGCACCAGGTGACCGTCAACTGGACGACTCCGCCGCATGCGACTTCACCAATGCACGACTGCTCCAGCCCAATCCCACCGGCAAGGGTTCCCTCCCTCTCGTTGTCAAGGAGGGGGCCGTCGGGACCGGTGTCTGTGACGCTACGCACCAAGGGTGCTTCATCCTGGCCGACAATGCCTCGTCGACGGATCCAGCGAAGAATGTCCTCATCCCAATCAGTTTCGTCAAGTAGCCAGAGGGTGCAGCTGGGGGTCTATAGGCTTGGCTCGGCACAGTACGAATCTTGTGCGGCGTAGGCCAAACCGGCGCTCAATGAAGTAGTGCCCGTGAGGCGAGATTTGCCGCAGCGAAGTCGAAGCGATTGCTTTGTGGGGGCCTCAGGGCATCAGGTGAGAACCGCCGCTCTGCCTCGATCGTGGTTCCATCACATCGCGTGGGTGGTGGGTTTCAGGCAATAATGCGATCGTGGACGATATCGACTTGACCGATGCCCGGAATTTCGAGCGGGGTTTCCCACATGACCTGTTCACGACGTTGCGGCGGGAGGCACCGGTCTACTGGCAGCCATTCTCGCCCGACTTTCCGGGCGAGCATGACCCAGGCTTCTGGGTCCTGTCGCGTCATGCGGATGTGCAGGCCGCGAACCGCGATGCTGAGTCGTTCTGCTCGTATGACGGCCCACAACTGGCAATCCAACCGGCGATGCGAGGGACGATGCTCGTCACCATGGACGGTCGCGACCACGTTCGGCAGCGCCGTCTGATCAGCGCCGGCTTCACGCCCCGCATGGTGGGGCGACTCGAGGCCCGCACGCGCGAGTGGGCCGTTTCGATTATCGGCCAAGCGCTTGAGCGGGGCACCTGTGACTTCGTCCAAGACGTCGCATACCAGCTCCCCATGCACGTGATCGCGGACATCGTCGGCATCCCCGTTGACGACCGCGAATGGCTGTTCGGCCTCACTAAAGAGCTACTGGCCGGCGGTGATACCGACCACGTCGCGTCACCTGACAAGTTTTTGGCGATCCAGGTCCAGATGTTCGAATACGCACAAGAACTTGGACGGCGCAAACGCGCTGAACCACAAGACGATGTCTGGACCCTTCTCACGACCGTCGAGGTCGAGTCCGACGACGGTGAGCACACCAAGCTGGGTGAGACCGAACTCGACATGTTCTTCTTTCTTTTGACCATCGCGGGCAGTGAAACGACCCGTAACGCGATCTCCGGCGGGCTCGTCGCGCTGGTCGAGCACTCCGACCAGCTTGCCCGCCTTCGCTCCGATCCCGACGCGATGAAGCCTGCCGTCGAAGAGATCCTCCGCTGGACATCGCCAGTCGCGTACTTCGCTCGCCGCGCGACCCGGCCGACCGAGATACGCGGCGTCCCTATCGCCGAAGGTGACCGCATCACCCTGTGGTACCCGTCGGCGAACCGAGACGAAGAAGCATTCGAGGACCCGTTTCGCTTCGACATCATGCGGACGCCAAACCATCATGTCGCCTTCGGAGGCGGCGGACCGCACTTCTGCTTGGGCGCGAACCTCGCTCGCCATGAGATCGCTATCATGTTCGAGGAACTCCTTGCGCGCACGACCGACATTGAGATCCTCGCCCCGCCCACGCACAGCGGACTCACGATCGACAACCCCGTCCTCGGGGCTGTACGCGAACTCCCGGTACGCCTGTCCTGAACTACCGACCCTGTGGGTGCCAACAATCGGCTCTGTTGCGTTGTTCGGTAGCACGGCGACCCCCTACGCGTCAGGATTGAGTGAGACGCCCGCTGCTTCAGATCATCCCTCGTAGGGCGAGAACGGAACACCTGATTGATGTCACTTCCTACCGCACTGCTGGACGAACGCGCCCAAAATGGGGACGTGCCCGATATCGACCCGGCTGCACGGCCCCAGCGACGGAGATTCTCCGCCGAGTACAAGCAGAAGATCCTGGACGAGTATGAGGCTGCCCCTGACGGCGAGAAGGG
>JBBQWW010000021.1:0-40982 GCA_038210245.1 Acidimicrobiales bacterium
GCCAGACCGGACTGCTCGGCCGGGACTGCCGCCATGATGCCGGCGTTGTTCGGCGAGGTGAACAGACCGAGTCCGGCGCCGACCAGAGCCAGCAGGGCCAGGAACCCGCCGGTGGAGGGGCGCAGAGCGGCCAGCAGCACCAGCCCGGCGGCGGTCATGGTCAGGCCGATCACGGCCGGCCGTCGGACACCTACGGCGTCGGCCATTCGCCCCGAAAACGGTGCCACCAGACCCAGGGCCACCGGCATGACCATCAGCTCGAAGCCAGTCCGCACCGTGCCGAAGCCGTTGGCCCGCTCGAAATAGAACGGCACCACCACCAGCACCCCGAAGAGGACCAGGAAGGCCAACAAGCTGCTCGACACCCCGGCGGTGAATCGGGCCCGGCGGAACAGCGAGAGGTCGACCATGGGGTGCCGGGCGCGTCGCTCGCGGGCCACGAAGGCCATACCCAGCCCTCCGCCGGCCGCCATCACCGAGAGGAGCAAGGGCGATGTCCACCCCAGGTGGCCACCTCGGGAGATGGCGAACACCAGGGCGGCTACGGCGGGTGCGAAGAGGGCGAACCCCGACCAGTCGAACTCCACGCGACCCTGCAGATGGGAGCTCCGGGGGACGAACAGCAGGGCGGCCACCAGCCCCACCAGCCCCACCGGAACGTTGATCAAGAAGAGGAGACGCCAGCCCCCGACGGCGAGTAGGAGCCCACCGATGGACGGGCCCAGGGCCAGCCCCAGGGCCTGGGCGGCGCCCTGCACGCCGAGGGCGCGCCCGAGCTGCCGGCGAGGCACGGCCAGGGCGATGATGGCCACACTGTTGGCCTGCAGCATGGCGGCTCCGACCGCCTGCACCACTCGGAACCCGTCCAGGGCCCACAGGTTGGGGGCCAGGGCGCACAGCACCGATCCCCCGATGAAGATGACGAAGCCGTAGAGGTACAGGAGCTTCCGGCCCACCATGTCGGCCATGCGGCCGACAGCGGCCACCGTAACCACCAACACGAGCAGGTAGCTGAGGCCCACCCAGCTGACCGGGCCCACGCCGGCATGGAATGAGTGCTCGAGGGCCGGGAAGGCCAGTGTGACGATGCTGGCGTCCAACTGACCCATGAACGCCCCCACGCACACGGCAGCGACGGCCAGCAGGTAGCTCCGGGGCAGTCTCCGCACCAGTTCAGGGCGACGCGGTTCGACGCTCAACTGGTGCCATCCCCGAATCGCGGGGCGATCGGTCGGCGGGGAATCCACTAATGCCTCCCCGGCCTGCTCCTCATGGATGGTCGACGTGCTCATCACCGTCCGACCAGTGTCTACGGCCTGGCTTTAGAAGTCGAATAGATCTAACTCATCTATTCGATAAGATTTACAAATGGATCTCCGGCGCCTCACCTACTTCCTGGCTGTGGTGGACCACGGCGGCTTCACGGCGGCGGCCGTTGAAGTAGACGTGAGTCAGCCCGCCCTCTCGCTGGCCGTGAAGGAGTTGGAGCGGGAGGTCGGAGTACGACTGTTCGACCGGGTCGGCCGCCGGGTGCTCCTGACCGCAGCGGGCCGGGCCCTGGTGGAACCGGCCCGTCAGGCGCTGCGTGACGTGGAGACCGGGCGGGCCGCAGTGGCCGCGGTAGCCGGGGTACGGGCCGGGACCCTGGCCCTGGCCAGCCTGCCCACCCTCGCCGCCGATCCCCTGGCTGAGTTGGTAGGCCGATACCGGCGCCGGTATCCGGGCGTGATGGTGGACCTGGCCGCCCCCGAGGACTCCTCGGACCTGGTGGCCATGGTTCGGGACGGACGGTGCGAGGTCGGGATCACCGAGACCACCGAGGTGCCCTCCGACCTGACCAGCCGAGCCATCGGCGGGCAGGCGCTGCTGCTTATCCTGCCACCGGGTGTCGGAGGCTGGGGCAACCCCATCGGTGAGTCGGAGGAGCCCAAGGAGCCCGAGCGCAACGATCCGGACGGCTCCAACGAGCGGACCGCCGGTGCCCGAGCCAGCTCGGGCGCCGGAGGCGGCCCGGCCACACTGCCTCTGTCCGACCTGGTCGGGGTCCCGTTCGTAGCCGCACCGCCAGGCACCTCCACCCGGCGGCTCCTCGACGAGGGGTTTGCCGCAGCCAATGCGGTGCCCCAGGTGGCGGTGGTGACCGCCCAGCGGGACGCCATCCTCCCGTTGGTGCTCGCCGGGGCCGGAGCGGCTTTGGTCCCCGAGCCCATCGCCGTGGTGGCGCGGGCCCTCGGGGCCACCGTGGCCCGACCCTTCCCTTCGGTGGAGCGAAGCATCGCCTTGATCCATCGGACCGGTCCTCTGGCTCCAGCCGCGGCGCGATTCGTCGATCTGGCCACGGACCGGCCCGGGTACGGTGCAGTGGTCGGGAGCGCGGGAGACCGACCTGATCCACGAGGAGTGCCATGACCAGCACGAGCGCCGCCCTGCAGCCCCGGGCCGTCGACTTCCACTTCGACATCATGTGCCCGTACGCCTACCAGACCTCCCTGTGGATGCGAGAAGTTCGGGACCGGGCCGGCGTGGCCGTCCGGTGGCGTTTCTTCAGTCTCGAAGAGATCAACCGGGCCGAGGGGAAGAAACACCCATGGGAGCGGGAATGGTCCTACGGCTGGTCGATGATGCGGATCGGTGCCTACCTCCGGCGGGAGGACGCCGAGCTGCTGGACCGGTGGTACCTGGTGGCCGGTCGGGCCCTGCACGAGCAGGGACGTAAGCCACACCGTCCCGAAGTGGCCGAGGAGCTCCTGGCCGAGATGGGCCTCGACCCGGGCATCGTCCAGGCGGCCATCGCCGACCCGTCGACCGGCGATGACGTCCATGCCGAACACGACCTGGTGGTGTCCAAAGGCGGCTTCGGGGTACCGACACTGGTCTTCGAGGACGGCCAGGCCCTCTTCGGACCGGTCCTGGTCGACCCGCCTGCCGGCGACGCCGCCGTGCGCCTGTGGGACCTCATCACCGGTTGGCTGGAGTTTCCGCACGTCTACGAGGTTCAGCGGCCCAAGCGGGCGGAGGACATCGAGACCATCGCCACCGCCTTCTCGTCCTATCTGGAGGCCAGGGACTGGTTCACCATTCAGCACGACACCCCCTGACGCGGGCCGAGCTCCGTCGAGGAACTCTGTCGGGTCGATCTCGGTGGAGGTCTCTGCGACAGAGCGCCCAAGACGCCAGGGTGCGGTCAGGGGCCCGGTGAGCCTTCTGACCCCGGCGAACCTTCCCGATCGGTACCGCCGGTTCCCTCGGCCACGTCGCCGCCACGCCCTTCGTCGGGAGCATCGTCGGTGATGGCCACGGCCAGACCGGCCACTCGCATCCGCCACAGGCCGATGGCCGGGAAGACCAGGACCGAGAGCATGCCCGCCGCCACCAGCGAGGCGGCGTTGACCGGCAGCATCTTTCCTTCGGCCAGGGCGATGCTGGTGATGACGACGATGAGGGGCAGGCCGGTGGCCGACAGCAGGGCCATGGGGATGCGCTCGGCAGGCTTCAGGATCTTGAGATAGAGCAGGAACACCGGGATACCCCGGGCCGCCAACATGAGCCCCAGAAACAGCGCCACCCGCCAGAGGGATCCGGGGCTCTCCACGAAGACGTGGAGATCGAACTGGATCCCACTCACCACGAAGAAGACGGGGATGAGGAAGCCGAACCCGATGGCCTCTAGCTTCCCCCGCACGGCCGAGATCGACCCGCCGGACGAGAACAGCCGGACCACGATGCCGGCGGCGAACGCCCCCAGCAGCACGTCTAGTCCGAGGATCTCGGCCAGCAGCACCAACAGGAGGATCATGAGCAGTGCCACCCGGACCGGCAGCTGGGCGCTGGACTCCATGTGGCGGGTGAGGAGGGCCACCACCCGGGGGGGCTGGGCCCGGGAGGCCACCAGCACGGTGGTCACCGCCACCACGATGAAGGCCACCAGGAGGAGGGACGTGAGCAACGGTTCCTTCTTGGTCAGGAGGAGGGCGACCGCCACGATGGGTCCGAACTCCCCGACGGTGCCGATGGCCGAGATGTACGAACCGAACCGGGTGTCCATGACGTGGGCATCGCGGAGCATGGGCACCAACGTGCCGAGGGCCGTAGTGGTCAGGGCCAGACCCACCACCACGGTGTTGCGGGCCAGGCCACTGGAGACCAGGGCAAAGGCGGCCCCGAGCCCAATGGCCAGGGAGATGGCCCACCCGGCGGCGGCCAGCTCCAATGGCCTGCCCCGGATCTTCTGCAGGTCCAGCTCGTAGCCGGCCAGGAAGATCAGGAAGGTCAGGCCGAGGTCCGAGAGCCCGGTGACGATGGTGCTCATGTGGGCGATGCCCAGCACGTAGGGGCCCATGAGGATCCCCAGGCCGATCTGGATGACGATCTCGGGGATGGCCACCCGTCCGGTGAGCTCCGACAGGATGGGGGCCAGCACCGCGGCGATGGCGATCAGCACCAGGGTTCCCACCGAGGTCGACGTCACGTCCTTCCCCCTGCTTCCGGCCCCTTGGACATCGGCTTACTGTAGGCGTCCGACCCATCGGGACCGGGGTGGGCGCCGGTTGTCCGGGTGGGGCAGACTCGGGCCGGGCGCGGGCCAGCGAGCCTGCGGGCCACGCCCGCCGAGGAGACCACATGCATGACCGTCACCGGGGCACCACCCACCGCACCCGGTTCGACCGGGGCCGGAACCCCCTGGCGGCCCGCCCGTGTTGATCGTGGTGGGACCGGTCGCGGGCAAGGAGCACGCCCAACCTGGTCATCCCGAACGACCGGGCCGAGTGGCTGCGGTGATGGAAGGCGTGGCCGACCTCCATCTGGGTGACGAGCTAGAGGTCGTGCCGACTCGGGCGGCCGGCCCCGGGGAGCTGGCCCGGGTCCACACCGACCTCCACCTTGAGCAACTGGTCCGCCTCTCCGAGCGGGGAGGAGGCCCGATCGACGCCGACACCTACGCCACCCCGGAGTCGTGGGCCATCGCCACTCGCGCCGCTGGCGCCGGATTGGTGGCCGTCGACGAGCTCCGCCGGGGTCGGGCCGAGCTGGCCTTCGTGGTGGCCCGCCCACCCGGGCACCACGCCCTGGCCGACCGGGCCATGGGCTTCTGTCTGATCAACAACGTGGCCGTGGCCGCGGCGGCGCTGGTGGCGGCGGGCGAGCGGGTCCTGATCGTCGACTGGGACGTCCACCACGGCAACGGCACCGAGGCTCTGTTCTGGGACGAACCCGCCGTTCTGTACGTCTCCACCCACCAGTGGCCGAGCTACCCGGGCACCGGGCGGGCGAGCGACGTGGGCGGACCGGCGGCCCGAGGAGCCACGGTCAACGTCCCGCTTCCCGCCGGGTCCACCGGCGACGTGGTCCGCCGGGCCTTCGACCGCCTGGTCACACCGGCAGTGGAGGAGTTCGGACCAACCTGGGTACTCCTCTCGGCCGGGTTCGACGCCCACCGGGCCGACCCCTTGGCCGACCTCGCCCTCACCGCCGGCGACTTCGCCGACCTGGCCCGGGTGGTAGCCGGCTACGCGCCGGGGACCGGACGCCTCGTGCTCTTCCTCGAGGGCGGGTATGAGTTGGCGGCGCTCCGTGCCTCGGTGGCCGCCACCCTGGGGGCCCTGGTCGGGGCGACCGCCGCCGACGAACCACCTTCGTCGGGGGGGCCGGGGATGGAGCAGCTGGAGGTGGTGGCCTCCCGGAGGCACGAGGCGCTCGACGGCCCGTGAGTGCGACGCCCGCCCGCCCGTGGCAAGGTGGGCGGACAGGCCAGGTCTCGGCGTTCGGCGCCCGACCCACCCACCCACCGGTGGGCGAATGCCGTAGAGGAGGGCTTGCGTGCCCGAGCAGGACAAAGAGAGCGAGACGGCCATCCGTTCTGTGATGGTGGGAGTGGACGGCTCCGATACCTCGCTGTCGGCCCTGACCTGGGCGTGCGAGTTGGCGTCGGCCATGAGCGCCCCGGTCGTCGCCGTGACCAGCTGGCAGTGGCCGACGGGCCTCGGCCCGGCCATGGCCTTCCCGACCGGGTACGACCCGGCCGGCGACGCCCGGACCATGCTCGAAGGCATCGTGGCGGAGGCGTCCCACCGCTTCCCGACCGTGACCCTCGAGGCCCGGATCGTCGAAGGCCATGCCGCCGAGGTGCTGGTGGAGGCCTCGAGACACGCCGACTTGCTGGTGGTGGGCAGCCGGGGCCATGGGGCCTTCTCCGGCATGCTCCTCGGCTCGGTCAGCCAGCACTGCGCCACGCACTCCCTCTCCCCCGTCGTGATCTACCGTGACCGATCCCGGCCCCCCGCCCGTAGCTGACCGGTGCCCGGGGCGGGTGACCGGCCCGGCCGGCCGCCCCAGTGCCCTCCCGTGACCAGCCGCCTCCTCCGGTCGGTGGTGGAGGGCATGCCCACCGAGTTCGCCGGACCCGACGGCGACTACCGGACCACCCGCCTCCAGATGGCCCCGCTCCACGGCCACCCCCTGGCCCCCGACACCACTATCGACCGCTCGATGCTCGGCGGCGTGCCCGTGGCCCGGTTGTCCCGTCCCTCTTGTGACGATCGGCGGGGGCTGGCCTTCTTCGCCCACGGCGGGGCGTTCGTCTCGTGCGACCTCGAGGCCTACCTCTTCTATGCCGAGTTCATCGCCGAGTGGACCGGCCTCCCCGTCGTCATCGCCGACTACCGGCTGGCCCCCGAACACCCCGGTCCGGCGGCTCTGGACGACTGCGTGTCGGTGTACCGCGCCCTACTGGCCTCGGGCCGAAACCCGGACCGACTGCTCTGCCTCGGGGACTCGTGCGGGGGCGGACTGGCCCTGAGCACCGTGGTCACGGCCCTCCGACTGGGCGAGCCGGCGCCTGCCGGGGTGGTGAGCCTGTCCGGCTGGGTGGACCTCGACACGGCGGGGTACGGGCCGACACCCCGGGACGTCCGTGACGCCTTCATCACCGAGGGCTTCCTTCGGGCCCGCGCCCGCGACTACGTCGGCCCCGCCGGCGATCCCCGCTCCCCGTGGGCCTCGCCGGCCCGGGGCCCCCTGGAGGGCCTGCCCCCGCTCCTGCTCCAGGTCGGGGAGACCGACCTCTGCCGGGTCGATGCTGAACACCTGTCCCACCGGGCCGGCCGGGCCGGTGTGGACGCCCGGCTGGACGTCGTGGCCGGGGGCATCCACGGGGTCCAGGGGTTGGTCAACCTCGAGGTCCCTGAGGCTGTCGCCGCCTGGGAGTCAGTTCGGGCCTTCGCCGACGAAGTGGTGCCGTCCGGACCGACCGACGGAGGGAGGTGACCGGTGCTGACCCGCTCCGCTGCGAGCGGCCCGGCCGCTCACCAGGTGTCGACACAGCTCCGCTTCTTGCCGGTGCGCCCGGGCGGCGGTGGGGCGGCGCGGAGCGCCTCGACGATCCGGCGGCGGGAGTCGGCCGGGTCGATCACGTCGTCGATCTCATAGGCCGATGCCACGTTGACAGCCTTGCCGTGCTGGTAGGCCCGCTCCACCATGGTGGCGAAGAGGGCATCCCGCTCCACCGGGTCCTCCACGGCCTCGAGCTCCCGCCGGAAGCCCAGTCGCACCGCCCCTTCGAGGCCCATGCCTCCGAACTCGCCGCTGGGCCAGGCCACGGTGAAGATCGGGGACCGGAAGCTTCCGCCGGCCATGGCCTGGGCCCCCAGTCCGTATCCCTTGCGCAGCACGATGGTGAAGAACGGGACGGTGAGGCTGGCGCCGGTCACGAAGAGACGGCTGAAGTGGCGGACCTGGGCCGTGCGCTCGGCCTCGGGGCCCACCATGAACCCTGGGGTGTCGCACAGAAAGAGGACGGGCAGGTCGTGGGCGTCGCACAGCTGCAGGAACCGGGCTGCCTTGTCGGCACCGTCGCGGTCGATGGCCCCACCCAGATGGACCGGATTGTTAGCCACCACCCCGAGCGGACGTCCTTCTATCCGGATGAGGGCGGTGACCATGCCCTCACCGAATCCCCGCCGGAGCTCGAGCACCGAGTCCTCGTCGGCCAGGGTGGCCAGCAACTGGCGAATGTCGTAGACCCGGAGGCGCTCCTCGGGCACGGCGGAGCGCAGGAGACGCTGGTCGGCACAGGACCACGGCCCCGTGCTCCCCTGAAAGTAGGCCAGGTACATCCGGGCCAACCGGACGGCATCGGCCTCGTCGTGGGCCTCCACGTCGACCACGCCGTTGGCCACCTGCACGTCGAGCGGACCTATCTCCTCGGGTCGGACCGTGCCGAGGCCCCCACCCTCGATCATGGCCGGTCCGCCCATGCCGATGGAGGTGCCCGGGGTGGCGATGATCACGTCGCAGCATCCGAGGAGCGCGGCGTTGCCGGCGAAGCAGTACCCCGAGGCCACTCCGACCAGCGGGACCAGACCGCTCAGGGCCCCGAACTCGGCGAAGGCCATGGTGTCCAGGCCGGTGATGACGGCGTAGTCGGTGTCACCCGGGCGCCCGCCACCCCCTTCGGCGAACAGGACCACGGGCAACCTCAGGCGCCGCACCAGCTCGAAGAGCCGGTCCTTCTTGCGGTGGTTCTGGGCCCCCTGAGTGCCGGCCATCACCGTGTAGTCGTAAGAAAGCACGGCACAGCTCGCTCGTCGATCGCCGAACTGTGGGCTGTTCACCCGACCCACCCCAGCGACCAGACCGTCCGCCGGCGTGCGCTCGATCAGCTCCTCGAGGGGCCGACGACCCCGCTGGGCGGCGATAGCCAACGACCCGTACTCGGTGAAGCTGTCCGGGTCGCACAGGTCCTCGATATTCTCTCGGGCGGTGCGGCGGCCCTGATCATGGCGCCTGGCCACCACGTCGGGGCGGGCGGCGTCGAGGGTGCCCTGCTGGCGCCAGCGCACCTCGGCCAGGTCGGGGCGAACCGCCGTGAGATCGACGGCGCCGGCGCTGTCCGCCACCGGGCCGGCGGTTCCGGACGCCTCGACCACGGCCACCGGGTCACCCACGGCCACCAGCCCGCCCAGCACCACCGGCACCGTCCGGACCACACCTTGGAACGGCGAGCGCACCACGTGCTCCATCTTCATGGACTCGAGGACCAGGATCGGGGCCCCCTCGCCCACCGTCGTCCCGACCTCGGAGGAGATCAGTACCACGGTGCCCTGCACCGGGGCACCCACCGTCTGACGGATACCCACCGCCGGCGCCGCTGTCTTCCCGTCCGGCCCCTCCGCCGGGGTCACGCCGCCGGCATGGGGAAGATGCCGGGCTCGACGGACGCGGAACGCACCGCCTCGTCCCGGATCGCCTGGTCCATCCCCGAGTACCCGTTGGCCGCGTCCAGAGCGGTGGTCAGCACCGAGGTGTCCCCCGGCGTGCAGAAGGCATGCACCCCTGGGGTCGAGAGCACGAAGTCGACACCCCGGGACACCTGATCGGCGGACGTGTACGGCTCGTACCAGGTACCCGAGGTCTGGTCCCGTCCGGCCCAGGGCCGTGCGGCCGCAGCCTTGATGGCCATCACTCCCACGTCGTGCTCGGTGGCGTACTCCAACAGGGCCTCGGCATCCCCCCGATAGGTGGGGTCCGACCACAGCTGGGGGTTGACCGGGAACATCACCGTGTCAAGGTCATATCGGCGGAGGGCCTCGAGGTGGGCGGCCGGGGCGGTGAGGTTGTGGCCGGTGATACCCACCCATGTGCACAACCCTTCGTCTCGGGCAGCCACGATGGCCTCCACCGCTCCGGACCGGGCCTCCAACTCCTCGAGGTCGGTGACGGCGTGCATCTGGTACAGATCGAACCGGTCGCACTGGAGCAGGGTGAGGGACTCCTCCAGCTGGGCCCGTACCCCGTCGGCGCTATGACGCAAGGTTTTACAGCCCACGAAGAGACGGTCCCGGACCGCGGGGATGCACGGTCCCACCAGCTGTTGGGCCCGCCCGTACTGCGGAGCGATGTCCAGATGGTTCACCCCGGCATCCATGGCCGCGGAGAAAGCAGCCGCCACCGCTTCGGGATCGCCGTCCCAGAAGGCGGCACCGCCCAGTACGGCCACCGACGAGCGATGGCCGGTTCTCCCCAGTCTCCGCTGCTCCACGCCTGCACCGTAGTGCCGCCGGGACCCGGGGGGAAGCGGTCCGGTCGGTCAGCCGGCAGCGGCGCGGGCCGCCTCCCAGCCCGCCACCATGGTCCCGAACCTCATGGGGTTGTAGACATCCTCTTCGTACGACCACATCCCCTCCCCGGCGTACTTGAGGATGGTGATGTTGTACTCCTGATGGACGGAGCCGTCTCCAGGATCCTTCATGCGGTTCCAGACCTGACAGACCACCCAACCCCGCTCCTCGTCGATCACGAACCACTCGATGGGGAACTCAGGCATGTCTCGGCCGGGGTACTCGGACATGGTGGCGCTGATCCACTGATGGATGGCCGCTCGACCGTGGAACGCCCCGTAGTGGTGTTCGAGGTAGGTGGCGTCCTCGGTGAACTGGTCGCTCCACTCCGTCCAGTCCCCCGACGCTCCGGCGTCGGCCGCTTTGCGTTGGTACTCGACGAATGCCGCTTCGATTTCGGCCCTACTCCACTGTCCCATGGCACCGGCTCCTCCTGGCCCCACGTGGGCCGGCCCTCAGTGTGGGCCGCCGGCTCGAGCCGGGTCAACCGGGCCGGCCAGCCACCGGGCCGGTAACATCTCGGCAGTCCAGAAGGAGGAGGCACCGGTGAAGCACCAATGGCGGGCCCTCACCCTAGACTACCGCGACCCGGCCATACCCTTCGAGGAGATCGTCCGGCTGATCGACCTGTCCGGCGTGGCCACCGGAGCGGCTTACAGCCGCAGCGACGTGGTGGAGGCCCTGCACGAGCACCAGCCCGGAGTGGTGGCTCTCTCGCCGGCCGGGGCGGTGGTCGGGGCGGTGGTGGCCCGAGTGGACGGGACCGATGCCCACCTCATGATGCTGGCCCTCCATCCCGACTGGCGCCACCAGGGAATCGGCTCGGGCCTGCTCCGCCAACTCGACCAGGAGATCATCCACCGCGGCGCCCGACGTCTCCTGGCTCTGGTGGTCCCGGGTCAGGTCGGCGAGTCGGCCTTCGCCAACCAGGGGTTCACCCGTCGGGACGGACTCGACCTCTACTCACGGGACGCCTCGATGGTGCCCGAGGAGCTGGCCATCGTGGAGCGGTTCGGGGGACACGTCCCCGCCACCGGCCTGTGGGAGTCGATGAAAGGGTTCTCCACGGCCAAGGGCATCCTCGACCGACGGGTGGTGGCCCCGTTGGCCCACACCGAGCTGGCCGACCAGCTGGGCCTGGTGCCGCCGGCCGCCGTGCTCCTGTTCGGACCGCCGGGCACCGGAAAGACGTCGTTCGCCCGGGCCATCGCGTCTCGCCTGTCCTGGGCCTTCGTTGAGCTCCATCCTTCCTTGCTGGGTCAGGGGGTGGACGGTGCCCGGGCCCTACGGGACAGCCTGGCCGAGCTGGGTCGGGTGGACCGGCTGGTGTGCTTCATTGACGAAGCCGACGAGATCGCCTCCGACCGGTCGGAGCGACCGGACAGCCAGCCGCTGGTCAACGAACTCCTGAAGGTCATCCCGGTCTTCAAGTCCCGCCCCGATCGTCTCATGGTGATGGCCACCAACTCCATCGCCGCCATCGACCAGGCGCTCCTCCGTCCCGGGCGATTCGACCTGGTCATTCCGGTGGGAGCGCCGGACGAGTCGGAGCGGGCCGACCTGGCTGCCGAGTTCCTCCCGGCTGGGGAGCCCGAGGAGGTGGCGGCCCGCACCATCGGCTTCACACCGGCCGACTTCGCCCTGGTGGCCCAGCGGAGCGCGCAGCTGGTCTTCGATCGCGCCCTGGCTGGCGGTTCGCCCGACATCAGCGCCGGGGACGTGCTGGCCGCCATCGGCCTCACCCGCCCGTCGGTGAGCCGCGAGGCCTCACTTCGGTTCGAGGAAGAGGCCGCCACCTACTCGCGCCTGTAGGCCGACCCCTAGCCCGGGCCTGCCGATCCCGTCAGCATCGCAGCCAGCGCGGCTCGGAGCGGGGGCACCACCTCGCCGGCCAGCCGGGCGATCTGATCCCTGACCGGCCCGGGGGCCATGCCCGGCAGATGGACCCGAAGGTCGAGCGAGGTGGCCCCGGCGCGCCGGGCCACGTCGGCCAGCCGGTCGACCAGCACGCCCGGATCCTCGGCCGCCACCGTCTGGTCGGCCCCGAACGCGGTGAGGTCACCGGTCACCGAGTCGTAGACCCGGCGCTGACGGTCGACCAGATCGGTGGCTACCTCCCCGAGCCACACCCGCCGGATGAGCACCTTGGCTCCGGAGCCTCCGGCCTGGTCGTACGCCGAGGTCAGTCGGGTCAGCCGGTCGACGTCCGACATTCCCTCCATGAGGAGGCCGGCTCCCACGACGGCCGCCCGCCGCGCCGCGGTGGGCGACACCGCGGCACTGAGGACCGGGACCGGATGCGCGGCGCACCGGGCCAGGGCAGGATCTCCGGCCAACGGACCGAGGTGGCGGCCGGCCAGCATGGCCACCACCCGGGGAAGCTCGGCGGCAAAGCGGTCCGGCGCCGTGGCGGCGTCGACCCCCATGGCCTCGAAGTCGAGGGTCAGGGCGCCGGCGGCCACACCCAGGCCCACGCGACCCGGATGGCGGGCAGCCAGCCAGGCCGTCTCCTCGGCCACCAGGGCGGTAGGTCGGAGGGGAAGGAGGAGCGGTGATGCCGCCGCCCACCCGATGGGGTACCCGTCGAGGATGAACGCCGTCACCTGCTGCGGATTGGGCAGGTAGCCGGGGAACCCGCCGTGGTGCTCACTGGTCATGATCCCGTCGAATCCTCCCTCGAGGGCCAGACGGGACTGGGCGCACAGCTCGGCCACCACCTCGGTGGCCGGGAGCTCGTTGTGCGGATAGAGGCGCATCGACACCGAGCCCGGGGCGAAAGGGTGGCTCGGTCCCACGGTCGACCGGTCGCCGGGCGGCGGCATCTCGGGGTCGGTCTCGGCGGGCGGCACGGATCGACACTAGAGGGGTCGCTGGCCGCCGGCCGCCTCAACCCCTTCCCCCCGGCCACACGGTCCCGACCCGAGGTGTGGGAAAGTACAGGATGAGCGAGATCTGCGTCCCTCTGGGTCCGGTGTCGCCACCGGAGCCGTCCACCGGGCGGGTGCTCTCCTGCGAGCTGGCCTTCTGGGTGGTGGAGCCGGCCGAACTGGTTCTCCAGGTGACGGCGGCGGACTCGGCGGGCTCCGTGGCCTCCGAGCGGTTCGATGCCCGCAGCGAAGGGGAACCGCTGGCCGCTCAGGAGTTGCTCGGGCCCAACGGGACCCGGTCCCACGTGCTCCACTCCCCGCCCGGACGCCTCACGGTGTCGTACCGGTCCGAGATCGACACGGCCCGCCCCGGTCGTCTGGAGTCGCCGGTGAGCGCCGAGGGATCAGAGCTCTCGGCGGCCCTCTCGCGCTTGGTCTACTTACGTCCCAGCCGCTACTGCCCCTCCGACCACCTGGTCGGCTTCGCCGTCGCCGAGTTCGGGGTGGAATCGTCCGTGGCCGAGCGGGTGGACGCCATCACCGATTGGATCCGCGAGCGGGTCGGCTATGTGGCCGGTTCCAGCTCGGTGCACGACTCCGCCGAGCACACCCTGCTCACCGGCATGGGAACCTGCCGCGACTTCGCCCACCTCGGCGTGGCCCTGTGCCGCGCCGTGGGCATCCCGGCCCGCTTCGCCTCGGTCTACGCCCCCGGGCTCTTCCCCATGGACTTCCACGCTGTCTTCGAGGTGATGGAGGAGGGTCGGTGGTACGCCTATGACGCCACCGACCTGGCCCCGCGGCCGGCCATGGTGCGCATCGCCACCGGTCGGGACGCCGCCGACGCCGCCTTCGCCTCGGTGGTCGATGGCATCGCCACCCTCGAGCTCCTCCACGTCACGGCCACCGTGGCCGACGACCTCCCCGTCGACGACCGAAGCCAGCGGTACCGACTGGCCTGAGCAACCCGGACCCGGTGGGACAGGAGCCGCCTCGGCCGACCGCGCCGGGCGACGATGCCGGGCGCTCCCCTACTCCTCGAGCCGGCCGATGTGGAGAGAATCGGAGGGTGAGCCGGCGCCGGTCTCGACCTGGGCTTCGATGGCGGTGATCGGGCCGGAGGTGAAGAGGTAGGTGCGGAGATGGCGGTCGAGCACCGGGTCGGCCCGGCGCAGCCATTCCAACATCATGGCGGCGTGCTCCTTCTCCTCGTCCCGGTTGTGGGCAAGGATGGCGGCCAACTCGGGGTCGTCCGTCGCTTCGACACGTTGGTCGTACCAGTCGACGGCCTCCAACTCCTCCTGAATGGAGACGATGGCCCGGTGCCGGTCGACGGCTCCTGGCGAGAGTCGGTCCTCGGATTCGTGCAAACCTGCGCTCTGTGCCACCAGGCGACCTCCTCGATGGATGTGGGGACCGTCCCCCACCCGTCACCACCGGACCACTGACCCGGTGCAGGGAGGGTACCCCACCATCCCTCCGGCCCAACCCCACTGATCCGGCCCTACGAATCCCGCCGCTCCGGGCTACCGGGCGGGGAGAGGCCCGGGGCCGGCCGGGAGCGCTGACCCTCGAGCCGAGGCTCCTGCGGTGCGGAACTGCACACTGATCCTCGACCTCACCGGTCGAGCCGTCTTGGGCACGCAGTGCTCCCAGAGCTGCTGGCAGCGGCCACCCATCACTAGCAGGTCACCGGCACCGAGGTCGAATCGGAGGGAGGACCCTCCGGTGACCGGCCGCATCAGGAGCCGCCGGCGTTGACCCAACGAGACGATGGCCACGACCGTTTCGGCCACCTCCCGGCGGCCGACCCGGTCCCCGTGCCACGCCACACTGTCCCCGCCATCCCGGTAGAGGCAGGCGCCCACCGATCGGAGTGGCCCGCTGGCCCGGGTGGTGTAGCGCTCGTCGAGCCGACGCCATATCTCGGCGAGGATCGGATGTGGCAGCCGGTCCTCGGTTCCATAGGAGGCCACCAGGCGGGGCACTTCCACGGTGCGGTCGTACATCGGCCGCTGCTCCTGCGTCCACGGCACCCCGTCCGACAGGTCGTCGAAGAGGAGGTCGTGCCGCAGGACCCAGCCGGCACGGAAGTCCACCCACGCCGTGGGACCGAGGAACCGTCGCTGCAGGCCGGCATGGAGAGTATCCAGGCCGACCCGATCACCGAGATCGAACAGAGTGGGCTGCCACTGGGCCATCGTGACGACAGCGTAGTCGAACATACGTTCGTATCTCAGGTCGCCGGCGGAGGGTTAGCGGCGGCCCGGTCCGGGTAGCGTCGCCAGTGGCTTCCGGGTCCCCGAACTGCCATCACCTCCGGACAGGACTGAGTAGGAATGCGCGTCTTCACCTGTGACGGCTGTGGCCAGCTGGTCTTCTTCGACAACAGCCAGTGCCTCCGCTGCCATTCGCCCCTGGGCTACGTACATCAGCGCCGGGACGTGGTATCCCTCACCGAGGTGGCTCCTGACCATCTGGTGGACATGAGCAGTCCGGTCCGGGCCTGGCAGCGCTGCGCCACCCAGGCCGTCACCGGCTGCAACTGGCTGGTGCCGGCGGGCAGCAATGCCCTGTGCGAGTCCTGCACCCTCACGCGGACCCGGCCGGCGGACGACGACACCGAGGGCATGGCCGAACTGCTCCACGGCGAGATGGCCAAGCGGCGGCTCGTCTTCCAACTGGCGGAGCTAGGGCTACCCATCGTGCCGCGCGACCAGCAGGCCGGAAAAGGCCTGGCCTTCGACCTGCTGTCCAGCACGGAGACCAAGGTCATCACCGGCCATGACAACGGTGTGATCACCCTCGACCTGGCTGAAGCAGACCCCGAGCACCGGGAACACCTCCGCCTGCAGCTGAGTGAGCCGTATCGAACCTTGTTGGGCCACTTCCGGCACGAGATCGGTCACTACTACTGGTCCATCCTGGTCAACGGATCCGACGTCCTGGAGGCCTGCCGGGTCCTGTTCGGAGACGAGAGGGAGGACTACGCCCTCGCCGTCAAGCGTCACTACGACGCCCCCACCGAGATCGACCGGACCTGGTCAGGCACCCACATCAGCCGCTACGCCACCATGCACCCCTTCGAAGACTGGGCCGAGACCTTCGCCCACTACCTCCACATCCTCGACACCCTGCAGACCGCCGACAGCTTCGGTCTCGGAGCTTCGACGATGTCCGAGCAGCGCCGGGGCCACCGTACCGGGGCCCACGCCACCCGACCCGACGGCACCCACTCCTTCGGTGACGTCGTAGACAGCTGGCTCGAGCTCTCATACGCCCTCAACCAGATCAACCGGTCCATGGGCCATGACGACCTGTACCCGTTCGTGCTGGCACCCAACGTCATCCGGAAGCTGGCCTTCGTCGATCACATGGTGCAACGGGCGTGAGTGGGGGCCTCCGGACCGACCGGTGATCCTCGGCCACGGGATCAGCTCGTCCCGCGCCGATGACGGGCCTCAGGCCCGTACCTGGGCCGGCGTGAAGCTGGGTGCGGTACCCGAACCGTACGCCCAGGCGTCGACACTCCCCGGCTTCGGCTGGAAACTGGCGGCGCCGAGTGAGCTGCGGGTCCAGGTGGTCTTGCCGGCGTTGGCGTGCCAGTACGACCAGTAGGCACTGGGCGGTGGAGTGTTGATGCAGGCCTCCTGGGCCGGGGTGGGGTCGTTGTTGATCCGACAGACGTAGGCCGGGCCGTCGTGCTGGTCCCCCACCGTCGTGAACCCGGCCGAGTGGAGCGCATCCAATCCGGTGGCAATGGTGGTGGCACAACCGCGTTCCACCAGCCCGGACGACCAGTGGGAGAGGTCCACAGCGACGATCACTCCAGAGGTCGACGTACAGGAGGCGATCGGCGTGGATCCGATGGTGAGCACGCATCCAGAAGCAACCGTGGCCACGGCCCCCAGCAGGATGAACCCGGCCAGCCCGGAGGCCAGCCGCCGCCGGCCCGCCCGGAGGCGCGGGCGTTCCGCTCTCACCGGTCCGACACGGGCCGATGAACGGAGTCCGCCCCCGGTGCGTTCCGATGACTCCCACCCCAGTGCTGTCCCCGGCCCTACTCGCTTCTCGATCATGGGCATGTCCTTTCTGATTGTCACGGTCCGTTTGTCACGGTCTGTTTGTCACGGTCTGTTTGTCACGGTCTGTTTGCGCCGACCGCACTCTGGATCCCCGCGCCACGGTCCGGTCCGCTCGCAACCCCAGGGACGGCCTCCGGGCCACGCCCCCCGGGCGACGTCACAAACCGTCATCTGTCCGCACGGAGCGATACCGCTCCTGGGTTAGGCGGGGGTCACCGGCCGGTTCGAAGGTGATGGGGGCGCCGAACGAGGCGCGGCGTGAGGCCCGACGGAGGGTGGCCAACATGGCCGGACCCACCAACAGGATGAAGACGAAGTTGGTGACGGCCCGACCGGTGTCCCAGCCGAGGGAGGTCGTGGCGTCGAAGACCAGGTAGTGGCGGACATTGGTGGCGAACGTCGCCCCCGGCACGTAGGCGATAGCGCTGTGGGGATCGAGGTAGAACGGCCAGAACGAGAGGTTGAGCATGAAGCCGAAGAGGTACCCGGCCAGCGCTCCGTAGGTGGCCAGCATCAGGACCTCGCGCCTGCCCGTAGCTGGAGGGAGCAGTCCGGCGAAGAGACCGACCCAGGCACAGCCGAACATCTGGTACGGCATCCACGGCCCTACCCCACCGGTGATGAGCGCCGAGGCGAACAGCGTGGTGCAGCCCAGGGTGAAGCCGAATCCGGCTCCGAAGACCCGGCCGGCGATGACCAGCGTGAAGAAGACCGTCTCGATGCCGGCGGTGCCCGCGCCGAGGGGGCGCAGGGCGGCGCCCAGGGCCGACAGGACGCCGAGCATGGCGATGGCCTTGGCGTCGATCCCGCCGTCGGCGATCTCGGCGAAAACCACAGCCAGGACCAGGACGAGCAGCACCCCGAACATGATCGGGGCCATGGAGCTGTCGCCGAACGAGCCGGGGGCCACCACGAAGGGCCAGAAGAAGGCCACGAATCCCACGAAGGAGGCCAGGACGATGGTCGCCCGCGACCGCATGCCCACCCGGATGGCCAGGCCCGCCCTCGTCATGATGCCGCTCCGGCCAGGGCCCGCTCCACCTGGTCCAGGGTGAGGAAGGCCAGAGGGGCCAGGATCTTGGCCACCTGTGGGGCATAGGCCGGCGAGGCCCCCACCACCGTCGCCGTCGAGCCGTCGGCGACGATGTCGCCGTCGGCCATCACCACCACCCGGTCGGCCGCCGTCGCCACGAACTCCACGTCATGGGTGGAGATCACGATCGATCGTCCCTCCGACGCCAGCACATCGATGATGTCGATCAGCGTCCGCTTGGCCCGGTAGTCGAGTCCACGGGTGGGCTCGTCGAGCAAGAGGATGCTCGGAGCGGCCGCCAGCTGCACGGCGAGGACCAGCGAGAGCCGCTGTCCTTCGGAGAGATCGCGGGGGTGGGTCCCGCTGTCGATGTCCGGGGCCAGCCGGTCCAACAGGTTCCGGGCGCTGTCGGCCGAACCACGGTCCGACTCCTCGTCGGCCTGGGCGCACTCCTGGCCCACGGTGTCGAGGTAGAGCAGGTCTGCGGGCGTTTGGGGGACCAGCCCGACCAGGTGGCGGGCTTTGGGCGCGGAGAGCGACCGGGGGTCGACTCCACCGACGTCGACCGATCCACCTTGGCGTTCACCGGATCCCTGAAGCGCCCACAGGAGAGAGGACTTCCCCGATCCGTTGCGGCCCATGAGGGCCACGACCTGGCCCCCGACCAGCTCGAGGTCGACGTCCCGGACCGCCACCGTCGCCCCGTAGCGGACCACGATCTTCCTGGCCTTGAGGACGGAGGCGCCGGGCGTCCGCGGCGTGGAGCGCCGGGGAGGAGGCACAGGTTGGGGGGCGATGGTCTCCCGGATGGGCCCGACCAGGCGCCGGGCGTCCCGGACCGACATCGGCAGCGGGCTCCACCCCACCAGCCGACCCAGCTCGACGACCGGCGGGGCGACGGCAGTAACGGCCAGCATCGCCGCCGGCGGACCCGAGGAGACGGTGCCGTCGCGTCGGACCTCCACGACCCGGTCGGCGTACTGGATCACCCGCTCCAGCCGGTGCTCGGCCAGGACCACCGTGACGCCCAGATCGTGGACCAGCCGGGTGATGGCGGCCAGCACCTCCTCGGCCGCGGTCGGGTCGAGCGCGGAGGTGGGCTCATCGAGCACCAGCACCCGGGGCTGGGCGGTCAAGACCGAGCCGATGGCCACCCGTTGCTGCTGGCCGCCGGACAGTTCGACCAGGCTGCGGCTGCGCAGCTCGGCGATGCCCAGCAGGTCCAAGGTCTCCTCCACCCGTTTGCGCATGAGATCCGGTGGGACGGCCAGCTGCTCCATGGCGTACGCCAGTTCCTCTTCGACGGTGTCGGTGACGAAGCCGGCCAGCGGGTCCTGGCCGACCACCCCGACGACGTCAGCCAGTTCCCGGGGCCGGTAGTCCTGGGTGGCCCGGCCGTTGACCACCACCCGGCCGGACAGGGTCCCTCCTGAGAAGTGGGGGACGAGGCCGTTGATGGTGCCGAGCAACGTGGACTTTCCGACTCCCGTCCGACCCACCACCAGCGCCAGCTCCCCCTCCTCGATGCGGAGGGAGACGTCCCGGAGTACCGGGGTCTCGGCGGCGGCATAGGTGACGCTGGCGTGTTCGAACACGATCACTCCGGTGCCCCCACCGGTAGCGGCTCGGCGCCGGCCACCTTGGCCACCTGCCGCGGCCCGACCATCCCGGCGTGATCCGGGGCCCGATGGGACCGGAGGGGCGGCGGAGCGGCGATCCCGGCCACTGCGGCGACCAGGATGGCCAGGGCCGGCACCACGGGAAGCGAGGGCCACACCAGCGGATCGGTCGACGGGTGCAGGCTGACCGAGCTGAAGCCGATCCCAGCTAGAAGGACCACGGCCGGCACCAGCCCACTGGCCGAGACGATCCACTCCGGGCCGCGCCACGGATCGGGCCGGTACTGGCTGCGGCGGACCTGTCGACCTCCGAGAACCAGGCCCGCGCCGCACAGGATGGAGCCGAGGATGAAGGCGGGGACGGCCAGGGCCCCCAGGGCCGATCCGTCGAGCAGCCCGTAGGCGCCCACGCACAGGCCGACCATTCCCGTCACCATGCAGGCACCGGTCACCCGTCGGGCCACCGGTGAGGCATCGCCGGTCCGGCCGTAGCCTCGGGAGTCCATCGCTGCGGCCAACCGGATCGAACGCTCGAGGGCGTCCTCCAGCACAGGGATGGCGACGCTCCGGAGGACGTGGAACCCGCCCTGGGCCCCACCCCGCAGCTTTCGGGCTCGACGCACCCGCTGCACGCTCTCGATCAGCTGCGGGGCGACACTCAGCGAGACGACGACGGCCACGCCCAGTTCGTAGAGCGCACCAGGCAGGACTCGGAGGGCCCGCTTCGGGTTGGCCAGGGTGTTGGCCGCGCCCAGGCAGCACAAGAGGGTCCCCAGTCGAAGGCCGTCGTAGACCGCCGAGACCGTGCCCTCGAGCGTGACCGGTCCCCCGAGCTGGACCCCCGCGCTCCACGACGGGAGTGGGAGGTGGGGCAGGCGGAAGAGCACGATCATGCCCTCGCCGGCGGGAACACCACCGAAGACGGATCGGAACACCACGCGGATGACCACCACGGTGAAGGCCAGGTAAAGGTAGTACTTGAAGGCACGGGCCCATGGTGCGTCGCTCCGACGGCCGGCCACCACGAAGGCCAGGACGCCGAGGACCAGCACCAGGAGCACCGGATCGGTGGTGTGGGTCACTGCGGTGGCCAGGCCCAGCGCCCAGATCCACCAGGCGATGGGGTGGAGACTGCGGGGAATCCGCCGTCCGGGCCCGGGACTCGAGCGCAACTTGGGCGAGGGCACCGGCTATCCCGTCCGGCGACGCCGCCGGGCCACGACGACAGCCGCCGCAGCCAGAGCGGCCACGATCACCCCACCCACGAACAGGGCTACCGGCGAACCGGATGACGGGTGGTCGAGTGATGCCGGGGTGGCGTCAACGATCTTCGGGGTGGCCGCACCCCCGCTCCCGCTAGACACGGCTCGACCGGACTCCCCGGCCACTGACGTGGTGGTCGTGGTAGGCGTGGAGGCGCTGGTGGTCGTAAGAGGAGTGGCCGACGGCGCCACGCTCGTCGGGACACTCGCCGGGGTGGAGGGAGTAGACGGGGCCGTGGCCGGCAGCTGCGAACGGCCGGCAGCCGCGCCCGACCTTCCGGCCCGCGGCCGCTTGGGGACGCGGGTTCCCGTAGACGAGCTCGGTGCCGTGGTAACGGTGGATGAGTTGGCTGCACGCACCGTGCTCGGGAGGAACGAGGGCTGACCACCGGTTCCTTCAAGGTCGGTCGACCCGAAGGTCCAGGCGTCGACACTGCCGGGTTGGGGACGGTAGCTGGCGGCACCGACCACGCTGTAGCTCCAGGTGTTCTGACCGGCATCGGCGTGCCAGTACGACCAGAAGGCGCTGGCCGGCGGGGTCCCGACGCACGGGTCGTCGGCCGGGGACGGCTCGTTGTCGATACGACAGATGAACTCCGGTCCGTCGTGCTGGTCGCCACTCGTGGCGAATCCGGCGGCCTGCAGGGCGTTGTATCCGGTGGTGAGCTCAGCGTCGCAGCCGCGCTCAATGCTGCCGCCCCAGTGTGAGAAGTCCACAACCACGATCACCCCCGTCGACGTGCTGCAGGTGTTGAGGGGATCAGCACCGGCCGGTGGCGCGGTAGTGACGGTTACGACCCCACCCGACAGGGTGGCCGCCACCAGGACGGCGGGGACCATCAGCAGTGCCCCCTGACGTGACCGGACCTGGCGTCGCCACCGTGAAGAGGCCTCGGATGTCATGGCCCACCCGTCGAGGCCACTCCGACCACCGGTCGATTGAGCCGGATCCCACCCATGGAGCCGTGGAACGCGGCGTCACCGAAGGCGAAGATGCCACCGTCGCTGGCCACCTCCCAGTAGCCGCGGCCATCAGAGGTGGAGGCCATCCCGACCACCGGCCGGCTCAGCGTCCGCCCGCCCATCGACCCGTGGAAGGTGGCGTCACCGAAGGCGTAGACGCGGCCGTTTCCGGCCACCTCCCAGTACCCCTTTCCGTCCGGGGTGGAGGCCACCCCGACCACGGGGGATCGAAGCCGGCCCCGTGCTTTCGACCCGTAGTATTTGGAATCACCGAAGGCGAAGATGCCGCCGTCGCTGGCCACCTCCCAGTAGCCCTGGCCGTCGGGGGTGGATGCCATCCCGACCACCGGCTGGTTGAGCCGCCGGCCCCCCATGGAGCCGTGGAACGCGGCGTCACCAAAGGCGAAGATGCCGCCGTCGCTGGCTACTTGCAGGTACCCGCTCGTGGGCGCCGCCCGGATGGGACCCGTCGACGTCAGCGGGGACGAACGCAGGGTGGCGAACGAGGTTCCCACCGCTCCACTGACCGCCTGGGTCGACGAGCGGAGGTCGGATCCCGGCGGCGAGCCGGAGCTCAAGCTGATGGCGAAGCCACCATCGGCAACCTGTTCGGCGGAGAGGAAGGCCATTCCGGCGGCGATGGCCCCGGAGTGAGCTCCCCGATCCAGACCCAGGGCCAGGAGCGCCAAGGCGGTCGAGTTGGTGTTGTCCCCGGACGCGCCCGGAAATCCGCCGTTCGACTCCTGCTGTCCGACGATCCAGGCACTGCCCCGGAGGACGGCGGCGGCCGCCGTACTCCCCGGGTCGAGGGCGAGGGCCATCACCGCCATGGCCGTACTGTCCACCTCCGAGGATGGCGCCGCACCCGGAGGGTTCAGGCTGGGCCAGCCCCCATCGGCGTCCTGGAGGGACTCGAGGTACTGGATGGGCCGGGCCGCGCCCACCCAGTCGGCCGCCCGAAGCTGGGCCATGATCCCGACGGCCTCGCCGTAGGTGGAACCGGAGTAGGCGTAGTTCCCCGCCGCCACACAGGGACCACCCGGACCCGAGGACGGCGCGCTGCACACGGTGGCGTCCAGGGCGGCGATCAGGTCCTCGCCCCCGAAGTCACGGGGATTCTCGGCGACCACCTCGGCCAGCAGCGCCACCTTGCCCAGGGAATTACCGGAGGCCGCCACTGTCCCGTAGCCGGTCCAACCAGATCCGTGGTCCGCCACGTACTGGACCATGTGGGCGAGGGCCACCGGAGCCGTTCCCGCGGCGGCCAACGCCAGGGCCCCGTCGATAGTCAACCCGATGTCGGCGAAGCCCGGGCCGAACGGCTCGTAGTGGTCGCCGGCCACCAGGTTGGTGCTGCCGGTCAGATAGGCGACCGCCGTGGAGAGGTCGGGTGACGCCGAGGTGACCTGCGGCGAACGAACCCGGGGCGAACGGACCCGGGAAGCGACTCGGACGTGGTGGGCCGTGGCGTGGTGGGTACCCCGGACAGTGCCGGACGCAGTGACACCGGCCGCGGCGGCCCCCGTCACAGGGCGGAGTACCGTGAGGCACACCCCTCCGGCCAGTACGACCGGCACGACCAGCGAAACGACCCATCGTCCGCCCCGACGAAACCTGATGATCTTGTGGCCTCTGGGCATCCGATCCTCCGGGCTACGTGGCGGCGGTGGTGATCGAGAGGAGCTTCCAGGCGATGGCCTGGGTGAGCGGCGACGTGATCGACTTAGCGGCGAAGACCTCGATGGCGAACGACGAGACGCCGGTTGCCTTGGGCTTGCCCGAGATGGTGCCGGTGGCGGCATCCAGTCTCAACCCGGCGGGAAGGGTCCCGGTGCCACCCACCAGCTTCCAGCGGTACGGAGCCGTCCCACCGCTGGCCGTCACCGTGGTGGCGTACGGGGTGCGAACCGTGGCGGCGGGAAGCGACGAGGTGGTGACGGTCAGGTTAAACGGGTCGGAGACGCCGGCCACCGCCGGCACGGACTGGTACGTGGCCAGCACGTCGGGCTGTGTGCTCCCCGGGAAGAAGAAGCCTCCACTACCTGGACCGGACGTCAGTTGGAACGACAGCAGGGTGGAGACGGGATTGGTGCCGCCCTGTAGGAACAAGGCCGACGACGGCGACTTCCCCAGAGCCAGGATGGCCTGGATCACCAGGGCCGTGGAGTCGGGATCGGACGATCCCGGAGCGTCGGCCGCGTTGGGCTCGTATCCCCACCCTCCGTCCGGATCCTGCGCCGCCACGAGGAACCTGGTCGCCGACCGCGCCACCTTGGGGGTCAGTACACCCTGGGCCGAGAGTCCTTCGACAGCCAGGGCCGTCGAGTTGGTGTCCGGCCCCGTGTAGCTGGCCGGGTCACCGGTGCACGAGTTGTCCATGGTGACGAGACTGGTCCAGCCCCCGTCCGGGCACTGCTGGGCCTCGAGCCACGACTCGGCCGATCCCAGCGCGGTGGTGCCCTTTACCCCTGCGGCGGCCAACGCGGCGAGAGAGAGCCCCTGACGGAAGGCGCCGTCGTAGGTGGGGTCCTGGGCCCCGAACAGTCCGGCGGTCGGACCTGCCGTCTGCTCCGTCGCCTGCAGGCGGGTGATGAGGTCGGAACCGCCGAAGGCGTGGGGATCGACCCCCAGGGCATGGGCATCCAAGATGAGCAGGGCCAGCTGGCCCGGGCCATCACTACCGGCCACGGACACGTAGTCGTTGACGTGGAGGGCGAGATAGTCGAGGGCGTGGGTGGCCACAGCGTCGTCGCCGGTGCTGGCCAGCGCCAGCACGGCGTTGGCCGTCGCCACCAGGTTGGCCTGGGTGGGGACGCCGGACACGGGGATGAAGCCGGCCGGAGTCAGTTGGCCGGCCAGCCAGGTGGCTCCGCCGGTAGCGGAGGCGACTTGGGGAACGGTCGGCGGGGTTCCCGACGAGGGGTTGGCGGCGTGAGCTATCGACGGTGCCGCGGCGACAGCGACCAGCAGGCTCGCTCCGAGCGCCACGGGAGCCAGCAGGCGTTTGATGGACATGGGGGCGGTTCCTCGCTTCCGAACAACGACCCGGAAGCCCCGGATACCTCGACGGACCGGTGACCGACCGAGTCCCTGCCGCAATTCTCGACGGGTATGGACTCAACCACGCATCGCATCGGTATCCCGGCTTGTGACGAACATCACTGTTCACCACCTACGGTTGCGGACCAGCGCCGGACTTCGACCGGCTTCCCCGAGGCTCTGCCTCTGTTGCTGGGGCTGACGATAGCAGGGATCGATTCCGCCGGCCGGGTTGGAAACACCCCGACGGATCGATCGGTCGAACGTTCAGTCGATGACCGAGATCGGGCGACCGGTCCCGGCCCGCCGAAGGTGACTCAGCACCTCGCGGTAGGCCCGCCAGGGGCTCTGCTCGGCGTAGGCGATCCGCCGCTCGTGGCAGAACGGACGGACCAGCTTCCGGGCCCGTCGGAGATTGGCCCGGGGCATGGACGGGAAGAGGTGGTGCTCGATCTGGGTGTCGAGTCCACCGAACAGAAACCCGGTGAACGACGGACCGGACAGGTTGCGGGAGGTGAGCACCTGTCGACGTAGGAAGCCCAGTTCGTCGGTGCCGGTGAGGGTGGGCATGCCTACGTGGTTGGTGATGAAGCTGACGCCGAGATAGAACCCAAAGAGGGCCTGGGTCACCACGATGAAGCCCACCGCCAGAAGGGGCGAGAGCACCAGGAACGGGGCCACGAAGAAAATCGCCACGTGGACCACCAGGAGGCCAATCTCGAGCAGCACGGCACGGTCGCGTCGACGGGACAGCGAGATGGCGCTGGCCACGTGGAGATTGAGTGCCTCGAGGAACAACAGTGGCAGGAGCAGCAGCATCTGGGAGCGGGCAAACCGGCGACCGAACCACCCCCGACCGGTGGCCTGATCGGGCGTGTAGACCAGTGCGCCCGGCACCAGGTCGGGATCCTTGTCCGGACGGTTGGTGTGGGCATGGTGTCGGTTGTGCTTGGTCATCCACCACCCGAAGCTGAAGCCGACAAAGAGGTTGGCCACGATCAGGCCGATCAGGTCGTTACCCCGCCGGTGCAGGCAGATCTGACGGTGGCCGGCATCGTGACCGATGAATCCCAACTGGGTGAGGATGAAGGCCAGCACGGCGCCCAGGAGGAGCACCCACCAGGTGTTGCCGAGCAGGACCACGGCGCCGGCCACGAGCCCGAGGGCGGCGACCGAGGTAGCGATCTTGGCCGAGTAGTAGCCGCGCCGTCGGGCCAGGAGCCCACCGTCACGCACCCGCCGGGACAGCTCGGCGAAGTCCTCGCGTTTCGAGACAGCAGCGGAGGGTGCCTCGAACGTGGTGTCCATCACGGGTCTCTCGATCGGTGCCGAAGGCAGGAGTAGGGACGATCAGGGCCTTGTCGACCGCTGCGCTGGTCGGGGCGGCGACAGAACCCGTCAATCGAAAGGGGCGGAGAGGCGCCAGGGCGCCTGACCGGTCCGGACCGAGTGTGACCTCACCACTGTACGCCGCCCGGAGGATAGACAGAGCGGCGGCCCGGTCCGTCCCTCAGGAACCAGGCTCGCCGACCAGCGGGGGCTCAGCGGTGCCGGTCGTGCCGTGGGGCGGTCCCCCAGATGTCGACGGGCCGTTTCGCTCCCGGAGGGCGGAACCGACCACGTGGAACAGGCCGGTCTCCCGGGCTCCGATCAGCTGCCAGGCCCGGGCGATACCCACCAGGAAGAACACCACGGTCAGCACGGCGAGGCTCCGCACGGCCGAGGTCTGATGGGTGTCGCCGAGAAGCTCGACGCCGGCCACCATCTGCACCCCGAAGGCCACCGCCTGAGCCACCAGCAGGCGCAGCTGGCGATGCAGGTGACGGATCTGCCCGCTCCGGACCAGCACGATGCCGAGGCCCGCACAACTGGCCAGCCCGGCGCCGGCCACCACCACGGCCACCGAACCCAGGTCGATCCCCGGGATGAGGGCGAACAGCGATACCACCAGGGCATCGGTGAGGGCCGAGAAGGCCACGCTGGCCCGCACGTCCAGTTCCACCCGGCTCTCCCCTACTGCCGGAGCGGGAGCCACGGAGATGGCCACGAAGAGCAGCCCTATGAGGGCGCCGGCCACTCCGGCACTGGCGGCGAAGAACGCGGTGAACGAGTCGGGGACCACTGCAGCGGAACGTAACCCACCCGTGCCCGGCGGGGACGGACCGCCTCAGATCGGCCGCCCGGCGACCCTCCCGACTCCTCGGTCGGTCGGTGTCAGTCGGTCACCCTCGGTAGGAGTCGGTGGTCCGCTTGGACGGGAGGAGGGCCACGATGATCAAGGCGATCAGCCAGAAGAAGAAGCCGAGGATGACCCAGCCGACGGCGTGGCGCCCCTTTCGCTTGGCGATGTTGTAGATCCACACCATCACCAGGATCCACAGGATGAACCCGATCAGCGACTCGAGCAGCCGTAGGCCGCTGCTCACGGCCAGCAGCGTAGGCAGCAGAGCAGTCACGAGTCACGTTCTGAGCGGTCCATGGCCAAAGCGTAACAACCCACCACCGGCTCGGGACGGACAGGTCGGTTCATCCTGAAACGGTTCCCCACCCGGCCACGTCCACTTTCGCCCGAAGCCGCGACTTCCCGCACCGCAGTCGTTCGACCACGGAGAGAGTTCACCCCTAGCCCAACAGGAAAAATGTGTGGTTCGCTTTTGTTCGTGCTTGGGGCGACACGACGACAGTGGGGGGTGGCATTGGCGGTGCTGTCGGTCGCGGCCACGGTTATCGGGATCGGGTACACGGCGTCCAGCAGCGCCTCCCCGGCGCCCCCGACGGCGCCCTCCTCGGCGTCGGCGTCGACCCATCTCGTCGACGGCCAGGGGGGGCCGGTGGCCTCGTCCGGCTGCACACAACCGACCACCCCGTCGGTCAACGACCAGCTGCAGGGACTGGTGGTGGCGGGCAGCCCGCGCTGGTACCTGATGACCACCCCGGCTTCGGCCACCCCCACACCCCCGTCGACCGGCGGCACCACGTCCGACGACACCCCCCGTCCGCTGGTCCTGGACTTCCACGGCGTTGCCGAGAGTGCCCTCCTGCAGGCCGACACCTCCCAGTTCGGAGCCCTCGGCCAGCTCGACGGCTTCGTCGTGGTCACACCGAGCGGCACCGGTGACCCCGTCCACTGGGACACCACCGACCACACGGCCGCCAATCCCGACCTCCAGTTCGTTTCGGCCCTGCTCGACCACGTGGAGGCGACGCAGTGCATCGACACCTCCCGGGTGTACGCCACCGGCTTCTCTGATGGCGCCGTCATGGCGTCCCAGCTGGCCTGCACCATGGCCGACCGATTCGCCGCTGTCGGCGCCGTCTCGGGCGTCGAGCTGCAGCAGCCCTGTGATCCGACCCGTCCGGTCCCGATGATCACCTTCCACGGGACGGCCGACCCCATCCTGTACTTCAACGGTGGTGTCGACACGGCGGCACTGACCGCGTTGCTCGGCCCGGACGAGCCCACCTTCCCACCGACCACGGCCACCCAACCGCCTCGGTTGGACGGTCCGGGGGTGCCGGCCACCGTCCGCGACTGGGCCGTCCTGGACGGGTGCGACCCACGACCGATCGACAGCCGAGTGGGCAGCCAGGTCATCATCCGTCGATACTCCTGTCCCTTGGGGACCGACGTCCGGTTCTACATCGTGCTCGGCGGGGGCCACGAGTGGCCCGGCAGCGCCGTGAGCAGCGCCAACGCCGTCCGGGCCGGGATGACCACCTTCCAGGTCAACGCCACCGACCAGCAGTGGGAGTTCTTCCAGCAGTTCCAGCTCTAGACCCTCCCCGATCCCTGCACCATGGAGGCGCCCGGCCCCTTCGGGGTCCCACCCGGGACACGGTCGCCAGGTACGATGCTGGCCATGGCTTCGGGAGGTTTCGTGCGCTCCCTGCACGACAGACTCTTCGTGGAGCCGGTCCGTCGGGTGGTGACCCAGGAGGTCGAGAACGCCTCGGTCCGGCTGGAGGCCTCCATCGACGAGGCCCGTCGTGACCTGGAGCGCATCCTCGGTGACCTGGCCGACGCCAACGACCAGGTGGCCGAGGCCATCGGGCGGAGCCTGACCCGGTTGAGCGCCGAGACCGAGGTGCTGCACGATGAGCTGCGCCGCCTGGGCCGGGGCCCCGGTGAGCCGGAACCGCCCCATTGACTCCTGCGGTACCTGACGCCCCGCTGGTACTGGATCTCCAAGCGGCCCAGAGCCCGACCTACCGGGAGCGCGGCGTGGCCCGCTACGCGATCGACTTCGCCCACGCCGTCCTCACCACGGCGTCGGAGTTGGTTGACCAGATCCTCCTCCGACCGGACCTCCCACCGCTCACCGATCTACCGGAGGCCCTGGACCACGGGCCGTTGACCACCGAGGCCGACTGGCGCCGGCCCGGCGGGGTGTTCCACGCCCTGTCCCCCTTCGACATCGCCACCCCGGTGCGGGAGATCTGGCCCCGGGAGGTGTCGCGCAGCGGCCGGCGCCTGGTGGTCACGGTCTACGACCTCATCCCGGAGCTCTTCCCCGACACCTACCTGGTCGATCCGGGGACACGGCGCCGCTACCGGGCTCGGCGCGAGGTGATCCGGGCCGCCGATCACGTCTTCACGCTGTCGACGTCGGCGGCGGACGACGTCGCCGACCACCTCGGGGTGCCCGACCACCGGCTCACCGTGGTCGGAGCGGCGTGCTCCCCGGGATTCCGTCCGGGAGGCGATCCGGCCGATGAATCGGTGCGGGCCCGGGCCCTGCTCCCCGGTCTGGGGGAGCGGACCGTGGTCTACAACGGCGCCGTCGAGCCCCGAAAGAACATGGAGGGACTGATCCGGGCCTTCGCCCGGCTCCCTGACCGGGTCCGGCACCAGCACCAGCTGGTACTCGTGTGCCGGCTGCAACCTCTCGAACGGAACCACTACGAGGTACTGGGTCGGAGCCTAGGACTCGCCCCCACCGAACTGCTCCTCACCGGGTTGGTGCCAGACGCGGCACTGGTCCACCTGTACCGCAGTGCCGCGCTGGTGGTGTTTCCGTCCCTCTACGAGGGGTACGGCCTGCCCGTGGCCGAGGCCATGGCCTGCGGGGCACCGGTGGTGGCGTCGGGCAACTCCTCACTGCGCGAGCTGGTTGACGCCGAGGCCACCTTCGATCCCTACGACTTGTCGGCCATGGCCCGGACCATCGAACGAGGACTGGTCGACGGGTCGTATCGGGCCCGCCTCTTGGCCTGGTCGGCCCGGCCCCGTCCCTCCTGGACCGAGGTGGCCGAGCGGGCCGCCGCCGTCTACCGGGACTTGAGCACCGATCCGGCCTCCGGCCGGCCTCGGCCGCCGGCGGCGTGGCGGCGGCGGCCGAGCGTCGCAGTGGTCACCCCCTGGCCCCCCGCCACTACTGGGGTGGCCTCCTACTCCCGCCGCCTGGCCCAGGCCCTGTCCCATCTCGTCGACGTGGAGATCTTCCTCGACGGCGACACCGCCGAGGAGTCCTCCGCCGATCCGGAGTTCCCGTCCTATCCGGCCCGGGCGCTGCCCCGGGTGGATCGGGTCCGGGGCGGGTACGAGGGGGTGATCGCCTGCGTGGGCAACAGCGAGCACCACGCCGGGGCGCTGGGCCTGGTCCGGGTGGACCGGATGCCGGCGGCGGTGCTGGCCCACGACGTCCGGCTCAACGGGCTGTACCGGCACGGGGCGGCCCGGGGTGCCGTCCCCGAGGGCAACACCGCCCTCGTCAAGGCCCTGTACGAGGAGGCCACCGACGAGTGGATCACCGACGGCTGGCTCCAGTCGTCCGAGGCCGAGGCCCACGGGGTGTACCTGGCTCGGGAGCTCGTCGGACTGGCCGATCCCTTCATCGTGACCTCTGAGTACGCCGCCGAGTTGGCCCGGGCCGATGCCCGACCCGAGGACCGGGGACGCGTGGTGGTCTGCCCGTACGCCTATCCCCCCCCGCTACCGCGAGAGCCTGGTGTCGAACAGCCCGGTCTGGTCTGCACCTTCGGTCTGGTCAACGGGGTCAAGCAGCCCGAACTCCTGCTGACGGCGTTCGCCCTCGTCCACCGGGTCGACCCCACCACCCACCTGGCCTTCGTCGGTCCCATCGATCCCGCCCTGCGGGAGCGCTATCACGCCCTGGCCGTTCGACTGGGGGTGGCCGACGAGGTGACCTTCACCGGCGTCGTCGACGATGCCGAGTACGGGAACTGGCTGATCCGGGCCTCGGTGGCTGTCCAACTCCGGGCCCGCACCAACGGGGAGACGTCGGGGGCGGTGGCCGACTGCCTGTCCCGCGGGGTGGCGACGGTGGTGACCGACCTCGGTCCCGCCCACCAACTCCCCGAGTGCGTGACCAAGGTGCCGGTGGACACCACCCCAATCCTTCTGGCCGAGACCGTGGGAGCCCTCGTCGCCCATCCCGAGCAGCGATCGATCCGGGCCGAAGCGGGCCTGGCCTTCGTGGCCGCCACGGGCTTCGACCGGGGGGCCCGCGAGATGGTCGCCGCGCTGGGGCTGACCCCGACCGCCCGGCCAGAGGCCCCGTGAGTCGTTCGGTGGTGGTGGTCTCCCTGCGGGCCGGGGACTGGCTGGCACCTTGCCTGGCCTCGGTCCGGGACCAGACCGACCAGCTGGTGGTGGTGGACAACGGCTCGAACGGAGCCGAGGTCTCCGATGTTGGCCGTCGGTTCGGGGCCACGGTGCTCCAGAACCGGGACAACCGAGGATTCGCGGGTGGGGCCAACCAGGGGATCCGGGCCGCCACCGGTGACGTGGTGGCCCTGTTCAACGACGACGCCCTGGCCGACCCGAACTGGCTGGACACCTCCGAGGACGCCCTATCCGACCCGTCCGTGGCCGCCGTCACCCCCAAGGTCCTCCTGGCTGGCTGGTACGGCCAGATCCTCCCCACCGGCGACCCCTGGTACGCCCCCTCGGACACACGACCCCTGGGCCAGCAGCTCTTCTCGGTGGCCCACGGCGGCGATCAGCTTCTCGACCGGCTGGTCGGTCCCGGCATCCACCGGCTGGAGTCGGGAGTGGTCGACGGCACCGAGACCCGGTGGCGGTGGACCCGTCCGGGCAAGCCGTACTTCGTCCCCCTGCCCAGCTCCGATGGAGGGGGCGTGGTCACGGTCAACGGGACCGACGAGGTGCCGGTGACGGCGGTGTCCCGCCTCATCAACAATGCCGGTCTGTTCCTCCGTTCCGACGGCTACTCGGGGGACTACGGTCTCGAGTGCCCCGACGACGGCCGGTGGGACCGATCCCGAGAGACCTTCGGGGCGAGCGGAACGGCCATGGTGGTACGGGCGGACGTGCTCCACCGCGTGGGCCTGTTCGCCGAGCCGTTCTTCGCCTACTACGAGGACGCCGACTGGAGCTGGCGGGCCCGCCGCCACGGCCTCACCGTGGCTTACCGGCCGGACGCCACGGTCTCGCACCGCCGATCGGCCACCTCGGTCACGACCTTGGGGGCGCGAGTGCGGATCCTGGGCGAGCGCAACCGACTGCTGTGTCTGGTGCGCAACGCGCCGCGTCGTGTCGTGTCGCGCCAGGTGTGGCGCCGGCTGGCCGACGGCCCCGACCATGGCATCCGACGCGGCATGGTGACCCATCTCCCGTGGGCCCTGGCCACCCGTACCCGGTTGGCCCACCACTCGACGGTGGACCCCACGGAACTGTGGGACCGGTGGGCCGGGGTCGACACCACCTGGGACGACCGACCGGTAGGCCCGTCAGGGACCAACGTTGACTGACCGCACCCCCCGGTCGGCGGCGGAGCCCGGTCCGTCGCCCGACGCCGAGGCCCTGCACGCACGGATCCGTCGCTCGGTGGAGGAGCGGCGTTCGGCGGGGAGGTACGCACCTGGTCTGGAGGACCGACTCGACGCCCACGGACGGACCATGGTGGCGGTGCGGGCCGGCCCCGGGGGCTCGCGGCCGCAGTTCGCCACTACCGGTCGCCGCGCCCGCCTCCGCCGCCTGGTGGCCCGATGGGCGGACCGCCGTCCGCACCGATCGGACCGGGTCCGGTCCGATCCGGATTCGGCCCGGGCCCTCCGGATCCTCTTCGTGGTCCAGCGGTACGGCGAGGAGGTGGCCGGGGGGGCCGAGCTGTGCTGTCGCCAGTTCGCCACCCGTCTGGCCGAGCGCGGCCACCAGGTGGAGGTGGCCACCAGTCGGGCCCAGAGCGCACAGGACTGGGCCGACGTGTACCCGACCGGGGTCACCGAGCTCAATGGGGTCACCGTCCACCGGTTCGACGGCACCGGTCCCCGCGACAACGTGGCCTTTGAGGCCAACACCGTCGAGGTCCTGTGGAGCGGCACCCTGGTTCCGACCGCCGAGCAGGCTAGGTGGCGATCGGCCCAGGGCCCGGAGCTCCCGGACCTGCTGCCGTGGCTCACCGACAAGGCCGCGGCGTTCGACGTGATCGTCCACTTCTCCTATCTCTACACGCCTACGTGGGCCGGACTGCCGGTGACCTCGCCCCGGGCCCCCACCGTCCTCCACGCCACCGCCCACGACGAACCGGCCTTCTGGCTCCCTGTCTTCGACGACCTGTTCCCCCTCCCGACCGAGTTCGTCTGGTTCACCGACGAGGAGCGTGACCTGCTGGTCCGGCGGGGAGCCCCACGCCGGGGTGCCGTGATCGGCATCGGGGCGGACCTTGACTCACCCGGCGACGGGTCACGCTTCCGGGACCGCTTCGCCCTCGGAGACCGCCCCTACCTGTGCTTCGTCGGTCGGGTGGAGGCGGGCAAGGGCTCCGAGGAGCTCGTCCAGTTCTTCGAGGCCTACAAGGAGAGGAACCCGGAGCCCCTGGTCCTGGTCCTGGTGGGTCCGGCCCAAGACCGGCGAACCCATCCCGACATCGTCTACACCGGGTTCGTCGACGACGGTACCCGCAGCGATGCCCTGGCCGGGGCGTTGGCGCTGGCCCAGCCCTCGTTCTTCGAGAGTTTCTCCATGGTCCTGACCGAGGCCTGGGCCCAGGGCCGGCCGGTCGTGGCCCAGGGCCGCACCGACGTCCTGGTCGGCCAGGTGCGTCGCAGCGGTGGAGGAGTCTGGTATTCGGGGTTCGCCGAGTTCGAGGCGGCCGTCGACCTGCTGGCCTCCTCGCCGGAACTAGCCGACCAGCTGGGACGGGCCGGCCGCCGGTATGTCGAACGGGAGTACCGCTGGGAGACCGTCCTACGACGCTACGAGGCCCTCTTGCACCGGACGGCGGCGTCGCCGACGCCGGGGACACGCAGCACCACCGACTGACCGACTGACCGGTTGGCCGGCTGACGGGAGTCCCCGGGGGGGCGCGGGGATGCGGGTCCCGACCGGGGGCGCGCTGGTACGTTCTCCCCGTGCCCCGTGTCGACGGTCCCCACCACGCCACCGGCCCCTCGTGACCTCGACCGACGCGGCCGGAACGACCACCGCAGAGGGCCTGGCCGAGGCGGACGAACCACCCACCGGCAACCGCATCATCGCTGCTGTGCTGGCCGTAGTGGTCTTCGCCGTCGATATGGCCAGCCCGAGCGGCATGACCGCCGACCCCATCCGGGCCGTCAGCGTGGCCGTCGGCCTGGTCCACTACCACTCGTTGAGCCTGGACCGCTTTCAGCCCCTGCCCGACCCCGGGTACGCCATCACCGTGGTCAACGGCCATACCTATCCCCTCTTCCCCTGGGCGGTGTCCCTCTTCGCCGTCCCCTGGGTGGTCCTCGACGACGTGGCCCACCGGCTCGGCCTCAGCGAAGGCAGCGTGGCCATGGTGCGGTCGGGCCACGACTGGGGGCTGCAGGTGGTGTCGATGGCCGCCGTCGTGGCTGCGGCCACGGTGGTGGTGTACTTTCTCGCCCTTCGGGTACTCCGACTCCAACCTCCGGTCCGACGCCGTCGTTGGGCGGTGGCTGTGGCCCTCACCTTCGCCCTGGCCACCCCAGCCTGGTCCACGGCCAGTCGGGCCATGTGGCAGCACGGCCCGTCCATGCTGTGCATCGCCGTCGGCCTGCTGTGCGCATTACGGGCTCAGGCCGGCCGACGCGGTTGGATGGGGATGGGCGCGGCCTTCGCCACCAGCTACGCCATGCGTCCCACCGACTCCATCGTGATCATCGTCATGGCCGCGTGGGTGGTGGTGGCCCAGAGGCGGCACCTGCTGTCCGTGGCGGCCGGTGCCGTGCCACCCCTGGTGGTGCTGGTCGGTGTCAATCTGGCCGTCTACCATCAGCCCCTCAGCCCGTACTACACCGGTGGCCAGTCGTTCGATGTCTCGGGGACCATGGCCGTGGCCCTGGCCGGCAACCTGGTCAGCCCGGCCCGGGGCCTGTTCGTCTTCTGCCCCCTCGTGATCCTGTCGGTGGTCGGCGTGGTCGTGCGATGGCGGGCGGGTGAGCTCACGTCCTTCTGGAAGGCCTTGGCCGTCATCCCCGTGCTCCACTGGATCGTCATCTCGGCGTTCAAGCACTGGTGGGGTGGGGACTCCTACGGTCCGCGCTTCTTCACCGATCTGGTCCCGGTCTTCGTGGTGCTGGCCCTGCCCGCCGTGGAGGTGCTGGCCCGGTGGATGGCCCCCGGCCGGAATCGGGAGGCAGAAGCCGACGGGGTGGGCGACGGGGTGGCCGTCGGCCCGGCCCGGCCCCGTCTCGCTTGGCGCCGGGCGGTGGTGGCCCTGACCATCGTGGCCCTGGTGTGGAGCGTGGCCGTCGAGGCCCAGGGGGCCATCCTGCGGTCGGCCTGGTGCTGGAACAACGTGCCCACCGACGTGGACGCCCATCCATCCAGGCTGTGGGACTGGAGCGACCCCCAGTTCGCCCGGGGCATCCGGACTCTGCTCTCCGGGCCGGACGGCCGGTCGGAGTTCACGCGGGACGGGGTGGACCTCCTCGGGTGTCCGACCGAAGCCGTCGGTCCCTAGCCGGTCGGGACCGACCTCGACCGCAGGAGGACACGCCGGACCCGGTGGTCGGCGTCCTTCTCCAAGATCACGTCGGCGCGGTCCCGGGTCGGGGCCACGTGCTCCCGCAGGTTGACCAGGTTGATCTCGGACCACGAGGACGCCGCCACCTGCTGGGCCTCGGCCTCGGAGAGCGAACAGAACCAGCGCTGGAACTCGCTCGGTTCGGCACCGATGTCGGTATCCACCTGGGATCGGAGGGCCAGGAGCCGTTCAGTGTGCCAACGGGCCACACTGACTTCGTCGGCGTCCACGTAGATGCCCAGGTCGACCAGTGTCCCTCCCCCGGCCGCCCCCTGCAGCACGGTCAGGCCCTCCACCACCAGGAGGCGGGGTCGTCGGATCCACTGCACCTGGTCGGGGACGATGTCGTAGCATTCGTGGGAGTAGACCGGGACCGCCACTTCCGGCTGTCCGGACCGCACGGCGTCGAGGGCCGCCGTCAACGCCTGGTGGTCGTACGTCTCGGGGAATCCCTTGCGGTGAAGCAGCCCCCGTTGCTCGAGGACCCGGTTGGGGTAGAGAAAACCGTCGGTGGTGAGCAGGTCGACCGGGCCCGGGACCGGATCCCGCCGCCACAGTTCAGAAAGCACCCGGGCGGTGGTGGTCTTCCCGGCGGCCACGCTCCCGGTGATGCCGATGACCGCGGTGTCCGTCCGGCTCCCCGCCCCGGCACTCCGCGCCGGGCGGGCGGCGTCCAGCCGGTCCTCGACCCAGCGGGCCAGGGGCAGGTAGACCTCCTGCACCTCGTCGACGTCCACCGGCTCGGCGGCCGAGACGGCTCGGGCTGCCTCCTTGGACGCAGCATCGCCGACGTCGGACCGACCCCGGGCGATCCACCGGTCACGGGGTATCACGTCGAATCCGGCATCTCCCGCGGCCTCCCCGTCCACGGTCAGCCGGCCCCCGCCGTCGACGCCGGCGGGTGGTCGCCGGCCGCACCCCCACTGGAGAGCCGTCGCCCCAGCCATTCGGCCACCAGGACGAGCGCCGGCGCCGCCAGCACCACCAGGCATACCTCGAAGGGGGCACGGAAGCGGACCGTCCCGTAGAACAGGGCGCTCACGATGGTGACCACCCCGGCCGGCACCAGCAGGTACCACTGCCGTATCCTCCGCCGGCGCAGTACGGCGATCCCGCCCACGGCGAAGGGCAGGAGGGCGTAGTAGACGACCAGTCCGGCCCGGGCGGCCGGCACCGGGCGACCTTCGTTGACATCGAGGTTGATCATCTGGATGGGCTGGTAGAAGTCCCAGAGCCGACCCACCCGGGCCAGCATCACCACGGGAAGCCGACCGGCGTGGTGCTCGGCGTACTGCACGGCGGCATGCAGATCCTTCGACGACTCCACCGACTCGTCGGCGTCCGGATGGGCATTGGCGCAGGCGATGTGCCAGTTGCCCAGCCCCTGCCCGCTGTAGGCCTGGGCGCAGTTGGCCCCGAGGAGCGCCCGGCCGTCCCCGGTCGAGATGGAGGTGGGGTCGTGGAACGTGGCCAGATTCCGCCCCACCCAGGGGGCCAGCACGACTACGACGGTCAGCACACCCATGCCGGCCAGGGCGAACCTCCTTCCCAGGGGGACCGGGCGGGCGGCCAGGGCGGCCGGGACCAGCAGCGTGGGGACGAAGAGGATGAGCTCGGCCCGCACCAGGGCCTCGGCGGCGCAGGCCACGCCGAGGAGCACGGCACTGACCAAGGTGGGCCGGCGGAGCAGGCGGATGGTGGCCATCAGGATCAGGGCCATCAGCAGCATGGCCGGGGTCTCCGACATCAGGATCCCGTTGGCTATCCAGAAGTTGGGGGCCACGGCGGCGAGCCCGGCTGCCACCAGCCCGGTCCAGGGACCGGCCACGGCCCGACCCACCAGGCCCACGCACAGGACCACGCCGGCGCCCAGCACGGCCATGGTCAGCCGCTGGAGGCCAGTGCCGGGATGGACCCCGAAGGGCAGGGTGACCCCACCGAGGATGAGGGAGGTGAGCGGCGGGTGGGCGGCGCTCGGGGTGGTGCCGAACGGCGTCCGGAAGAACTGCCCCTGGGCCAGACCGTTGGACGTCACGCCGTACCACAGGGCGTCGTAGACCTTGCCGTTCTCCCTGACGGTGACGGCCAGCACGTAGACCACCCGTACGGCCAGGCCGAGGAGGGTGATCACGGCCAGGGCCACCCCGAAGGTACGCGGGGGCAACGATCCTCCCAGTTCCGGTGGGGCGGCGGCCGCCGAGGTGTCCTCGACCGGTAGGTGGAGCTCGGTGGTGGCGAGGCTCAACGGGACGGGATCACTTCACGGCCCGACGAACCACTGGGATGCGGCCCGGGTAGCCGAGGGGTGGTGGCCACGGGCCCGCGCCGGCGAACATCATGGCCGCAGCGTACGCCGTCGCCAGGGCAGGGGTCCACGGGTGAACCACCACGGCGGGCCCGGCGCGGTCGGGCGCCATCGGCCCGGCATAGGGCAGGATGAGCCCGTGGCCCACGATCACCGGTTCCGATTCGCCGCGCAGCTCAGCACCACTCCCGAGGGTACGGCCCGCGCGTGGGCCGACCAGGCCCGCCGGGCCGAGGATCTGGGCTATTCGGCCCTGCTGATGCCCGACCACTTCGGCGACCAGCTGGCCCCGGTGCCGGCCTTGGCCGCGGTGGCCGACGCCACCTCATCACTCCGGATGGGCTCGCTGGTCTTCGGGAACGACTACCGCCACCCGGTGGTGCTGGCTAAGGAGGCGGCCACGCTCGACGTGCTCAGCGAGGGCCGGTTCGAGCTCAGCCTGGGGGCCGGTTGGATGCGCACCGACTACGACGAGGCCGGCCTCACCTACGACACCCCCAAGGTCAGGGTGGAACGTTTCGAGGAGGCCGTGCAGGTGATCCAAGGGCTGCTCCGCACGGACGGGCCCTTCTCCTTCGACGGGAGCTACTACCAGGTGACCGAGCACACCCTCCGACCTCGGCCGGTGCAGCAGCCCGGTCCACCGCTCATCATCGGGGGTGGAGGCAAACGGGTGCTCTCGTTCGCCGCCCGCCATGCCGACATCGTCAGCATCAACGTCAATCTCCGGGAGGGCACGGGGGGGCCCGAGACTGCACCCAACGCTTCGCCCGAGCGCACTCGCGAGAAGGTGGGCTGGGTTCGGGAGGCGGCTGGGAGCCGATTCGACGATCTCGAGCTCAACGCCCTGATCGGATTCGTGATGATCACCGACGATGCCTCCGGGGTGGCCGAGGCCATGGCTCCCCACTTCGGCATCACCCCCGACGACGCCCTCCATATCCCCTTGGCCCTGCTGGGCACCCTGGACGAGACGGCCGAGGAGCTGGAGTGGAGGCGGCAGGAGTACGGCATCTCCTACTGGTCCATCGAAGCGGACAGCTGGGAGGCCCTCGGGCCGGTGGTCACCAAGCTGACCGGCACCTAACCACCGCACCGAGGCACGGGCGTCCAGGTCGGCGAACTACGGATGCGCCGATTACCGGCTAGCGGGGGCCATAGGTCCACCGGTGTCCGGGTTCCCCGCCCGGTGGGTATTCGAGGGCGTGGACGTCGAACCACAGGGGGAGCAGGTAGCGGAAGTAGAAGACGCGCTGGGTCACCCGGGGGTTGACCAGATCCTCGAACTCCTTGATGCGGAGCCGGTCGTCCTTCTCGGCGAACCTAGTGCAGGCATCGTGGACGGAGTCCACCTCCGCTCGGCTGTCGAGGAGCAGACCCAGATGGTCGAGACCGGGAGCGGAGATCGGGTCGTCGGACTCCATGAGGAGGAGGAACTGCCCCTCGTCGGGGAGCAGGAGATGACCGACCTGCCCGAACAGTTCGTAGGGGGCGCAGCGCCAGCCGAGCAGTCCCCCATAGAAGGCGTCGATGGCCGACCGGGTGGCCTCGTCCAGCGAGCCCCGGGCAAAGGTGAGCTCCATGTGGTTGAACCGCATGCCAAGCCTCCTGACGGTGGAGGGATCGAGTCCGGACCGGTGCCGGCATCGGAGTACGGCACCAGCCAATCAGAAGCCGAAGGGCGCCCGCATGTCCGGGGCCGTCGACGCCAGCGGCAGCTCCGCCACTCCCGCCACGTCCTCTTCGGCCTTCAGGAGGCTGTAGTGGTTGAGGAGCACGGCCGAACGGATGCCAGCGGTCACAAACGGCGACATGATCACGGCGGCCACCGTGCTGGCCGAGTTGCCGCTGCCCGACCCTTCATCCCAGGCGATGACCACGGTCAGGTGACCCGCCCGATAGTCGGGACCCGCCGTGATCAGGGGGATCCACTGGCTCAGCCAGGCGTCCCCCTGAGCCACCGTGCCGTCGTGCATATCGTTGATCAGGTTCGGGGTTACCGTGCTGCTGGTGGGTAGCGTGCCGGCCCGGACATCGTTCAGGAGGTTGCCCGAGGAGGTCGTGCCCAACGGCACGTCATTGGCCGTGCACGACGCCCCCAGGTCGGAGTAGTAGACGGCCGGATTGTGGCGACTCACGTACTGACCGCTGTTGGTCCGTTGGCAGGCCGACGTCATGGACTCGGCGTAGCCCTTCCATCGGGCGGGACCGACCTGGTCGAAGATGTTCTCGCTGGGTGTCGTGCAGCTGCTGGCCTGACAGTCACTGGTCCACGGTGAGGCGGCGTAGCTGAGACCCGAGGTGGCGGCCAGGTAGTTGGGCAGGCTCGGGTGGGTCAGGGCCTGATAGTTGGTGGCCAGGCCACAGGCGGTGGCGTAGGCGCTGATGTGCGGCGCGGCCGAAGGGGTGATGGCGCTCGAGCTGTGGTTCTCCTCCCAGATCACCATGACCTTCGAGGTCGACGGCGGACCGGACCGGGTACCGCAGTAGGCGTTGGTGGTGCCAACCGGAGCAGTGGTGGTGGTGGTGGATGGCGGACTCGGGGTGGGAGGCGACACCGTGGTGGTGGTCGTGGTGGTGGTCGGGCCCGGGGTGGGAGGCGACACCACCGGGGGAGACGGGTGGGTGCCGACCGCGGTGGTGTAGACGATGGTCAGGACCGGGGCATTGGTGGTCCCGGAACCGGCGAAGCGCGCCACGACACCCGGGGTGGTGAAGGACAGGGACACGTTGGTCGGC
>JBBQWW010000022.1:0-39905 GCA_038210245.1 Acidimicrobiales bacterium
CCACCTCGTCCAGCCTGATGCAGTTGGCCCGGTCGATGAAGGACGATGTCGTTCTGCCTGCAGTGGCCGATCGTTGGCCGTTGTCCGGTGGAGGGGTGACCGAGGAGGTGCCCGAGCTCTACCGACCGGTGGGTGGGCCGGAGTGGCGGGCCGAGTACCAGCGGATGGCGACCCGGACCGGTTGGGGCTGAGGCCGTCACCCGGCCCGGTTCGACGGGCCGGGCCCTGGGGTGGTCGCCGTGTGGTCGGAACCGACGATGCCATCGGCCCGTTCGACCTCGTGGATGGGGTCGGCCACCCGGTCCGGTGCGGTCTCGAAGCGGTGGCGGCAGTGGTCCGAGCAGAAGAAGTGGGTGGTCTTCCCGACCAGGGCCACGGCCGGAGCGTGGGCCGTCTCCACCTGCATGCCGCACACCGGGTCGATGGCGTAGCCGCGGCCTCCCCCCAGTCGGTCCCGGTGTCGGTAGACCCAGTAGAGCAGCCCGAACAGGATCAGGAAGGCGATGTTGAGGTAGGTGGTGTAGTTCCACGAGAAGTGAGACGGGGCCACCTCGGCCGCACGACGAGCCGGGATGAGGCCGGCGGCGTGGAAGATGCCCTGGGTGATGAGGCCGGCCACTGACATCACTCCCCAGAACACCAGCAGCATGCGCAGGGTCAACGCGGCCCCGTAGTACCGGCGGTAGATGAGGAGGAGAGGAAGGGTGATCAGGTCGGCGAAGAGGAAGGAGATCACGCCACCGAAGGAGATGCCCCCGGCCCACAGTGACGCGGCCAGAGGCACGTTGCCGATCGAGCAGACGAAGCTGAGGATAGCGATGAACGGACCCACGACGGCGTTCTCCACCGTGGTCCAGAAGCCGTGTCCCTGCAGGAAGACCACGTTCCACACGTGGGCGGGTACGGCCACAGTCAGGAACCCGGCCACGGCGTATCCGATGACCAACTCCTTTCGGAGCATGGTCAGGTCGGCCATGGTGTAGGTGGCGGCGTTGGCCCATCCTGCCGAGGAGCGGAGCTTGACCGACCACGGTTGCCGCTGGAGCGACGGATCTTCCGCCGGGGCGTGCTGGTGTCCACCGCCGGCATCGGTGTCCAGGCGACGCCGGGCCTCCACTACCAGGCGGCCCCGCAGCCAGAGACCACCGACCAGGGTGAGGAGGACGATCATGATGATCCCGCCGACGAACTCGCTCACCGCGAACTGCCAGCCCATCAGGACCACCAGGACGATGCCCAGCTCCACCACCAGGTTGGTGGAGGCGAACATGAAGACACATACGGCCACGAAGTCGGCGCCCTTGACGAAGATGGACTTGGCCAGGGCGGTGGCCGCATAGGAGCAGGATGACGACACCATGCCGTAGAGCGAGGCCCGGGTGATCGAGGCCGGTCGGTGATCGCCCATGGACGACTGCAGGGCCGGGCGGCTCACGAAGGACTGGACGGCACCGGACAGGCCGAAGCCCAGGATCAACGGCCAGAGCGTCTCCCAGAACATGAAGAAGCCCTCCCGCAGGCTTTGGCCCACGGTGTCGATCCAGCCGGCTGTGGCCAGAAGGGTCATGACCGGGGGCGGTCGGGCCCCGCCGGGTGGGCCGGGGAGGAACGGCCCCGGTTCACGACCGGACCAGTCGGGCGATGGCCGTCGACGCCTCATGCAGCTTGACCGTGGCCTCGTCGCCTCCTGCGGTGACGGCGTCAGACACGCAGTGGGCCAGATGGTCGTCAAGCAGGGCGAGGGCCACCGACTGCAGCGCCCGGGTGGCCGCCGACACCTGCTCCAGCACGTCGATGCAGTACCGGTCGTCCTCGACCATGCGCTGCAGGCCGCGTACCTGGCCTTCGATCCGGCGCAGGCGCTTCTGGATGGCGGTCTTGTCTTCGTCGTACCCCTGGGTCATCGCGGACTCCGCGTCCCTCGTCATCGACGAGCTGTTCAGGGCTTGTATACCCTATAGGGGTATAGAGTACCAGACGCCCGGTTACGGCCATTCGGCCCGCGTTCCGTCGGCGGCCTGAGGGGCCCGAGTACCACCCGAGGGGTTCGACCTGGCCGGGGGCGGGGCGTCGGGGGGCGGACCTCGGGCTGTCCGAGCTCACCAGCGGGAGTCCTGCCGAGCGCCCGATGGGCTCAGCCCAGCCGGCCCCGGAGGGCTTCCAGTTCGGCCAGGGACGACTCGGCCCGGACTGGGTCCCTGCGTGCCAGGCCCATCAACAGACCCTCGAGCAGCACCATGGTGGGAGCGTGGCTGGCGAATAGGCCCGGGCTCCCCCTCCAGCACACCAGGGTCTCGGCGGCGCGGTCTCCGAGGTCCGGCTCCAGCACATCGGTGATGAGCACCACGGGCACGGCGCGGTCGGCGGCCCGCTGCAGGAGCGCCTCCACGTGGGGGTGCCGCCGTCCGTAGGTCAGGACCACCACCGCACTGGACGGCGCCATCGCCAACAGGTCGTCGGCGGCGCCCGGTCCCGATCGGGTCAGGGCCACCGACGGGTGGCCGAGCCGGCCGGCCAACACGGCGGCGTACTCGGCCAACGGGGCGGACGGACCGATGCCGCTCCACAGCAGGCGGTCGGCACCTTCCAGGATCTCGACAGCGTGTTCGAATCGGTGGCCTGACACCTGGTGCAGGAGCGCGTCGACCGAGGCGATGAGGGAGTTCGCCGAGTTGGCCAGGACGTCGGTGTCGCTCAGGGCCAGCGTCCGATGCAGCCGCTCGGCCAGCGTCACCCCCTCGACCTGGCTGGCCAGGGCCCGGCGCAGCTCGGGCAGCCCCGAGTAGCCCAGCGCCTGGGCCGTGCGGACCACGGTGGCGTCGCTCACCCCGAGTCGCTCGGCGATGACCGAGGCCGAGTCGACCATGGCCGCGCTCCCCGAGGCGACGAGGTACTGGGCCACCTGGCGTTGGGCCGGGCTCAGCCCGGAGAGCGATCGGGACACCCGCTGGGACAGCGGTTCAGGCTGTTGGTGTAGCGGATACTGCATAGTTGACCCGTCCATGTAGCAAATACTACGGTATGGACCACCGCCGAACGAGGAGACCGGCCCGTTGCACGTCGCCCTGCTGGTACTGAGCACCTTCGCCGCATCGACGGTGGAGATGGTGGAAGCGCTCACCATCATCCTCGCCGTCGGCGTGACTCGCGGCTGGCGACCGGTGGTGCTGGGTTCGGCGGCGGCCTTCGTAGGTCTCGGCGGCCTGGTGGTCGTGCTCGGATCGGCGGTGACCCGGATTCCACTCGACTCGTTACGACTGGTAGTGGGTGGCCTGTTGTTGGTGTTCGGGCTCCAGTGGCTGCGCAAGGCCATCCTGCGGGCCGGAGGACTGAAGGCGTTGCACAACGAGGACCTCATCTATGAAGAGGAGCTCCAGCGCCTTCGGGCAGCCGGTGGGGGCCGGGGCCGGGAGGACTGGTACGGGGTGACGGTGGCGTTCAAAGGGGTGTTCCTCGAGGGCCTCGAGGTGGTCTTCATCGTGTTGACCTTCGGAGCGACCCAGGGCCACATGGGAGCGGCGGCGCTGGCGGCGGTGGCGGCCCTGGTGGTGGTGGCCCTGGTCGGCCTGCTGGTCCACCGTCCCTTGACCCGCGTCCCCGAGAACACCCTGAAGTTCGTGGTCGGGATCATGCTCAGTTCGTTCGGGCTGTTCTGGTCGGCGGAGGGAGCGGGCGCCGTCTGGCCTGGCAACGACCTCTTCATCCTGGCCCTCATCGCCGGTATGACCGCGGTGTCGTGCACCACGGTCGCCGTCCTCCGGGCCTCTGACGCCCAGCGGACCGGGGCGCTCGGCTGATGCAGGCACTCAAGCGCTTCGGACTGTTCTGGGTCGACTTCATCGTGGGCGACGACTGGACCCTGGCCCCCGTGGTGGTGGTGGCCCTGTTGATCACCTGGGGCCTCTCGTCGACCGGCTTCCCGGCGTGGCTGGCCATGGTGGTGATCATCCCGACCGCGCTGGTGGCGTCCGTGGCCCGGGCCCGGCGTGCCGCCTCTCGGAGGAACTACCCCTGGTAGTCCGGAGGGGCGGACGGCCACCCTCTCCCGCCCCATGTCGGCCCACTCGGCCGAACTTCACCGAGGGCGAGGTGGGTTACAACGCCACGTCCGCCGGCGAATTCGGTGCCCCCGGCAGGACTCGAACCTGCGCCACCGGCTCCGGAGGCCGGTGCTCTATCCGCTGAGCTACGGGGGCGTCATCGGGCCCTCGGCCCGCTCACCTCGACCCGGTCGAACGGCACCGGGGGGCCAACTGTAGTGCGACGGCACGGCTAGGCACCCCGGGTCCACGCGTCGGTCGACAGCTGACGACGTATCCTCGCAGCATCATGTCCACCCGAGACCAACTGGCCGACGCCATCAGCCGAGCTGCCGAGGCCGTCGCCCGCCGCGACGGCCTCGCCCTCGACGTTGCCCCGGATACAGTCCATCTTGAGCGTCCGCCCCGGCGCGAGCTGGGCGACTGGTCCACCAACATCGCCATGGTCAATGCCAAGCGGGCCGGCACCAACCCCCGGGCCCTGGCCGGGTCGCTGATTGAGGTCCTGGAGGCCGACCCCCCGCCCCACACCACCACCATCGAGATCGCCGGCCCCGGGTTCATCAACTTCACCCTCGACGACGGCTGGCTCTACGACGCCCTGGCCGAACTCCTCATCCAGGGCGAGGACGGGTACGCCCGGCCTGACGTGGGCCGCGGCGAGCGGGTCCAGGTCGAGTTCATCTCAGCCAACCCCACCGGGCCCATTCACGTGGGCAACGGCTGGTGGGGGAGTTACGGCGACGCCCTGGCCCGGGTGTTGGCCCGCTCCGGGCACCAGGTCAGCCGTGAGTACTACGTCAACGACACCGGTGGACAGATCCGGACCCTGGGGATGAGTCTGTTGGCCCGGCGCGCCGGTGGCGACGTGCCCGAGGGTGGCTACTCGGGCGAGTACGTCATCGAGCTGGCCGGGTCCTACGACGGCCCTGACGACGTCACGGTGGCGGGCCGGTGGGCGGCGGAGCACATCCTCGAGCACATCAGGGCCACCCTGGCCTCGGTGGGCATCGTCTTCGACGAGTGGTACAGCCAGGCGTCCATCGAGGAGAGCGGCGCGGTGGACGAGACCATCGCCCTGCTGGCCGAGAAGGGCCTGGTGTTCGAGCAGGACGACGCCACCTGGTTCCGGGCCACCGAACTCGGCGACAGTCGCGACCGGGTGCTGCGCAAGTCCAACGGGGACGCCACGTACCTGGCCGGGGACCTGGCCTACCACCGCGACAAGTTCCTGGTCCGCGGGTTCGACCGGGTCATCGACGTGTTCGGCGCCGACCATCACGGGCAGGTGGCCAGCCTCATGGCCGGCGTCGAGGCCCTGGGCGTCGACCCCGGCCGCCTCGAGGTCAAGCTGGGCCAGATGGTCTCCCTGATGGACGGGGACGAATCGGTCAAGATGGGCAAGCGGGCCGGAAACGCCATCTCGCTGGACTCCCTGGTGGCCGATATCGGTCCCGACGCCACCAGGATCCTGAGTCTGATGAGCTCCCTCGACCAGGCCACTACGTTTGACCTGGCCACCGTGCGGGACCAGTCGGTGGAGAATCCGGTGTTCTACGTGCAGATGGCCAGTGCCCGGATCGGCGGCGTCGGCCGCAAGGCCACCGAGCGGGGGGTGGCGCGGTTCCCGCTCGCTGAGGTCGACCTGTCCCTCCTCTCCCACCCGCGCGAGCTGGAGGTGATCCGCTGCCTCGAAGAGCTGCCCGAAGTGGTGGCCGACGCCGCCGTGGACCGGGCCCCGACCAAGGTGACCACCTGGGTTCGTCGGCTGGCCGGCTGCTTCCACGGCTTCTACCACGACTGCCCCATCCTGGCCGAGGAGGTCGATCCGGCCGTGGCCCAGGCCCGCCTGTGGCTGGTCGAGGCCTCACGCATCGGCCTGGCCATCGGCCTGGGCCTGCTCGGGGTGGCCGCGCCGGAGGCCATGTGATCGGGGACACCGGTCCCGAGGCCGGACCGACGGCCCGCCTCACTGACCCGACTGATCCGGTGGCCCCCGGGCTCTTCCCCATGACCGGGTCGATCGGGCCGGACGGTCGGCTCTCCGTCGGTGGTTGCGACCTGGTCGAGCTGGCCGAGCAGTTCGGGACCCCCCTGTTCGTCTACGACGAGGCCCATCTCCGCGTCCGGTGCCGCGAGGCGGTGGAGGCCTGGGGCGACGGCGTGGCCTACGCCACCAAGGCGTTCCTGTGTGTGGCTATGGCCCGCCTGGCCCACGAGGAGGGCATGTGCCTCGATGTGTCCACCGGCGGGGAGCTCCACGTGGCCCTGACCGCCGGGATCCCCGCCGACCGCCTGGTCCTCCACGGCAACAACAAGTCGGATGGGGAGCTGGCGGCGGCCCTGGCCGTCGGGGTGGGCCGGATCGTGGTCGACTCCTTCGACGAGATCGACCGGATCGAGCGCCTGGTCCCCGAGGCCCTGGCCTCGGAGGACCCCCACCAGGGACCGGTGCGCCGACGGCCCAAGGTCCTGGCCCGGATCACCCCGGGGGTGGAGGTCCACACCCACGAGTTCGTGCGCACCGGCCAGGACGACTCCAAATTCGGGTTCGGACTGTCCTCGGGAGCCGCGGCCCGTGCCGTCGACCGGTTGACCGGGCTCGATCGGGAGGGGACGGTCGAGTTCGCCGGGATCCACGCCCACCTCGGTAGCCAAGTGTTCGCCCTGGCCCCGTTCGTCCAGGCCATCGAGGTGCTGGCCGAGTTCTTCGCCCCCCTCGGCCTGCCGGAGCTGGTGGTGGGGGGCGGCCTCGGTGTGGCGTACATCAACGGCGAGGAAGCCCCACCCATGGCCCAGTGGGCCGCGTCGGTACGACAGGCCTGCCGACAGGCCGGTATCCCCGACGCCGTCCGGGTCACCGCCGAGCCCGGGCGCTCCATCGTGGCCTCGGCCGGGATCACCCTGTACCGGGTGGGAACGGTCAAGGACGTGCCCGGCCACCGGACCTACGTGTCCGTCGACGGAGGCATGAGTGACAACCCCCGGCCCGTCCTCTACGGCAGCGGCTACGAGGCCTTCCTGCCCCGGGAGGCCGGTGCGGCCCGTCCGACGCCCGTCCGGGTGGTGGGCAAGCACTGTGAGACCGGGGACGTGGTGGTCTCGGAGGGCTCTGTCCCCGGGGACCTGGTGGTAGGCGACATCCTGGCCACCCCGGTAACGGGGGCCTACGGGCACTCCATGGCCTCCAACTACAACAAGGTCCCCCGACCGGCCGTGGTCTTCGTGGCCGACGGTGAGGCCCGGCCGGTTGTCCGCCGGGAGACCTTCGATGACCTGGTCCGGCTCGACGTCTGATCGCCGGTCATCGGGGTGGACGATGGTGACGGGGTAGACGGGGTCGCCACCGGTCAGGCGGTAGCGTGACCGGGTGACCTCGGCCCCGCCTCCCGACCGTGTGGTGCGCGTGGGCGTGCTCGGCTGCGGGAACGTGGGCTCGGCGTTGGTCGGGATCCTCCAGAACCGGTCCGAGGCCCTGGCCGTCCAGAGCGGTGCCCATCTGGAGGTCGCCGGCATCGCCGTCCACGACCTGACCCGGCCCCGAGCCCCCCATGTCCCGAAGGACCTGCTCACGGAGGACTCGGCCGGGCTCGTCGCCGATCCGTCGGTCGACGTGGTCGTGGAGCTCATCGGCGGCCTCGAGCCCACTGGGGCCCTGGTGCGGACGGCACTCGAGTCCGGCAAGCCGGTGGTCACGGCGAACAAGGCCCTACTGGCCTCTCCCGAAGGAGTGGCGCTACGGCTGCTGGCCAAGGCCCAGGGGGTCGACCTGCTCTACGAGGCGGCCGTGGCCGGGGCCATCCCCCTCGTGCGCGCCCTCCGCGAGTCGCTCACCGGCGACCGCATCCATCGGGTGATGGGCATCGTAAACGGCACCACTAACTTCATCCTCACCAAGATGAGCGAGCAGGGGGCTGACTACGCCGACGTCCTGGCTGAGGCTCAGTCCCTGGGTTTGGCCGAACGTGACCCCACGGCCGACGTGGAGGGATACGATGCCGCGGCCAAGGCCGCCATCTTGGCCGGCGTGGCCTTCGGCTACGACGTGGGCGGAGCCGAGGTCATGCGCGAGGGGATCACCGCTATACGGGCGGTCGATGTCGAGTTCGCCGAGCGGCTCGGCTACTCGGTCAAGCTCCTGGCCATCGTGGAGCGCGCCGGTGCGGACGCGCTATCCGTGCGGGTCCATCCGGCCCTGGTCCCGAAGTCCCATCCGCTGGCCGGGGTACGGGACGCCTTCAACGCCGTGTTCATCGAAGGGGAGGCATCCGGCGAGCTGATGCTCTACGGGCAGGGGGCCGGAGGACTCCCGACGGCCAGTGCCGTGGTCGGTGACCTGATCGACGCCGTCCGCAACCGCGCCGCCGGCACCACCGCGCCGACCCCCGACCGGCGACCGGCCCGACTGCTGCCCGAGTCGGAGCTCCGGACCCAGTGCTACATCAGCCTCGACGTGGCCGACCGCCCGGGGGTGTTGGCCGCCGTCACCACCGTATTCGGCAACCACGACGTCTCCATCCGTTCAATGGAGCAGGAGGGATACGCCGGCGAGGCCCGACTCCTGTTCGTCACCCATCTGGCCCGCGAGGGTGACATCCGGGACACCCTGGCTGAACTGGCCCACCTGGACGCGGTGGACCAGATCGGTGGGGTCATGCGCATCGTCGGGGACGCAGAATGACCTCGCCGGGGCGCGGTGGAGGCTGGCGCGGGGTCATCGAGGAGTACCGCGACTACCTGCCGGTGTCGGAGGCCACCCCGGTGGTGACGCTGCTAGAGGGAGGGACGCCGCTCCTGCCCGCCCCCCGGCTGTCGGCCCGGGTCGGGGCGCGCGTCCTGTTGAAGGTGGAAGGGGCCAATCCCACCGGCTCGTTCAAGGACCGAGGCATGACGGTGGCCATCTCCAAGGCCGCTGAAGAGGGGGCCAAGGCCGTGGTGTGCGCCTCCACCGGCAACACGTCGGCCTCGGCGGCGGCGTTCGCCGCCCGCGCCGGACTGACCTGCGCCGTCCTCATCCCCCAGGGGCACATCGCCCTGGGCAAGCTGGCCCAGGCCCTGATTCACGGAGCCAAAGTGCTCCAGGTGCGGGGCAACTTCGACCAGTCCCTGGCCATCGTCCGCCAACTGGGCGAGCGGGCTCCGGTCACCGTGGTCAACTCGGTCAACCCCTACCGGATCGAGGGACAGAAGTCCGGAGCGTTCGAAATCGTGGACGAGCTGGGGGACGCACCGGACGTCCACTGCATTCCGGTGGGGAACGCCGGCAACATCACGGCGTACTGGAAGGGCTATCTCGAGTTCAAGGAGGCTGGCCGGTCGACGCGGCTGCCGAGGATGATGGGATTTCAGGCTGCCGGGGCCGCCCCTATCGTCGAGGGGCACTCCATCGAACACCCCGACACGGTGGCCACGGCCATCCGGATCGGCAATCCGGCCAGTTGGTACGGCGCCACCTCGGCGGCGTCCGAGTCGGGTGGGGGGATCGCCGCCGTCACCGACACCGAGATCCTCGAGGCCTATCGGTTCCTGGCCGCCGAGGAGTCGGTGTTCTGTGAGCCGGCCTCGGCGGCATCGGTGGCCGGCCTGTTGAAGGTGGGGCTCCCGGGCACCCTGGGTCCGGCGTCCACCGTGGTGTGCGTGCTCACCGGCCACGGACTGAAGGACCCTGATGTGGCCATCGGGCAGATCTCCGTCCCCACGGTGGTCGACGCCGATTTGGCTGCGGTCCTCAGTGAGCTGGGCCTCGACTGAGCCCAGGCGGCCTCCGGGCGGAAACGGTCCGGTTGTTGCCGCGGTGTCCGTGCCCCTGTACACTGGTTGCACCTTCGCTTCCACAACGTGCCCGATCGGGCTTGTGGGCGGGACTCCCTGCATCGCTTCTGATGGACGCGATCAGCCCGTAGCCGGCGTCGGGGGGAGTAGTAGGCGAGAGAACATCTCGATACCCGCGACTCCCCACCCCTGATTCCCTGGCAGTGGGACTCACTCCCCCTGCCAACGAGGACATGTGAAACGAGGAAGCCGATGACTGCCGAACAGCAGCTCGAGCGCTCGGTATTGGAGGGCAAGGAGCGAGATGAGCTCCACGCCATCGCCCAGGCACTCTCTGTGAAGACCAATACCCGGACGAAGAAGGCGGACATGATCGATGGCATTCTGAAGGCCACCGGCGTCTCTGTCGATGACAGCACCCCGGCCGGGGCAGCCTCCGGTGCCAACGGGGACAGCTCCGAAGGCGGTGCGGCCAACGGCCGGAGGCCGGCGCGGTCCCCTCGTGGTTCCGCCGGCCCGTCGACCGCCGATGCCGGCGAGTCCGACGAAGCCGCCCCCACCGAGGGATCCGATCAGCGGCCGTCCGGACGCCGGCCGGCCCGGCGACAGGCCACCGCCCAGTCGTTCGGTCCGTCTGACGATGCCGAGCCGGCCGGAGGGTCGATCGACCTCGAGGAGGACTTCGGTGAGGCTGGATCGGGAGCCAACGGAGCCGAGAACGCCGAGTCGATCGACTCCGAGGGGGCCGGGGGCTCGACCACCAGTTCGTCCGGCGGCACCGGGGGTCAACCGGCCGGCGACGGCGGGCGCCCGGGATCGTCCGGCGGTGGCAACAACCAGAACAATCAGAACAACCGCAACGGTCAGAACCAGGGCAACCGGAACAACCGCAACAACCAGAACAACCAGAACAACCGCAACAACCAGGGCAACCGCAACAACCAGGGCAACCAGGGCGGTGGGACCGATGACATGGGAAACCGCCGGAGTAACCGCCGGCGCCGGGGCCGTGACCGCCAGGGTGGCGGAGGCGAGGGCGACCTGCAGGGAGCGGGCGGGCAGGAGCAGCAGTACCAGGGTGAACTGATCCCGGTGAAGGGGCTGCTGGATCTGCGGGACGAGGGCTACGGCTTCCTCCGTTGCGACGGGTACCTGGCCTCCACCAAGGACGTCTACGTCTCCATCAGCCAGGCCCGTCGGTTCGCCCTCCGCAAAGGCGACAGCATCGAGGGCTTCTGCCGGCCGGCGGGGAGCACGGAGAAGTTCCCGGCCCTGCTGCAGATCGACACCGTGTCCTCCCTCGATCCCGAGGCGGCCCGCAACCGGCCACGGTTCGAGGACCTGACCCCCCTCTTCCCCGACGAGCGCCTCAATCTGGAGATGCCCGGCGAGAAGGAGAACATGACCACCCGGATCGTCGACCTGTTGTCGCCGATCGGGAAGGGTCAGCGTGGACTGATCGTGTCGCCCCCCAAGGCGGGCAAGACCACGATCATGAAGCACATCGCCCACTCCATAGAGGCCAACAACCCCGACGTGCACCTGATGGTGCTGCTGGTGGATGAGCGTCCTGAGGAAGTCACCGACATGCGCCGCTCGGTCCGTGGCGAAGTGGTGGCGTCCACCTTCGACCGACCGGCTGAGGAGCACACCGCGGTGGCCGAGCTGGCCATTGAGCGGGCCAAGCGCCTGGTGGAAGCCGGACGCGATGTGGTGATCATCCTCGACGGGATCACCCGTCTGGCCCGGGCCTACAACCTGGCCCAGCCGGCCACGGGGCGGATCATGTCCGGTGGTGTCGACTCCGGAGCGCTCTACCCTCCGAAGAAGTTCTTCGGGGCGGCCCGGAACATCGAAGAAGGCGGCTCGCTGACCATCCTGGCCACCGCACTGGTGGAGACGGGATCGAAGATGGACGAGGTGATCTTCGAGGAGTTCAAGGGCACCGGCAACATGGAGCTCCGACTCGACCGTCGCCTGGCCGAACGCCGGCTCTACCCCTCCATCGACGTCAATGCCAGCTCCACTCGCCACGAGGAGCTGCTGTTCAACCGGTCCGAGCTCCAGCAGGTCTGGAAGCTCCGGCGGGTGCTGAACGCCCTGGCCAACGAGGGAAGTGCGGCCGCCGGCCTCGAGTTGCTCATGGACAAGATCCGCACCACCAAGAGCAACGAGGAGTTCCTGGCCGAGATCGCCAAGGGGCCGGCCACCTGACCCTCCCGGGCCTCTCCGGCCGCGGAATAACCCTGGCCCCGGTTCCGTTACACTCTGAGCGCTGCGTGGTCGGCCTCCATCGATGCCACTGCGCTGCCACCACAGGAGAATCCCATGAAGACTGACATCCATCCCTCGTACGTCGAAGCCTCGGTGCGCTGCTCGTGCGGCAACACCTTCACCACCCGCTCGACGAAGCCGGAGATCCACCTCGAGCTGTGCAACGAGTGCCATCCGTTCTTCACCGGCAAGCAGAAGCTGGTGGACTCCGGTGGTCGGGTGGAGCGCTTCCAGCGGCGGTACGCCAAGACGGGGTCCCGCAAGAAGAAGGCACCGCCCACCTCCTGAGTCAGGTGCGCCCCACCGGCGCACCGTTGGCGAGGGTGGTCGGCCCGCCGAGGGAGCGGACCGGCTGGGGGCCGATCCGACCCGGTGGCCAGGGAAATGATGCGACCCGGGGGCGGGGGGATCCGTAGGGTGGGACTACCCTGGACCGGTGTTCAACGAACGCATGAACGAGCGGATGGCCGAGCTTGAGCGCGAGTACGAGGCGGTCCTGACCGAGCTGAACGACCCGAACCTCTCCTCGGACCCGAACCGGCTGCGCTCCGTATCCCGTCGGCACCGAGAGCTCGACGAGCCCGTGCAGACCTGGCGGCAGCTGGTGGCGGCCGGCTCCGATCTCGAGGCGGCCAAGGAGATGGTCCGCGACTCGTCGGGCGGCGAGCGGGAGCTGGCCCAGTCCGAGGTGAGCCAGGCCGAGGCCGAGATCATCCGACTGGAGGAGGAGCTGCGCCTGCAGTTGGTGCCGCGAGACCCCAACGCCGGCCGGAACGTGATCATGGAGATCCGGGGCGCCGAAGGTGGAGAGGAGGCCAACCTCTTCGCCAAGGACCTCTACGAGATGTACACCCGATACGCGGCCGAGCGGGGCTGGAAGGTGGAGGTGCTCTCGTCCAGCCCGTCGGAGCGTGACGGTCTCAACGAGATCACGTTCGTGGTCAAGGGTGACGACGCCTGGCAGCGGCTCGAGCACGAGGGCGGCCCCCATCGGGTCCAACGGGTGCCGGTGACCGAGTCCCAGGGGAGGATCCACACCTCGTCTTCGGCGGTGGCCGTCCTACCCGAGGCCGAGGAGGTCGATGTGGCCATCGACCCCAACGACCTTAAGATCGACGTGTACCGGTCGACCGGTCCCGGGGGCCAATCGGTGAACACCACCGACTCGGCGGTCCGGATCACCCATCTTCCCACCGGCATCGTGGTGGCCATGCAGGACGAGAAGAGCCAGATCCAGAATCGGGCCAAGGCCATGATCGTGCTGCGGTCACGGCTCCTCACGGCTGAACAGGACCGACAGTCCGCCGAACTGTCCGAGCAGCGGCGGAGTCAGGTCGGCGGTGGGGGCCGGTCGGAGAAGATCCGGACGTACAACTACAAGGACAATCGGGTCACCGATCACCGGATCAAGCTGACCCTGCACAAGCTGGACCGGATCCTGATGGGGGACCTCGACGAGCTGACGGATGCGCTGATGGCCGACAAGCGCTATCACCAGCTGGACGACGATTGAGGCCCCGGTGCCGCCAGCAGCCCGGTCGGGGGAGATGACCGCCCCCGACCGCGCTGGTGATCGGGCGGAGGTCGGCATCCGACTGGTAGAGAGCATCGCCGAGCAGGTGGGATCGGCCCGCGAGGCCCGGTGGATCGTCGAGCACACCGGCGGGGACGGCGGGCGGGCCCGGCAGCTGGCCGACCGGCGGGCCGCTGGGGAGCCCCTCCAGTACGTCCTCGGCCGGTGGCCGTTCCGGACCCTGGATCTGGCTGTGGATGGGAGGGTGCTCATCCCCCGGCCGGAGACCGAGCAGGTGGTCGAGGTGGCCCTGGCCGAACTGGCGGCACTGGCCCGAACGGCGGAAGGGTCGGGCGACCACGGGGCCGCCGCCCCCTTCGCGGTGGGACCCGTGGCCGTCGACCTCGGAACGGGGTCAGGGGCCATCGCCCTCTCGCTGGCTGTGGAAGGGGCCGTCCTCACCCCGGGCCTGGTGGTCTGGGCCACCGACCGCTCGGCCGACGCCCTGGCCGTGGCGGCGGCCAACCTCGGGACGGTGGCCCACCTCCATCCGGATGCCGCCGACCGGGTCCGGCTGGCCGAGGGAAGCTGGTTCGACGCCCTGCCTCCGGAGTTGGTCGGGACGGTGGACCTGGTGGTGTCCAACCCGCCCTATGTGGCCGAGGCCGACTTCGCCGCTCTCGACCCCACGGTGCGAGGGTGGGAGCCCCGTGGTGCCCTGGTGGCCTCGGACGTCGACGGCCGGGGCGGTATGGCCGACATCGAATCCGTGGTCGACGGGGCGGGCCGCTGGCTGCGCCCCGGCGGGGTGCTGGTGGTCGAGATCGATCCGACCCAGGCCGAGGCCACCCGGGCCGCTGCCGGCCGGGTCGGATTCACCACCAGTCGCACCGAGGAGGACCTAGCCGGTCGGGTCCGGATGGTGGTGGCCCGCCGATGACTTCGGGACGCCGCCCGCGTGGTGTGGACGCCGAGTCCCTGGCGTTGGCGGTCTCGGCCCTCCGGGCCGGGGCGGTGGTGGCCGTTCCTACCGACACCGTCTACGGGCTGGCCGTGGACCCGGCCCAGGTCGCCGCGGTGGCCAGCCTCTTCGCCCTGAAGGAGCGACCGAGCGAGGTGGCCCTGCCGGTACTGGTCGACGGTCGCGAGCAGGTCGCCGCGGTGGCCGGCCCCTTGGACAGCGCCGCCGAGCACCTGGCCGGTCGGTACTGGCCCGGACCGCTGACCCTGGTGGTGCCGCGACGCCGGACCTTCACCATCGACCTCGGGGGACCTCCCTCGGCCCGGCGGACCGTCGGGGTGCGCTGGCCCGACCACCCAGTGGTCCGGGCCCTGTGCCGCCAGCTCGGACCGCTGGCCGTGACCAGTGCCAACCTCCACGGGGTCCCTCCGGCCACCCGGGCCGAAGACGTGGCCCGAATCTTCGCCGGGCAGGACGAGCTGGCGGTGATCCTGGACGGGGGAGTGTGCGACGGCACCCCCTCCACCGTCGTGGAGTGCCGGGGACCGGCCCTCCACTGCCTCCGGGAGGGCTCCATCCCCTGGCGTGAGCTGATGGTGGGCCCGCCGGGGGGACCGGGTCCCGACTGAGCCGACGGGCCGGGCCGGGGCGGGCCAGGGGATCCGACACCCCCCATCCGCTACCATCGCCAGACGAAGCCGTGAAACTAGGAGGGGATCGCTGTGTTCTCGAACATCGTTGTCGGCACGGACGGATCGGAGACGGCGGCAGCCGCCGTGGCCCTGGCCGTGGAGTTGGCCCGGGACCAGGGGGCCAAGCTCCACCTGGTGGTCGGGGTGCACTCCCCGACGGCGGTGGCCGTGCCCGCCGGTGGCGCCAACGTGTCTGATCCCTCCGGCGGCGGCTTATTGCGAGGGGTGGCCCAGAAGATGCTGGAGAACGTGGCCGGGGACGTAGAGGGCCTCGAGACGGAGATCCACACCGGGGTCGGTGATCCCGCCGACGTCATCATCTCCACCGCCGACCGGGTGGGAGCCGATCTCATCGTGGTGGGCAGCAAGGGCCTCCGGGGCACACGCCGGATCCTGGGCTCGGTGCCCAACACCGTGGCCCACAAGGCCGGCTGTCACGTGCTCATCGCCCGCACCACCTGACGGGGACCGACCACCGGACCCGGGAATTCCACCGTCCGCCACCCCGTGGGGTTGACGGTCACCCTCCCGACAGGAGACACTGGTGGTCTGATGACGATGACCTTTGACGCCTACCGCACCGTAATCATTATCGACTAGGCACCCACCTGACCGGTGTGTGCCCCTCGACCGTCCACCTGGTGGACGGTTTTTCAATTGAGGATCCGGGGGGAACGGGACCCGATCGGAGTCGGACCGGTCATCGGTCGGACCCGACGCCGGCTGGGATAGACCTCAGGATGCCGTCGGTGGGTGCGCCCGCCATGGGCACCCCGGTCCGCCGGGAGCAGCAGGACGTGGAACGACAAGACAGGGACAGGAGCACCGTGGCTGGTTATCGAGTGGCACTGATCGGAGGGGACGGCATCGGCCCCGAGGTGGTCGCTGAGGCGATCAAGGTGGTCGGCGCCGTCGGAGTGGTGCTGGACACCACTGAGTACGACCTGGGTGCCGACCGGTATGTCCGGACCGGCGAGGTGCTGGCGGACTCGGTGCTGGACGAGCTCCGTGGCCAGGACGCCATCCTGCTGGGAGCGGTCGGACCCCCCGTGGGCTCTACCGATGTCCCGTCGGGCGCCCTGGAACGGGGCCTCCTGCTCCGGCTGCGCTTCGAGCTGGACCTCTACATCAACCTGCGTCCGTTCACCGGCGTCCCTGGTGCGTTGGCCCCTGCGTGTGACTTCGTGGTCATCCGTGAGAACACCGAGGGCACCTATGCCGGCGAGGGCGGCTTCCTCCGCAAGGGGACCCCTTACGAGGTGGCCACCCAGGGTTCGGTCAACACGCGCCACGGGGTGGAGCGCTGTGCCCGCTTCGCCTTCGGCCTGGCCGCCAGCCGGCCCCGTCACCACCTCACCCTGGTGCACAAGACCAATGTGCTGACCTTCGCTGGCGATCTGTGGCAGCGCACCGTCGACGACGTGTCGGTCGACTACCCCACTGTCAGCCGCGATTACAACCATGTCGATGCCAGCTGCATCTACCTGGTGGAGAACGCCGCCCGCTACGACGTCATCGTCACCGACAACCTCTTCGGGGACATCATCACCGACCTGGCCGGAGCCGTGGCCGGAGGGATCGGGTACGCCGCCTCGGCCAACCTCAATCCCGACCGCACCGGCCCTTCCCTCTTCGAGCCGGTCCACGGGGCGGCCCACGACATCGCCGGTACCGGAAAGGCCAATCCGGCCGCCGCCATCCGTTCGGCCGCCCTCATGCTCGACCACCTCGGCGAGGCTTCAGCCGCTGAGAAGGTGACCCAGGCCGTCGCCGACTTCATCCACTCGCAACCCGACCCGACCATGTCGACCGCTGCCATCGGCGACGCCATCGCAGAAAGGCTCTGAGCCATGCCCCTGACCCCCACCGAGAAGATCTGGATGGACGGCGAGTTCGTCGACTGGGCCGACGCCACCGTGCACGTGCTCACCCACACCATGCACTACGGATCCGGGGTGTTCGAAGGCATCCGCGCCTACCCGACCCAGCGGGGGGTGGCAGTGTTCCGGTTGCGGGACCACATCGAGCGGCTGTTCACCTCGGCCAAGGTCTTCCTCATCGACGTCCCCTACACCGTGGACGAGATCGTCGATGCCACCCGGGACCTGGTCCGGGCCAATGGGCTCGACGACGGCTGCTACATCCGCCCCCTGGTCTACTTGGGCTACGGCGAGATGGGCCTCAACCCGATGCCCTGCCCGGTGAACGTCTCCATCGCCGCCTGGCCCTGGGGCACGTATCTCGGTGACGACGGCGTGGCCAACGGGGTGTCCATGAAGATCAGCTCGTGGCGGCGGCACGACCCTAACGCCGTGCCCACGGCGGCCAAGGGCACCGGCATGTACGTCAACTCCTCCCTGGCCAAGGTGGAGGCCATCAAGGCCGGCTACGACGAGGCCATCCTGCTGGCCCCGGACGGGAACGTCAGCGAGTGCACGGGTGAGAACATCTTCATCGTTCGCAAAGGCCGGCTGATCACCCCTCCGACCTCGGACTCGGGGGCCCTCGAGGGCATCACCCAACAGTCCGTGGAGACCATCGCCCGGGACCTGGGCTACGGGGTGAGCTACGAGCAGATCATCCGCACCGATCTGTACACGGCCGACGAGGCCTTCCTGACCGGCACGGCGGCCGAGGTGGTGCCCATCCGATCGGTCGACGACCGGCCGGTGGGCGACGGCAAGCCCGGGCCCATCACCCAGAAGCTCCAGCAGACCTACTTCGCCACCGTGCGGGGCGAGGTCGATCAGTACAAGGACTGGTTGGACTATGTCGAGTGACGGGCCCACCCTCAACGACGATTCGCCCGCCGGTGGTGGCCACGCCCACGGTCACGGCCACGCCCACGGGAACGGCGTCCACCACTCTCATCCGCTGACCCCGGGCCAACAGGCCCACGCCCACGGGCGCCGGTCCGGCGGTGCCGAGGGAGCACGCGCCGGATCCACCGGCCATGACTTCGACCTGCCCGGCCTGCCCGATGCCGTGGACGTCTTCGACACGACCCTGCGCGACGGATCCCAGCAGGAGGGTATCTCCCTCACCGTGGACGACAAGTTGCGGGTGGCCGAGCAGCTCGACCACCTCGGCGTGACCTTCATCGAAGGAGGATGGCCCGGCGCCAATCCCAAGGACCAGGAGTTCTTCGCCCGCGCCCCCACCGAACTTTCGCTGCACCGCTCCACCCTGGTGGCGTTCGGATCCACCCGACGGGCCGGAGTCAGGGCGGAGGAGGACGAAACCCTCCGGTACCTGGTCAACGCCCAGACCGAGGCGGTCTGCATCGTGGCCAAGTCGTCGGAGATGCATGTGGTCGACGCCCTCCGCACCACCCTCGACGAGGCGGTGGCCATGGTGGCCGACTCGGTGGAGTTCCTCCGGGCCAACGACCTCCGCGTCTTCCTCGATGCTGAGCACTTCTTCGATGGGTTCAAGGCCAATCCCGACTTCACCCTTCGGATCCTGCAAGCCGCCGAGGAGGCCGGGGCGGAGACCCTGGTGCTGTGCGACACCAACGGCGGGACGCTGCCTTTCGAAGTGGAGCGGATCGTCGCCGGCGTACTGGGAGGTTTCGAGGCCCAGGTGGGCGTGCACTTCCATAACGACAGCGGGTGCGCGGTGGCCAACTCCCTGGCCGCCGTGGCCGTCGGCGCCACCCACGTCCAGGGGTGTGTCAATGGGTACGGGGAGCGGGCCGGCAACGCCGACCTGTCGGCGGCCATACCCGACCTCTCCCTCAAGCTGGCGGTGGGCACCATCCCCCCCGAGCGACTGGAGCTGCTGACCCCGGTGGCCCACCACATCGCCGAGCTGGTCAACATCGCCCCCAATCCCCAGCAGCCCTTCGTGGGGGCGTCCGTCTTCGCCCACAAGGCCGGCCTGCACACCTCGGCCATCGCCCGTCGGTCCGACGCCTACGAGCACATCTCGCCGGAGCTGGTGGGGAACGGGACCCGGTTTGTGGTCTCGGAGATGGCCGGACGATCGACGCTGGCCATGAAGGCCACCGAGCTGGGCCTCGAGCTCGACAGCCAGGCCATGGCCTCTGTGCTCGACTCCCTCAAGCGGCTGGAGTACGAGGGGTACCACTTCGAGGTGGCCGACGGCTCCCTCGAGCTGTTGCTGCGCAACTCCACCGGATGGGTCCAGGACTTCTTCGAGCTCGAGTCGTACCGGGTCATCGCTGACCACGGCGAGGGGCAGTCCACCGAAGCCACCGTGAAGGTCATGGTGGGCGACGAGCGCATCGTGGCCACGGCGGAGGGAAACGGACCGGTCAACGCCCTTGACGGTGCCGTGCGGGCCGCCATCGGCGCCCACTAACCGGCGTTGGCCACCGTCCACCTCGTGGACTACCGGGTGCGGGTGCTCGACTCGGCCAAGGGGACCGGATCGGTGACCCGGGTGCTCATCGACTCGACCGATGGCGACAGGACATGGACCACCATCGGCGTGTCGGAGAACATCATCGCCGCCTCCTGGCAGGCCCTTTCCGACTCCATCGTCTACGGTCTGCTTCATATCGGCGTGGCCTCCGACGGCTAACGGCGCCGCGCCCGCCCTGACCGCCCGAGTTCCAGGAGCCCTACCGTGACCCAACCCAGTTTCGTGCCCATCGTGGAGGCCGACCAGGTGCGCTCGGCCTACCGGCTGGGCGTGCCTAGGATCTGGACGCAGTCTCGGCCCTCTGAAGTCCGGAGTACCTCCCAACCGGAGGGTCGCCGTTTGGGTAAACCCGGCCCCGACCAGGGATTCGCCCTCAAGTTGGCGCGTCGTTTCGAGGCCCGGCTGGTGCTGGCCGAGGGGGACTCGGCCGAGGACGCCATCTCCGGCTGCACGGCGGTGGCCATGCGTCGCTGCGCCCGCTTCGGGCGAGCCCCCGCCGTCTACGACCTCGAGTTCGCCTTCACCCTGTGGGGTTTCCTCGGGGGTGCGCCCGTCGAACTGGTGGCGGCCCGCTCGCCCCTCTTCCGGTCGGCGTCCCACCACTACCAGGCCCAGCGAGCCATCGCCGACAGCGTCCACGAAGCGACGCTACGGATGACTCCCGACACCGTGGCTGACCGCATCGCCGAGTGGCAGGACTTGATTACCCTGCCGGCCACTCACTGACCGGGGCGGCCCCTACCGACCAGGCTCGGGACTGCCGGAAGAGCCGCCCATGCGACCCCGGGTGGGATCCGTCGGAGACGTAGGGTCAGCGACCCTTGCGCCACCGCTTCTTCGACACCGGTGCCCCGATGGTCGCACCGACCACCCCGCTGGACCCTTCGGTCCCAGCACTGGTGGCCGGGCTGGCACTGACCCCGGCCATCGACCCGCCGGCGCCGGCCCGCCGCTCCTCGCCGTCGTACTTCACTGAGATGTTGTCGGCTACGTGCGATCCTTGCAGCGCCTTTTGAAAGAGGTCGGGGAACTGAGGTCCGACGTGCGTGGCCTTGGAGGCATCATCGTCCCAGCGCCGCTTGGGCACCCCGTCGAGCCCCTGCATCGACGGTGTCGTGGTGGACTCCTCCCTCACCGACGGGTGCAACTCGGGCGGGTACCACTTCCCATCGCTGGCGATCCACCAGCCTGGCCCCTCGGATTTGTCACTCATACGGTTGCCTCCACCACTCTATGTGTTAATCGATACCCGAATGCTACCCGTTGATGGGTGAAATGTCATGTGATTATGTTGTCGACCGGTTCGGGGCCCAACTTGAAACGTCCTGGTCAACTGGCCCGAATGGCGGGATATCCCCCGCCGTAGGCGTCTCCGAGGCCAGATTCGGACCGAAAGGGGCAACGATCTGGGGTTTTTCTGCAGGTGGACCTCGACCGTTGGGTAATTTGTGCCGATGGACGCTCCGACCTTCGCTCTGACCGACACCCATCGGGAGTTCCGGGACACGTTGCGCAGGTTCGCCGAGGACCGAGTTGCCCCGAACGCGGCCGAGGCCGACCGGGACGCCACCTTCCCCCAGAAGTCCTACGACGCGTGCGTGGAGCTGGAGCTCCCGGCCCTGGGCATCCCGGTGGAGTTCGGCGGGGCGGGGGCCGACATGGTGACCCAGGCCATCATGGCCGAGGAGTTGGCCCGGGTCTGTTCTTCCACCGCCCTGACCATGCTGATCTCCAAGCTGGGCATGCTGCCGGTGATGAACTGGGGAACCGAGGAGCTCAAGCGGAAGTACCTACCGGGAGTGGCCTCGGGGGAGCGCCAGGCCAGTTACTGCCTGTCGGAGGCCGATGCCGGAAGCGACGTGGCCTCCATGCGGGCCCAGGCAGTTCGTGACGGGGATCACTATCTGCTGACCGGCTCCAAACACTGGATCACCAATGCCGGTGTGTCGGACACCTACACCGTCTTTGCCGTCACCGACCCGGACGCCGGGCGAGGGAAGGGAATCAGCTGCTTCGTGGTCGAGGCCGACTGGGGTGTGGAGGTAGCCCCCTATGAGGACAAGATGGGCTTGCGGGGCAGCCCCACGGCGGCCATCTCCTTCGAGCAGGTGCGGATCCCGGCGGCCAATCTGGTGGGTGAGGAGGGAATGGGATTCGCCATCGCCATGCACACACTGGACCGCAGCCGCCCCACCATCGGGGCCCAGGCTGTGGGGATCGCCCAGGGGGCCATCGACTACGCCGCCGGCTACATGAAAGAGCGCCGGGCCTTCGGGAAGGCCATCGCCGACCAACAGGGACTCCGCTTCATGCTGGCCGAGATGGCGATGCGCAATGAGGCGGCCCGGACCCTCATCTACCGGGCCTGCTCGCTCATCGACAGCGGTGACCCAACCGGAGAGCTGACCATGATCGGGGCCATGGCCAAGTGCTTCGCTTCGGACACCGCCATGGCCGTCACCACCGATGCCGTCCAGCTCCTCGGGGGGTACGGCTTCTCCAAGGACTTCCCGGTAGAGAGGTTCATGCGCGATGCCAAGATCACCCAGATCTATGAGGGCACTAACCAGATCCAGCGCATCGTGATCGCAAAGAAGCTGTTGGGATAGGGCCTTTTGACTACCGCGGCGCTTCCCGGAGAGCCCGCCGTCGTGAAGATGGTCCATCACTGGAAGATGGACGGCGGCAAAGATGTTGGCTTTCAACAGCACGTCGACACCCTCAGGGTTCGCGAACTCATGACCGCCCGGCCCAGAGGCCAAGACAGCCATTGCCTCAGTAACCCTCATCGTGGGATCGCCGAGGTGGTTTGTCGAGCTACTCACCGCACCGCTTACACCGGAACGTGGGCGACCACATCCGGCGCCACGCCACGGGCCGACCGTCGTCTCTGTTGCCTGTCGAACAACCCTGGCTTGGTCGCGGTACGGTCGAATCAAGCAGACGGAGGTGGATCCACCGATGACCCAACGCACTGTCCGCATCGATACCGCTGACGGGTCCTGCCCGGCTGCCTTGGGTGTGCCCGAAGGGGAAGGCCCGTGGCCGGCGGTGATCATGCACCCGGATGCTGGCGGGATGCGCGACGTCATGCGGGATATGGGAGAACGACTGTCGGCCCTCGGCTATGTGGTGCTGGTGCCGGACTTCTACTACCGCAATGGCCCGTACGACTTGGGGGACATCACGACGGCGTTCTCCAGGGACGAGTCCAGGGAGAAGATCATGCAGATGATGCAGGGCTACACCCCCGATGTGGCGGCGAGGGACGCAATGGCCTTCATCGACTACCTGACCGGACTTCCGGAAACCACCCCGGGGGGCATCGGCATCACCGGCTACTGCATGGGCGGTCGACTTTCGCTCACCGCGGCAGCGAGTCTAGGGGACAGGGTAGTTGCGGCCGCTTCCTTCCACGGCGGGGGTATCGCCAAAGCAGGGGACTCGAATAGCCCGCACCACAAGGCCGGCTCGATCAAAGCCGCTGTCTACGTGGCTGGAGCCATCGAGGATCAGTCCTTCACCCATGAGGACAAGGACCTTCTCGAGCAATCGTTGACCGATGCTGGGGTGGCCCACACGATTGAGACCTACGTGGCCCATCACGGGTTTGCCGTTCCTGACAACGACACGTATGACCAAGCCGCCTCCGAACGCCACTGGGAGGCCATGCAGAGTTTCTTCGGATCAGCCTTCGGGCCCTGACCGATCAGCGAGGTCATCGGCACGGGAATCGTTCTCGGGGCGAAGGCCGGAGCACCTGCTTGCCGACGGTCGTCTGCTCGATGGACCAGGTGGTCGGCGTCGCTGGCTACCCCGTGCCACCCGGAGGGAGCACCTCGTCGTAGTAGGGGATGCCGGCCCTCCGCAGTGCCGGTGTGAGTCGACTCCGGACCCAGTCGGCTCCGCGGTCCTCGACCCGCCACACCGGCTGTTGTCCATCGTGGGTCCTCACCATGATGAGGGTCATCTGCCGGGGCTTCGAAGCCGGCGCACCTCGCGTGCCGCCCAGTTTCACTGTGCCTACGCTGACCAGCGTCTGGGCCGGGGCCCCTCCGAACTGATGCTCGGTCACCTCGACACTGGCCACCGTGTCGAGCGGGATGCTATGGGAGAGGCCGAACTCGCCGTAGCCGAGTCCCTCGTCTTCGATCCGAAAGTGCCTTCCGTGCAAGCCGAGCCCGGCGTGCCCACCGCGGTAGGTGCACTTCACTGGAAAGCCAATCGTCACGCCAGCGTCGTCATCGGAGCCGGCCACCATCACCTCGGTCTATCACCGCGGCAAACGGTGGGTTGCCCCGGGTCTGGCTGGAGTTCGTCCAGTGCACGGATCCTCGGCGTCCCATCTCCGCCCCCGGTCCAACTGCGAGGGGGGCCAGGGCAGCTGACGCAACGTTTCCGCCCCTCTCCGAGCCGGCATGCCTTGTCATCTAGGGGCGCCGCCGATGGCAGAATCACAGCATGAGACTCGGCATCGCTCATCACTATGGCTGGGCCGTGGCCGTCACCGCTTCCACGGACTACCGGGTGGTAGACCGTCGAAGGATCGAGTTGATCGAGCCAGGACTACCAGCCGCTCCGATCCATCACGAGGGCGGCACCCACCTTCTCCATCGGTCGGGGGAGCCACTCGCCGATACGGCCCTGGCGGCCCTGGTGAAGGACGTGCGGGCTTCGGTCGTTCGGGCGGCGTCGGTGGCGTTCGACGAGCTCGGGGGTGCCCTGTCTGAACCCATCACTACGGTCTCGCTCCGAGCCTGGCCAGGCACATTCCCGACGGAAATTGCCGACAAACGCCGTACGCCGTACGAGAGTCGCGCCGACTCGGTCATGTACTGCCAGGTGCTGGCCGAACTCGCCCACGAACGCGGATGGGTGGTCTGCCCCTACAACGCCAAGACGATTGAAGAGGAGGCAACCCACATCTTGGGTGATCGGGCCCACGAGGTGCTCCATGGACCCCGCCAAGTGCTGGGACCACCATGGTCGAAGGACCACCGGACCGCTCTGGCGGCAACCGTCGTGGCGGCCTGACCGCCTCCGTCGTCGACTGTTTCCCGGTTAGAGGCAGCGTCGGTGCGGTGTGATTGCTCGTCGATCCCTCACGGGTGATCCAGACTGCGAGAATCGCGGGCTGGGTGGTCGTGGCATCGAGCCCGCTGATGACGACCGCCGCCATGTCGGCTTTGGACGGATACCCACGGTGCAGCCGGGTAGCCATCTGGGCCCATCCGGTCAGGAACTGCGACTAGCTACCGGTACGCTCGCGGTGCGAGCACCCCGGCCAGCAGCAGGGCCGACGCTGACCTTCCTCCAACTCTTCCTGCGTCCGCCGGATCCGTCGTTCCCGAGTCTTCTCCTGCTTGGCATCCTCTACCCAGCAGATGAACTCGTTCCGGGCCAGGGGCGTGATGTCCTTCCATGCATGGAGTGCGACGGGGTTGCCCGCCAGGGCCGTGCGCAGGTCTCGGGGAAGGTTGTGCACCACGCCACCGGGCAATCGCGGGCTGCTCACAGAGGCCACGGTAGCGGGTCAGAGGTGATGTGGCCCACCCGGATCCGGGTGGGCCGCCGATCCGCCGACCGGAGCGTACGGCGGACCCAGGGGAGGCATACCGGTCCGGTACCCCGGTGCGTCCCACGGGACCGGAGGTGCGCGGTGGGCGACCCCTTGTGTCGATCAGCCGTCACTTGGTAGACCACGTGGGTGGGACTCGTGATTGCCCTTGATGATCCCCAACGCGACGACGTTCGGGCTCTGCTGGAGCAGCACTTGGCCTATTCCCGAGAGGTCACACCCGCTGCCGGCGTTCATGCATTGGAGGTCGAGGAGTTGCTCGCCCCGGCAATGGCCGTCTTCAGCGCACGACTGGATGGGCGGCTCCTCGCCGTCGGTGCCCTCAAGCAGCTCGATGAGACCCATGGCGAGCTGAAGTCCATGCACACGGCAGCGGCCGCCAGACGCCGTGGGGCCGTACGGGCCCTGGTCGAGCACCTTCTGTCGGTTGCTGCTAGCCGTGGCTACCGACAGGTGAGTCTTGAGACGGGGGCCATGGAGTCCTTCGCACCGGCTCGTTCGCTCTACGCCGCGCTCGGCTTCCAACCGTCGGCGCCGTTCGGGCCGTACGTCGGCAGTTCCACCAGTGCGTGCATGAAGATCGAGATCGACCCTGACGCAGAGCGTGCACCCGGAACGGATTGATGATCGTCCCGCCGATCTTGGCCCAACGTCGGTGTCGCTCCCTGGCCAGGGCCGGCTAGTCAATGCCGACTGGTCGGACATCGCTGACCAGGTATCGGGCGCCGTCACCCAACGATGCCGCCGCATCATGGGGGTTGTAGAGAGCGCACGATTTGAGCGAGAGACATCCGCAGCCGATGCACGAGTCCAGACTGTCCCGGAGGCGCACTAGCTGTTCGATCCTCGTGTCCAGTGACGGGCGCCATGCCGCCGACAGGCGGGCCCAGTCAGCCCTGGTGGGCGTTCGGTCATTGGGCAGACTGCACAGTGACCGACGGATCTCCTCGAGTCCCAGGCCCACCTGCTGGGCGATCCGAATGAACGAGACGCGCCGCAGTACGTCCCTGGCGTAGCGGCGTTGTCCACCGTCGGACCGCTCCGAGCGGATCAATCCCTCCTGTTCATAGAAGCGGAGGGCCGAGGCGGCTACTCCGGTGCGGTCGGCCACCTGTCCAATGGAGAGCGCATGCATGGGAGAAGAGTACCTTGACTTCAAGTGAGCTTTAAGTCATACGATTCGATGGTGAACGCAGAACAGATCAGACGCCGGTACGCCGACCAGCTCTCGTGGCCGGACGGCAGGCTGCTTTCGTGGGCCGCCTCACTGGTGGGGGTCCCGAAGGTCGAGCCCGCCGATTCGTTCGTCCTACACGCCCCGCTGGAGTTGATGGCCCGGGCCATCCTGCTCCCCCTCGTCAGGCCCGACTGCCGGCAGCGGGCGAAGGAGCGGTTGGTGGGGATGGTCGACGACTTCGGCCAAGCCGGTGAGCGTGTGCCTGACGGTCCGTCGGCGGACCATGGCTCGGTGACCCAGGGGGTAGCGGCGCTCGTCGAGGCGATCGGGGAGTCGGACCTCGATGCCATCGATCGTCATGCTTCGTGGCTGGGCGCTCATGCCGGGGTGGACGACCTCCGACGGGGACTCGGAGCGGGAGTGGCTCCGTCCCTGGCGGCGGCCGCCCACGGGTCGATCGCCCTCCACCTGATGCGGCGGTGTCCGGACATCGGACCCCAACTCATCCGAGGGGTGGTCCGGGAGATCGGTCGGCATCCGGACTGGCGGATTCCGTGGCAGGGGTTGGCCACTGGGGGCGAAGCCCTGGTGGATGCGCTGCTCGACGCTCCTCGGCTGGGGATGCCCGGGAGCGACTTCATCCTTCCGATGGTGCGGCACGGAACAGATGCCGCCACCACCTTGCTGGCCGACGTGAGCGACGATCAGGTCGAGGGGACCCGGGCCATGAGCCGGGTGGCTGCGTGGTCCATGGTGCAGGATGCGCCCGAACGTGCACCCTACGGGTGGACTCACACCCTCACCATCCCGCAGGCGGTGCTGTCACTGGGCCTCGAATCGCAACAGGCCGTCTCGATCGCCGCCAGTCAGGTCATCGGCTTCCGATCCTCGATGGGTGCCTGTGTCCTCGACCCGTGGCGACCGATCCCAACGACCCCATCCGACGCTCGGGCCCGACTGGCCGCCGTGGCATCACTCCACTTCGATGCCCACCTGGTGAAGTACACCCTGGCCTGCTTCGACGCTGCCGATGCTGATCCGGAGATGGCCGATCTCTACCTGCATGCTGCCCAGTACCTGCACGACTGGTGGGCGGACCAACCCGATGACGAGTTCTTCGGACCTTCCGTCCACCAGGTACAACGCTGACCGAGTCGGCTGGACTAGGTTTCGAGCTCTCGTCCCGAAGGAGCCGCGGTGTCCTCTCCGCCCCGCCTCGACCAGCTGCAGACGCCGGCGCTGGTCATCGATTCCGACAGGCTGGGTGAGAACCTCCGGGCGATGAGTCTCCACCGGCCCGGGGCCCGGTTGCGGCCGCACGTGAAAGCCCACAAGTGCACCGAACTGGCCCGTCGCCAGTACGCAATGGGACACCACGGGTTCACCTGCGCCACCATCCGAGAAGTGGAGGGGATGGTGGCGGCCGGACTGGGCGAGGACCTGCTTCTGGCCAACGAGGTCCTGGACGCCAGGCGACTCGGCGCCCTCGTCCGGGCCGGGGCGCGGGTGACCGTGGCCGTCGACTCGGTCGCCACCATCGAAGCGGCCGTCACCGGTGGTGTGGACGAGGTACTTATCGACGTCAACGTGGGCCTTCCCCGGTGCGGATGCGATCCCGCCGACGCCGGATCACTGGCCGAGCGAGCCCGTCGGGCCGGCCTCGATGTACGAGGGGTCATGGGCTACGAGGGCCACGCTGTCGGCATCGAGGACCGGGCCACCCGAGCGAACAAGGTCGCTGAGTCCATGGGCCTCCTGGCCGAAGCCCATGCGGCGGTGGGCGGCCCCATCTGCTCGGGCGGAGGGACGGGGAGCTGGGAACTAAACACGGAGGTCAACGAACTCCAGGGCGGCTCCTACGCTCTGATGGACACGGCCTACGCCGCCCTGGGGTTGCCGTTCGTCACGTCCCTCACCATCGTGGCCACCGTCATCTCCGTGAACCGCAGGGGTTGGGCGGTGGCCGACTGCGGACTGAAGGCGCTCGGCATGGACCACGGCAATCCGGCCATGCTCGACGGTTCATCGGTGTGGTACTGCTCCGACGAGCACATCATCTTCTCGCCACCAGAGGGGGCGTCGCTACCGTCGGTGGGGGACCGGGTCCGGGTACTGCCGGCCCACATCGATCCCACCATGGCCTGCCACGAGGCCGCGTGGGTGGCGGAAGGCCAGACCGTGGTGGACCGGTGGCCGATCGACCTTCGCGGCTGGTAGTCCCCGGTCTGCAGCGAGTTCATCGCCGGTCCGGGGTGGCCCGCTCGAGTTCCCCCCGCCAAGCGGCCCGGGCCTGCTCGATGCCCAGCTGATCCCCGAACAGTTGCCGCTGCCAGTTAGCCGCCATGCCCACCGCATTCAGTCGGAAGGCGAGCGCATCAGGGTCGACATCCGGACCAAAGGCTCCCTCGGCCATGGCCACGTCGATGTTCTCCCGAAGAACGGCGATCCATTCGCGCAGGACTGATTCGACGGCCTGGCGAAGGGGACCGGGCCGGCCGTCCATCTCCGCCGAGGCGGCACACAGGAAGCATCCCCCTTCGAAGACGTCGGCGGCCAGGTAGTCGCACCAGGCCTCGCCAATGGCTTCCAGTCGTGGACGCCCGACCTCGTTCGGGAGTGCGGGCACGATCACGTGGTCGATGAGGATCAGCCGGGCCGCGGCCAGCGTGGCCAGCTGCAGCTCCGCCTTGGAGCCGAACAAGGCGTGGACGCTGCTCTTGTGGATGCCGAGATCGGCGGCCAGCGCGCCAATGGACAGGCCCTCGAGGCCGAAGCGCGACGCCAGCTGCACCGACCGCCCGAGGACGGCCGCGCGGCTCTCCCGGCCCCGCACCCGCCGCCCGTCAGTGGACTGGTCATCGGGTGGCCGGCGGGTGAGCGGCTTCCCGGGACCACCGGTCATGGGTGGAACCACATTTGGCTCCTCGTGGTGGACCCGCCGCACCCGCTCAGTGTATACATATAGACGGACGATCGTCTATAAGATTTATAGCGCTACACGACGGGAGCCACGAGGATGACGGAGCCCGACGCGGATGCGGACGACCCGCTGGGGGACTTCGTTCCCCGCCCGGTCACCCTCGACGGTGTCACCAAGGTGGTGCACGTGGCCGGAACCGGCCCCGCTGTGGTGGTCATGACCGAGATGCCCGGCATCAGCCCGCACGTGGCGCGTTTCAGCCGCTGGGTGCGTGAGGCCGGCTTCACGGTGTACCTTCCGTCGCTGTTCGGGCGCGATGGCGCCGTGCCCACGGTCGCCGAGGGCGTCGCCGTGCTCGAGCGGGCCTGCATGAGCGCCGAGTTCCGGGCGTTCGCCACCGACGAGTCGAGCCCGGTGACGGGGTGGCTCCGTTCGCTGGCCCGCTTGGCCCACGAGGAGTGCGGGGGACCCGGGGTGGGCGCCATCGGCATGTGCTTCACCGGGAACTTCGCCTTGACCATGATGCTCGAGCCCTCGATGCTGGCCCCTGTCCTGTCCCAGCCGTCCCTTCCATTCGATGACCCCGCCGGCATCGAAATGTCCCCGGAGGAACTGGCCGCCGTCGTCCGCCGACTCGAGCGAGACGACCTGACCGTCCTGGCCTATCGCTTCGGGGGGGATCGGCACTGCCGGGCCGAGCGGTTCGCCGCCTACACCGCGGCGCTCGGCGACCGATTCGTCGCCCGGGTGCTCCCGGACAGCGCGGCCAATCCTCTGAGTCCACCGTTCTTCGCGGAGGTGGTGGCCAGCCCTCACAGCGTGGTGACCGCCCACCTCATCGATGAAGCCGGTCAGCCCACCCTCGCCGCCCGTGACGAGATCCTGGCGTTCTTCACGGACCGGCTGGCCGGCTGACCCTCGCCGAGCTGACGCCTGCCTGACGGTGGCGTCCATCGCTGGGATCGGCCCCTACGGTCGCAGCATCACCTTGAGGCACTCGGCCGATCGGGCGGCGGCGGCGGCGTAGGCCTGCGGGGCCTCGGCCAGCGGGAACTGGTGGGTGATGATCCCGTCAGTGCGCAGCCGACCGCTGGACACCAGGGGGACCAACTCCTTCCATGTCTGATGTACCGGGGCCGTGGTCATCCGCAGGGTCACGCTCCGGAAGAGCCCCATCAGGATGGGTAGGGGATAGGGATCGAGGTCGTGGACCCCGATCACCGACACGGTGCCGCCGGGACGCACGCAGGCCAGGGCATCGTCCAGCGTGCCGTCGAGAGCCACGGCGTCGATCACCGCATGTGCCCCGCGCCCCTTCGTGGCCTCGAGCACCGCCTCCACCGTGGGCCCCTCCACGGGGATGGCTCCCGACTCGGCGGCCAGCGCCCGCCGGCCGGCCACCGGGTCGACGGCCAGTACCTCTCCGGCCCCGAGGGCGATGGCCGAGCGGACCGCGCACAGCCCCACCGCGCCCAGTCCCAGCACCACCACTGTCCCTCCCTGCGGGGTGTCGGCCCGCTTGGCTCCGATCCACCCGGTGTTCAGGTTGTCGGTCAGCAGCAGGGCGGCCTGGTCGTCGACTCCTTCGGGGATGGCCAGCATCTGGAAGTCGGCCGACGGGACGGCTACCTGGGAGGCTTGGCCCCCGCCGAGGGTTCCCGATCCGAAGACCTGCGGACCGTGAACACAGGTGACCGGATCGCCGGTGGCGCAGCCGTCGCACCGACCACAGCCGGTCACCGATGCCGTGAGCACCCGGTCGCCCACGACGAACCGCCCCACCTCGTGGCCCACCTCGGTCACCGTGCCGATGAACTCGTGGCACACGGCGAACCCGCCGCCGACCGGGATGTCACCGTCGTAGAAGTGGAGGTCGGATCCGCAGATGGCGCTGGCCTCCACGGCTACCACCACGCCATCGGGTCCCGGAGGGGTGGGATCGGGCCCCTCCACCAGCCGCACCCGGCCCGGCCCGTCGATGAACACCTGTTGCACGGTCCCTCCGATATGGCCGTAGACAGATACGAGAGAGTGTGTACTATCACACGACCGGGAGGAGCGCCGGTTCCGACCGGGGAAAGGGCTGGCAGATGCGCAATCCGCACGCAGGTGAGCCGTTCGACACGTCGGATGACGAGATCGCCGAGGCCCTGTTGGATCTCAGCATCCCGACCCTCATGCTCTCGCTGGTCCACATGTCCGGGGACGCCGAGCTCATCCGCGGTCGCCTCCGGCCGGCTGGCCTGTTTCTGAACGAGGTTCAGGGCTACATGACCGAAGAGGACAAGGCGGACGTGAGGGCTCTGGCTCTCGACGTCATCCGGACGTACCGCGACGCAGGCTGTCCCGAGCCGAAGCCCATTCCTGCCGAGCTGGTGCACGAGATGATGAGCTGGCTGGTCTGTGAGGACGTCCCTGTCGAGTATGTCCCGATGGTGATGGAGGAGATGGAGCTCGACGGGACCGATATCCGGAAGGTGGGCCCGGTGGGCGACGACGCCGCCCGGCAGGCATTCCCGGTGGTGGTGATCGGCTGCGGCCAATCGGGGCTGCTGGCTGGCATCCGCCTGCAGGAGGCCGGTATCCCCTTCACCATCGTGGAGAAGAACAGCGGGGTGGGCGGCACCTGGTGGGAGAACTCCTACCCGGGAGCCCGAGTCGACGTGGGCAACCACTTCTACTGCTACAGCTTCGAGCCCAGCGATGCCTGGACCGAGTTCTTCGCCCAGCAGCCTGAGCTCCAGTCCTACTTCGAGACTGTCATGAAGCGACACGGCATCGACAAGCACATCCGGTTCGGGACCGAAGTACTCGGGGCGGACTGGGACGAGGTCAGCGCCACCTGGTCGGTGCGGACGCGGGGACCCGGTGGCAGCGAGGCGACCCTGGAGGCCCGGGCCGTGATCTCCGCGGTGGGCCAGCTCAACCGGCCCCATGTGCCGGACATTCCCGGGCAAGAGGAGTTCGCCGGGCCGTCGTTCCACTCAGCCCGGTGGGACCACACGGTGGACCTGGCCGGCCGGAGGGTGGCCATGATCGGAGCCGGCGCCAGTGGCTTCCAGATCGCGCCGACCATCGCCCCTGAGGTCGCGCACCTGACGATCTTCCAGCGGACGGCCCAGTGGATGTTCCCGAACCCCAACTACCACGAGGAGGTGGGACCGGGCGTGCGTTGGGCCCTCCGCCACCTCCCGTTCTACGGGCGGTGGTACCGGTTCCTGCTCTTCTGGCCTGGATGCGACAAGGGCCTCGAAGCGGCTCGGGTGGACCCGGACTACCCCGACCAGCAGCGGGCCGTCAGTGAGACCAACGAGTTCACCCGGCAGATGTTCACCGACTGGATCACCAGCCAGGTCGATGACGACCCCGACCTCATCGCCAAGGTCGTCCCCGACTATCCGGCCACCGGCAAGCGAACGCTGCAGGACAACGGGTCCTGGCTCCGCACGCTGACCCAGGATCACGTCGACCTGGTCCGCACCGGTATCGACCACATCGAGGCCGATGCCGTGGTCACCGAGGACGGAGTCCGACATCCGGCCGACGTCATCGTCTACGCCACCGGATTCCACGCCAACCGCGTCCTGTGGCCCATGGACATCCGGGGCCGGGACGGAGCCGACCTCCGCACCCTGTGGGGCGAGCGGCCCGCCGCTTACCTGGGCATCACCGTGCCCGGCTTCCCCAACCTGTTCTGCATGTACGGACCGGGGACCAATCTGGCCCACGGCGGAAGCCTGATCTTCCACTCGGAGTGCCAGATGCGCTACATCACCCAGTGCCTCGACCTGCTTATCGAGGGGGACCACCGCTCGATGGAGCCGACCCAGGAGCGGTACGACGACTGGCACGAGCGATCCCAGAGGGAGATGAAGACCCTGGTGTGGTCCCAGCCCTCGGTCAAGAACTCCTTTTTCAAGAACGCCTACGGCGAGATCCACGTGCTGAGTCCCTGGCGCCTGGTCGACTACTGGAGCTGGACGAAAGAGCTCGATGCGGACGCCTTCGTGCTTCGGTGAGCCCGATCACGTCCACGACCGGTGCCGACACGCGAGACAGGGTGTTGGACGCCACGGAACGCTGTCTTCGCCGTTCTGGCCTCCGGCGAACCACGATGACCGAGGTGGCCCACGAGGCCGGGCTGTCCCGGGCCTGGCTCTACCGGCAGTTCCCGGACAAGGCGTCCCTGGTGCTGGCCACCCTGGCCCGCACCGACCAGCAGTTCTGGGCTGATGCCCATGCTCGGGTGGCGGCGGCCAGGGGGCTTTCGGCGCAGGTGGCCGAGGCGGTGGTGCTCTCCCGTGAGCAGCAGCCTGGTGCCCTCCTCCTCGAGCTCAAGTCTCGCGAGCCCGAGGCGTTCGCCGAGGTAATGGGAACGGGACTGCGGGAGATGATGCCGGGCATGGCCACCTTCTGGCTCACCTACCTCGAGGGCGCCCGGAGCCGCGGCCAAGTCCGCCCCGACCTCGACGTGGCCCGGGCCGCCGAGTGGGTCATGCGGGTGGTGCTGTCCCTGGTCACCGTGCCTGGACACGCTGTGGACGTCGATGATCGTGCCTCGGTCCTGTGCTTCGTGGACGAGTTCCTCGTCCCTGGACTCGGCTGACCACCTCCGTCGGGTCCACCCGCTCGATGGCCCCGCTACCCTGACCGCCGTGTGCCTCCTCGTCTTCGCCTGGCAGACCGAGCCGGGGTATCCGCTGGTCGTGGCGGCCAACCGTGACGAACGCCTCGATCGCCCGGCCCACTCCCTCTGCGTCCTGCAGGACGAGGATCCTCGGATCCTCGGGGGTCGTGACGACGTGGCCGGCGGGACCTGGCTGGCCGTCAACCGGCACGGCGTGGTGGCCGGCCTGACCAACCGCCCGGCCCCCGGGGGCCGGGACCTGACCATGCGCTCCCGGGGGGAGCTTCCCCTGATGTTGGCCGGCCGGCCCACCGCCGACGAAGCGGTGGCCCACCTGCTGGACACGGTGGTGCCGGGTCAGTACAACCCGGCCTGGCTGTTGGTGGGAGACCGCCGTTCGCTCTGGTACGTGGAGCTGGCCACCGACCTGGCCCCGACGGCCCTACCCCTGGCCCCCGGAGTCCATGTGCTGGAGAACGTCGCCCTGGGCGAGCGTTCCTCGAAGGCCGACCGGGTGCGTGCCTTGGTCGGCGGGGGTCGGGCCCACGGCACGTCCCTGTGGCCGGCGCTGCCCTCGGTGCTGGCCGACCACGTCCTGCCGCCGGGGGCGGCCGAGGCCACCTTCGAAGACGACGGGCGGACCCCCCGGCCCGGGGCCACCCTGGCCGCCTGCGTCCACACCGAGGAGTACGGCACGCGCTCCGCAGCCCTGGTGCGGGTCCCCCTCTCCGCCACTGCCCGGCCCGAGATGCTGGTGGCCGACGGCCCACCGTGCACAGCGCCGTTCGTCGATGTCGGTGGTCACTGGGAGGACCGACTCGGCGATGTCGACTAGGGCCCCGGGGCACCGCTCACGGTGACCGTGAACGTCACCGGCGGTGTGGCCCCGTCAGCCGTCGACGCCCGGACGACCACCGTTCCGGAGGTGGAGGTCGAGGTGGCCCGACCGGAGCTCACCGTTCCATTGGTACGGGAGAGCACCGTGACCGATGCACAGTGGCAGCGGTTGAAGGTCACGCCCGAACTGTCAGCCGTGAAGGTCACCGGCACGCCCACCAGGGGGTGTCCGAGCGGGTCGGTCACCGTGGCCAGCATCGCCGGCACCGGCTTGCCTGGGGCCACCGTCGAGGACGGCCCGGAGCCGGCGGTCAGTTGGAGGGCTACCGGTACGACGGTGGCCCCGGCTACCACCTCGGGCGTGGGGACGGCGGGGGTGGTCAGGCTCCAGTTCGACTGGAGGGCCAGCACCGACAGGCCCTGGACCGACACCGACGACGTGGCCGCCGGCGGATAGACCTGGACCCGGGCCCCGGTGATGGTCGAGCTCTGCCAGCCGAGGGGCAGCTTCACCACGGTGCGGACGTGGCCGGTGCCGTTGGCCGGATAGCCGGAGTGGACGTCGCTGGCGTACCAGGTCGGGTCCCCGGCCAACTGGAGTTCGACCGCCAGGGAGGTGACACCCGACCCCGTGGCCGCGAGGTCGACGGTGGCGTACTGGCGGGCATCACCCGGCTCGGGCGAGCGGGGATCGGTGGAGACGTCCCCGTACCAGCGGGCCACCTCCTGACCGGAGATCTCATAGGTGAAGGGATGGGCGTCCATCACCGACTCCCGGGTCTGCCCCGGTGCCGGCCCCGCTACCGGGGCCAGCTGGAACCGGAACGGGGTGGTGCCGGCCACGGAGAAGTCATTGTTGCCGGTGGCGTCGCGGAGCACCGGGTGGTGGCCGTCCCACTGGCCGGTGAAGGGCTGATCCACCTCCTGGAGGGCGCCCTGGCTGTCCGGGAAGCCGGTGGCCGGTTCACCTCCCCACAGGTAGCTCGCTCCCGAGACCGACCCGTCCGCCGCCACGGTGAAGGAGATGGCGTTCTCGATGTCGGTCATCCGACCCCAGGTGCCCCACTCGAGGAACGGGACGAATCCCGTGCCGGCATCCTCGTGGCTCCAGATGAACGTGTACGAGAGCTGGGTGGCCCCGCCTCCGACGGGGGTGGCGATGGCGTCAACCAGGAGGGGGACGTCGTGGAGGGCCGAGGTGGAGCGCCCGAACATCACCGGGGCATAGGTCATGGCCAGGTACTGCGGATCGGATGGGGCGACCACCTCCAACTGGCTGTCGACCACTACCGCTCGCGGTGCCGAGGGTCCCGCCGGCCACGACTGGCCGCCCTGGGTCCGAGCGGGCTCGGCGGCCACGGTCACCTGGTAGCGGTCGGCCGTGCTCACCGGACCGGTGAAGCCCCCGTAGGTGAACGATGCCGTGCCGGCGTAGAGGACGAACTGCTGGGTCCCGATCGTCGTCGACGTAGACAGGTCGGTGAGGGTGGCGTCCACCACCACCGAACTCGGGTGCGGGGCGCCCCAGGAGGTGTGGGGCGCGGCCAGGGCCAGGCGGAGGAGCCCCTCGCCGACCACCGGGGTGGTGGGCACGTCGGCGGCGGGGAACGACGCCGCGTACGGTCCGGTCACCGCGTCGGCCAGCGCCAGGTCGCCGTCCAGGCCAGCGGTGACCCCGACGGTCACCGGATGGCCTGGGACGGCCGCACGGGCTGTGGACCGCACCGCGGCGGTGGGCGCGGTGCCGGTGGCCGAGGGAGTGATGCCGAGAACCGGGTCCCAGGCGTCCTCGGGGGGTGTGCACGACCCGCGCCGGTCGCAGGCCCCGCTGGCGAAGCTGATGTTCTGTAGGAGGATGCCCGGCCCGCCCGTTGAGTGCAGAGCCTCCACGGCCACGAAGCACTGGACGGCCCGGCAGTCGCTGCTCCCGAGCGAAGTGGTCAGGATGGCCTGGGGCTGGAAGGTGGTGGAGGCCACCCCGCCGGCATCCACCGTGATCACCGCGTTGTGCCGGGCCTCACAGGCGTCGGCCGGGGATGCCCCTTGGGCCAACAGGGTGAAGGCGGTCGGATCGCACTCCACGGTTACGTAGGTGGTGCCCGGGCTGACGCCCGACACCACCACCGACACCGTCTGGTTGTCGCTCAGTCCGCTCGGTGGCGTCACGGTGAGCACCGGCGAGGCAGCCGCTGGAGTACCGGCGGCTGCGGCGGCCGATCCCCCCTCGCTGAGGAGGAGGGCACCGAGGAGGGCCATGGTGGCCACCCCTCCGGCCGCAGCCCGACGGCGGGTACGCCGCCGTCGGCGCGGTCCTGCCGGCCGTCCACGGGTACCTCCGGCCGACCCACGGTGGGCCACCGCCCCGGACTGCTCACTGCTGGTGTCCACGATCTCGAACCCCCCGTTCGTCTGCACCGTCCCGACCGTCGGCGTCCCGATCGACGGCTCCGAGCGGGTCCGGGGACCAGGACGGAGCGCCCCGGAGACCCGGTCGTCCGGCCCTCAACCTACTCCGGTCGGCGTCTTGGCTCCCCGGCCACCCCCCGGTGATGGGCGGAGGACACCAACTCGACCCCGGCCGTGATCCCGGCCAGGGACGTGGTCAGGCGGAGCTCCCGTCGGAGTTTCCACCCCACCGGCGGGCCCTGGGGGCCACCACCACCTCCGGCCGGTGTCCGGACAGCGCCGACGGGGAGCGCTGAGGCGGGCGGTTGGGTGCCACCGGCCCGGAGCGGAGGTGGCGCCGGCTGCCCGTCCACGGTGCGGGTGGAGCGGTCAGGTGATCGGCCAGCCGGTAGGCCACCGTCTCGTAGTTGACCCGCCATCCCCGGAAGTCGGGCCACGCTTCCTCGGCCGTTCGCTCCATGGGGAATCCCGCCTCCTCCAGCAGGGCCACCCCCTCGGCGAACTCCTCGAAGGTGAGGGTGATCGGCCCCTCCGGGTTGGGGTCGGGGTCCACCTCCCACCTCTGCATGGCGGCGATCCGGTTGAGGGCGGTGAAGCCCATGCGGAGGCAGAGGCGGGACTGGGACGAGGCGGTGCTGGGTGCCACGGCCAGGTGTATGGCCGCACCGTCCAATACGGCGATGAGGCCCACCAGCCATGAGAACCAGGGCTGGGGGGAGCGGAACAGCAGCATGACGGGGTATGTGGTGTGGCTCTCGGCCAGTTCCGCCGACCACTCCTCCCACGAGGAGTAGAAGTCGGGCAGGGTGTCGATGATGCCCACCAGCTGGTGTCGGGCCAGCACCTCGGGCCCCCAGGCCGGGATCCCGGCGCGGCTCTCCAGCATGGCCACCAGGCTCTCGCGTCGGTTGAACGCCCCGTACAGAGCGGGCAGGTAGGCGATCTGCAGGGCCACGATGACCACCCAGGTGGCCCCGGCGGCGATGTCCACGGCCTCGTTGGCCGGTCCGCTGAGGTCGATGGCCCCCACGGTGAACACCGCCCCGGTGGCCTGGGCCAGTGCCGAGGCCATGGAGTGGGTGGTGCCCTCGAGCATCAGGGAGTACCCCACGATGAACCCACCGGCCCAGAACAGCAGTTGGGCGATGAGAGCCACCGGTGCGGTGGGAGCCAGGAGGGCATCCTTGCCCTCGTAGGTGCGGGCCAGTCGGGACAGCGCGATGAAGGCCACCTGCACCAGCCGGTTGGCCCACGACGAGACCCGTTCGAAGCCCCGGGGCTCGCGGGGGAGGACGATGGTGAACAGGACGCTGGCTGAGGTCAACAGGACGATGACCAACCCCACGGCGAAGAGCAGTTCGCTCACCGGCCGGGGCCTTCCGTCCCGATCGCCGCGTCCGGTTTGGAGGGGACCGGCAGCAGCTCGACGGAGTCCGACATCTGCGCCATGGTACGACCACCGGGTCGGTGGTGCCGTGGGTGGCGTCGGACTGGCGCCCGGCCACCCGTTCGGCGAGTCTGGTGCCGGGGCCGGACCAGGAGACGAGTGCGATGGGTGATGCCGTGAGCGGCGTGGTCGACCACCCCGAACAAGGCCGCCTCGAGCTGGCCGTAGACGGTCAGACGGCCCTGCTCGTCTACCGCGTCGAGGGGGTGTACCTGGTGCTCATTCACACCGAGGTCCCCGAACTGCTCGGCGGACGGGGCCTCGGGGGCGTGCTGATGGCCGCGGCTGTGGAACGGGCCGTCCGGGACGACCTGACCGTCGTGCCGCTCTGCCCGTTCGCCCGTCGTTGGCTGCAGCGCCATCCCGACGAGGCGGCCCGGGCGTCGATCGACTGGGAGCTCGGCCACCGGTCGGGCCCGCCTCCGGGCTGAGTGTCGACGGCCCGTCGATGACCCCAGGTGACGCCCCTCGGCCGTCCGTACGGCGACGGCGTCGGCGCCCAGTAGAACCGGTTCTATACTTGCGTCGCGGCAATCCGGTCGGTGATCCGACCCGACAGCCATCCAGTCGTACCCGAACGTCCGCACCACCAGACCGAGTCCTCAAGGGGGATCCACCATGGCCCAACCAGTGATCGTCGAAGCAGTCCGCACCCCGATCGGTAGGCGCAACGGGTGGATGTCCGGGTTCCACGCCGCCGAGCTGCTGGGCCACGCCCAGGTCGAGCTGGTCAAGCGGGCCGGCGTCGACCCCGGCGACGTCGAGCAGATCGTGGGGGGCTGTGTCACCCAGGCCGGCGAGCAGGCCTCCAACGTCACCCGCACGGCCTGGTTGAGCCAGGGCCTGCCCTACGAGACGGCCGCCACTACCGTGGACTGCCAGTGCGGCTCAGCCCAACAGGCCAACAACTTCGTGGCCAACCTGATCAGCGCCGACGCCATCGACACCGGCATCGCCTGCGGTGTCGAGGCCATGAGCCGGGTCGGCCTCGGGGCCAACGCCTACAACGGCCCGGGCAAGTCCAAGCCGGAGAACTTCCCCTGGGACATGCCCGACCAGTTCGGAGCGGCCGAGCGGATTGCACAGAAGTACGGCATCACCCGCGACGACGTGGACTGGCTGGGCTTCGAGTCCCAGCGGAAGGTGGCCGTGGCCGTGGCCGAGGGCCGCTTCGAGCGGGAGATCGCCCCGTTGGAGGCTCCGGTGATGGGGGCCGACGGACCCACCGGCGAGAAGACGCTCGTGGCCAAGGACCAGGGACCGAGAGACACCACC
>JBBQWW010000023.1:0-39772 GCA_038210245.1 Acidimicrobiales bacterium
CACGGCCGGCCGGCAGCTCGCCCGGGGGGAGACCCCGAACACCTCCTCGACCCGGAAGCCCCGCTTCTCCCGGCCGAGGGCCAGAGGGGCCCGGGCGAGGGGGGCGAGCTCGGCGAACATGGCGATGGTGCCGTCGGCGACGTCGATCTCGTCGGGAAAGCCCGACACCAGGATCCCGTCATCCTCCGGAGTCAGGAAAACGGTGTCGTCGGAGAGGAAGTCGAAGCCGGCCCGGACCAGGGTGACGGTCAGCGTGGACTTGCCGGCCCCACTGGTCCCGGGAACCAGCACGCCCCGGCCGCCGAGGGCCAACCCGGCGGCGTGGAGCGGGAACCGGCCGAACCGCTTGACCGTCTCGTGCAGGGCCACCGTCAGCAGCGGATGGGCCGCCGCCACCCGGTCGGACGGATCGGAGCTGGCCACGGCGATCCGGATCAGACCGGCGGCCGGGACGCACTGGAGCACCACGTGCCCAGCAAAGTCGGCGAACAGCTGATCGTCCTGCTCGAAGTAGTCGATGGCCTGATCCGGGCCGTCGTACATGGGCCGGCCCGATCCCGTGGGAGCCACCAGGCGGGGGGTGGGAGAACCGGGCCCGGTGATCTCGATGGTGATGTCGGCCGGAGCCGACCGGTCGGACGGATCGCTCCGCAGGGCCGACAACCGGGCCTCCACCATGGCCGCCACCGTGGGGTCCTCGCACCGTGCCTCGATGGTGAGGCCGGCTACGGCGTAGGTGGCGCCCACTCGACCATCCGTTCGGGAACCTGGGCTCCTTCGGTCACCCCCGAGTGCGAGATCCTGGCCACCTCGGCGAAGACGGTGCGGGGGTCGTCGGGCTCCAGCACCGGCCGGCCGGCCCACTCCAACCAGCAGTGTCCGGACATGGCCCCGCCCACCAGCCCCATACCGAAGCACAGAGAGACGTCGACACCGGCCCGCCGCAGCCCGTAGTAGCCGGTGACGCCCCGGGTCAGGCAACTCGATCGGACCAGTGGCCCCCCTCGGCGGATGATGCCCTCGATCCACCGGCCGTAGCGGGCCACGGTGGCCTCCGCCGCCGCGGGATCGGACAGGGCCAGGCGGTCGGGCTCCAGCCACCGCTGGACCCGGGGCAGACCGGCCCGCATGATCACGGGGACCGACACGGCCATCACGGCCAGCCGGAGGAGAAGGAGGGGAGGTGGCTTCCGCGGATCGGTGGGGCTAGGACTCGACGACAAGCCCGGCCCCGGCGAGGCCGGCGAGCAGCTCGCTGGCGTCCCGCAGTGCGGTGGTGGCATCCACGTCGAACTCGGCGCTGAGCGCTTGGGCGATGGACGCCGCTGATCGCGACCCGTCGCACAGCTCCCAGACCCGGCCACCGACCTCGTTGAGGGCGAAGTACTCGCCGCTGTCGATGTCGAGGAGCACGGAACTGCCCTCGACCTGCTGCACCATCACCCGGTCCCGTCGTCCGTAGACGCTCGACTCGTCACTCATCAAGGCACCTACGGGACGACCGGACCGAAGCGATCAACTCAGGCGCCGCGTGGGCCCTGGTTCCAACCCCAGTGGCTCATCTTGGTGAGGTCCCGGAGGAGGCCGAGCTTCTGAAGCTCGGGCTTCTCGTATGTGCGCTTGTTCTCCATGAACTGCCCCTTTCTCTGGATCAGGAAATCGTACCATCGGCGCTTCGCGTTTGGCTACGATCCCGGCCCGAAACCCGGGGGTCGGAAGAAAAAACCAGGGTCGGGTCAGGGAGCGTTATCCCTGGCCAGAAGCTATTCCGAGTCGGTCAGCCCCGACTGGCGAACGGTGATGTTGAAGCGTCCACCCTCCACACCCACCCCCGGATCGCCGCTGCCGGGAAGGACCTTCGGCACGCCGTGGTAAGCCAGCCGGGAGGGGCCTCCGAAGACGAACACGTCACCCGATTCGAGGGGCACATCGGTCCACGGACGGCCCCGTCCGGCGGGAGTGCCGAACCGGAAGGTGCACGAGTCCCCGACGCTGAACGAGACCACCGGAGCCGGGCACGGCTCGTCCCGATCGACGTGCATACCCATGCGGGCGCCGGGCCCGTACCAGTTGACCAGGGCCACATCGGGTGCATAGGTCGAGGCCGTGGCCTCCCTCCCCTCCGGCGCCGTCCCCTCGAGGTGGGGATCGACACTCCGGGCATCGTCCACGGCCCGCTGGCTGAGTTCGCCCAGCCAGACGGGGAACGGAGCGACGCGGCGTCCGTCCCCGTCGTCCAGGTGGCGCGAGTAGCGGTACGGATACCAGTGCCAGCCCAAACAGGCGATCTGTACCGACATGGCCCCACCGCGGGGCATCCGGGGAGCGCGGAACCCCCCGGCCTCGACGCCCCAGCGCCGGCACGCCTCCACCACCGACCGCTGGGTATCGGGGTCCAGCCAGCCGGGCAGGTGGACGGCGCCGGGGGCCACGATCCGGGGGTCCCGATCGAACAGCCGGCTCATGGGCCCGGCGGCTCCGTCCCCCACCCTCGGACCCCGGGCGCCGGTCGGGCGCCGGCCAGCCGCCGACCCACCCCGCTCCGGTGATCGATCCACTCGGACCCCACGGACACCGCTCGACCCGGTCGGTTGTGCATCACCGACACCCTCGCACACCGACCGGCCGCCCGATCCGGTGAGGCCGGCGGGGGCGGGTCAGGGGGCGGTCGGCAGGTCCTGTCGGGCCAACCAGCGCAGCCGGGCGGCCCGGGCGTCCCACGAGTAGACCACCGCTGTCTTGGCGAACCGGTCGTGCCAGGCGTACCGGCGCCGGTTGGTCAGGATGCCCAGGAACCCGAGGCCGAAGACAATGATGCTGAGAGGCAGGGTCAGCGTCCGGATGACGGCCTGACGCGCACCGATCGGCGTGCCGTCGGTCTTGACCACCCGGATCCCGAGCACGGCCATCCCGATGGTCTTCCCGCTCAGGGTCCACTGGTAGGCGAAGTAGATGAACTCCCAGATCGTGGCGGCGACCAGGGAGGCGAGCTGGTGGTTGCTGAGCGAGAACTTGGTCCCCGAGGCCAGCTGGATGGTGAAGGCCAGCGCCGCCGCCCCCAGGGTGAACAGACCCCATGAGGCGCCGACATCGGCGCCGAAGGCCACCAGTCGGCTCACGGCGCCGGCATAGTGGCCCTGCCGGCCCTCCACGGGCTTGACCACGCCCGTGACCATCAGGTCGCACCCGACGGAAGCTCGGCCCGGACCGGGACCGGCTCCACCAGGGTGAGCGGACCGAGGGGCAACTCGGTCGGCGACCGACGGAGGATGCGGTTGGCCCAACGGGCAAAGAAGTCGTCCAGGCCGACCCCCTGGGCCCGGATGACGTCGAGGACCTCGGAGGCCACACCGGTGGTGGACCGGGCGATGATGGTACCCAGCTCGGTCTTCTCCATCAGCGAGTCGATGTCCACCCGCTCGATGATCTTCTCGACGTCCACCCGCTCGATGATCTTCTCGACGTCGACCCGGTCGATCAGCTTGTCCACGTCGACCCGGTTGACCACCCCGTCGACATCCACCCTCGAGACCAGGGCATCGACATCGATCCGCTCGAGGAGCGCGTCGATGTCGATGGCATCCATGACGATGCTCACCACGCGTTCGGCCACGGCCTGCGCCAACTGTTCCATGCGACCGGATCCCGGGACCGGGCTCATGCGGGTCGGCGCGACGACCAGACGTCCATGACGACAGCATCCCATCGAAGCACGCCCCGGGCGGGGACGCTCCGGCCGTCGGTCAGCTGGCGGCGCTGGCCTTGAGCACCTCGAGGGCCCGATCGGCGTGGACGTTCATCCGCACCTCGCTCTGGATGACCTCGATTAACCTGAGGTCGGACCCGATGACGAATGTGGCCCGCTTGGTGGGCGAGAGCTTGGCAAATCCGCGCCGAACGCCGAACTGGGTGGCCACGGCCCCATCCGGGTCGGAGAGCAACGGGTAGTCGAAGGAGTGCTTGTCTGAGAACTGCTTCTGCTTCTCGACCTGGTCGGAGCTGATGCCCACTCGCTGGGCCCCGACCGCCTCGAACTCGGCCTTCATGTCCCGGAAGTGACAGCTCTCCTTGGTGCAGCCGTACGTCATGGCCGCCGGATAGAAGAAGAGGACGACGGGCCCGGAGGCGGCCAGATCACTCAGCTTCCGGGGATGACCGTCCTCGTCGGGGAGCTCGAAGTCCGGTACCTGGTCGCCCTTTTCCATGGCCCGAGGCTACCGGCCCACGGTGCGCGATGCGCCGTCCCGACCGACCACCGGTCCGGACGCCCGTCGGGCCCGAGGTCGAGGTGTCAGGCGAGGGCGGGAGCCGCCGTAAGATGTGGTGACGTCTCAAGTGAGCGACGCCCACCGGACCGGCGGGCCGGGGCCCGTGGCCGTTTGCGGGCGCACCAACGCTGATCCCCCCGCCGAACAGTCAGGATCCTCCGTTCATGCCGTACGCCATCGAAGCCGACGCCCTGCAGAAGACCTTCAGCGGCAAGCACCCGGTGCACGCCCTCGACGGGGTGTCGTTCAACGTCGAGGAAGGGAGGGTCTTCGGCCTCCTGGGCCCCAACGGCTCGGGCAAGACCACGGCCGTGCGGGTCCTCACCACCATCCTGAAGGCGGACAGCGGGTCAGCCCGGGTCCTCGGCCACGACGTGCGCCAGGAGGCCGGCCTGGTTCGCAGCCTGATCGGTCTGGCCGGCCAGTACGCCGCCGTGGACGAGAACCTCACCGGTAGGGAGAACCTCCGCATGGTGGGCAAACTCAACCACCTGGAGCCCTCATACGTCACCGGTCGCGCCGTCGACCTGCTCACCCAGTTCAACCTGGACGACGCCGGCGACCGTCCGCTGAAGACCTACTCCGGAGGGATGCGCCGGCGGCTCGACCTGGCGGCCGCCCTGGTGGCCCGACCCACGGTCCTCTTCCTGGACGAGCCCACCACCGGCCTCGACCCCCAGAGCCGCAACGACCTGTGGGAGGTCATCGAGAGCCTGGTCGGCGCGGGCACGACCGTGCTCCTCACCACCCAGTACCTGGAAGAGGCCGATCGGCTGGCCACCGACCTGGTCGTGATCGACCACGGGCACGTGATCGCCGAAGGCACGCCCCGTCAGCTCAAGGCCGAGCTGGGGGCCACCGTCCTGGAGGTCGGGCTGGACTCCATCGACCATGCCCGCCGCACCGCTGAGCTGTTCGGAGCCCTCGGACCCCACGTCCCGACGGTGAACGGCACCGTGGTCGAGGTCACGGTGGACGACGGCCCGGCCTCAGCCATGGCCGGCCTCCGTTCGCTCGACCAAGAAGGGATCACGCCCACAGCCTTCACCTTGCGCGAGCCCAGCCTGGACGACGTGTTCCTGGGCCTGACCGGCCGGAGGGCGGAGGACGAGGCCGAAGAGACCGAAGACCCCGCGAAGAAGGGGCGCCGCCGATCCCGACGGAAAGCCGCCGATGCCGCCATGCCCGTCCTCACCGGAGAGATCTCATGACCACCACCATCACTGCCCCGTCCGTTTCGGGAGCACCCCCCGCCACCTCCGTGGCCGCCAAGCTCCGCTGGGCGGTGTCCGACACGCTGACCATCACCCAGCGGAACCTGCTCGCCCTCCTACGCATCCCCGAGCAGCTGTTCTTCTCGACGGTCCAGCCGATCATGTTCGTGCTGCTGTTCACCTATGTGTTCGGCGGGGCCATCAAGGTGCCGGGAGGGAACTATGTCAACTATCTGATGCCGGGCATCTTCGTCCAAACCGTGGCCTTCGGCGCCGTGAGCACCAGCATCGGCCTGGCCGAGGACCTCCAGAAGGGCCTGATCGAGCGCTTCCGGGCCCTCCCCATGGCCCGTTCGGCGGTGCTCACCGGACGTACCTCCGCAGACATGGTCCGCAACGTGTTCGTGGTCATCATCATCACCGCTGTCGGGTTCGCTGTGGGGTTCCGACCCACCACCGGCGTGCTGGCCTACCTGGCCGCCATCGGGCTCATCCTGCTCTTCGCCTACGCCCTCTCGTGGGGTTTCGCCGTGGTCGGGCTGTCCGCGCCCAACAGCGAAACCGCCCAGGTGATGTCGTTCCCCATCCTCTTCCCGCTGATCTTCGTGTCGTCGGCCTTCGTCCCGGTCGCCACTATGCCCAGCTGGCTGCAAGGATTCGCCACCTATCAGCCGGTGAGCGTCACCGTCAGTGCCTGTCGCGCCCTGATGATCGGCGGGCCGACCTCCAAGTGGGTCATCCAGACCCTGGCCTGGACCATCGGCTTCCTGATCGTCCTCATCCCGCTGGCCGTCCGGCGCTACCGCAACCGCACCTAGCCGACCAGGAACGGGCCAGTTCGTCGCCGGTGCGGTCGGTGAGTCGCCACCGGTTCGTCACCGCCGGTCCGGTGGCAGAATGGGGCCATGGCACAGACCCCCGCTTCCGGCACCCCCGACTCCTTCGGCGCCCGCAGTTCGCTCTCCGTCGGTGACGCCACCTACCAGATCTACCGGATCAACGCCCTGGCCGACCGGTTCGACGTGGCCCGACTGCCGTACTCCATCAAGGTGGTGCTGGAGAACCTGCTCCGCCACGAGGACGGGCTGGCCGTGCGCCCGGCCGACATCGAGGCCGTGGCGGGATGGGGCAACCACCCCGAGCGACACGGATTCGGCAGTGAGGACGCGGCCGAGATCGCCCTGACGCCCGAGCGGGTGCTCATGCAGGACTTCACCGGGGTACCCGGCGTGGTCGACCTGGCCGCCATGCGTGATGCGCTCGAGGCTCTGGGCGGCGATCCGGCCAAGGTCAATCCGCTGGTCCCGGTGGAGCTGGTCATCGACCACTCGGTCATCGCCGAGTCGTCGGGGCGGCCCGATTCGTACGACGAGAACGTGGATATCGAGTACCAGCGGAACATCGAGCGCTACCAACTCCTGCGCTGGGCCCAGCAGGCCTTCGACGGCTTTCGCGTCGTGCCCCCCGGGACCGGCATCTGCCACCAGGTCAACCTCGAGTACCTGTCCCGGGTGGTCTTCGCCACCGACGACGGCCAGGCCTACTGCGACACCCTGGTGGGCACGGACTCCCACACCACGATGGTCAACGGCCTCGGGGTGCTCGGCTGGGGCGTGGGCGGCATCGAGGCCGAGGCGGCCATGCTCGGTCAGCCGCTGTCCTTGCTCCTGCCCCCGGTGGTGGGCTTCCGGCTCACCGGCGAGCAGCCTGCCGGCACCACCGCCACCGACCTGGTCCTGACCATTACCCACCTGCTGCGCCAGCACGGCGTGGTGGGCAAATTCGTCGAGTTCTTCGGGCCCGGGGTGGCCACCGTGCCCCTGGCCAACCGAGCCACCATCGGCAACATGTCCCCCGAGTACGGGGCCACCTGTGCCATCTTCCCCATCGACGAGGTCACCCTCGACTACCTGCGCTTCTCGGGACGGGATGATGCGCACGTAGACCTGGTGGAGGCCTACGCCAAGGAGCAGGGGATGTTCCACCGGGTGGACGGGGTGGAGCCGGTCTACTCCGAGACCATCGAGCTGGACCTGTCCACCGTGGTGCCGAGCATCGCCGGCCCGGCCCGGCCCCAGGACCTGGTGACGCTGGCCGGCGCCGGTGCTGCCTACCGCACGGCCCTCGGCCGGGACTCCCGCTCCGGCCCGGCAACTCTGGGCGACGGGTCCACGGCCACGGTGGAGGACGGGGCCGTCGTGGTGGCCGCCATCACCAGCTGCACCAACACCTCCAACCCCCAGGTGATGGTGGCGGCCGGCCTGGTGGCCCAACGCGCCGTGGCGCGGGGTCTCACCCCCAAGCCGTGGGTGAAGACCACCCTGGCCCCCGGATCCCGCGTGGTCATGGACTACCTCGACCGGGCCGGGCTGACCGGGCCGCTGGCCGCCATCGGGTTCGACCTGGTCGGCTACGGGTGCACCACGTGCATCGGCAACTCCGGGCCCCTGCTCACCGGGGTCTCCGAGGCCGTCCACGAGCACGACCTGTCGGTGGCCTCGGTGCTGTCGGGGAACCGCAACTTCGAGGGACGGATCCACCCCGACGTACGGATGAACTACCTGGCCTCTCCCCCCCTGGTGGTGGCCTACGCCCTGGCCGGCACCATGGACATCGACCTGACCACCGACCCGCTGGGCATCGACGCCGAGGGACGGCCGGTTCTCCTGTCCGAACTGTGGCCGTCGCCCGAGGAGGTCACCGAGGCCATCCGCACCTCGCTCACCTCGGAGATGTTCCGCCAGCGGTACGGCGCCGTGTTCGACGGGGACGAGCGGTGGCAGGCGGTGGAGACGGCCACCGGCACCACCTTCAGCTGGGACCACGACTCCACCTATGTGCTCCGGCCCACCTTTCTCGAGGGGCTGACCATGGACCCGGCACCGGTCACCGAGGTGGCGGGCGCCCGGGTGCTGGCCCTCCTCGGCGACAGCGTGACCACCGACCACATCTCGCCGGCCGGCAACATCAGCCCAACCACGCCGGCCGGCCACTACTTGGCCGACAAGGGGGTGGCGCGCACCGACTTCAACTCCTACGGGGCCCGGCGGGGGAACCACGAGGTGATGGTGCGGGGAACCTTCGCCAACGTGCGACTGCGCAACCAGCTGGCCCCGGGTACGGAAGGTGGCATCACCCTCCACCTGCCCGATGGCGAGCAGACCACCATCTACGAGGCCGCCGAGCACTACGCGGCCGACGGAGTGCCCCTGGTGGTGCTGGCCGGAAAGGAGTACGGCTCGGGGTCGTCCCGCGACTGGGCGGCCAAGGGCACGTCGCTGCTCGGGGTGCGGGCCGTGATCGCCGAGAGCTACGAGCGCATCCACCGGTCCAACCTGATCGGCATGGGGGTGCTGCCGCTCCAGTACGCCGAAGGCCAGAACGCCGCCTCCCTCGGGCTCACCGGCCACGAGACCTTCGCCATCACCGGCCTCGGGCCCCTCAACGACGGGGTGACCCCGAAGACCCTGGCCGTCCGGGCCGTGGACGGTGACCGGGTGGTGGAGTTCGAGGCTCGGCTCCGCATCGATACCCCGATGGAGGCCGAGTACTACCGGAACGGCGGGATCCTCCCCTACATGCTGCGCCAGATGGCCGGCTGAGGTTCGGCGTCAGAGGTCAGCCGGCCAGGGGCAGGACGAACCAGGCGATGACCACGAAGTGCAGGACGGCACCCACGATGGTGCAGGCGTGGAAGACCTCGTGGTACCCAAAGACGCCCGGTACCGGGTCGGGCCTCTTCAGGGCGTAGACCACGGCTCCGACCGAGTAAGCCAGTCCGCCGGCCAGCAACAGGGCGAAGCCCACCCCGCCCAGGGCCCGGAACAGCTGGGGCAGCACCACCACGGCGGCCCACCCCACCACCACGTAGGGGAGGGCGATGACCCACTTGGGGGCGTCCAGCCACAGCTGGCGCAAGGCAATGCCCACGACCGCCCCACCCCAGACGATGCCCAGCACCGCGGTCCGGGCCCAGCCGGTGAGGGCGATGCCAGCCACGGCGGTGTACGAGCCGGCGATGGCGATGAAGATGGTCGAGTGGTCGGCCCGTCGCATCCGCCGGCGGCCCACCGGTCCCCAGGTGTGGCGGTGGAAGAGGGCGCTGACCCCGAAGAGCAGCGAGATGGATACGGCGTAGACCGTCACGATCAGCTTCGAACCGGTGGTCGGTGCAGCCCAGATCAGCGCCGCGCCCGAGACCAGTGAGACGAAGAAGGCCACCTCGTGGAAGACCCCGCGGAGCCGCGGCTTGATCGCTCCCCGGGGATCGCCGGGATCCACAGGGTCGACGGGCCCGGACGCCGGGGACACGGTGTCGGCCGGTCCGCTCACCGGTCGGCCCGCACCGGGTCGGCACCCGCCGGGGAGCTCGGCCGCGGAGACAGGGCCCGCTGCACGAAGCGCCGGAGCAGCCGGGTCCCCGCCGCCTCCACCTCGGCCAGCCGGGTGGGGTCGAGCGTGATCCCGGCGGGCAGGAACGGGGCCCATCCGACCGCCAGCTCGCGGTCCACCTCCACGTGGAACTGCAGGCCGTAGGCCCGGTCGCCCCATCGGAAGGCCTGATGGGGGAAGGAGCGGGAGGCGGCCAGGTGGACGGCCCCATCGGGGAGGGAGAAGGTGTCTTGGTGCCAGTGGAGGCACGGCACGGCGGTGGCCGACAGTCCGCCGTACTCGGGGCCGGTGACCGGGTCCAGCCGCCCGGGTCCGGTGAGCTCCACCCGGCCCACTCCGATCTCGAGCTCGTCGCCGGTGGTCACCGCCGCCCCGAGCGCCATGGCCAGCTGCTGGGCGCCGAGGCCCACACCGAGCACCGGCATCCCCTCGGTGGCCACGGCCGCCATCAGGTCCCGCTCGGCCACCACCCAGGGGTGGTCGTCAGCGTCGTGGACACCCATGGGACCACCCAGGACCGCCAGTCCGGCCACGGACCCGGGATCGGGCAGCATCTCGCCACGGTCGAGGCGGACCACGGCGTAGGCCTGGCCGGCCAGGCGGAGCTCGTCGCCGATCAGCCCCGGACCCTCGTGGGCCACATGCTGGAGGACGGCCCACCCTGGAGGAGGGGCGGCGCCCGTCACCGGATCATGCCGTCACCGCGTCACGCCGTCGACACCACGTGGAACGCCTCTGCCAGCCGACCGTCGGGCAGTCCGGCGGCCAGGGCGGTTCCCGACATCCAGCTCCGGAGCAGCTCGTGGAGGTGTTCACCGTCGCCCACCTGACTCCGGTGGGACCGGAGAGCGGCCAACTTGCGGTCGAAGTACTCGGTGGCGTCCACCGCGCGGTCGGCACGGTCGGTGGTCATGATCCACAGTTCGGGCACGGTGTGGGGCTCGAGCCCCTCCGTGAGGAGTTCGGGGAAGGCAAAAGGGTTGCGGGCGTCGGGATAGACGGCACAGGCGGCGGCCTCACCGGCGGCCAGGTGGTCGGGATGGCTGGCGTAGATGCGCGCCCAGTTCCGTTCGGGGGAGGGGGCCACGACACGGTCAGGCCGGAAGCGGCGGATGACCCGCGCCATGTCGCGACGGAGATCGAGGTCGGCCTGGAGCCGGCCGTCCGGATAGCCGAGGAAGGTCAGATCGGTCACCCCCACCTCACCGGCGGCAGTGGTCTGCTCGGCGCGCCGGATGGCGGCCATCTCGGTCCGCGGCAGTGATCGGTCGTCGCCGCCGGCCTCGCCGTCGGTGGCGATGCAGTAGGCCACCTCGACCCCGGCGTCGGTCCACACGGCCACCGAACCGGCGGCGGCGAAGTCCACGTCGTCGGGGTGAGCGGCCACCACCAGAATGCGCTCGACCCCCTCGACGCCGGCACCCACGGTCATGGGCTGGTTGAAGTGGTGCTCAGGCACACGTTCCTCCTCGATGGAATGGCGGGCGGCACCGTGCCCGACGGGCCGGTGCGACAACCGACGCCGATGGTGTCGGCCCGGGACAGCGGGGAAGCTCAGCCCTCGAGAGGGTTCCAGGCGGAGAGGTCCTTCAGCCGAGGATCGTTGGAGAAGATTTCCACGATCGGCGACCGGAGGCCGATGCGGGTCTGGATGCGCTCGATCTCCAGGACCTGGTTCCACTGGACCAGAGTGACCACCAGACCGGCCTCGCCGGCCCGGGCGGTGCGGCCCGAGCGGTGGAGGTAGGCCTTGTGATCCTCGGGAGGATCGAAGTGGATGACCACGTCGACCATGTCGATGTCGAGACCCCGTGCGGCCACATCCGTGGCCACCAGGGCCGGCAGCTTTCCCTCGCTGAAGTCCTTCAGGGTGCGCTCGCGGTTGGACTGGCGGAGGTCGCCGTGGATGGCGTCGGCCTTGACCCCCTCCTTGCGGAGCTGCTCCACCAGACGGTCGGCTCCCCGCTTGGTGCGCACGAAGACCAGCGTCTTCTCCGAGTTCTGGCAGATGGCGGCGGCCACCTTGACCCGGTCCATCTGGTGCACCTCGAGGAACCGGTGCTCCATGGCGTCCACCGTGGTGCTGGGCGACGCCACCTCGTGAAGGACCGGATCGGTGAGGTAGCGGCTGACCAGGCGGTCCACGGCTCCGTCCAGCGTGGCGGAGAACAGAAGGGTTTGGTGCTCCCGCTCGAGGCGGCGCAGCACCCACTCCACCTGGGGCATGAAGCCCATGTCGGCCATACGGTCCGCCTCGTCGAGGACGAGGGTCTCGATATCGGCCACCGAGAGCTCCCCCCGGTCGCCCAGGTCGATGAGGCGACCCGGAGTGGCGATGATCACGTCGACTCCCTTGCGGAGCTTCTTGACCTGGCGCTCGATGTCGGCCCCGCCGTACACGGCGACGATCCGGAGCCCGGCCTCGTCGGCCAGGGGCTCGAGGACCTCGCTCACCTGGACGGCCAGTTCGCGGGTGGGTACCAGCACCAGGGCCCGGGGACGACCGGGCTCGGTGGAGCGGGCGGCCATGGTGCGCTGCAGCAGCGGGACGCCGAAGGCCAGGGTCTTACCCGAGCCGGTCTTGGCCTTGCCGCACACATCGCGGCCCGCGAGGGCGTCAGCCACCGTCATGGCCTGGATGGCGAAGGTATGGGTGATGCCCTGGGCGGCCAGCGCCTTGACCAGGGCCGGGTCGACGCCCAGCGAGGCAAAGGACTGCGCCTCGGCCTCGGCCGTGGGGAGGTCGGAGGGATCGAGGACGCGATCCGACGGATCGGCGGTGGTGGTCATGGGGTTCAGAAGCTCTCTCTCATCGTTCAGTGACGGCCGGAAGCCGACCGTCGACACCGTGCCAATCACGGATGCCTGCGGGCCCGCCTCGGGCCATCGTCCGGTCTGCGTCGGCATACCGGAAACAGGATGAGGAAGACCCCGGTAGCAGAGCACCAGCTCCACCACAGACACCAGTCTACCTGGGATTTCCCACTACACCAGCCCACGGGCCTCCGGCGGACGGGATGCGGGGGTGGGAGACGGCTTGGCGAGGGTTGGAAGAAGTCTGAGGTCGGGGCCCTCCTCGCCCCTTCGGGCTCAGCCGTTCCGAGCGGGGCCGGAGTGTGCCATCGTGGGCCGAGGCCGGCACCCCGCCCGGCCCCCCACCACGAAAGGAAGCCGACCATGGGAACACTCGCCGCCGGCGACAAGGCCCCCGCCTTCACCCTCCCCGACCAGGACGGCAAGCTGGTCTCCTCCAAGGACCTGGCTGGAAAGCGGTTCGTCCTCTACTTCTACCCCCGGGACGACACGCCCGGCTGCACCAAGGAGGCGTGTCAGTTCAACGACAACCTGCACGCCTTCGCCAAGGCCAAGGTGCCGGTCCTCGGGGTCTCCGGGGACACGGCGGAGAAACATCAGAAGTTCCGGGCCAAGTACGGCCTGACCTTCCCCCTCCTCACCGATGCCGACCACTCCGTGGGTGAGGCCTACGGTGCCTGGGGCGAGAAGACTCTCTACGGCAAGAAGTCCATCGGGGTCATCCGCTCCACCTTCCTCATCGCCGCCGACGGAACCATCGCCCGGCCCTGGTACCACGTGAAGGCCGACGGGCACGCGGCCAAGGTGCTGGCCGAACTGGAGGGCTGAGCGCCACAGCGGTCGTCGGCTGCGGCCGATCGGGGCCTCGAGGAGCCTCAGTCGGGCGGTGCACCCCGGCCCAGGGCGGCCAGAGCCCCGGTGAACGAGGACCGTGCCCGGCCGAGGGGTCCGAAGAAGGCTTCGTCACACGCCTCCACGGCCACCACGGCCCGGTTGGCCAGGGCGGCGCCCCCATCGGTCACGGTCAGCGACCGTGCCCGACCGTCGGTGTCGTGGGCCGAACGGACCAGGAGTTGGCGACGCTCCAGGCCGCGGACCACCTGGGAGGTCATCATGGGGTCGGTGCCGGCGAAGTCGGCCAGCCGGCGCTGCGTGACCGGCCCGTCGGCACCCAGCCAGGTGAGGGCGGCCAGCAGCACGAACTGCACGTGGGTCAGGTCGAACGGCTTGAGGGCGGCGCGCTGGGCCGCCTGCCAACGGTTGGTCACCTGCCAGAGGAGCAGGCCGGGGCTCTCCTCCGATCGAGAGAATTCGGTGGCCAGCCGGCGGTCGGCGCTCACGGTCCGGACAGTGCGGCGGAGCTGGACCCCATGGCGCGGGCGATGCACCCGAAGTCGTGCTCGCTCAGCTCGAGCAGGCCCCTTCGCAGCGGATAGCCCCAGTTCGGGCCCTGGGTCAGCTCGAGTTCCTGCTGCAGACCGGCGATGGGGGTGTCGATGGCCCCGGTGTCGTAGCGCACCCTGCGTCGCCACGGCCGGAACTCCCCCTCGTCGGCCTGGAACACTTCGTCGTCGGCGATCCGGCCGATGGCGGTGAAGGCCCGCAGGGGGACGGTGTCGTCGAGGGAGACCCGTGGCGAGTAGTAGACCAGTCCGTCCCCGGCCCGCATCCGGGCCAGGCCGGCATGCTTGCCGTGACCGATCTGAGCGATGCCCAAGGCCACACCCCGCCGGACGTGGTCTCGGGACACCACGCCGAGCCACGCAGTCATCGGTCGACCTCGGTGTCGGTGTCGGTGTCGGTGTCGGCCTCGGCCACCTCCACCAGTCGTCGGAGCCCGGCCGGGGTGGACTCGGCGATGCCCTTCCCCATCGCCAGCTTCCACAGCCGGGCCAGCGGTCCGTCGATGGACACCTCGATGTCGACAGCGGTATGACCGTCATCCCCGACTCCGACCAGATGGCGGATGGTCAGGGCCGCCCCGAACAGGGTGGAGCAGTCCGTGAACTCGCGGCCGTCCACCAGCGTCCGGATCCCGAACGCCACCTTCGGACCGCCCTTGGGTTTGAGGGTGCCGGTGGTGCCCTCGACGAACGGGCCGTCTCGTCGGACCCAGAGGATGGCCACGTCCCACTCCGGCCAGGTGCCCATGTCGGCCCACCGATCGAAGAAGGCCGATGGCGGTGCGGTCGAAGTGGCATGGGCGGTGCTGAGCACGAACACCACTTTAGTATTCGCGCTTACTACTCTGCCGTCAAGAGCGGACCCTCGTCCCTGCCCTCCGGCTTCAGCCCTGGTGGTCAGGGCACCACCACGAGGTCCGCCCGCCAACGGTGGACCGGGTCAGTTCGGTCCCGTCCCGGGGGCAGCGTCCCCCCGGACGGCGCTCGTCCATCAGCTGGCCGGTGTGGGACCCACCCGCCCCCGCCAGGTCGGCCAGGGTCCGGCCCAGGTTCCGGTGGAGGCGCCGGATCTCGTTCGGGGTGAGCGAGTCCGACGAGCGGAGCGGGGAGAGCGCCGCCCGCCAGAGCAGCTCGTCGACGATCAGGTTCCCTATTCCGGCCACCTTCGACTGATCCAGGAGCCGGGCCTTCAGCGGGGAGCGCGACGCACGGAGCGTGGCCGCCAGTTGGGCCACGGTGATGGCGGCGGCATCGGGACCCAGCCCGGAGATGTCGGGGTCGAGCAGGACGCCACCGAGCCGGCGGGGATCGTGCACGACCAGCGAGCCGCCGTCGTCAAACCCCACCTTCCACCGGTCCCACGCCGGATCCCGACGCTTCGACGCGTACTGCATCTGGTCCACCCCCCTCCGTTGGTCGACCACCAGCGTTCCCGTCATCCCGAAGCGGAGGCCCACGGTCGGGCCGCTGTCCACCTCGAGGAGGAGGAGCTTGCCGATCCGGCGGGCCGCGGTGAACCGGTGTCCGACCAGGGCCCGTCGGAGGGCCGGCCCGGTAGCCGCTCCCTTCAGAAACCACGCGTCGGGACAGTACAGCGAGGCGATGGGGCGGTCGATGGCCTCCTCAGCCAGCTGACGGTACGTCTCGACTTCGAGCATCTCGGGCACGAGCCGAGGGTAGCCAACCGCGTGCGTCACCCGTCCAGCAGGCCTCGCTAGGGTTGGGCCATGCCCCCCGAGAAGCCCCACTGGGCCGAGCTCTTCACCGAGGTCGTCACGTCCGGACTGTGCACCGGCTGCGCCGGCTGCATCGTGGCGTGCCCGTACGATGTCCTGTCCTACGACGACACCGGTGGCAAGTACAAGCCGTTCCACATCGACGCCGACGGCGGCGCCGAGAGCTGCACCCACGGGGTCAAAGGGTGCACCATGTGCACCCGGGCCTGTCCCCGGTTCCGACTGTGGGAGCCGGAGATCGACACCCACCTGTTCGGACGCGAGCGGACCACCGAGGAGGTGGCCGGGGTGTCCCAGGACATCCTGCTGGTCCGGTCCACCGACCCGGAGATCCTCGAACTGGGACAGGACGGCGGGCTGGTCTCCGCTTTGCTCATCTGGGCCCTCGAGCACGACATGATCGACGCCGCCCTGGTATCCAACCTCGAGGGGGACGGCTCCACCTGGAAGGCGGTGCCCGGCCTGGCCACCAACCGGGCCGAGGTGCTGGCCGCCGCCGGGTCGAGGTACACGTACTCGGCCAATCCGTTGGCCTACCCCCTGGCCATCGAGGCCGGGGCCGAGCGCATCGCCCTGGTGGGCATGGGGTGCCAGGCCTCCGCCGCCCCGGTGATGAAGGCCCGCAAGGCCGGCAAGATCGCCCGTCGACTGTCCCTCACCATCGGCCTGCTGTGCTCCAAGACCTTCGACGACGCCATCTTCCCCGAGCTGTTCGAGGCCAAGTACGGGATAGCCCGGGCCGACATCGCCAAGATGAACATCAAGGGCGTGTTCCAGGTGTGGACGCGGGACGGAGCGTTCCACGAGATCCCCCTCAAGGAGGCCCACGCCTGGACCCGCGAGGGGTGCAAGTCGTGTCCGGACTTCGCCGCCGAGCACGCGGACATCTCCACCGGTGGGATCGGAGCGTTCAGCGACTGGACCCTGACCCTGGTCCGCACGGACATCGGACGGGAGCTGATCGAGGGCATGGTCGCCGGTGGGGCCATCGAGACCCGACCCGGGGACGACGACCCCGGGGCCATCGCCCTGCTCCAGCGGTTGGCCCGGGTCAGCCGGAAGCGGTGGCCGGAGACCGCGGTGCCCATGCCCCGTCGACTGCCCGACCCGGCCGTATGAACCGACCACGGACCCGCCCGGTCCGACTCGGTGGTCCTCCCGGGTGGGTTGCCCGTCTGGCCGGTCGGGGGGAACCGCGGTCGACCCCTGGCGGCTCCGGCCCCCCGTGAAAATCTCGTAATAATCGTTCGTTTGGGCGTCTACGCCCTGAACCGTGGGGGATCAGCGACCTAGTCTGGCCCGGAGGGGCCAGGTACGAACCGCTGACTGAAGCCCCGGTGTTGGCCCGGACGTACCTGGTGACCCGACCGCTGGCGTCGGTACATCGGGTCCCAGGGGTCCCACCGACGATCCCCGGAGGGCCATCAGCTTTGTTCGCCGCCTTAGGACGGTTCACCGTACGCTTCCGCTGGCCGATCATCGCCGGCTGGATGGTGGCCACCGTCCTGCTGGCGCTGTTCCTCCCGTCCCTGTCCAGCGTGGAGAAGTCCTCCAACTCCCAGTTCCTCCCGTCGACGGCGGCCAGCGTCAGGGCCGACGGCCTGGCCACGCCGTTCAACCCCCAGACCACCTCAACGGTCACCTTTGTGGCCTCGGCCGGACCGGCGGCGGCCCGGCCCACCACCCAGGCCACCGACCAGAGCCCGGACCGGCCGACGCTGACCGGGTCCGACAACACCGCCATCGCCCGGGTCGAGCAGGCTATGCGCTCTATCCCCCGGGTGACCGCCGTGGTGGATCAGGGCGCCTCGACCGACGGGCAGGCCCGCCGGGCCATGGTCGTGCTGGCCGTCCCTCCCGGATCCACCGACAAGGCGGCGGCCGACACCGTCGCCGGGCTCCGCTCCACCTTCGCCACCTCGGGCGTCCCACCCGGCCTCGACCTCCACCTCGCCGCGGGCGTGGCGGCCGCCGTCGACCAGCAGAGCCAGAACGGCCATACCCAGACCCTTACCGAGCTGCTGTCGGTACTCTTCATCCTGGCGCTGCTCTTCCTCACCTTCCGGGCCCTGCTGGCCCCGTTCGTAGCCCTCCTCCCCTCGGTGGTGGCCATGTTCGCCGCCGGTCCGGTCATCGCCGCCTCCACCCACCTCGGCGTGCAGGTCTCCGACCTCACCCCCATCCTCCTCACCGTGGTTCTGCTCGGTGCCGGTACCGACTACGGGCTGTTCCTCATCTTCAGGGTCCGCGAGGAGCTCCGGAGGGGCAGGCCGGTCCACGACGCGGTGTCCTTCTCCCTGAGCAAGGTGGGCGAGTCGATCACCTTCTCCGGGCTCACCGTGGTGGGGGCCCTGGCCGCCGTGGTGGTGGCCAGCTTCGGTCTCTACCAGGGTCTGGGCCCGGCCCTGGCCATCGGGATCGCCGTGGCCCTGGTGGCCAACCTGACCCTGCTGCCCGCTCTGCTGGCCGTGCTGGGACGCAGTGTGTTCTGGCCCCGGATCCCCACCGAAGGCCAGCGGAGCGGTGGGACCTGGGGCCGCATCGCCGGCAAGGTGGTGGGCCGGCCGGTACTGACCCTGGTCATCGGCCTGGTCATCTTCGGCGGGTTGGCCCTGTCCATGCTGGCCTACGCTCCGTCGGGCTTCGGCGACCCGGCCGCTCCGGCCAGCTCCGACTCGGGGCAGGGTCAGGCCGTACTGGACGCCACCTTCCCCACCTCCGACTCCGATCCCACCAGTGTCCTGTTCCGGTTGCCCACCTCGGTGTGGAACGAGCCTCAGGTCCTGACCACCGCCCTCGACGCCCTCCAGCGGTCGGGGCAGTTCCGTGCCGTGACCAGTGCCCTCGACCCCGACGGGGCGGCGGTCACCGCATCGGCTCTGGCTGACGCCCACCGACAGCTGGCCCACTTCGGGCCGGCCGCCCAGTTGCCCGTCACCAAGTTGGCCGGGGTGACCCTGAGCCCGACCGTGTACGACGCCTACAAAGCCTCGGGCCAGTTCATCAGCGCCGACGGAACGACGGTGCAGTACCTCACGTCCCTGCGGGCCGGGACCTCGACCAGCACCGTGGCCGCCGACGCCATGCCGGCGGTGCGCTCGGCGGTGGCGCAGGTGGCCCGTGAGGTGGGGGCCACCTCGTCAGGGGTGGCCGGCTACGCCCCGGTGGCCGCCGACGTCGGCTCCATCTCGGGGAACGACCTGATGCGGATCATCCCCATCGTCATGATCGTCCTGGCCCTGCTGCTGGCCATCGTCCTGCGCAGCCTGGTGGCGCCGCTCTACCTGGTGGTGAGTGTCGGCCTCTCCTACCTGGCCTCCCTCGGTCTGGCCGTGCTGGTCTTCGAGCTGATCGGGGGACAGGACGGCATCAACTTCGTCCTCCCCTTCTTCATGTTCATCTTCATCATGGCGCTGGGCCAGGACTACAACATCCTGGTCATGACCCGCATCCGTGAGGAGGCCCACCATGCCCCCATCGGGGTGGCGGTCCGTCGGGCGGTGGAGGCCACCGGGACCACGGTGACCTCGGCCGGACTCATCCTGGCGGGGACGTTCGGGGTCCTCACCGCCACCGGTGGCACCCAGGTCCAGGAGATCGGTCTCGGCCTGGCCGCCGGGATCCTCCTCGACACGTTCTTCGTCCGAACCCTGCTGGTCCCGTCGGTCGTCGTGCTCCTGGGCCGTTGGAACTGGTGGCCCTCCAGGCTCTCCCACGAGGACCACAGCCACGACGAGGTCCTCCCCGATACGGGCACGGAAGGGCGGGACGAGCGGGGCGGGACGGACGGCGGGCCCGGTGGCGCCGGCAGGCCCGGTGGCCCCGGAGACGTCGGCCCTTGCCCGGCCGGGCTGGTGCTGGAACCCGCACCGGAATCGGCCGACCGGGCACTGGTCGGCGTCGGGGTCGGGTCCTCCGACTGAGCCGGGCGCTGGCAGGTCCGCCGTCGGCGTTCCCCCTGTCCGGGGTCGGGGCGGTCTGGCCGCCGCGACGACAGAGTACGGTGAACGGGCGTGGCCAGCCGAAAGACTCCTCCTCAACGACCCACGGTGGTCCTCCTGGTCCGCCACGGCAAGACGCCGACCACGGGCAAGGTCCTCCCGGGCCGGGCCGGCGGTCTTCACCTGTCCGACGAGGGCCAGGCCCAGGCTGAGGCGGTGGCGGGACGGATCGCCGCCCTGGTGGGTCCCGACCGGCCCGGACCGGTGGCCGTCTACGCCTCTCCCCTCGAGCGGACCACCGAGACGGCCAAGCCCATCGCCCGGAAGCTCGGCCTTCGGGTCCGCACCGAGCGGGGGCTCCTCGAGTGCGACTTCGGACAGTGGACCGGCGCCCAGCTGAAGACCTTGGCCAGTAAGCCCGAGTGGGCGCAGGTCCAGCGCTGGCCGAGCGGCTTTCGCTTCCCGGGGGGCGAGTCCTTCCTCGAGATGCAGGCCCGCATCACCTCGGCCATCAGCCGCCTCGTGCAGCTCCACCCCGGGGAGATCATCGTGGCCGTGTCCCACGCCGATCCGATCAAGGCAGCGGTGGCGGCGGCCGCCGGCACCCACCTCGACCTCTTCCAGCGGCTCAACGTCTCCCCGTGTTCGGTCTCGGCCCTGGCCTACAGCGGGGCCGGTCCCCACGTGCTGACCGTGAACTCGACCGGCGCCCTCGGCGAACTGGCCATCGCATGAGCGAGGGCTACGACCTCTCCGCCCCCGACCGCATCACCGTGGGCGCGGTCGGCCCGGTAGGTGGCCGGCTGTTCCTCCTGCAGTGCCGGCAGGGGCCCACCCTCCTCACCCTCAAGATCGAGAAGCAGCAGGTGGCGGTGGTGGCCGACTACCTGGCGCGAATCGTGCGGGACCAGTCGCGCCCGGGCCACCTGCCCGAGCAGCTCGAGCTCGAGCAGCCGGCCGAGCCAGCCTGGGTGGTGGGCACGGTGGGTGTGTCCTATGACGACGCCGAGGACCGGGTGGTCCTGGTCATCGAGGAGTTGGTCCCCGAGGAGGAGACCGGGGCCATCGCCCGGCTGTCCATCTCCCGCGAGCAGGCGGCGGCCTTCGCCATCCAGGCCACCCAACTGGTGGAGTCGGGACGCCCCCCTTGCCCTCTGTGCGGATCGCCCCTCGACCCCTCGGGTCACGAGTGTCCACGGACCAACGGCCACCGTCCTCCGGCGGTGTGAACGGCTGGAGCCCCGCGGTCGGTCCCGGGCTCGAGTCGGCCGCCGAGTACCTCCACCGGTGCGAGCTCTCCGTGGTGGGTCGCCTGCCGTGGAGTTCCAATCTGACCTTTCTGGTGGCGCTGGAGGACAGTGGGTCGGCGAGGGGTGGGGACGGTGCAGATGGGAAGGGCGGCGCGGTGGGGGCAGGCGGCACGGCGGCCGGGGACCCGGACACCGATCCCGGCCTCCTCCATGCGGTGTACAAGCCGGCCGGCGGCGAGCAGTCCCTGTGGGATTTCCCCGACGGGCTCTACCGCCGAGAGGTGGCGGCGTTCGTACTGTCGGAGGCGCTGGGTTGGGGACTGGTGCCGCCAACCGTGGAACGGCACGACGGCCCCTTCGGCGCCGGCTCGCTGCAGCTGTTCGTAGCCGCCGACTACGAACAGCACTACTTCACCCTGTTCGACGAAGGGGGACACGAGGAGGTGCTCCGGGCCATGTGCGCCTTCGACGTCGTGGCCAACAACGCCGACCGGAAGAGCGGGCATGTCCTCCTCGGCGACGACGGTCGGTTGTGGGGCATCGACCATGGGCTGTGCTTCCACCGCCAGCCCAAACTACGCACCGTGATCTGGGACTTCGCCGACGAGCCGGTCCCACCCCGCCTGCTCGCCGACCTCGGCCAGCTCGCCTCGGGCCTCCCCGACGAGCTCACCCGTCTGCTCGACGACGAGGAAGTGGCGGGAATCGTCGACCGGATCGATCGCCTGGTCCACACTGGCACCTTCCCGGAGCCCCTCGGGGACCGTCCCCCCTACCCTTGGCCCCTCGTCTGACCCCTCGGTTCGAACAGCAGGAGGGGGTCGGAGAGAGAACCGCTTCGAGCGCGCCGGACCGGACCGGTCAGTGTCCCGCCTTGGGCATCGGGGCGTAGAGCGCCTGCACCAGTAGGGATGCGTAGTACTTGGCGCCGTCGGGATTGAGGTGCACACCGTCGGGATAGAAGAACTGCGGCGCCGTGGCACTGGCCGTGTTCCAGTCCACCAGCACCGCGTTCGGATAGTTCCGGGCCACGGTGGCGAGGCTGTCGTTGACCTGCTGTTGCCAGGGTCGGGGCACATGGGTGTTGACCAGGACTATCCGCTCGGAGGGACCCAGCGAGTCGAGGAGCGAGGTCAGCTGCTCCGGCGTGAAGGGTCCGTTGGTGCCGAGCTCGATGATCAGTCGACTGCCCACGGCACCTTCGGCCCGCAGCTGCGGAACGGCCTGCTGCACCTGGGTCATCTGCTGCCCGACCTGGGCGTCGATGGAGATGCCCGGAAGGGAGGACTGAAGGTAGGGGGCGGCGTCGACCATGATCGAGTCCCCGATCGCCGTCACTCCCTGGCCCGGGGGTGGAGGCCCGGCCGTGGTGGGCGTGGTCGATCCGGGAACGGTCCCGGCCGTACCGTGATGGTGGTTGAGGGGAACGATGCTGGTGACCTGCGTGGCTGGATCAGCGGCATCGGCCGACACCAGCCCGAACAGACCCACGGCGCACAAGACGGCGTTGACCGAGATGGCCACCGCCAGGACCCAACCGGGCGGGGTGAGGTGGGGCCAGGTCCACTGGCGACTCCGGATCCGGTGCCACTGGCGACCCAGGGCCCCGTGCCGGACCGGCTGCTCGATGTATCGCCAGGACAGGGCGGCCAGCACCAGGGTGGCGGCGATCTGCAGGCTGGCCCGCAGCACGCTCGGCGAGGCGTTGAGCGGCGTGGTCAGCACGATGACCGGATAGTGCCAGAGGTAGATCCCGTAGGACCGTTCCCCCACCCACCGGAGCGGCTCCCAACCCAGGACCATCTCCAGGTGGGAAGCCGGATGGATGGTCACCGCGATGAGCACCGCCGTGAGCAGGGCCAACAGCACCATGCCGCCCTCGTACAGGAACGAGTCGTACTGGCTGGTCAGCCAGAACATCAGGACGATACCGACCAACGAGAGGCCACCGGCGGCATCGAGCACCCGTCTGGCGCTCTCGGTCACCGGGGCGAAGGTCTGGTGTCGGGGCAGCACCATGGCCAGCGCCGCTCCGATCAGGAGGGCGAACACCCGGGTGTCGGTGCCGTCATAGACGCGTGTCGGATCGCCGTCGGGAACGAAGAGGACGGCCATCTCGATGGCCGAGGCGGCCGCCGCTCCCAGGGTGAGGATGACCATGGTCCGCCGGTTGTGGAGGAACGTCATGGCCGCCAGCACCAGCAGCGGCCAGAACAGATAGAACTGCTCCTCGATGGACAGCGACCACAGATGGCCGAGCGGGGAGGGTGGTCCGAACTTGGCGAAGTAGGAGACATGGTGGAAGATGAACCACCAGTTGCTGTAGTAGAAGATCCCGGAGGGGAGGTCGCTGCGTAGGGCGTCCAACTGCGCACGGTCGAACAGCGTGGCCCATCCCACCGTGACGAACAGCACCACCAAAAGGGCGGGAAGTAGCCGCCGGGCCCGGCGTATCCAGAACTGGGCCAGAGCGATTCCCCGGTGCCGGCGGTACTCGGCGACCAACAGGTCGGTGATCAGGTAGCCCGACAGCACGAAGAAGACCTGCACCCCGAGTAGGCCACCCGATGCCCACCCAAAGTTGAGGTGGAACACGATCACCGACAGGACGGCGATGGCCCGGATGCCGTCCAGGCCCGGCAGATAGGGGCTGGTCCCCTCGACCGGCCTAGGCACGCTCGCTCCGGCCCGGTGCGACGGCGATGGTGCCGGTGAGAAGGGACTGAGCAGGCACCGATCGCCAGTTCACCGGTGTCATCGGGCCCGTCAGTCGACGCCCCTCCGCGAGCGACGGTCTGCCCAGCCTCTCGTCAGGGGACGGACGGCTAGGGCGACGATAAGCGGAGGAGTTCACACCCGTAGGTTCTGTGCGGAAGAGGACGCTGAGCGCCCAGTATGGCACGCGGCCTGCTCCGATCGGGGTCTCCCCGATCGACCTCCGCACTGCTTTGTGCACGCCGGCCGGCCGGCCGGCCCACGGCTCCTGGGCCCGCCCCTCGGCGCTCCGATGCCGAGACCAGGCCGCCGGTGAAGCTCGTGCTCGAGGCAGAGCCTCCCGCCGGTGCCGTCCCGCCAGGGCCGGCCGACAGCCTGGGGACCTCGCGCCCGGTCTGGATGAACCGGGGCCCTCGACCCCCGCCCTGGTCAGCCCCGGGCTTTGAGCGCCTCGATCAACTGGGGCAGCACCTTGTGGACATCGCCCACGATGCCCAGGTCGGCCACCGAGAAGATGGGGGCATCCTGATCCTTGTTGATGGCCACGATGTTCTTGGAGTTCTTCATCCCCACCAGGTGCTGGGTGGCACCCGAGATGCCGCAGGCCACATAGACGGTGGGCTTGACGGTCTTCCCGGTCTGACCGACCTGATGGGAGTACGGCACCCAGCCGGCGTCGACGATGGCCCGGCTGGCCCCAGCCGCTCCCTTCAGCAGGCCGGCGAGCTCCTCGATGAGGGCGTACTGGTCCTTCTCGCCCAGTCCTCGGCCGCCGGAGACCACCACGTTGGCCTCGTCGAGCTTCGGACCGGACCGCTCCTCGACGTGCCGGGCCACGATCTTGGCCGCGTTGGCCGCCCCGGTATCCGGAGCCGGAGCGGACACCACGGCTGCCGGCGCGCCACCCGACGGTTCGGCGGCGAACGACTTGGCCCGGACCACGAAGATCTGTGGACCCTCACCGGTGAACTTGGCCGAGAGCATCTGGCTGCCACCGAAGATGGCGTGCTGAGACACCAGCCCCCCGTCGCCGGCCGACAGGTCCACCACATTGGTGAGGACGGGACGGTCGAGCTTCACCGAGAGGCGACCGGCGATGTCCCGGCCGTCGTAGGTGGCCGGGAAGAGGATGGCGTCGGGCCCACTGCCGGCGGCTACGGCGGCGGCGATGGTGGCGGCCACCGGGGACCCGGGCAGGGAGCCGGCCAGGTCGCCCACATCGTGGATCGTGGTCACGCCGTAGTCGCCGAGGGTGGCGGCCACCGAAGCGGTGGCGTCCCCATAGGCGACAGCCTCGACCGTGCCGCCCAGCTCTCGGGCGGCGGTGATCAGTTCGAGTGACGTGGTGATGGGAGCCCCGTCCGCAACTTCGGCGAGGACCCAGATCTTGTCGACAGACATGTGCGTGTTCTCCTACCGGTCCTAGAGGACCTTCAGCTGCTCGAGGAATGCGATGACCCGTGTGTAGCCGTCGCCCTCGTCGACGACGATCTCGCCGGCGGATCGGGCTTCGGCCTCGGCCACGTCGGTGACCTCTTGGCGGGCCCCGGCCGCTCCGACCTGGCCGGCATCGAGGCCGAGATCGGCGACGGTGAGCGTCTCGACCGGCTTCGACTTGGCCGCCATGATGCCCTTGAACGACGGGTAGCGGGGCTCGACCACGCCGGCGGTCACCGTGACCACGGCGGGCAATGGGCTCTCGACCTCGTCGAAGCCGGCCTCGGTCTGACGCTCCACCTTGACCGAGTTCCCGGTGATCTCCACCTTCTTGGCGAAGGTCACCGACGGCAGACCCAGCAGCTCGGCCACCTGGACCGGGGTGGTGCCGGTGTAGCCGTCGGTGGACTCCGTGGCGGCGAGGACGAGGTCCGGCTCGGCCCGCTTGATGGCGGCGGCCAGGACCTTGGCCGTACCCAGAGCATCCGTCCCGGCCAGGGACTCGTCACTGATCAGGATGGCCTTGGCCGCCCCCATGGCCAGCGCCGTGCGCAGCCCGGAGGTCTCGCCGTTGGGAGCCATGGACACCAGGGTGACTTCACCGCCCCCGGCGGCATCGGCGAGCTGAAGGGCCATCTCCACGCCGTAGGCGTCAGAATCGTCCAGGATCAGTTTTCCCGCTCGGACAAGGTTCTTTGTCCCCGGATCCAATGCGCCGGGTGCGGCGGGATCGGGGATCTGCTTCACACAGACAACTACGTTCATGGCCGTGCATTGTTGTTGAAATTCGGGCCTTCGACCAATCGGGCTGAGATCCCAGGTCAGCAGCGTAGAGTCCGATGTGGGCTCACCGTGGCGAGCGAAGATTGCGGCGACTCGTTCGGCCGTGGGGTGGCGAAGTCGAAGCGGCTCGATGTCACCACGGCCCGGTCGACCTGGCCGATCTGGCCCCACGGCGGCGGCGTTCCCCGCTCCCCGACCTGGTGGAGGCCCTCACCGGCCGGTCCGACGGCCACCATGGGCTCCCGGCCCGATGTCCCTCGGCCCCATCGGCCCCGGGGACCATGACCGTCTGGGACCCCACCGTCCGGATCGAGGTGGCAATCCCCACCCTTGGTGGGGCCCGGAACCACCGCCACCCACCGAGCTCCGGGTCAGAGTCGGCCCAGCGCGGCGAGGGCCATGGTCACATCGTCGGTGATCACCGTGGCGACCCCGAAGCCGGCGGCGGCATGGATCTGTGCCGGATCGTTGAGCGTCCAGGTGGCCACCGCAAGCCCGGCCTCTCGGGCCCCGTTCATCAGCGACTCATCCAGCAACGAAGCGTGCGGGTGCACGGCGGTGCACCCGTGCTCGAGGGCCATCGCCACACAGGCCGTGGGGTCGAACCAGCTGGCCACCAGCAGCCCGGTGGCCAACGCCGGTCCGGCGTCCCTGACGGCGTCAAGTGAGCCCGGCCAGAACGAGGAGATCACCACCGAGCTCTCCCTGCCGGTGGCCGTCACCAGATCGGCCACCTCCCGGGCCATCCGCTCGTCGGGATCGAACCCCGGCTCCCCGGGCAGGTTCTTCAACTCGATGTTGACGGTGAGGCCCTGGCAGGCGTCGAGGGCATCCGGCAGGCGGGCCACCGACTCCGGCAGCTGGTCCGCCACCAGCGTGTGGAGGGGCCCTACCCCCCGGATGTCCGGATCGTGATGGACGGCCAGGGCCCCGTCAGCAGTACGCCGGACGTCGAGCTCGACCCCATCGGCCCCCAGGAGTCGGGCACGGAAGAACGCCTCCAGGGTGTTCTCACGGGCCCCACTGGCGGGGTCGGGGCTACCCCGATGGGCATGGACCGCCGATACCGTCATCGCTCCGGATCCTCCTCGGACTCGCCGTCTCCGGGGTGCAGATTGGGGGCAGATCAGGGGTGGGTTCCCGAACAAGAACCGGTTGCACCGGTGAGTGCCGGTGATTACTCTAGTGAACGAAACCTGAACGGCCGGTGACAGTTTGGCGCCGAGCTATGTGAAACAGATCACAAACAGGAAATCTCGGTAAATCGGGAGCGGAGGAAGCAATCGTGGCCCTTATGTGGAACCGTACGGTCGAATGGGACGACGGTGACTGGCGGTATCTAGCCGCCTGTCGCAGCACCGAACCTGACCTTTTCTTCCCCATCGGGACGACCGGACCCGCCGTCGACCAGATCGAGGCGGCCAAGCGGGTCTGCCGTGGCTGTGACGCCCAAGAGCCTTGCCTCGACTTCGCCCTCGCCACCAATCAGGAGTCCGGCGTCTGGGGTGGAACGTCCGAGGAGGAGCGCCGCAAGCTCCGCAAGGCCTGGTTGGCCTCACGGCGACGGGCTTCCTGACTCCACCACGCTCACTAGCCCCTGCTCGACTTCGCTCCCTTCGGGCCAGGCGCCCGAAGTGCCCACCGTCACGGTCAGGCCCGATTCGGCCAACGACCCGAACCCGCATCGAACGCCCATCCGGCCACCAAGGCCCGCAGAGGCTCTGCGGATCAGAGGCTCCGCGGATCAGAGCCTCTGCGGCTCAGACGCTCTCCCGTTCATGGGCCGGCGAGATCGCCGTCCTGCACCGGCAGCACGATGGCCACCACCGTGCCACGCACCCCGGGGTGGTCGTCCCGCCGGTTGCGCATGGTGATGGTCCCGTCCAACTGGCTGCGAACCAGGTCGCGCACGATGGAGAGGCCCAGGCTCTGGGTGGCATCGATGTCGAAGCCCTCGGGCAGGCCTGATCCGTTGTCGATGACCTGGAGGGTCAGGGCCGAGAGATCGTTGACCAGGTGCACCCGGATTCGGCCCGGTGGCTGCGTCGGGCCCTCAGAGGCGTCCTCGGCGGGGGTCACCTGGTCGCCATCGCCCCCTGGCTGCCCTCCGGCCTCCCAGGTGGCGTCGGCGAAGGCATGCTCCACGGCGTTCTGAAGGAGCTCGGCCAGCACTACGGCCAATGGCGTGGCCACATCGGCCGGCACCTCGCCCAACTCCCCGGTCACCTCGAAGGTGAGGCCACGGCCCTGCACCACGGAGTCCTCCGCCATCCGGATCAGGGAGGTGACGATCTCGTCGAAGGGGACCTGGTCGCTGGGCTCCCGGGACAGGATCTCGTGGACGATGGCGATGGAGCGGACCCGCCGCTCGGCCTCGAACAGCGCCACTCTCCCCTCCCCTCGAGGCAGGCGCCGGGCCTGAAGCCGGAGCAGGGCCGAGATGGTCTGCAGATTGTTCTTGACCCGGTGGTGCACCTCACGGATGGCGGCGTCCTTGGACAGCAGCAACCGGTCGAGCCGGCGGACGTCGGTCACGTCCCGAAGGAGCACCAGGCAACCGGTGACCAGGTCGTCGGCCATCAGGGGGATGCAGTGGAGGAGGACCGTGACATCGGGACGGCGCTCCACCTCCTCCACCACGGGCAGCGCCGAGGCCAGGGCCCACTCGATGGCCGACTCCTCGATGCCCAGGTCGGTGAGGCGGCGTCCCTCGGTCTGGGAGTACATGCCCATACGGTGCAAGGCGTTGGTGGCGTTGGGCGAGGCATACCGGACCCGACCCTCCTCGTCGACCACCACCACCCCGTCACCGACCCGGGGGGCCTCCTCCGTCGCCACCTCCTCGCTGGGGAACGGGAAGGTGGACTCCGAGATCATCACGGCGAACCGATCGAAGAGGTCCCGGTAGGTCCTCTCCAAGTGCCCGGGGCGGCGCCCGGCCCCGGCAGCCAGTCGGGCCAGTACGGCCACCGTGGTCCCCTCGCAGCGCACCGGGATGCAGTGGAGCCGGACGGGCTCGTCCCCGGGCTCGAGGAGCACCTCCCCCCGGGTCACCTCCCCGCTGTCCACCGTCTGCACGGCCAAGGGCCAGTCGACGGCGGCCACGGTCTGGCCGACCAGGTCGTGTTCGACCACAGTGGCACTGTTGGACGGCCGCATCTGCCCCAGAATCACCAGCTCGGTCCGGTCGCTGTGCGCCGCCTTGGCCAGCTCACCGTCGGGTTCGGCATCAGGCTGGTCGGAGGGATCGGCCATGGGGGCCAGTAGCACCAGGTCCGAGAAGGACAGGTCGGCCAGGATTCCCCAGGTCCCGAGTAGGCGCTGCAGATGACCCAGCTGCACCTCATCCAGGTTGGTGCGTTCGAAGGCCAGCTCCGCCGGGGTGGCCACGCTCAGCGCTCCACGGTTGGGACTGGCGGGGCTGGGTCCACCATCCCCGGCGACGGGGCGGAGGTAGCTGTCCCCGGCGACGGGGCGGAGTTAGCGGTCCCCGGCGACGGGGCCACGTCCACCGGGTAGGACCGTCGAAACCGGTAGCCCTGCAGGGTGGTGACCCCGGCGGCGGCCAGCAGGTCCCGGAGGTCGTCGGCCCGGTCGGCCACGTCGGGCAGGGTATGGGCGTCCGACGCCGTGGTCAGGGGGACGCCCCGCTCCACCAACCGTCGGAGCAACGGAGGGGCCGGGTACTCCTCGCCCACCGGCTTCCTCCATCCGGCCGACGACACCTCGACGGCCATCCCCGAGCGCACCGCGGCCTCGGTGATCCGGTCGTAGTACTCGTCGGTCACCGCCGGCACCCTCCCGGTCACCTTGACCAGGTCGGGATGGGCGAAGACGTCGCACACCCCCGACGCCCCCAACTCCTCCATGGCCGATGTGTACTCGTCCCACACCGCGTCGATGTCGCGGACATCCCACTCGGCCATGACCAGGGGGTCGCTCAACACGTCGAACCGCCACGTCCCCAGCCAGTGGATCGACCCCAGCAACACGTCGAAGGGGTAGCCGTTGAGGAGCCCGGCGACCTGGTCCATGCGGTCCTGGTAGTAGTCGACCTCGAGACCCAGAACCACGGGCAACCCCTCCGCCTTCACCGCCTGGACCACCTCGACGTAGTCGTCGAGGTCGACCCGGGCGTGGTGGTCCCAGTAGGCAGCCATGCCGGGCCGTAGCTCGTCGCCGGGCAGGTCGTCCCAGAACCCGCCGAGCATGTCCTTGGCCTGGGTGAAGCGGAACAGGTGCTCGGTCAGGGCGATCTCGGTGACCCCGGCGTCGACGGCGCGTCGACAGTACGCCGTCACCTGTTCGACGGTGGCCTCGGCGTCGGCCTGCGAGTGTGGCCACAGGTGGAGGTGGTAGTCCAACACGGCGGTGTCCCTCCCTACCCGGCCCGCCGGATGAGGGTCACGCCGTCGCGCACCGTGGTCTGGACCACCACCACCCGGGGGTCGACGGCCAGGGCGTCGTTGAAGCGGCGCAGGGCCTCGGTGTCGTCACTGGTATCCGAGGGGTCGAGGATCCGACCACTCCACAACGTGTTGTCGGCGGCGATCAGGCCCCGGGGGGACAGCTTGGGGAGGACCGCCTCGAGGTAGTCGGGATAGGCGGCCTTGTCGGCGTCGATGAAGACCAGGTCGAAGGGCCCGGAGAGGGTGCCGATGGTGTCGAGGGCCGGACCCACCACCACCTCGATGGACTCGGCGTAGGGGCTGGCGGCGATGTGGCGCCGGGCGAACTCGGCATGGACCGGGGAGATCTCACAGCTGGTGATGCGTCCACCCGGAGCCAGGCCGGGGGCCATGGCCAGGGCCGAGTACCCGCCGAAGGTCCCGATCTCGAGGACGGACCGGGCGCCGAGGGCGAAGGTCAGCATCTCCAGATATCGACCCTCGAGCCGGCCTACCATCATCCCCGGCGAAGCCAGCGTGGCCCGCAGTTCGGTGGCCAGCGCCTCGAGGTAGGCGGGAGGCGCAGTGGTGTGGGCCTCGGCATAGGTCTCAAGTTCGGGGTCGACGATGTCGGTCACGGATGCATCGTATGGCAGCCGGGGGGGCGGTCCCGAGCAGCCGGTCTACTCCCAGATCTGCTCGCCCAACCGGACCAGTCCGGCCAGGTCGAAGATGTCGGTGTCGAAGAACGGCACGGTGGCCAGGACATCAGGCACCACCGAGAGCATGGAGCGCTCCTCCATCTCACGGAGCGCCACCACCTGGAAGTTGAGGTAGCTGTCGGCCACCTCGGTCAGCACCCGGGCTATCTGGTCGGGATCACCCAAGGCGGGGTCCGTGGCGGCCAGTCCGGGGGCCAGCTGGTCGGCCAGCTCACCGGCCCGGTCCCGCAGGGCTTCGGCCACCTGGGCCCCTTCGGCGCCCCGAAGGTAGTCGGGGAGGACCTTGTTGAGCACGATGGCCCCGAGATGGAGCCGGCGGGAGGTCAGCTGCTCGGCGAAGAACTCGGCTTCCCGCAGGGGCACCGCCTCCAGGGTGGACACGACGAGGAAGGTGGTGCGACGGTCGGAAAGGAGCCGTCCCACTGACTCGGAGCGGTCCACGAACCCGTCGTACATGGACTGGAACAGGATGAAGAACTCGGAGATATCAGCCAGGAATTCGGTACCCAGTATCCGGTCGGCCACCGAGTAAAAGGGCTTGGTGGCCACGTTGACCAGGCGCGACCGGTAGGGGACGATCAACCAGCGGAGGAGCCGGGAGGAGAAGAAGTCGGCCATCCGTTGGGGGGCGTCCAAGAAGTCGAGAGCATTGCGGGTGGGCGGAGTGTCCACCACGATCAGGTCGTAGTCGCTCTCGGAGTGGATCTCGTAGAGCCGCTCCATGGCGATGTAGTCGTGGCTCTGGACGAACTTCCCGGAGATGTTCTGGTAGAGCGGGTTGGCCAGTATCTCGTCCCGGGTCTGCCGGTCCGGGGCATGCCTCCGGATGAGGTCGTCCCAGCTCTCCTTGGTGTCGAGCATGGCCGCCCACAGCTGTCCCCTTGGCTTGATCCCCGCGGCCCGGAACGCCTCGTCGGGGACCCGGTGCTCGGTGTTACCGATCCCGTCGAGACCCAGAGCGTCGGCCAGTCGACGGGCCGGGTCCACGGTCAGGACCAGCACCTTGCTGCCGTGACGGATGGCGGCCATGATCGCCGCCGCCGCCGCCGTGGTGGTCTTGCCCACCCCCCCTGGGCCGCAGGCCACCACGATCTCCTTGGTGGCCAGCAGCCCGTCCATGGAGCCGCTCCCGGCCGAGGAGGCCTTGGCGTTGCCCTCGGACGGCTGGTCCGAGCCACCTCCGGCTCCGGGTCGTGCCGCCCGGGAGGCCCGGGTGGAGCGGGCTGCCGCCATCAGTAGCCGAGCTCCTCACCGAGGGAGGCCGACACCTGCCGGGTGGTCCGCAGCCCGTGCGACCGGGTGAACAGGTACGGCAGGTAGAGCATGGGGACGCTCTCGTCGATCCCCTGACGTAGACGATCGAGGTGGGTGGTGCGCGTGCGGCGCATGGTCACGGCCAGGCGGGCCGCATCGAGGACCGGCCCGGCCCGGCCGCCCACCAGCCGATCCAGCTCCCCGAGGGGTGCGGCCTCGCCCAGGGCGTCGAACACTGCCTGCTCCTGACGGCCGAAAAGCTCGGGGAGTACCCGGTTGACCACGACGGCGGAGAGCTGGACGGTCGTCTCCTCCCGCACCCGGTCGGCCAGCTCGATGGTCTCGTTGACCGGCATCTCCTCGGGGGTGCACACGGCCACGAGGCCGGTCCTGACCGGGTCCGACAGGATCTCCAGCATCCAGTCCGTCTGGGTACGGATGAGGCCCACCTTGACCAGGTTGTTGATGGCCTGGGGGGCAGCCAGCTGCCCGATGATGTGGCCCGACGCCGGGGCGTCCACCACCACCAGGTCGTAGTTCCGTTCCCGCACCTCGTAGCAGAGCTTGCCCACGGTGAGGATCTCCCGGACGCCGGGGGCCGCCGTGGCCACGAAGTCGAACGCCTTGGCCAGTGGGCCGATCCGGCCCACCACCGGGATCTTGAGCTGGAGCTTGAGGTACTCACGGAGGGAGGCCTCGGTGTCCATGGTCATGGCGAACAGGCCCGGGAGGATCTGCCGTTCGTTGAAGCCGGTGGCCGGAGCCTCGTAGAAGCCGGCCACATCCCCCTTGGCGTCCACCTCGCAGATCAGCACCCGCTTCCCCCGCAGGGAGGCCAGCAGGGCCAGGGCCGAGGCCACCGTGGTCTTCCCCACCCCGCCTTTGCCGGTGACGAAGAGCAGCTTGAGGTCGAGAAGCGGGTTCATCGGACGGGTGCCGTGCACTCGACGGGGGCCGGGACCGGCGCCGCCATCACCGCTCCGATTCGTCCGGGGTGCGGTGGAGCGTCCGGATCAGGAGATCCCGAAGCCGACCCGCCGATCGGACGCCGGCGGGTCCACCTCGACGTAGGCCACCTTGGCCACGGGCACACCGACCTGGCGCCCCTTCCGATCGGTCAGCCAGAGGATGGTCCCGTCCTCGGCCAGCGCCTTCTCAATGTCGGCCAGGACCTTCTCGCGGTCCGCATCGTCGGGCAACTCGATGTCGAGCTCCTTCATCGACTGCACGATTCCGATACGCACGTCCACCTGGCACGCTCCTCTCAGCGGGGCTCCGGCGGGACTGCCGGCCGCCTCCGACGATACAAGGTCCACGGTGACCAGCGTCCCCGGCGTCCCGAGGCACCCCTCTGCTTCCCGAACCCGCCCGGGTGCCGGTCGTCACAGCCATGGGGCACACTGGCCCCATGACCGAACAGAGCACACCGGTCCCGACAAGGGGGCACGGGGGCGGTCCCACCCTCGGCTCCGACGCCGGCCCGAACGAACGGAATCGCCGCTGGGCCTCGACCATGGCCGGTCACGGGGGCCCGGGCATCACCGTCGCCCACGCCGACAGCCAGGCCACCGTCGGCGACGCCGACGACGCGGGGACCCGGATCGGTCTACCCGGGCTCGACCGTGAGGCCCGCGAGGCCATGGAGTCCGAAGGGCTGGCGCCGGGAGCGACCCGTGGGGTGGGCGCGGGCCGACGGATTCGGGCCGAGGAGCCCGATCGCTGGCGGACCTGCTTCGAGCGCGACCGGGACCGCATCCTCCACGCCACGGCCTTCCGCCGGTTGGCCGGTAAGACCCAGGTCTTCGTGTTCCCCGACGACCACCAGCGCACCCGGCTGACCCATGCCCTCGAGGTGGCCCAGGTGGCCACCAGTGTGGCCCGGGCCTGTCGGCTGAACGTCGCCCTGACCGAGGCCATCGCCCTCGGGCACGACTGCGGGCACGGCCCGGGGGGGCACGCCAGCGAGGACGCCCTGTCTCCGTACCTCGACGACGGGTTCGACCACGCCCCCTGGGGGGCGGACGTCTCGTTGGCACCCCTCAATTTGTGCCTGGACACCCTGGACGGGATCCGCAACCACTCCTGGTCCCGGCCGGCACCGGGCACCCCCGAGGGTGAGGTGGTGAGCTGGGCCGACAGGATCGCCTACGTCTGCCACGACTTCGAGGACGCGGTGAAGAGTGGCATCGTCACACCCAGCGCCCTCCCTGAGCTCGTCCGTCAACGCTGCGGTGATCAACGGAGCCAGCAGCTGGGCACGTTCATCGACGCCCTGGTGGCGACCATCCTCCAGACCGGTCGCGTCGGCATGGCCGACGCTGAGGCCGAGGCCCTGGCCGCCTTCCGGGCCAGCAACTACGAGCACATCTACCTCCGACCCAGCTCGTTGGCCCAGGGCCGGGCGGTGGTAGCGGTGCTGCAGGCCCTGGTCGACCACTTCGGGGACCGGCCCAACCTCATACCCACCGGCGGCGGCCAGGTCCTCGATCTGAACGGGGGGGAGCCGGAGGCCGTCCGGGCGGCGGTGGCCTATGTGGCCGGCATGACCGACCGTTTCGCCTTCGGTCAGGCCGTGGCCCTCCTCGACTGGGACCCGGGCAAGCTTCCGGCCGGCATCGGGGTCACGGCCCGACTCTGATCCGGTTCGACCCGAGCGGTGCGGCCGTCGCCCTTATCGTCCTCGGTTCAGAGAACCGGTGGACACCGGCCCGGCCCGTTCGCCGCCCTGGGTCGCCAGCGCCGGTGATTGTGCGCTGCGGGTGCTCGGCCGGGTGAAGCCCAGCGTGTACCGGGTCACGGGCTCAGCCGGGGCCATCGTCGTCGTCCTGCTCCCCGGTCACGACCACGGTGCAGGGCGCACGGCGCACCAGGTGATCGGAGACCGATCCCAGCACCGCCCGCTTGAGTCCGCCCCGACCCCGGGACCCGACCACGATGGCTCGGGCCGACAGATCCTCGGCCAGCTGGCAGATGGCCCCGGCCGGATCACCACCCAACACGTGGGTCTCGGCTCCGGCCACCCCCAACATCGCGACCATTTGGTCCACCACCGACCGGGCGACGAGGTCGGCCCGGTCGGCCTGCTGGTCGAACTCCTCGGGCGAGACCACCGGGCCGCCGAAGCCACTCCCGGTCAGGAGCGTCGGATCGGGGCTGTCGGCCACCGTCACCACCACCGGTACGGCCTCGGGACCGAACAACTCCCACCCCGTGGCCAGGGCGCGGGTGGAGCGTTCCGATCCGTCCGTGCACAGGAGCACCGTGAAGGTCACCTATGCACCGTACCAAGGGGTGGACGGAGGGGCGGCCGTGTCACCCGGCCGGCCGGGGCGCCCCGACACGAAAGGGGGCCGGTAGCATCATGTCGTGGACAGGGGCAGGGGTGAACGGGGTGTCGAACTCCCGCCGCGGACGGTGAGGAAGACGCACCGCCCGAGCCGGGACGAGCGGGTGGCCAGGGGAAAGGCGGCCCGGGTCAGCGCCCCGCGCTCCTCCCACGGCCTTTGGCGGCCGGGGCCCGATCGTCCCGATCCGGTCTCCCTGCTCGAGGAACAGGCGGCCAGCCGGGTCCCCGAACTCGTGCCCATCCGGTACGGGCGCATGGCGGTCTCTCCCTTCACCTACTTTCGCGGCGCCGCCCTGATCATGGCGTCCGACCTGGCCGCCACCCCTGACTCGGGCATCACCGTCCAGTGCTGTGGGGACGCCCACCTGTCCAATTTCGGGGTGTTCGGCTCCCCGGAACGGCAGCTGATGTTCGACATCAACGACTTCGACGAAACCCTGCCTGGGCCCTGGGAGTGGGACGTCAAGCGCCTGGCGGCGAGCTTCGAGATCGCCGGACGCGACCGGGGATTCGCCCCCTCTGATCGGCGCAGGGTGGTCATGGCCGTGGCGCGTGAATACCGCCTGGGCCTCCGGCAGGCCGCCCAGATGACCACCCTCGACGTCTGGTACTCGCACATGGAGATCGGCGAGATGCTGGAGTGGATCCGTACCGAGGACACCGACAAGCGCCTGGGCAAGAAGGGCGGCGATGGGTCGGTGGTGGACGTGGCCAGGGCCCGCACCCGGGACAGCCACCGGGCCTTCCGGAAGCTCACCGAACAGGCCGATGGCAAGATCCGCTTCGTGAAGGACCCGCCCCTCCTGGTGCCGCTGGAGGACCTGGTCCTCTCGGAGGGGGCCCGTCACGAGACCGAGCGGTCGCTGCGCAAGCTCATCAAGAAGTACCGCAAGACGCTGGCCGACGAGCACCACCCCCTCGAGGAGTACCGCTACCTGCACATGGCCCGCAAGGTGGTGGGCGTAGGCAGCGTGGGCACCCGGGCGTGGGTCTTCCTCATGATGGGCGTGGACGAGCGGGACCCGCTGATCCTGCAGGCCAAGGAGGCGCAGCCGTCGGTGCTGGAGCGCTTCGCCGGCCGCAGCGCCTATGGGAATCACGGCCAGCGGGTGGTCGCGGGCCAGCGGCTCATGCAGACGGCCAGCGACATCTTCCTCGGGTGGCAGCGGGTCAAGGACATCGACGGGCAGCCGCGCGACTACTACGTCCGCCAGCTGCACGACTGGAAGGGCTCGGCCCACGTCGACACCCTGCGGGTGGCCGGGGCCGTCCGCTACGCCCGCATGTGCGGAGCCACCCTGGCCCGGGCCCACGCCCGCTCGGGCGACTGGATCGCCATCGCCGCCTATCTCGGTAAGGGCGACGGCTTCGACCGGGCCGTCGCCGACTTCTCCTCGGCCTACGCCGATCAGAACGAGCGGGACTACGAGGCGCTGGTCAGGGCGGTCCGGGTCGGCCGGATTTCGGCCCGCACCGGGCTGTAGGGCCCGACCCCGACCCCTCGCCGCCGACCTGATCCGGGGAGGAATCCAGCGGGGGGCCATAGGATCAGACCCGACGAGATGGCGTCCACCCAGTCGAGGAGGTCGACGATGGTCACCGAGCTCACGAGTACGCGGTCCAACCCGGCCGGGGCTGGCGCCGCACCCCCGGCACCCGGGGTACGCCGGATCGGGCCAGCCCCCTCCACCGGCAGCGCCGCCGAGGTGCTGGCCCCCTTCCTCAGGGCCGTGGTGGGCACCGACGTGCCGGTGCGGTTCGAGTTCTGGGATGGGAGCGCCATCGGTCCGGCCGACGGGATCGGCACCCTGCGGATCCGCTCGTCCGACGCCGTGCGGCGGATCCTGTGGGCGCCAGGTGAGCTGGGGGTGGCCCGAGCATTCGTCGCTGGTGACCTGACCATCGAGGGCGACATCTACGAGTTGTTGCGCACCCTCCACGGCGCATCGCCGGGGGACCTCCGCCAGGTCGGCCTGCGGACGCTGCCCACCATGGTGGAGGCGGCCCGGCGCCTCGGGGTACTGGGGCCTCCGCCGCCGGCCCCACCCGAGGAGTGCAAGCCGCCTGGCCGGATCCACTCGCCGGCCCGCGACGCCAAGGTCATCAGTCACCACTACGACGTAGGCAACGAGTTCTACCGCCTCGTGCTCGGCCCGAGCATGACGTACTCCTGCGCCCGGTTCCCGACCTCGGCGACCACCCTCGAGGAGGCCCAGGAGGCCAAGTACGAGCTCATCTGCCGGAAGCTGGGCCTTGACACCGCTCCCGGGTCGCGCCTGCTCGACGTGGGCTGCGGCTGGGGCTCTATGGCCATCCATGCCGCCCGGTACCACGGTGCCCGGGTGGTCGGGGTGGCATTGAGCCGGGAGCAGGTGGACGAGGCCTCCCGGCGGGTCACGGCGGCCGGCCTGGACGGGCCGGTGGAGATCCGGATGCAGGACTACCGCGACCTGCGGGGTGAGCGGTTCGACGCCATCTCCTCCATCGGGATGTTCGAGCACGTGGGCAGCCGACGGATGACCCAGTACTTCGAGACCCTCCACGAACTGCTCACGCCGACCGGACGGCTGCTCAATCACGCCATCTCCACCCCGAGGGGCTCCACGTTGGGGCGGCGGTCGTTCGTCGGCCGCTACGTCTTCCCCGACGGCGAACTCCTCGACGTGTCCGAGGTCGTCCGGGCTATGCAGCGCACCGGCTTCGAAGTGCGCGACGTCGAGTCGCTGCGGGAGCACTACTCGCGGACCCTCCACCACTGGGTGGCCAACCTCGAGGAGCACTGGGACCAGGCTGTGGCCCTGGTGGGCCCGGCCCGGGCCAACATCTGGCGGCTCTACATGGCGGCGTCGGCCAACGGGTTCGACGACGGTGGCCTGGCCATCCACCAGGTGCTGGGGGTGGTGCCCGAGTCCGACGGTCGCAGCGGCATGCCCCGCACCCGAGTCGGGTGGGGCTGAGCCCCGGAGGTCCCGGCCGGGCCCCGGGCCCGGTGCCACCGGCCACCAGCCCGGCTGCCGGCCCGACCCCGGGTGCCCCTAACTGAGGCTGAGCTCCTTCCGGTAGACGCGGGCCGGGCCGAGCTCGACGATGGAGGTGGCCAGCCGGTCGAACACTCCTGCCACCTCACTGTCCGGGTCGGCCGTCACGGCGGGGACGCCGTCGTCGCCACCCTGGCGCAGCGCCGGCACCAGGGGCACCTGGGCCAGCAGCGGCACCCCCAGCTCACCAGCCAGCTGCGCCCCTCCCCCGGCCCCGAACAGCTCGTAGCGAGTCCCGTCGTCGCCGGTGAACCAGCTCATGTTCTCGATGACCCCCCGCACCGCCAGTTTCAACTTGCGCGCCGCATAGGCCGAGCGCTGGGCCACCCGTTCGGCGGCCTGCTGAGGGGTGGTGACCACGTAGACCTCCGTCTTGGTCAGGTACTGACCGAGGGACAGGGTCACGTCACCGGTGCCCGGAGGCATGTCGATCAGCAGGTAGTCGGGCTCGCCCCAGTACGCGTCGACCAGAAACTGCTCGAGGGCCTTGTGGAGCATGGGGCCGCGCCAGATCACCGGGGTGTCATCGGGAACGAAGTACCCCATGGACAGGCAACGGACCCCGTTGGCCGTGGGGGGCACCACCAGGTCCCCGATGATCAGGGGGTCGTTGGTGACCCCGAGCATCTTCGGAACCGAGAACCCGTAGACGTCGGCGTCGAGAATGCCGACATCAAAGCCCTTTTGGGCCAGGGTCACGGCCAGGTTGACCGTGACCGACGACTTGCCCACTCCGCCCTTACCCGAGGAGATCCCGAGGATCCGGGTCTTCGAGCGGGGCAGCATGAACCGGTTGGGCCGGCCCTCCTCGTGCCCGAGCGGGCTGCCGGCGCCGTGGTCGTGCCCGTGACCATGCCCGTCGTCGGGAGCGTGCTGAGTCCCCCCGTCCACCGCCTCGCCCCGGAGAAGCATCCGGAGCCGGGCCCGGGGCTCCTCGTCCATCACCGTGGTCCCCACCGTCACCTCATCGACGCCGGGAAGGGCGCCCACGGCCTGGCGGATGCGCTCCTCCAACTCCCCGACCTGGGGATAGTGAGCCACGGGCAGCGCCACGTCGACAGCCACCCGCTT
>JBBQWW010000024.1:0-39622 GCA_038210245.1 Acidimicrobiales bacterium
CAGCGCCTCGCCATCGCCCGTGCGCTGATCGGCTCCCCGAAGCTCATCGTCCTGGACGAACCGACCAGCGCGGTAGATGGACGCACCGAGAAGCTGATCCGCCAAACCCTCTCCGAGCTCAGAGGTCACGTCACCGTGGTCATCATCTCGCATCGCATTGAAACGACGAGGCAGTGCGACCTGCTTCTGGTCCTCAAGAACGGGATGATCGCCGACTATGGCGATCGGGATACGGTCCTCGCTGGATCGGCTTACCGGGACATCGTGTTGAGCCGCCATGAGCTCGACGGGGTCGACACGTCCGAGGACATGGCGGGCAAAGAAAATGGTACTGGAATCGCGGATAGTTCAGCCGAGCAGAACTCTCAGGATTCTTGAGCCGCCAGGAGGTGGGGTCTGCTGAGACTTCGGTTCGAGATGTCAGGTACTTGTGGCCAATCCTCGCCTCAGATCGCCATCAAGCTTTAGGCTGAACCATCTGACATGAGGTCAGAGGCCTCAGGGAATATTCATCCCCCAAGATCCCTCAGCTTCAACGGCTGATGGAGGAACAGAATGCACAGCGGTTCGATGGCCTCAGCGCTGAAGTGGTGGAGATGATGGTCCTGGCACTCAGCCTGCATAGAAGATCGACGGGTTGAGCATCGGGCTCTCCCAGAGCAGATTTCGGTCTGCTTGTGTCAGTCGAGCCCGGTCAGCGGCGTCACTCCACTCGGCCCGGATCGCCGCGACAACCCGATCCACGATCTCCTGGGCCTCGACTCGGTCAAGGAGATAGAGGTGAGCGGCGTCGACAAGTGGCACCAGCCGGGACCGCCGCTCGCCGTCGGTACCGTAGGCCATGGCCTGGCTCGCCTCACCCGTCGAGCGTTGTTGGGGGCACACGTCATAGGCGGGGGTGAGCGTCAACCGCTCCTCTCGTCCATCCCAGAAGGCGGCGTGGTTTCGGGCGTGGTCATCGGTGTTGCCGACGCAGATATTGAAGGCGATCCGGGAGAAGAGTTCCCGCAGCGTGGACGTCGCATCGGTGAACCGCAGACGGATGGCCTCAGTCAGTCCTGTATACGTCGCATACCTGGCCCAGCGTTCGTCAAGTTGCAGGATGGTCAGCGCGCTCACGGTCAGCCTGCGTTCACCCTCACTCGTGCTCCGATCGAATCGATCGACGAGAAGAACGTCGGAATCCAGGCAGTGAACGACCTCGGCGGGGGCGACGTGCAACCCGGCGCGACGGGCGAGGTCCATGGCCGCCCCCTCGGCGTTGACGACGGGATAGTCGTCCGAGCGTTGCGCGAACTTGGCGATCAGCTTCCGGCCGTCCGTGCCAGTGAGGAGGGCCTTCGGGCGTGCCCCGCCCAGCGATGAACCGTGGAGAAGAGCCAGTTCGAGGTCAGGGCGCAGGGGTAGGCCGGCCTCCACCAGATCAGCGGCCGTCAGCAGTTCCTCCAAAGTGGCATGGGTGATGCGGGGCTCGTACGCCGTGGGAAGGGCCTGGAAGTCGAGCGCCCCGAACTGGTCGGTGCCCGACTCGAGGAGGTAGGTCAGAAGCCCGACCTGTTCTGCGGCCTCAGCCGCCAGACGGCGGAGGATGACCCGCTGCCCCCAGCTGTCTGGACCTGAACCCGTTCGGGCCGCTCGAGGTAGCTGCGGCCGTAGATGAAGGTAACCACATCCCCGACGAGATCCAGGCGGGACGAGGCATGGGTCTGCCTACCGCAGGGCCTGTGCTCGTTGGGGCGCGGCTGATTCGTTCAGGATGGAGTGGTGGGGTGGCTCACTGAGCCGCCCAGGGATACCCCGTGAGATGCGGTGGAGCAGATTTTCAATACGCGGAGATATTTATCGTTTGCAACAACGCTCGGCCTTGCTGGACTGACGGTCGGCTCAGTCCCGATCCCGAACTGTTCCGGGCCCGTGGCCTGCAAAATGTCTGGACTGGAACACCCCGTTGTCCACCCCGGAGGCCTCTGCGCTCAGTCAGTGGCGGCGGGCCTTGATGGCTGGGACGACGAGTGGGGCGGCAGCGACGATAGATGCAGCAAGACCCACAAAGGCTCCAAAGCCCCACCCGACGCCACTGAATCCAATCCCACCGGGCTTGAACACGAAAGAGAGGATGCAGAGCACGGCGTTGATACTGGTGGCAATCAGCAGCAGCCGCTCGTCGGCCATCGGTAGCTTGAAGGGCATGTCGTTGAAGCCGGCGCGGACAATGAAATAGGCCACGATCCCCAGGCACAGAAGTAGGACAAGGTACATCCAGCCATGCCACAAGCCATCCACGGACACGGAACCGATCCCGAAGTTGTAAGTGAACCACGGCAGGAACAGCGAAATGAACAGCACAAGTGTGGCTATCCCGGTGATCCGGTCTGCCTGCGACCACCGCTTGATGTCGAAGGAGAACGCTGGCCGGCTCGCCCCGGGACTGGAAACAGCGCCCGCCGGGGGTTGTGGAGATCCAGCAGCCACATGCGGCGGGCTGGGAAGCTGACTGTCCGGATGCTGTTCAGGTGGATACCACTTGCCGTCCGACGCCTGCCACCAGCCTTGGCCCTGCGAAACGTTACTCATTGCTTCCTCCCAAATCCCAAGCGCCGAGATCCCTCGGGGACCGAGACATCTTGCCACACGTCCTTGCGGAGGTGCCCCTTGAGGCGTTGGGCGGTACCCTGTGCCTCGTTCAGTGGCCCAGACGGCTGCAGGTTCCACAACGCCAACAGACTGAGGTGATAGCCGAAGGGCCATCCCCGATGTGCAGGCGAGGTAACCATCGCGAACGCGGACGTAGTCAAATCACCAAACCCCTGAAATCCGAAGAGCCCCATCGGGTTGCCAGCCCCTCTGGACCACCGGTGTCAAAAGCACCATCGGAGTCATATCGTCTCCAGCAGTAGCCTACGGAACGGTCTACGTCGGTGACGAATGCAACCTAAGCGGAAGGCCTCCCGCGCCGGTCTGATTGGTGCGGGTTGGCTACTTGGGCAGTTGCTCGCTGAGGGTGATGACGACTTCATCTCCTTCTGTTTTGCCGATCTTCTCTCGGATCTCCGCCTTGATCGGGAGCTTGGGCTGACCGTCGCTTAACGCCATGAACGAACTCCGGAAGGGTTGGCCGTCAACCGCTCCGGCGCACCCTCACAAGGCACTTCGTCCCGAAGTACTCGGCCGAACCATCCATGACCACCCAGCCACCCTTGTTGGCGTCTTTCTACGTCGTGGCCCTAAAAGTCTTGTCCATGCTCTTGATTCTCCACCTGATCCGATGGCGCCGCTGGGCCATTGAGTTGGGATGCCGGAGCCTTCACCTCACGCTGAGCCCGCTCTCCTTGCAACCGCAGTCAGAAGTTGCCGGTACCTCTTCGTCCGGTCAAAACGGCGAGGTTCTGCTGGTACTGACTGCGATACTGGCGAGATGCCCGACCCCGACGTATCTACCCTCGGCCGGTCGGCCGAGGGTAGATACGGCATTCCTCCGCCGAAAGACTGGCTGACGGAGTTCGTTGGCACCGCTGCGTTGATGACGATCGGCCTCTCGGCAGTCGTGCTGCTCTTCTCGACCCATTCCCCGGTTGCCGCACGGCTGACGAACCCCCCGGCGGCTGGTAGCGGGCTTCTTCTTCGTGGCCACGGCCGCCGCCGTCAGATACTCCCCGCTGGGTCGCCGCGGCGGGGGACACCTCAACCCTGCCCTTACCCTCGGGTTCCTCCGCCTGGGCAAGCTTCGGTGGCAGGGTGCCATTGCCCACGTGGGTGCCCAACTCGGCGGAGCGCTGGTAGCAGCCGCCCTGGTCCTGCTCGTCTGGGGCGGGTGGGCCCGGTCGGTGCACCTTGGGGCGACGACCCCCGGACATCTCGGACCGTGGGCGGCGCTGGGGGCCGAGTCCGTCCTCACGTTCGTCCTGATATCGGTAGTGTTCCACTTCGTCGATCGACCACACCTCATGCGGTTCACGCCGGTGGCAGCCGGACTCACCACCTTGGCGTGCATCCTCATCGAGGCGCCCGCCTCAGCCACCAGTCTCAATCCGGCCCGGACCCTGGGTCCTGATGTGGTGGCGGTACCTTCCAGGGACTCTGGATCTACGTGGTCGCCCCACTCTTGGGCGCCACATTGGCCGCGGTGGTCTTCAGGCGGACCCAGGGAGAGATCACCTGCGCCAAGCTGATCCACACGGACGAATACGTGTGCCACTTTCGCCACTGCGCCTACCGGAGGGCCGCAGCAGCAGCCGCAGACTCGATGCTGAAAGGGGAATTGGCCCGATGACGCCAGGGGTGGTGCGTGAGGAGGCCGTAGAGTCCGTGTAACGGACCGGCAGATGTCGCAGACCATCCATGGCGCCCGCTGTTCGAGTGATGAGGAGACCGATGACGTCACAGTGGCATCGAGTCATGGCCGACGATGTACCCGACGACGGACGGGTCCAAAGCGTCGAGGTCGGTGGACGGTCGATCGCACTGTCGCGCTGCGGGGCCCGCCTCGGTGCCCTGGCCAACCACTGCCCGCACCAGGGCGGCCCCTTGGGCGAAGGGTCGATTGAGAAGGGATTGCTCCGCTGTCCGTGGCACGGTTACGACTACGACCCGATCACGGGGCAGCCCCCCGGCGGCTTCAGTGACTCCGTTCCCAGTTATCCTGTCGAGGAGCGCGTTGACGGCGTCTACATCGAAGTACCTGACCCGCCGCAACCCCACCGCACGGTGGCGGACGTGCTGGTGGAGACCCTCGTCGGGTTCGGTATCACCCACGTCTTCGGCATGGTCGGCCATTCGAATCTCGGCTTCGCCGACGCCCTCCGCAGAGCCGAGGCCCGCCAGGAGATCACCTACGTCGGCATCCGGCACGAAGGAGCTGCGGCGTTCGCCGCCAGCGCCTTCGGAAAGCTGACCGGACGCCCGGCGATGTGCTTCGCCATCGCCGGGCCGGGTTCCACAAATCTCCTCACCGGGCTCTATGACGCGAAGTTGGACGGTGCTCCGGTGGTAGCGGTGTCCGGACAGGTGCCGTCGCTCGTGAAGGGTCGTGGGGCCTTCCAGGACCTTGACCTGTCGACGGTCTTTGCCGATGTTGCGATCTCGTCACAGACGGTGGAGGCCGGCAGTGACCACGCCGAACTCGCCGCGCTCGCCGTTAAGCGTGCCATTGACGGTCGGGGCGTTGCCCATCTGGTACTGCCCGACGAGGTGCAGGTGCTGCCGTCAGATCAGCCGTCATCGGGCCCAGCCGGCCGGCTCTCCCCCCGGTCCATGCTGCCCGACGCCGACTCACTCGCCCGCGCCGCCGGGCTGATTCGCGAAGCGCGTCGTCCGGTGATCATCGTGGGGCATGGTGCTCGCGGAGCTCGTGGTGAGGTCCAGGCCCTATCCGAGCGCCTCGGCGCCCCGGTCTTGACCACCTTCAAGGCGAAGGGCCTGATCCCCGACAACCACCCTCTCGGTGCAGGGGTGCTGGGTCGCAGCGGAACCCCGGTGGCGAGCTGGCTGATGAACGAGTCCGATGTGTTGATCGTGATCGGCGCATCGTTCTCCAACCACACGGGAATCGCTGCGTACAAGCCGATCGTGCAGATCGATGACGCACCGACCGCCATCGGACGCTTCGACGCCGTGACGGAGCAGCTGCTCGGCGACGCCGCTCTGACTGTGGCGGCGCTGGTCGAGCGGCTCGGCCAGGCCAAGGCCGAGGACCAACGTGGCGACGTTGCCGCTCGATGGGAGATCTGGCGCGCCGAGAAGCGACGACGGGCGACCGATGACCGGGGCAAGGGGCTTTCCGCAGCCGCCGTGTTCGAGGCCCTGGCTCGTCACCTGCCCGAGGAGGCGGTGATCACGGTGGATGTGGGTAATCACGCCTATTCGCTGGGCCGCTATCTGGAGTCGGCGGGACAGCCGGTCCTGATGTCGGGCTACCTCGGATCCATCGGCTTCGGCTACCCGGCAGCGTTGGGGGCTTGGGCGGCCGCACCGGGCCACGCCATTCTGGCCGTTACCGGAGACGGTGGCTTCGGTCAGTACAGCGCTGAGCTCTTGACGGCGGTCAAGTATCACATTCCGGTCAAGCACCTCTTGATGGACAACCACTCGCTCGGCAAGATCAGCAAGGAGCAGCTCGCCGCCGGACTGCCGGTGTGGCACACCTCGCTGCACAACCCTGACTGGGCGGGCTATGCCGAACTCTGCACTGCGACCGGCATCCGAGCCGAGCAGCTCGACCAACTCGATGACGCCTTCGCCCGGCTGTTTGCGGCTGAGGGCCCAGCGCTGCTCTGCGTGCAGCAAGATCCCCAATTGATCTGAAACGCCCGTCTACCAACAAGGAAACCCATGACGAAACCGCCGTTCGCTTATAGCGACTTACGCGCCCTGTTCATCAACTGCACCCTCAAACGCTCACCCGAGATCAGCAACACCGAAGGCCTCGTTGACGCCAGCGCGCACATCATGCGAGCACACGGCATCGGTGTCGAAGTGGTGCGAGCCGTCGATCACGACATCGCCACCGGAGTCTGGCCAGACATGCGAGAGCACGGGTGGGCGAGCGACGATTGGCCGTCGATCTTCGAAAAGGTCCTCGCTGCCGACATCCTCGTACTGGCCGGGCCGATCTGGCTTGGAGACAACAGTTCAGTGATGAAGCAGGTGCACGAACGGCTCTACGGGGGCTCGCATCTCCTCAATGAGTCGGGGCAGTACCTCTACTACGGTCGGGTGGCCGGCTGCTTCATCACCGGCAACGAGGACGGGATCAAGCATTGCGCGCAGAACGTCCTGTACACGCTGCAGCACATTGGCTACACGATCCCCCCACAGGCCGACGCCGGGTGGATCGGTGAGGCCGGCCCCGGACCTTCCTACCTCGACCCCGGGTCCGGTGGTCCGGAGAACGACTTCACCAACCGGAACACCACGTTCATGACGTGGAATCTCATGCACCTGGCTCGGATCCTGAAGGATGCCGGTGGTATTCCCGCCTACGGAAACCAGCGTGCGGACTGGGATGCCGGATCTCGGTTCGACTTCGAAAACCCCGAATACCGCTGACCGTCCCGGCACGGAGGTCACCTGGCAAGGAGCACGACCGGCGTGTAAAGGTGGCTTGACATTCTCCCATGCGTCAAGGACACTTGACACATGAAGAACCGGGTTCGGTCCCTCCGCACGGCGAACGGGATGTCGCAGGGGGATCTGGGCAGTTCGTTGGGCGTATCTCGCCAGACCATCAACTCAATTGAGAACGAGCGATATCTGCCGTCACTCCCCTTGGCCTTCGCCATCGCCCGACATTTTGACGCGCCGATCGAGGAGATCTTCACGATGGATGAGGAGGAAACGCAATGACAACACTGACACGCCCGGGTCGCCGAGCCGCTTCCGCAGTGGTGCTGGTTATCGGCGGGGGTGCGCTGGCCGCCGCGACGTGGGCTTCTGGGGACCATGGCCTTGCCGTGGGGCTCGTGGGCTTCTACCTGGCGACCGCCGGAGCGGCCTACTGGTGGGCCGGGGGGAGGGGCGACGTCGCCGCCATCATGCGCGCCGGCGGGGACGAGCGCCAACGGGGGATGGACAGAGATGCGACGGCGCTCACCGGCCTCGCCATGTCGGTGGCTGCTATTGCCGGAGCGGTCATCGAGGTGGCGCGCACTGGCTCCCCCGGTGACTTTGGCGTCATGTGTGCTGTGGGAGGTACTGCCTACGTCGTAAGTATTTCCGTCATCCGACTTCGGCGATGATGGGCCAGGCGGACCCAGGGAGTTCGGCATCACACCGCTGGCCCCAATTCGAGTCGAGTGGCCAGCTCGTTGTGGCGCAGCAATAGCTGGATGTGCGTGAATTCCGTGCCTCAAACAAGGACTGGGGTGGGCCGATGAATTCCCCATGCACTGTGGTGGGAACCGAACTGGCCCCGTCTGTCGGTTGGCGATGTGGCTTGTGGTGCTCACGTTGGGCGCCACGGTCCTTGTCACCGCGGGAGTCTTCGGCGGCGACCACCGGACCTGCCGCCAAGAGGATCCATTCCGGAGCGGCCCCCATGAGACCTTGCTCTCTGTCATGTCGGCTGGATCGGGGACCCTCGAGCCCCAGGGCAATTCGAGTACGACCTACACGCTGACCCTCCAAGCGCTCGACCGTAACGTCGTCTGGTTCACGGACCATCCGGACCGCAAGACCGGTACGTTACCGGCCACTGGATTTGTGCAGGACTGGGCCGGCTACGGCATTTCTGCTGATCCTCCCAACACCGCCCTGGTCCTCGATTCCGTCCACCCGGGACGGGATACCGCCGTTGGAGCCCTTTCGTCGGTCAGGTTCGATCCGGCAGCCGACCGGATCCAGGCCACCTTCACGGTCTACCGAGGCCAGCAGTTGAGGGCCGCGACGTAGGCCAGCGAGACGCTGAGCGGTTCGTACGGACACCTAGCGTTCATCCCGGGTGTCTGGGACTTCGGGGCAGTCGACGGATCGCTAGCCGGTTCGACATTCTCCGGACCCGTTGTGTTCAACACGCCGTCACTGTCGGCAGTCGATCGCTCCGGCGTAACCCAAATCGGAACTGGGGTTGTTGATTTCGGTGTGATGGACTTCACCGGTGCGGACCTGCAGGGGGCCAATCTGCCCAACGCTGTGTTCCAGCCCGGCGCCGACTTCGACGGCGCCGATCATCAAGGGGCGACGCTCGGTCAGGTCGCCGGTGCGATCACCAACGGTGCAACGACCTGTACGGACGGACTGTCCGGACCCTGCACGGGACCTGACCTCACATCAGGCTGACTGCACTCCAGGGCTGGATGACTCATCGTGTGCCGAGCGGGTAGGTCTGGGCGAGGAACGGCGGCGCCACCGGCCCATTTTGGCGGTTCGACGACCCCTAGGTCGCCGAACCGCTGGGGATGCTTCCCGTCTTGACCCTTCAGGTTTCCTCCGATCCCCGAAGTGTAAAGTTGTCGAATGCGCCACGACTCGGGCGACGAAGTGCCCGACCAGACCGTTCATCAGCACGAAGAGGAAGCAGAGGATCGCGAATTCGCTGCCGATCTGCGCGAATCGGCTGCCGAGGAACGCAAGGGGGACGCAGGGGAGCGAGAAGGGGCTGCCGGACAGCGGGAAGGGCTTGCCCAGGAGCGCCAAGGGGCTGCCGCCGAGCGTGACCGATTTGCCAATTACAGCCGCCAGATCGCTGACGAGCGCGAGCTGGCGGCTGACGAGCGGGACCAGATCGCGGATGAGCGAGACCAGATCGCGGATGAGCGTGACCAAAATGCTGACGAGCGGGACCAGATCGCCGAGGAGCGCGACCAGATCGCCGACGATTCAACTGTTCAGTGACTTCACGTCATGGTGCGCAGGTGGTTCTCCCCAGGTCCTGAGGTTCTGACCGGGAACCTTGGCTGCCTTAGAACGCAGTACCGCCACCTACAGCGATCGGTAGTGTCAGGCCATGAGTTGGAGTGAGCGGTAGCCGATGGCTGATCATCCGCTGGTGCAGATCGCTGACGTGCATCTCATGCCGAACGGAGAGCTGCTCAACGGGGCCGACCCCGGGGGCCAACCTGGTGGCGGGACTAGCGACGCTCGACGCTGCCGGGCTCCATCCCGACATGTTCGTGCTCACCGGGGATCTGGCGAACTCGGGTGATGTCGCCTGCTACGCGGACCTGGCGCGGATCATGACCGATGCCGCCGACCGCACCGGGGCCTTGCTGGTCTACGTTCCTGGAGGTGATCGTCGGTACCGACGTGCGGCTGATCATCAGTGGCCACAACCACCATGAGGGCGTCGGTACCCTGGCGTCGGTGCCCGTGCGGGTTTCCCCGGCGTCGTCCTACCGCCTGGATGTGCTCAGCCGGGAGATGGTGGGGGATCCCCGGCTGTGCATGCTCACGCATCGACGTGGGTGACCGTGGGGGGAACGTCAGCGTCATCGTCGTCCGCTCGACCTGAGATCGGCCTGGGCTGGCTCAGAAACCGGTGCCGCTCCTGGGTGAAGGCCACGTGGTGAGGAGGGCATCGGCCGCGGCCAGGGCGCCAGGAGCCAGTTCCTCGATCCGTCCACCGGCAGCGAGGTTCGACGCCGGGAACCCACCGAGGAAGAGCGATCCGAGTGCCGGGACACCGAGTCGGAGATCAGGCCCCTCGCCGGTCCGGGCCCGCCGGCACGAGGCGCCGTCCGGTCCGGCCTCAAGCACCCAACGGCCCGGTGTCCCGTCGACCTCGCCCTCGGACGCTGCCGGTTCTAAGACGTCGAGCACCAGTCGTCCCTCACTCTGATAGCCGCGCCCCTCGAATGCGGCCGCTGGGTCGAGGATTCGAACGTAAAGGCGGTCTTCTATTGCGGTGGTCCGGAGCTGGCGCGGATCGGCGAGTCGCCACCGGAGTGGCTCATCGACCGGCCGCCGCTTGGCGACGACCCGGCCGACCAGGTCAAGGTCCAGTACGAACCGCCATAGTGCCGCTTCGATGTCCGGGGTACGACCCCGGAGCTCCTCGACTTGGATCGTCGTTCGTTCGGCCCGGAAGGGGTCGGCGTCGGTCCTGGCCCGGTAGGTGACGTACCCGCCGTCACCGGCGCTATGGAAGAGACCGGTGGCGCCGTGGCGCTCGGCCGGTGGATCGTCGAGCAGCTGTGCCCACACGGCAGCGTTGCGGTCCACCTCGCCGGCCCGGGTGCGGCGCTGGAGATCGAAGAGGCCGGGCAGCACCTTGGTCGCCTCGTCCCGATCGATGAGGCGCAGCTCGAGGGCCGGGGCTGGGATGTCGAAGGCTGAGGACCGGGTGTCGATCGAGTACTCGGCCAGGTTGGCGGCCAGACCGTAGCCGAACCGCCCGTAAATGACCGACTCCGACGCTTCGAGTCCACAGACGGCCTCACCGCGGCTCCGGGCGTCATCGTGCATCGCCCGGATCAGCTGACCGAGGAATCCTTTCCGCCGATGGGTGGGGTGGACCCCCACCGCGCTGACCCCGGCCATCGGGATGGTGGGGCAGGCCCGATCCGGCCCAGCGGGGAGGGTGACATCCAGGCTGTAGATGCATGCGTTACCGACGAACCCCTCTCCGGTATCGACCACCCAGGTCCGCTCCGGCTCCGCTTTGGCCAGCCACCGCGCGTGATCGGCCAACTGGTCGGGTTCACCGGTGAACGCGTCGAGAAAGGGAACCATCACCGATCTCCGGAAGGCGGGAAGCTCGTCAGGCCGGATCCTCCGAATGACAGGGTCCATGGCATCAGTCTCCCATCCCGGTCGGATTCGCGCCGTACCTGGGCCCGGCCGTGGTCGTACCGGCAGGAGCGCCGACACCGTGGCCAGCCCCCCAGGTTCCGACCGGCTCCAGACTGGGCAGTGACCAGGCCGCAGCTGGCAGGGATCTGCGTTCCGATTCCCGGGCCAGACCCAATCAGTAGTGATGAGGGCGGTCATCCCAGGACACCGGCCATCCACCGTGGTGCGGAACACGCCGGAGCACCCGCCCCTTCGTCGCACCAGCTCAGTGGGCCAAGTGGGGTGGGGATACGCCCATCGTCCGTCCTGGGCACTGTCGTACGGCGACGTTCGTCCGCGATGAGTGCCGGGTTGGCCGAGCTGCGCGACACTTCGGGCATGGAACGCTTCCACGACAAGATCGCCATCGTGACGGGCGGAGGCTCGGGTATCGGGCGCGCCACCGCCCTCCAGCTGGCGTCTGAAGGTGCTGCAGTGACCATCGCCGACATCGACGAGGCCGCTGCGGGCCTGACCGTGGAGTTGATCCGTGCCAATGGAGGCTCCGCCCGCGCCCAAACCACCGACGTCGCCGAGGCCGATGCGGTTGAACGCATGGTCGCTGACACCCTCAGCGCCTACGGCGGACTTGACCTCCTCCACAACAACGCCGCCGCCATCAAGCTCAACCTCACCGACCAAGACGTTGTCACCATGCCGCTCGAGACCTGGCACGCCGTGATGGGCGTGAACCTCGACGGCGTCATGCTCGGGTGTCGGTTCGCCATTCCGGCCATGCTGGAACGCGGTGGTGGCGCCATCGTCAATACCGCGTCGGTGGCCGCCACCTATGGCAGCCGCTCTCTCGCTGCCTACGGCACCAGCAAGGCCGGCGTCGTTGCCCTGACGCGTTACGTGGCCACCGCGTACGCCGACCGCAACATTCGTGTCAATGCCGTCGCCCCCGGCGTCGTCATCGATCGCGACCTTCAGGAATCACTCGGTGGTCCCCTCGGTGACACGCTTGCGCCGATCACTGAGGGCTACCTCGTCGGCCGACTCGGGTACCCCGAAGAGATCGCCACGGCCGTCACCTACCTGCTCTCAGACGACGCCGCGTTCGTCACTGGCCAGACATTGACCATCGACGGCGGATACACCGCCCATCGCTGAGCCGGTTCCTGGAAGATCCCTCTCGGCCGACCCAGCGCTCGAACGCGGTCCGGAAGACCGCCATGCCTGCGACCGGTTCACGTCCAGCCGTCAAGGAGCCCGGAGCGCTGGAAATCGGCCCAGGTCTCGCCGTCGGCAGACGGGGTCGTGGCCGCGGCGGGTTGCAGCGAGGAACGCCCGCCAGCGCCCGCCACCAGGGCGGCCGGTCCGGGAGCGGGGCAGGCAGAAGGCGTGAAGGGGGGAAGGACCGGGAGATGTGGCGGCACGCGCGAATCGGGACTGTCGAAGTTGAGCACCGTGGCCAAGTTCCCCGGGTCCGATGGATCGGTCGAGGCATCACGACTGGTCAGGGGTCGGAGGCCCCACCGCCACTCGATCAGCTTGAGGACCGACGTGTGGTCGTAGAGACCATGGGCCACGGAGGGCTGGTTCACCCCGACCACGGTGAACGGGGATGCGACGATGCAGGGAACCCGGAACCCAAGGAGGACCTTGCCCTGGGCATCGAGATCCTGATCGATCCCGGTGGCCGGGTTTGCGGCGATGGGAACCCCGGGGGTTACCCGGGGCGGAGGCACATGGTCGAAGAAGCCGCCCCATTCGTCATAGTTGATGACGAGGACGGTCTTGTCCCAACCCGGGCCCGATGCCACGGCGTGAAAGATCTGAGACAGGAAGGCATCCCCAGCCCGGATATCGGCGAGGGGGTGGTCGTCGGTGGAGGTGCCGGCTCCCTCGCCGGCAAAGCCTGGATCGACATAGGAGACGTTGGGCAGGGTGCCGGCGGCGGCATCACTGAGGAACTGGGGCATCTTCTTCGAGAGGGGGAGGTATTTAGTCCCCCAGAGGGCGACGATGGGGAGATCGGAGTAGTAGTAGGTGCCGGTCGGGCCACCCGGCTGATTGAGCTGGTCCCAGATGGTGGGCAGCGTCGAGGCAGTGAAGGTGTTGGACAGCCGGTCGGTCTGTCCCGCGTGTTGGAAGATCCGATTGGGATACGTGGGGCCCAGGATCGAGCAGAAGTAGCCGTCACAGGTCATGAAGCGGCGGGCCAGCGCGCCCATGAACGGCCGGTCGCCGCCCCGGTAGAAGCTGATGGCGTACGAGTCGTTAGCCGGGTCGGTGAGAAAGCCGTCCATGCGGCCGCCGTTGTACTGGATCCGGCCGCCCGAGTACGAATGGTCAGGATCGTTGAATCCACACCCGTTGAGCTGGGGCTGGTGGAAGGTCCGGTGCGATTTCCCACTGGGATCGGGGTAGCTGAGTCCTGCCTGCCGGCCATCGCTCCCGGGAAGCCAGCCCAAGAAGTGATCGAAGCTCCGGTTCTCCATCATCACAAGGATCACGTGCTCGATACCCGAATCGGCGGGAATGGGCAGGGAGGCGGCAGACGTGGAGTTTCCCGTCGTCACCGCAGCGGCCGGCTGTTCGAGGCCTCTGCCCAGAATCACGGCGCCGGAGACTCCCAGCGCTCCTTTGACGAAGGTTCGCCGATCCAGCTTCATGTCTTCCCCCCACGGGTCCGGTAGTGAGGACGATCCTGTCACGCCTGGACCGGCTGAGCCAGTGCCTTGGGATTTCGGCGTCCGCCCCGGTGGTCCGTTCCGAATGTCTCGAGGCCCCGTCACCCGTGTGCCCCGGCCGGTGGATGGACCCTGTTACCAGCGACAACCTGACGCGCGATGGTTACCCATGCACAGCGTCTACGACGCAGCCGGCGAGGACACCGGTCTACTCCGTCTGGCCGAGGCGTGGCACGGTCGGGTCATGGTGGACGAGACCGTCTCCCATGCCTTCAGCCATGGCTTCCATCCACACCACACCGAGCGGCTTGCTGCGTACTGGTCGGAGGCGCTCGGGGGTCCCCCCACCTACTCGGCCCACTATGGGGACGAGACCTCAGTGGTCCAGCTGCACAGCGGCAACGGGCCCCACGTGGAGATGGACCGCTGCGCCATCGCTTGTTTTGGGCAAGCCCTGAACGACGTCGGCATCGCCGACGACAGTCCCCTCGGAAGGGTGCTCGCCGAGTACTTCGCGTGGGCCACGACGACGACCATGGCCCGCTACCACCATGGGCGCGACGACGTTCCCTCCGGGTTGAGCATCCCCTGCTGGTCGTGGGAGGGACTCCAGGAATAGGCCGACTTTTTGTCCTCGAGCCGGTCAGGCTCGAATCCCGGGAGCCTGGCTCTGAGGGAGCGGAACGAATCCCTCTGGACCGTCGATGATGCCCGCGACCGAGGTAGGAGGAGCAGGGTCTCCGTGAACCCGTTTGGAATTTGTCTGCCCACGGTGTGGGAACTCCTTACGCTGGCCTCACGCCCGCAGGGCTGTCGTGAGATCTCCGAGTTTGTTGGTCCACCCCTGGCGATGGTCGCCTTGTCGATCTGCCGGAAGGTCCCGATGCGTCAGCTCGACCACCGTGGTGTCACCCTCGGGCCGCAGCACGATCTCGACCGTGGTCGAGCCGGCCGGTAGCTGCTGGTTTCCCGGGATCCCCCAGGTGAATACCACCCGGAAGGGCGGTTCGACAGCGAGGTAGGACCCCCGGACCTGGGTGTCCCCCATGTCCACTGCGAACGCCCCACCGGGCTCGGGGTCGACATCGGCCCAGGTGCCGAGCCAGCGTACAAGCAGGTCTGGCTGCACCAGATAGGGGAAGACCTCCTCCGGACTGGCCTCGATGGTCGTTGTCACTACCAGCTCAGCGGTCATGACCGATTCCTCTTGTCCTCTTCGACGATCCGCTTGAGACGATCCAGCGCATCGGGCCACAGTTCATCCAGCAAGGTTCGAACCGGTTCGAGCGCATCGGGGCGCAATACGTAGAGCCTACGGGTTCCCTCCCGGCGCTCGGCGACCAGCCCCGCACGGTGCAGCACCTGAAGGTGCAGGCTCACCGCTTGCTGGGTCATGGGGAAGTGTGTGGCGATCTGACCGGCTGCGAGCTCCTGGCCGCGGACCAGACGCAGCATCGTGCGCCGGGTCGGATCGGCCAGGGCCCGCAGGACCAGATCAGGTGCTTCGGCCGCCATGCGCTCAGGATTGGATCGACGCGGGGGAGCCGAAACCACTCTCGACATACGACACGAGGCTGGGCAAGAAGTGCGTCCATCCGGCGAAGCAGCTCTCGGCGCAGGGCAGACTGCCCAGACCGCGGTGGGTGAAGACGAGCTCGATGGTCCCGGCCGTGTCGGAGGTCGAGGCGAACTCGATGCTTGTCCCCACCCAGTCCGGCTCAGCGGAACAGCTCTCGACATCCCAGACCACCAAACCCGGCGTGGTCACGGTACGTACGACTACGCCGGTGTCACCGAAGCTGACGCTCAGCAACTCAGATCTCGGGCTGACTGTGGGTGCCCACCAACCGCTGACACCTTCGGCGGTGGTGATGGCGGCCAGCAGCGCTGCCGGGGTGGCGCTGATGGTCAGGGTCTTGGTGAAGTCGGTGTCCTGGCCGACGAGGGTCTCGGGCATGGGTAGCTCCTTCTCTCTGTTCATGCACAAGTGAAAGCTTGTACAAGGAAATCATTGTGGAAGTGGCGCCCTTTGTCAACCCCACCCGAAGGAAGGGCTGAGGAGTGAGCTCGGGCGTCAGGGGACTCCCGAATCCAGGCGGAGTTTTCGGCCGCATACGACCTCGCAGATCACGACGGTGTCGCCCAGGGGCCCATTCCCCGGACCTTGGTGGGTGTGACGCGGATGACGAAGCCATCCGGCGGATCGGTCATCGGAGGAAACGTGGTCTCGGGCCCGATGTAACGGTGAGCCAGGGTCTGGAGGAGGGCAGGGGCTCCCCCTTCGGTGACGGCGGCCGTACCCTCCACGACAAGGTAGTGCTGCATGCCCGAATGGTCACCGTCGGCCTCCATGGACAGCGAGACGCGTGGGTCGCGTCGGATGTTGGTGACCTTCTGATCGGGCGCGAGCTTCCCGATCACGATCTCCTCTCCCTCAAGGCCCACCCAGACGATCGTGGTGTGGGGTCGACCGTCCGCCGCGATCGTGGTGAAGTGGGCGAGGCGGCCCGACTCGATCACCCTGCGCGCTTCGGGAATCAAGATCACAGGGTCAGTGGACATGAGGCTCCTTCGGTTCAGGCCCCAGCCGGTTGGGCAATCGTCACCCGACCAGGCTGCTCGCTACGAACGCTACCTCGTGGCCGGGAAATCCTGGCCGTCGATCACGAGGTCGACGAGCCGCCGCAGGTTGCACCGAGCGGAGATCTGCAACGGCATCTTGTTCCGGCGGGTCCCGATCTCCCTCGGCGTCAGCCATCAGGCCCACCGTCGGATGGGCCTTGCCCGGCCCGTGGCCGTCTTCGGAGCGACAGGGCGGCGGGGGCCTACGATGTGGCCATGCAAGCGCTCATATACGGGGTGGAGCCGGAGGTGCAGGCCATCGGGGAGACCGACAACCGCCTGTTGCGGATGCTCGCTCGGACGCCGACACGCCTCATCGACATCGACGAGCCCGGGTTCCTCCGCCCTGACTGGGTGGTGACCAGACCGAGACTGGTGGGGATCTGCGGGTCGGAATCGAAAGCGGTGTTCCTCGACTACGCCAGCCTGATCGACCCGGCCCACGCCTCGGGCCCCCAGCAGAACCCTATGAAGGGCTTCGTCTCGTTCCCCCACGTGATGGGCCACGAGGTCATTGCCGAGGTGGTTGCCGTCGGCCCCGAGGCGGCGGGGCTCGAGCCGGGGGACCGTGTCGCCCTCAACCCATGGCTCACGTGTGTGACCCGAGGGGTGTCACCGGTCTGCCCGGCGTGCGAGGCGGGTGACCTGAGCCAGTGCCACTCATTCGGAAAGGGCCCCCTCGCTCCCGGGATCCACATCGGGATGTGCGCCGGCGTCAGCGGAGGGTTTGCCGACCTCATGCCGGCCCACGACTCGATGCTCTTCAAGGTGCCGGATGATCTGAGCGACGAGCAGGCGGTCCTCGCTGACCCGTTCGCGGTGTCACTCCATGCTGTTACCCACCATCCGCCGCAACCGGGAAGCAAGGTACTCGTCTACGGTGCCGGCGCCCTCGGCCAGTGCGCCATCGCCATTCTGCGGGCGCTGCACCCAACGGTCGAGGTGATGGCGGTGGCCCGGTTCGATGCGCAACGTCGGCTGGCCGAGGCTTTCGGTGCATCGACCGTGCCCCACGAGCCGCGTCTCGAGCTCATTGAGCGGGTGGCGGAATGGTCGAGCGGGGTGTTGCAACCGGCTGACGGGCTTCCCATGGCCTTCCCGGGCGGCGTCGACGTGGTCTACGACACCATCGGGGCAGCCGAGACGTTGGAGGTCGGCTGCCGGGTGCTGCGCGCCCGAGGATCCCTCGTGAAGCTGGGTATGCACGGCGCCGCCACATGGGACGACACGCCGGTGTACTCGAAGGAGATCATCTACACGGGCTCCAACGCCTTTGGGATCGAGGAGGTCGAAGGCGTACGGCAGCACGGCATCGCCCACTTCCTGGACATGGTGGGATCCGGCCGGATCGACCTGACACCCATGCTCACCCATACGTTCCGCCTGGCCGAGTGGCGCGACGCCTTCACCGTGCTGGCCGACCAGGAGACGTCGGGGGCCATCAAGGTCGCCATCGACAGCCGCTGACGGCTCCCGCTGCGATCCCGCTGGCTCCCTCGGTCCACGTAGCCGGGAGAGTCCTCTCCCTTATGAACTCCTCTCCGCTGACCGCCGTCGACGGGCCAGTGGACTCGGTCCGTCCACACGCCATGGATGTCCGAGTCCCGGTGCGCAGTGAACGCCCCGTCTGGACGGGCGTATGCCCTCTTCGCCACCGCGGAGTTCGGGGTGTTGATCGCGCTGTTGGTCTTCGCCTACAGACAGGGTGGATCGACGGCCGGGATGGTGATGGTCCTCGTCCAGCTGGTGCCGTGCATGGTGCTCTCCCCGTTCCTCGGGGCACTGGCCGGCCGCCACCGAGTGACCAGGGTCCTGCGCATCGGATACGGCCTTCAGTCGCTGTCCATCACTGCCGTTGCTGTGGCCATCGCCAGCGGCGCTCCCGGCGCCATCGTCTTCGGGCTGGCCCCGCTCACTGCGCTCAGCTTCACCGTGACCCGGCCACCCCAAGCCGCTCTTCTGCCTGCTGTCGTCCGGCAAGCGGACGAGCTGACGGCAGCGAACGTGATCACCGGCTGGACCGACGGTGCTGCCAGTCTCATGGGTCCAGCCATCGTCGGCCTCCTGCTGGCCTGGCGCGGCACGGGGTTGGCCATAGCCGCCATGGCGGTATTGGCCACCGGGGCCCTCGTGCTGCTGCTGGGTGTAGCCGGGCCGACACCGGCCGGCGGCCTCGCCAACGAATCAGGACGGGAGCGGAGCGGTCCGGTCGCCGTGCTGGCGGCGGCGAGCTCTAACGTCGGGACAGCAATCCGGACTCCTCAGCTGCGGGTCCTGTTCGTCCTCCACACCTTCTACTTCGTCCTCATCGGCTCACTCGACCTGCTCTGTGTGGTCCTGGCCGTGGAACTGCTCCACATGGGGCCTGGGGGCCCTGGCTTCCTCAATGCAGCCCTGGGAGCCGGTGCGCTGGCGGCGGGATTCGTGACCGTGTTCCTGGTCGGCCGTCGGCACCTCTCCGCCACGCTCACCGTGTCCTTGGCGGTGGCGGTCTCGGCACTCGCCGTGATTGAAGTCGTGCCTCGGGTGGCGCCAGCCCTTCTCCTCCTGGCCACGGTGGGATTGGCCGGAGCCGTGTTCGATGTCACGGCGCGCACGCTCCTGCAGCGGTCGGCACCACCGGAGGCCATCGCCGGCACGTTCTCCATCTACGAGGCCCTGATGGATCTCGGTCTCGCTCTCGGGGCCGTCCTGGTCCGTGCGGCCTTGGCCATCGGTGGCATACCGGCGGCGCTGTGCGCTCCGGCTGTGCTGGCGGCCGTCCTCGTCGCTCTGCTGTGGCACCGCATCCTGAGCATCGACTCGACGGCCACTGTTCCCCAGGTCGAGATCCAGCTGCTGCGATCCATCCCCCTGTTCAGCTCGTTGCCGGCTCCATCCATCGAGAGCATCGCCCGTCAACTGGAGCCGTTGTCGGTAACCAAGGGGACGTTGGTGGTCGCTGAGGGGGATTCCGGAGACCACTACTACGCCGTGGCCGACGGGTCGCTGGAGGTCTCACGGGACGGCCACCAGCTGGGCACTCTCTCCCGGGGTGACGGATTCGGGGAGATCGCCCTCATCCGTCGGGTCCCGAGAACGGCGTCGGTCACAGCGTTGTCGGACGCCCTTCTCTACCGGTTGGGAATGGAGCCGTTCGTAGCCAGCGTGACCGGTCACGCTCCAACGGCCTCAGCGGCTGGGGCGATCATTGCCAGACACCTCCGAACCCACGACGAGGTGCCCGGAGGAAGGGAGGGGGACCCGGGCAGCCCGTGAACCGCTCCGTGGGGTTCCATCGGGCCCGGGACCGGGTCTGTGGGACGGTAGGACTGCGGGGGGAGTGCGAGGCCCCCCGGGGGGCAGGGAAGGGCCTATCCGCCCAGCCTCAGGGAGTCGGGTCCGACGTTCCGGACGGCAGCGTCCTGCCGACCAGCACAGCCCAGGATCGACCAGTCGAGCACATTCTCGACTGGTCCTGTGGCTCGAGCCCCGAGTCGATCGGCGCCAACCGGGTACGGTGTGATTCATGGCTAGGTGGGAAAAGGACTGGACGCCCTCGACAGTCGGGGAGGCACGGGAGTACCTCGATGCCCACGACCGAGACGGCGATCCGGCAATCGTGGAGGCGTGCGAGGCGTTGTTCGACGCCACGCCGCATCTGTCGGCCAGCGCCAAACCATCCATGGAGCAACTGGATGAAGAGGGAGCCGACTAGCCAGGCCTGGGTGCTTCCGGGTGGCGGTGAACCACCGCCATTGGACTCAGCCGGTGCAGCTCGGGGTGACCCGGCCTTGCTCGCCGTATCCGCTTGATCGGCCTACGACCGCTCGAGTGACATGAGGGTGCGGCGCAATGCATGCCGCAACAGACGGGATCAGGCGTCTGTCGCCGACCGTTGACCGGGATCCGCCCGATGGTCCGGGAGTGACGCCACGCCCATGACGGGCTCGTTCATCGGCGTGCCGGCCATCGATCCGTAGAACGGGGTGTCGCCGAAGCCGAAGACCCTGCCGCCGGCCGCTACCTCCCGGCCCTTGCCATCCGGGCGAGCCTCGACGCAAGAACGGCTGTGGTCCGGACCGTCGGCCGGACCGTCAGTCCTGTACCCAAAGACGCAGGCCCTGGCCTGTTGACCACGATGAGGATGGTGAGGGCCGAACGATCGGACGGGGGCTGGGCGGAGTCCTCAGGTGAACACCACGTCCAGCTGACGTGGCCCTCTGACCTGGCCACCTGCCCACAAGACCTCGGCGCCATCGGCCAGATGGAAGACAGGAATACGGTTCAGCCATTCCTCCAGGGCGACCCGCAGCTCCATCCTGGCCAGGTTGGATCCTGCACACCGGTGGATCCCTGAGCCGAAGGCGACATGCCGGTTCTCCTGGCGATCGAGGACCACCTCGCCGGCGCGCTCGAACACGGCCGGATCCCGGTTCGCCGCCGGGAAGTTCAGCAGGACCTTGTCGCCCGTCCGCATGGGACAGCCGTTGAACTCGACATCCTGGGTGACGATCCGCGCCATGGTCACCGGGGAGTACGCACGGAGGAGCTCCTCGACAGCCGTTTCCATGAGGGCAGGCTCGGCCACGAGTCGTTCGCGATCCCGATCGTTCGTCGCCAGGTGCCAGAGCGACGATCCGATGGCACTCCAGGTGGTGTCAATCCCGGCAATCGTCGTCAGTATCGCCATGCCCAGGACGACCATGTCATCCACCGGCGTCCCGTCCACCTTGGTGTGGAGCAGGTAGGTCAACAGGTCATTGGCCTCGGTGTGGCGTCGCTCATTGATGCGATCCCAAAGGTAGTAGCCGATCCCAAACATGCCGCGCTGCACCCGCTCGGCATCATCGGCAAACTCCAGGGCATCGCGGACCCATCCGGTGAAGGTGTCGGCAAGATCTTCGGGGATCCCGAGGATTGCACCGATGACCCGGACCGGGATCTGTTGGGCGTAGCCGGTGGCAGCATCGGCGCGACCCGCGTCGAGATGGGCGTCGACCAACGATCGGCACAGCGACCTGGTCATAGGTTCGTAGGACTCCACCCGGGAGTGGGAGAACCAGGGCAGCAGCAGCCGACGCGTCCAGGTGTGGAGCGGTGGATCTGCGGTGATCGGGGGGAGCCCGTAGGTGAGGATCGGGGTCTCCGGCTGATCGACGGAATCGATGACGCTGGTGTTGGCCGAGCTGAAATGGTCGATGTCCTTGGCCAGGGAAGTGACGTCCGCATAGCTGGTCGGGAGCCAGGCACTCCCTCTGCGGTTGGTATGGGCGATCGGGCACGACTCACGCAACTCGTCCCAGTAGGGGAACGGGTCCACGACGTAGGCCTCATCGAGGACGTCGAAATCCGATTCCCAGTGGCCAACGGGTTCAGTCCTCGGCACTGCTGCCTCCCCGGGTGATGCTGATGGGCTTGCGTCTGTATTCCTAGTCGACGACCGGCGGGACCGGTTCGGCACGATGCCGGACGGCCCGCCTCGACTTCGTCCCCTGCACCGATCGGGGGCCTAGCCGTCCCTCCGTCGAGCCGGGCTGAGGACGATCAGGCCGATGCAGGTCTCGTGCTCGTCCCATGCGGGGAAGCCCCGAGCCCATCCCGGTGCGTCGCCATCGGAGGAGGGGGGGCCTGCGCCATGGTGGCATTGACATGACATCATAGTGGTGCCATATTGACACCATGGAGTTGACCGAGCACGTCGAGAGCATTCGCCGGCAGTTCACCGTGGCGGCGGAGGCCGGAGGGGAAGAGGCCAAGGCACAGGCCGAGCGCTTGTTCGCCCCTCTGGAGTCGGCCCTACGCCTCGCCCTGCAGGACGTCCTCGTGGCCGCCGCCGAGGAGATCACCTGCGAGTTGGCGCCCGGATCGGTGGAGCTGCGCCTGAAGGGCCGCGAGCCCGAGTTCGTGGTAACCCTCCCCGAGCCTGAGCTCCCATCGGAAGGGGCAGAGGTCCCCGTTTCCGGGATCGCATCGCCCGAGGGGGATGTGGGGGCCACGGCCCGCATCAATCTGCGCCTCCCCGAGCACCTGAAGGTCCGGGTGGACGAGGCCGCAGCCAGTGAGGGCCTCTCGATCAACACCTGGCTGGTCCGCACCCTGAGCAGGGCCCTCGAACGAAACAGCGCAGGCCGTCGCCCCAACGGACGACCGCCGACCGGATCTCAGCGATACACCGGCTGGAGCCGGTAGTCAGGAGCCCACCCCATGACCACCTTCCCGACACCCGAACCGATCTCCGTCTCATTGGAGTTCGGAATCGGTGACCTCCGACTCGTGGCCAACGAAACCACCGAGACCGTTGTCGAGGTAGTGCCGACCGACCCGACAAAGCCGGGGGACGTGAACGCGGCGGCGCAGGCCTTGGTCGAGTACGCCTCGGGCTCCCTCCACGTGAGGGGACCGAAGCACTGGCGCCAGTGGACTCCGTGGGGTGGGCGAGACTCGATCGACGTCTTGATCCGGCTGCCCGAAGGATCACGTGTGCAGGCGGACGTGGGGATGGCATCCGTGCGTGGTACCGGCCGCTTAGGGGAACTCGACTTGAAGTCCGGCATGGGTGACGTACGCGTCGACGAGGCCGGTCCGGTGAGGATCAGGACGGGATTCGGTGAGGTAGTGGTCGGACGGACCGCGGGTGACGCAGAGGTGAAGACCGGATCGGGTCGGATCGACATCGGCGCCATCGGAGGGTCGGCCACAGTGAGGAACTCGAACGGGGACACCCGCATCGGTGAGGTGGGAGGCCCGGCGCAGCTGCAGAATGCGAACGGAGCGATCCAAGTGGACTGCGCTCGCTCAGCGGTCACGGCCAAGACCGCGCTCGGGGACGTGCGACTGGGGGTGGTATCCGAGGGCGCCAGCGAGGCCAGGACGGCCTGTGGCCAGATCGATATCGGAGTGCTCGATGGGGTTGCCGCCTGGTTGGACCTCTCCACCGGCTTCGGGCGGGTCAACAACGAGCTCGATGACGCTGGCCGTCCCGCGGGGGACGAGCAGAGGACCGTGATCCGTGCCCACACGGCGGCAGGGGACATCAACGTGCATCGGGTGGCGTCTGACGCCGACATGGGAACGAGGTCATGAGCAGCCCACCACCGGCAGCCATCGTGGCGTCCCGGGTGCGCAAGTCATTCGGAAGTCATCTGGTGCTCGACGAGGTCGACCTGACCGCGGAGGCCGGGTCGATCCTGGCCCTGCTGGGACCGAACGGGGCCGGCAAGACCACGATCGTCCGCATTTTCTCCACCCTGATCCGGGCCGACGCCGGCTTCATCCGCGTCGGCGGTCACGACGTAGCCACCGACCCCGACGGGGTACGGGCCCTCATCGGGGTCACCGGCCAGTTCTCGGCGGTTGACAACCTGCTCACCGGGACCGAGAACCTCCAGCTGATGTCTGATCTACGACATCTCGACCGCCGGACTGGGGCTCGGCGGGTGGCCGGGCTGCTGGAGCAGTTCGACCTCACCGAGGCCGCCGACCAGCCACTGTCGACCTACTCGGGCGGGATGCGACGGCGACTCGATCTGGCCATGACCCTCGTCGGTGAGCCCCGGGTGATCTTCCTCGACGAACCCACCACCGGCTTGGACCCCCGTAGCCGCCTGACCATGTGGGAGATCGTCCGCCAGCTCGCCTCAGCCGGCGTCACCATCCTGCTCACCACTCAGAACCTCGAGGAGGCCGACCAGCTGGCTGACCACATCGCCGTCCTCGACGGGGGTCGGATCGTCGCCGACGGCACCCCGGCGGAGCTGAAGGGCCGGATGCCCGGAGGGCACGTCCGACTGCACTTCACCCGTCCCGACCGGCTGCATTCGGCGGCCAGGCTCCTTCCGGCCGCTTCGACCGATCCGGACCAGCTGGTCCTCCAGGTTCCTGCCGATGGCAGTGTGGACTCTCTCCGCCAGCTGCTCCAACAGCTGCACGGGGCCCACGTCGCCGTGGACTCTGTCTCGATCCACTCCCCCGACCTCGATGACGTGTTCCTCGCCGTGACGGGCAATCATGTCGCCGGCCGCCTCCAGGAGGACCGGGCACCACGAGGAGCAGCGACACGATGACCACGCTCGCCTACACGTTCAGCGAATCGCGGGTCATGCTGCGCCGTCACCTCAAGCACCAGCGGCGGTACCCGTCGCTCACGCTGATGTTGGTCGGGATGCCGGTCGTGTTCCTACTGCTGTTCGTCTACGTCTTCGGGGGCCAGCTCGGTGCCGGCCTCGGCGCCCGTGGGGGCCGAGGCGACTACCTCGACTATGTCGTTCCTGGTCTCCTGCTGGTCACGGCGGCTTCAGCCGTACAGGGCACCTCGATCATGGTGGCTACGGACATGACCGGCGGCATCATCGACCGGTTCCGGACCATGGCCATCTCCCGATCCGCGGTCCTCACCGGCCACGTGGTCGGCAGTCTGATCCAGACCATGGCCGCCACGGCCGCCCTGATCGGCGTGGCGTTCGGTCTCGGCTTCCGCACCGCCGCCGGGCCTCTGGCCTGCCTGGCCGCCGTCGGCACGTTGGTCCTGTTCGCCCTCGCCCTGATCTGCCTGGCCGTGGCCCTCGGCTTGGCCGCCAAGAGCGTCGAGACCGCCAGCAACACCCCGATGGTCCTGTTCCTGCTGGTGTTCCTCAGCAGCGCGTTCGTTCGGACCCGATCGATGCCCGGCGGCCTCCGTCAGTTCGCCGAGTACCAACCGTTCTCGCCTGTCGTCGACACGGTTCGCGGACTGCTCGCCAACACTGGCGTCGGGAGCCACGCCATGGCCGCGGTGGCCTGGAGTGTCGGCATCACCGTGGCGTCCTACCTTTGGGCCATCCGGCTCTATGACCAGCGCCGGGCCGCTGAGGCCACGTGATCGGTAGCGCCGCCCACTGGCCCGATGACGGGGCCATTGGTGGGGACGGCCGCGGCCGGTCAGAATGGAGGAAGGAGGTGACCTTGTCATGAAGCACAAGCGTTTGATCGTGGTGGTGCTCGGAGCAGGTGCGGTGGCCACGGTGGCCCTGCAGCGTCGGGCCAAGGCGGCCGCAGGTGGTGCACCGGGTGGGTCCAACGGCCCGACCGCCGCCGCCGGTCCCCTGCAGGTGGTGGAGGTCGAGACCGAGGGCATCGATGACGCTGGCAATGCGGTGGTCGATGACCTGGTGGTGGCGGTGGACAACGACGGCAAGATCGTGGCCACCGACGAGACGGTGGCCGTCATCTCGCCCGCTGGTGATGTCGTCATCGACGAGACGTTGTCGGTCGTCGGAGAGGACGGCAACCTCCACGCCGTCGAAGAAGACATTGCGGTGTTGGAAGCGGACGACGAGTAACTCAGGGCAGCACCAGCGGTCCTGCCGGTCGGCGACGGACCGATCCCACCGGTTCGAAGTGGCAAAGGACCATCGATGCCCAAGCGCAGCGCCGGACTTCTTCCCTTTCGGATCGCCGCCGATGGAGCGCTCTTCCTCTTCGTAGTCCATCCGGGTGGGCCGTTCTGGGCCGCCAAGGACGACGGGGTCTGGTCCGTGGCCAAGGGGGAGTACGGGGAGGACGAAGAGGCGGCCGCTGCCGCCGAGCGTGAGTTCGCCGAGGAACTCGGGAGACCGGCTCCTCCCGGGCCCCGGATCGACCTCGGCCAGGTCAGGCAGGGCAGTGGGAAGGTGGTCAGGGTGTGGGCGGTCGAGGCGCCTGCGTTCGAGGTGGGCCAGGTGGTCAGTAACCACTTCGAGATGGAGTGGCCCCCGAGGTCAGGCCGGCATCAGTCGTTTCCGGAGGTGGACCGGGCCGAATGGATGTCGGTGACGACGGCCAGAGTCAAGCTGGTCAAGGCCCAGGTCGCCTTCGTCGATCGGTTGACGGACCGACTCGGCCATGCCGACACCCCACCGGCCTGAGGACATCCACCGGCGGGACGGCCAGGACTCTCGGTGGTGCCGGACCAGGTGGGCTCCCGGTGCGGCTGGTCCCCGCACCGATCTCAGTCGGGGTCGAGTCTCCGGTACCAGAGGCGCCACGGTGTCGCGTGCCGTTGCCAGACGTCGGGGCCGCTGGCGTACTTGGGGCCCGAGTGCCGGCGGTTGGCGGCCGACTCCTCGTCGACCTCGTAGACGGCCAGAAACCGGGGTGCCCCCTGGTACGGCGGTCGGACCGCGTCCACCAGCTCGTAGCGGACGGCTCGGAGAGCACGACGACGCTCGGCCACCTCGGGGAGGTGGACGTTGGTGTAGAAGTCGTTGAAGACCACGAGGTCCCCATCGGTGGCGTCAGCGGGAGGATCGACTCCCAGCAGATAGATGGCGAACGGCGCCACCTCGGCCGGCGCTGTCTCGGCCACCGGTCGGTAGCGCAGTGACCAGGTCAGTCGCAGGCCGACCGGTTGCGCCTCTCCCGCCTCCGTGGTTCCGGCGCTTCCCTCTCCGTGGAGTGCGCTCAGGAGTTTCGGGGGTCGGAACCCCCGGCCCGCTACGGCCAGCAGCTCGTAGTGGGCCCCGTCGCCCGGATCCGTCGGCGCCGACCGGGTGAACTCCTCGATGGCCGAGGAGTCGGCGGAAGCGCCGCCGCGCACATCCCAGCCCGTCCACCAGGTGAACCGGGCCGCTCCGGTCACAGGAATCGACGGTCGCCGCCGTCAGCGTTGCCGGTGGGGCCCATGCCCCGAGGATACCGAGATCACGGAGCGGGCCCGGAGCCGGCGTCGGGAGCCGGTGCCGTCTCCATGGGATTGTCGTGGTCCGGCCCGATAGCGTGGGGTCGTGGCCGCCAAAGAGGTCCGCCCCCTCGAGGTGTCGGGCCGGACAGTCGAGATCTCCAGTCCGGACAAGATCTACTTCCCCGAGCTGGGCGCCACCAAGTTCGAGCTGGCCTCCTACTACGTGGCCGTGGCCGAGGGGCTGGGGGTGACCGCCTTCGGACGTCCGGCCATGCTCCAGCGGTTCCCCGAGGGGGCCGGTGGCAAGTCCTTCTTCCAGAAGCGGGTGCCGGCCGGGGCCCCGGAGTGGCTGCAGACCACCGTGGTCACCACCCCCAACGGGACCACGTCGAACGCACTGGTGGTGGCCGACGTCGCCCACATCCTGTGGGCGGTCAACCTGGGGTGCCTCGGGCTCCACCTGTGGCCCTACCGGGCGGACGACCCGGGCCACGCTGACGAGCTGCGCATCGACCTCGACCCCGAGCCCGGCACCTCCTTCGTCGAGATCCGGCAGGCGGCGGCCCTTGTGCGCACCCTGTTGGCGGAGCTGGGCATCACCGCCTATCCCAAGACCACCGGCAATCGGGGCCTCCACGTCTATGCCCGGCTCGAGCCGCGCTGGGACAGCTTCGAGGTCCGGGCCGGCGCCGTGGCCCTGGCCCGGGAGCTCGAGCGACGCCATCCCGACCTCATGACCGCCAATTGGTGGAAGGAGGAGCGGGGTCAGCGGATCTTCGTCGACTTCAACCAGAACGCCCCGCACAAGACGGTCTTCGGCGCCTGGTTCGCCCGACCACGGGTGGGCGGCCAGGTCTCGACCCCGCTGTCGTGGGACGAGGTGGACACGGTCGACCCCGAGGCGCTGACCATCCGGACCGTTCCCGACCTGCTCGACGACCGGGGGGACCCCTGGTCGGCCATCGCCTCCGAGCCCCAGTCGCTCCAGCCCTTGTTGGACCTGGCGGCAAGCCACCGGGCCGACGGACTCCACGATGCACCCTGGCCGCCGGAGTACCCCAAGCAGCCCGACGAGCCCCCCCGGGTGGCCCCGAGCCGGGCCAAGAAGGCCTGAGCGGTGGATCCGACCGGGGCCCTCCGCCGCATCGCCTACCTCCTCGAGCGCGACGGGGCCGAGTCGTACAAGGTCCGGGCCTTTCGCAAGGCCGCCGCCGCCATCGCCGACCTGTCCGTCGCCGACCTGGCCGCCATGGCTCCCGCCCGGCTGCAGGCCATCCCCGATGTCGGGAAGACCAGTGCCCAGGTGATCCGTGAAGCGACCAACGGTGCCGTCCCCGAGTACCTGCAGCGGCTGGAGTCCACCGGCCCTCCTGCCCTGGACAGCGCCGCCTCCCAACTGCTTGACCGGCTCCGGGGGGACTGTCACAGCCACTCCGACTGGTCCGATGGAGGGTCACCCATCGGCGAGATGGCCGAGGCGGCCAAGGCCTACGGCCACCAGTACTGGGCCCTCACCGACCACAGTCCCCGGCTGACGGTGGCTCACGGACTCGATGCCGAGCGTCTGCGCCGACAGCTCGAGGTCGTGGCCGAGCTCAACGACCAGTTGGCCCCGTTCCGGATCCTGACCGGCATCGAGGTCGATATCCTGGTCGACGGGGGACTCGACCAGGCCGAGTCGCTGTTGGCCGAGCTCGACGTGGTGGTGGCCAGTGTCCACTCCAAGCTCCGGATGGAGGAGCCCGAGATGACCAGGCGGATGCTCCGGGCCGTGGAGAGTCCCCACACCGACATCCTGGGCCACTGCACCGGACGGATCGTGGTGGGCAAGGGCCGCCCGCCGTCGACCTTCGACGCCGAGGCGGTGTTCGGAGCCTGTGCAGCCAACGGGACGGCGGTGGAGATCAACTCCCGACCGGACCGCCTCGACCCCCCCGAGCCCCTCCTCGAGCTGGCGCTGTCCCTGGGCTGCAACGTGGTGGTGGACACCGATGCCCACGCCCCGGGCCAGCTGGAGTGGCAGCGCAACGGCTGCGAGCAGGCGGCACGGGTGGGCGTGCCGGTGGACCGGGTGATGAACGCCCTGCCCCTGGACGACTTCCTGGCCTGGACGGCCGGGCACGGGGGGTAGGGCGACCCAACGCCGCCGGGGGTACGCTCTCCCCGTGGTTCTCCCCGTCGTGCCCCCGGTGGCACCGATGCTGGCCAAACTGACCCGTGAGCTGCCCGAACGCGAGGGCCTGTACTACGAGCCCAAGTGGGACGGCTTCCGGTGCATCGTCTTCCGTGACGGCGACGACGTGGTGTTGGGCAGCCGCAACGAGAAGCCGCTGACCCGGTACTTCCCCGAGCTGGTGGACTCGCTGCGGGCCAACCTGCCCGACCGCTGCGTCCTTGACGGTGAGATCGTGATCGTCGGACCTTCCGGCCTCGACTTCGATGCGCTGTCCCAGCGGATCCATCCGGCCGACTCACGGGTCGAGCTGCTGGCCCGCACCACGCCGGCCTCGTTCGTGGCCTTCGATCTCCTGGCCCTGGGGGATGACGATCTGCAGGCCGAGCCGTACGCCGTCCGGCGACGGACCCTGGAGCAGGCCCTGGCTCCGGCCTCGCCCCCCATCCACCTCACCCCGGTCACCACGCAGCCCGGCGTGGCCCGGGACTGGTTCTCGCGGTTCGAGGGAGCCGGTTTGGACGGCGTGGTCGTGAAGGACGGGGAGCTCCCGTACCAGCCGGACAAGCGGACCATGATGAAGGTGAAGCACGAGCGGACGGCGGACTGTGTGGTCGGTGGCTTCCGGTGGCACAAGACCGGGGACGTGGTCGGCTCCCTCCTCCTCGGCCTGTTCGACGGAGCCGGTGTACTCCACCATGTGGGGGTGGCGTCCGGCTTCAGCGTCGCCCGGAGGGCCGAGTTCGTCGACACGCTGGAGCCGTACCGCCGAGACGCCACCAGTGGCCATCCGTGGCTGGCCGAGGGTATGCCGGCGGGGAGGGTCCCCGGTGGCCAGAGTCGCTGGAGCGCCGGCAAGGACCTCACCTGGGAGCCCCTGCGCACCGAGTTGGTGGTGGAGGTGGCCTACGACCATCTGCAGGTGGACCGCTTCCGGCACGCCACGTCCTTCGTCCGCTGGCGTCCGGACCGCAGTTCCGAGTCATGCACCTACTCGCAGCTGGACACGCCGGTGCCGACCGAGCTCGAGGAGGTCTTCGGCACCCCCGGGTGACCCGGAGAGGCGGTCAGCGGCCCGCCACGCTGTGGGCCCGCTCGGCCAGTCCCGGGTCCCGCAGCAGCCGGCAGACCTCCTCGAAGCCGTCGGTCGGCCCACCCCAGCGGAGCGTGGCCACCCGGTCGAGCACGTCCGGATCCAGGCGAAGGGTGGCCAGGTTTCGGAACAGCACGGCCAGTTCGCGCTCCTCGGCCAGCCGTGCAGCCAAGGTGGCCGCCCCCCGCAGGCGCTCTCGCACGGTGGGATCCCAGCCGGCCACGGCGTCGGGCACGGCGTCGAAGGTCCCGTAGTGGGCCAGGACCACCGAGGCGGACCGCTTCCCCCATCCGGCCAGTCCGGGGAAGCCGTCGGCGGAGTCGCCCACCAGGGCCAACCAGTCGGGAATGGACCGGGGCGCGACTCCGAACTTGGCCCACACCCCGTCCTCGTCGGTCACCACGTCCTTGCGCCGGTCCAGCTGGACCACCCGGCTGCCGACCACGCACTGGGCCAGGTCCTTGTCCGGCGTGCAGATGATCACCCGACCGACGGCGGGATCCCCGGCCACCACCGAGGCCGCCGAGGCCAGGGCGTCGTCGGCCTCCAGCTCGACCATGGGCCACACCACCACGCCCATGGCCTCCAGCGCCGTCTCGAGCAGCCCGAACTGCGACCGCAACTCGGGCTCGATGCCCTCCCCGGTCTTGTAGCCGGGCCAGAGGTCGTTGCGGAACGACTCGACCACGTGGTCGGTGGCCACGCCCACATGGGTGGCACCGTCCGCCATCATGGCCAACAGGGACAGCAGGACGCCGCGGACGGCACCGATCTCCTGGCCATCGTCAGCCTGACGCGGTGGCTGGCCGAAGTACTGGCGAAACAGCTCGTAGGTCCCGTCGACCAGATGCACGTCCATGGCCCGAGTCTTGCAGTCCGGGCCACTCGTGGCACGGGAGGAACGTGGGTGGTCCGGGCAGCGTCAGAACTCTGCCCGGCGACGACCGGGCCCCTGACCGCCGACAGCCTGCTCCGGCTACGAAGCCTTCCGACGAGCGGGAGCCTTGGGTTTGGCCGCCTTGGTGGGCTTCTTGATGGGAGTCGGGCTCTTGGCCGCGGCCTTCTTGGTCGTCGTCCGGGCGACCGGCTTCTTGGTGGGCGGTCGGCCCGCCTTGACCGAATCGATGCTGGCGCTGAGGACGTCCATCAGGTCGACGACCTTGGTCGACGCCGGTTCGGGTCCCGTCCCGGTGACGATCTCGTTGCCCTGACGCTTGTCCTCGATGATGGCTTCGAGCTGCCGGCGGTGGGTGTCCTGGTACTTCTCCGGGTCCCAGTCGCTCTCCATGGACTCGAGCAGGAGGCCAGCCATCTGTACCTCGCGGTCGGTCACCTCGCCGGTACCGGGCAGATAGGGGAGGTCCTTGGTCGGCGACCGGATCTCGTCGGCGAAGTACATGGTCTCGAGCTTCAGGACGTCGTCGTCGGGCCGGATGGCCACGGGGTACTCCTTGTTCCTCATCACCACGGTTCCGATGGCCACCTTGTTGGCCTCCCGCATGACCTGGCGCAGGAGGGCGTAGGCCTTGTTGGCCGCCTCTCCCTCCGGGGCGAGGTAATAGGTGGAGCGGTAGTAGACCGGATCGATCTGGTCGAGATCGACGAAGTCGGTGATCTCGATGAGCTTGGACTTCTCGGGCTCTGCGGCGTCGAGCTCCTGGTCGGTCAGGATGACGTACTCCCCGCCGCCCAGGTCGTACCCCTTGACGATCTTTCCGGCTGGAACCTCCTCACCCGTCCGCTCGTTGACCTTCTTGTAGCGGATCCGGTCCGACGTCCCTTCCTCCAACTGGTTGAAGTGGACCGTCTTGTCCTGCGTGGCCGAATAGAGCCCGACCGGGACATTCACGAGCCCGAAGTTGAGGGCGCCCTTCCAGATGGTTCTAGGCATGCCGATATCATTACCCAGGTCAGGGGCCATCCACCACCCCTGTTACACCCTTTTGTCACACTGACGTCGTGACCAAGCCTGAGACCACCGAGTTCGGCCCCGCCGTTCTCCGCAGCCTGCCGGCCTTGGTCCCCGTCGGCATGATCCAGGCCGACCTAGCCCTTGAACTGGGGTTATCTGCCCACATGCAGAAGAGTGGCACCGAGGTGGACGACGCCATCGCCCAGATGTGGGCGATCAGGCAGGCCGTGCTCGAGGCCAGCGACCTGGATTCTTCCACCGAACCGATTCCCCTGGTCGGTCGCTCCGACCGGCTCGGTCTGTTGAATCTCGCCATCTACCTGGGAAATCTCATCGAACGGGCCGCAGCCCGTCAGGAGTGCGATCGCCAGACCATCGCGATCCGGGCCCTCGACCGACCGGTTATCCAGCAGGTGCGCAGGCCGGTACCCGACATTCGACAGCTGCGCTCCTCCTAGAGGCTCCTCCTAGACCCGCCGGCCTGTCCTGGCGGGACTAAGCCACCCTGGGACTGCCGCCGGCCGTGGGTGGTGGGGTAGGCCGCCATGAACGGGGGTAGACATGACCGGTGACCCCGGGATCACTGGACAGCTACCGAGGGAAGCGACGACCGGGCCGCACGCCCGAGCCCATGCCCGATGCCGTCGCCGCTACGACGAAACCGGGCCGGAAACCGACCTTCGTGATCCAGGAGCATCACGCCTCCAGCCTGCACTGGGACTTCCGCCTCGAGCACGATGGCGTACTGGCTTCGTGGGCCCTGCCCAAGGGGCTTCCTGTGTCCCCCGACGTGAACCACTTGGCCGTGCAGGTCGAGGACCATCCCCTGGAGTACGGGAAATTCAGCGGCACCATACCCAAGGGTGAGTACGGGGCCGGAACGGTGTCGATCTGGGACCACGGCCGCTACGACTGTGAGAAATGGCGCCCCCGGGAGGTCATGGTCGTCCTCCACGGGCAACGGGCCAAGGGTCGCTACGTCCTGTTCCCCACCCAGGGGAAGCACTGGATGATCCACCGGATGGATCCAGCCCCGGATGGCTTCGCCCCCCTACCGACCCGGATGCAGCCGATGCTGGCTACGGCGGGCCAGCTCCCGCCCGACGACGGCGACTGGGCCTACGAGTTCAAATGGGACGGCATGCGCGCCCTGATCTGGATCGACGGAGGCCGGCCACGGGCGGTCAGCCGGAACGACAAGGACATCACCAGCTCGTTTCCCGAGTTGCGGGCCTTCGGTGAGGCCATGGGCTCTCGCCAGGCCCTCTTGGATGCGGAGCTGGTGGTGCTGGGTGCTGATGGGAAGCCGTCCTTTGCCCAACTCCAACACCGTATGCACGCGAGCTCACCGGCCAGCGTCCGGAAGGCCGCCGCATCCCATCCGGTCAGCGTGGTGATCTTCGACCTCCTGCACCGGGACGGTGCGTCGTTGATCGATCTGGACTACGACCACCGCCGTTCGGCTCTGGAGGACCTTGACATCGGAGCCCCGGGATGGGCGATCACTCCCTCGTTCACCAGTGACGAGGGGAGCCGGGTCTTCCGGGCCGCGGTGGAATTGGGCATGGAGGGAGTGGTAGCCAAGCGGCGGTCGAGCACCTATCAGCCCGGTCGACGCAGCCGCGACTGGATCAAGGTGAAGAACCAGCACATGCAGGAGGTGGTGATCGGCGGCTTCACCCAGGGGAACGGGAGCCGCCGCCACGATTTCGGTGCCCTCCTACTGGGAGTTCCCTCGAACGGGCACCGAACGTTGACGTTCGTCGGCAAGGTCGGCACGGGGTTCTCCGACCGCTCGCGGGCCGAGCTGGCGACGGAGCTCCAGGGGATGGTGCGGGTCACCTCCCCCTTCGACCAACGCCTTCCCGCCGCTATCGAACGGGACGCCACATGGGTGACCCCCCGGTTGGTTGGTGAGGTGCGCTACAGCGAGTGGACTCCGGACGGGAACCTCCGGCATCCGGTCTGGCGGGGACTCCGGCCGGACAAGGCCGCCAAGGAGGTCCGCCGTGAGCCCTGAACAGTCGGTGCGGACGACGGTGGACGGGCGGGAACTCACCGTCTCCAATCTGGACAAGGTCCTCTACCCCGCGACCGGATTCACCAAGGGACAGGTGATCGACTACTACGCCCGGGTGGCTGAGGTGATGCTGCCCCACGTGCAGGACCGGCCCTTGACCATGAAGCGCTATCCCAACGGAGTGGACCGCAAGTTCTTCTTCGAGAAGCACCTGCCTGACCACGCGCCCAAGTGGGTCCACCACCAGGTGGTGCCCTCCACCGGGGAGGGCGGACCGGTCGACTACCCCGTGGTGTGCGATCGCCCCACCCTGCTGTGGGCGGCCAACCTGGCCGCCCTTGAGTTCCACGTCCCTCTGTGGCACGTGGGCCGGAGGCGTACACTACCGGCCCCGCCCGATCACATGGTGTTCGACCTCGATCCGGGGGAGGGAACCTCCATCGTCGAGTGCTGTCGGGTGGCCGAGGCCGTGGCGGGGATCCTCGATGAGGGGCGGTCGGGCTGCTGGCCGAAGACCAGCGGCTCCAAGGGCCTCCAGCTCTACGTTCCCCTCACCGGTCGCCCGACATGGGAGAAGGTCCGTGATCGGTCCCGTGGGATCGCCGTACAGCTGGAGCGGGACCGTCCTGACCTGGTGGTTTCGAACATGCGCAAGAGCCTCCGTGCCGGAAAGGTCCTCATCGACTGGAGCCAGAACCACCCGGCCAAGACCACGGTGGCGGCGTACTCGTTGCGGGGTCGGGACGAACCGACGGTGTCCACGCCGATCTCCTGGGATGAGGTCGACGCCTGCGCCAAGAAGGGGGATCCGGCGGAGCTCCGCTTCACCTCCGACCTTGTGCTCGAGCGCATCGCGATCCGCGGAGACCTGTTCGTTCCGGTGTAATCAGTTGGCCCAACGACCCCTTGTCGATGACCGATCGGGCTCGTATGCTCGGTGTCCGGTCAGATTGACGCACGCCGAGGAGGCACTGTGAGCGCCATGGGTGAACAGTTCCTCATCTTGGAGGAGACAGCGGACGCACTTGACGTCATCGATCCGGAACTGGCTAAGCAGTTCCGTCTGGTCAACGGATTGCCAAAGCGGGCTCCAGAGGAGATGGCCTCGGAGCCCGCCCCGTCGACGACGCCGAGGGGTCCTACCCATCATCATGAGATTCGTATGGACGTGGGCGACCGTCAGATACGTTGTGACTGCACGTGCGGAGCGTGGGACTGCGCAGTCGATTGGGACGAGATCGACACGGTGGTCGTTCAGATTCGTGAGCATCTTGGGTCGGTGCATGCCACATCCGAGGACGGGATCACGGCAGCAGCGTCGATCTCGCCGACTGTTGCCGAGAAGCAGGTTGGGTGATTCGAACGGCGGCCTTGGCGTAGCTGTTCGTGGGTCGCGATTGGGTGATGGGCCTTGTGGTGGTCCTCCTGGGGAGGAGGTGTCGCTAGCTCCATCGGCTGACGAGACCAAGGGGCCGCACCTCGGGTAGCGGTGGTGGCCAGCGTGCAGTGCAACTCAAGGTCGAGCCTGGCAACCCGGACACTTAGGGGATGCGACCTCTGCCGACCGAGGGCGGAACTCGCCGACAGAGGTCCATCCGGTGAAGCGGAGCAACGGGATCGCGCCGCTTGTTCATGGTCTAACAGCTGCCGATGTATCAGTCACCTGTTGCATCGAGGCGCAAAGATGTGGGCGGTTCCAGAATGAAAGTCGACTGCTGAATTGATTGAATCCCTATCTCCGAGGTGCGCTCGGCCGGAGTTCGTCCCACCCATCCCGGCTGGGAGGGTGGAATATGCGGATCAGCCTGACGTGGGCCGCTACGTATTCCCTCAAGCGTAAGCCCGCCCATGCCGATAGGCCACAAGATGAGGTTCGGATTTCTGTGACGAGATCATCCACATTGAGATGCTCAGCCATGGCCTCTTCAACCCACTTCTTCTCTGATGTCGATTTCCGCCAGTCGAGAAAGGGGGCTCGGACCCCCGAGAAGTTCACACGAACGAGGGGCAAACAACAATGAGCACTGCTCGCAAGCCGCCGGCAGGCCAGAACTGGGCGCGAGCGATTCGAACGGCGATGGCACTGGTCGTCGTCGCCGCCATTCAACTCGGACTCGGCCCGATCAAGCCGACCCAGGCATCAGCCGCCACTGGGTTTTCCGGGGCCCCGACGGTCAGGGTCACGGGAAACCAACTGGTAGATGGCAGCGGTAACCCCATCCGGCTGATCGGGGTGGACCACAGCGGTTCGGAATCAGCCTGTGTCGATGGAGAAGGATTCTTCGATCCTCCCAACTCCGATACGCCCGGGATGATAAAGGTCATGGAGAGTTGGAACATCAACAGCGTCCGGCTCCCCCTCAATGAAGACTGTTGGCTGGGCATCAACCTTCCCTACCCACAACTCGGTGGCGCCCCCTACCGGTCGGCCGTAACCAACTACGTGAATGACCTCAACGCCGCCGGGCTTGCCGTGATCCTCGACCTGCACTGGGGTGCTCCTGGCACTCAGACGGCAGTGGGCGGGGAGGTGATGGCCGACGAAGACCACTCCCCGACCTTCTGGGCGTCGGTGGCGGCCACCTTTGTTGGCCATCAAGGCGTGGTGTTCGATCTCTTCAACGAGCCCCGCTATCTCCCCTTTTCGTGCCTCGTTGATGGCGGCTGCGTGAAGGCTGGAGTGCAGGTGGCTGGGTACAACCAGCTCATCTCGGACGTGCGCGGCACCGGGGCCACCAACGTGATCATGGTGGCCGGAACCGCCTTCGCCGCCAATCCAACGGGCTTCAAGACCACGATGCCCACTGACCCGGCGGGCCAACTGGCAATCTCGGTGCACGTGTACAACTTCAATGCGGCAAAAGGGCCGGCAAGCTGGGCCAAGTGGGTACACATGGGCCTGCTCGCCAAGGCGCCGTTCGTGACTGGAGAGCTCGGCGAAAAGGACTGCACACCGAATTTCATCAACACCTTCATGCCATGGGCCGACGCCAACGGTGTCTCGTATCTGGCCTGGGCCTTCAACGCTGGACCGAGCTGGCCGTGCAATGGTCCATCCCTCATCAACGACTACACCGGAAGCCCCACCCTCTATGGCGCGGGATTCCAGGCTCACTTGGCTACCCAGTGATGTAGTGCGATGGGGCAAGCCATTTTGGACACAACCGACGGACAGAGACTCGCGTCCGGACGAATACGCCACGCCTCCGGTGACTCTTGGCGAGTGAAGCCGTCGTATTAGGTAGAGGATGCACAACGGAGACAGGAGATCACGATGGGCCTGCCCAGGATCGCCACAAGGGACGAATGGCTTACAGCTCGACGCGAACTGTTGGCCAAGGAGAAGGACCTAACCCGGCGACGGGACGAGCTCTGCGCTGATCGACGGAACCATCCCATGATCGAGATTGAGAAGGACTACCGTTTCGCCAGTTCCAGCGGACCTATCCAACTCATCGATATGTTCGAGGGTCGCGATCAGCTCATTATCTACCACTTCATGTTTCACCCCGAATGGGAGAAGGGCTGTTCGAGCTGCACGGCAGGAACCGACGAGTTGTCCTCCGGCTTCTTTGAACACCTCCACGTCCGGGACACCACCTACGCCATGGTGTCAAGGGCGCCACTAGCCAGGCTGGAGGATTGGAAGGCGAAACGGGGTTGGGATCTTCCTTGGTATTCATCTGATGGGTCCGACTTCAACTATGACTTCGGCGTAACAATCGATGCATCTCGAGGGTTCGACCAGTACAACTTTCGGAGTCTGGAGGACTATGCGTTGATGGGTCAAGAGAGCATGAAGACCTCCGACCAGCCGTACGACATGCCTGGCCTGAGTTGCTTCATCCAAGTTGACAGAAAAGTCTTCCTCACCTACTCCCAATACGCTCGGGGCCTCGAGTCGACAGGCGGGTCGTACTACTTCCTTGACCTCACGGCTCTTGGTCGCCAGGAGGAATGGGAGGAGCCCAAAGGTCGGAGTCAGTCAATACGGTCTGCGTCGCCTGATTTCTCGTCATAGAGATTGCCAATCGCCCAATGCCGAACTCCCAACCGGTGCTGATCCGAGCCGGTGGCCTCTTGGCTGGACGCGTTGGCGGAGCGAAGGGGTCTTCCTCCGTGTCCAGGCCCACCACGATCAGCCCACCCACGAAGCCACCTGGTCAGGGCGCAGCCCGACGGCCGCGTGAGCTGAGGTCCTCCCTGCCATTGAGGCTCCGAAACTGGCCGGAGCGCGGTCCCATCGGTCGACCATTCCCGGAGTGTCGGCGTGAGGAGAGTGGTACCGGGTGGACCCCGGAAGCGAAGATGTGCAGATGAGAGCTGGGGCCATTGCTGGCCTACTGCTGACGCCAGGGGCAGGAGGTGGTCGGGACCAACCGGCGCTGGTGGCCGTCGACGAAGCAGTGGCCGGGCGCGGTCTGAACGTCGAGCGGATCGAATTCACCGGGCGAACAGCTGGCAAGCGCCGGCCGGACTCACCAGAAATCTGCATCGAGCTGGTGATGACAGCTACCTCGGGCCTGGCCGAACGACTCGGTGTGCCCACCTCCGCAGTAGCGGTAGGGGGGCGATCTTTTGGAGGCCGAATGTGTTCGATGGCGGTAGCTGCCGGCCTGGACGTTGCCGCCTTAGTCCTTATCAGCTACCCCCTTCATCCCGCTCGGTCGCCCGAACGTCTCCGGACAGAACACTTCCCGTTCCTCACTGTGCCTTGTCTCTTCGTCAGTGGGCGTCGAGACGCCTTGGGTGCCCCCGATGAAATCGAACACGAGACTGCTGCTATCGCCGGGCCTGTCACGCTGGCCTTCTTGGACGGCGATCACTCCTTACGAGGGCGTGACGCCGAGGTCGCCGAGATAGTTGCCGAGTGGCTCACGGCTGAAGTGCGAAGCGGCGCATGGTGAGAGCCAAACGCTGACCTCTGATCGTGGGGTTCGCCGTCCTTCTGGTCAGTGCGATTGAATCCGCCAACCGATGTTCTCAGATTGACACCAAGGCCGTGGCCCCCAGAAAAGTATCCGGGGTGATCAGCCGGGATCGAAGGCCAGGGTGACCAGCTCGAAAGGGTGGAGCTCGAGTTCCACGGCCCCGTCCACCGCCGTCAGCGGGGAGACCACCCGCTCGAGCAGGTCGGTGCGGGTGACCGACACGACGGGCAGGTGCAGGGTGACACGGACCGGAGCGCGGGAGCCCCCTACCTCGCACCGGCGGACCACGATGGCTCCGGACCGGTCGGCCCACTTGCCCGCTTCCACGCTGACCCCGGACCGGTCTACAGAGACC
>JBBQWW010000025.1:0-38988 GCA_038210245.1 Acidimicrobiales bacterium
ACAGCGCCTCCAAGTTCGCCCTGGCCGGATGGAGCGAGTCGTTGGCCATCGACCTGGCCGACACCGGCGTCTCGGTCAGGCTCATCCTCCCGGGGGCCTTCGACACCGAGATCTGGGATCAGCCCGACAACGACACCGCCCCGTACGCGGGACCGCTGGCCCCGCCCGAAGAGGCAGCGGTGGGCATCGTCGAGAGCATCACCAGTGACCGGTTCGAGCACTACGTTCCCGACATGAAAGCCATTGTGGAGATGAAGACCAAGGACATCGACGCGTTCATGGCCGGTATGCGGGCCATGGCCGATGCAGCTGGTGGCGATGCAGCTGGTGGCGATGCAGCTGGTGGCGCCCCAGAGGGGACCTCGTCAGGAAGGCCCTGACCGGGCGGCGCCGGCTCAGCCAGATGGGCTGAGCGAGTCGAACTGCTCGAACCGAAGTGCGGCGGCCGCGGCCCAGGCCGGGTCGGGCTCGATCCGCCGCCCCACCTTGGCCCAGGCGTCGGCGGCATCGAACTGGCTCTCCAGCCCGGCGGCCATGCGGGCCAGGAAGGCCGCCCCCAGCGCGGCGCCCTCGGACACGGCCACGGTGTCCACGGGCAGCCCGGTGGCGTCGGCCACCGCCTGCATCCAAGGCACCGACCGGGATCCGCCCCCCGTGGCCACGATCCGGCGGGTGCCGAAGCCGGCCAGTTCGATGATGCGGCGAATGACGAACCCGCTGGCCTCGTGGGCCGCCCGCAGGACGGCATCGGGGCCCTGGGTGATGTCCAGTCCGTGCAGACTGGATCGCAGCGAGGGGTCGTGGAACGGGGTCCGCTCGCCCCTCAGATAGGGCAACCAGACCGGAACCTGGCTCGGGCTGCCCGGGCGAGGCACCTCAGGGGCATCGGGCTGATACGGGGACGCCTTCCGCCGCACCGGTCCGCCGGTGAGGGCGCGGGCCCAGTCGGCGAAGAGGGCCCCGGCGTTGCTCGGGCCGCCGATCATCACCTGGCCGGCCATGATGTTGGGGAGGGTGGTGAGCCCGGGCACGTCCCGCCACTCCTCGGCCACCACCCATACGATGAGCGTGGCCCCGAAGATGACCAGCACGTCACCGGGCTGGTTGGCCCCGGCCACGATCTGTTCGCAGAAGGCGTCGATCGACCCGCCGGCGAACACCGTGGACGAGTCGGGCACCGTGCCGAGGCCCTGGCCCATGCCGCCGACCACCGGCAGCTGCGCCTCGTCCAGCCCCAGCTCGGCCAGGGCCTTCTGATCCCAGGCCCCACCCTCGTAGAGGCCGCCGAACGAGGTGGCGGTGGCCTGGTCCACGGCCGGGACCCCGGTCAGGGCGTGGGTGGCCATGGCCTGACAGTTCCAGTAGCCCCTGGCCCCGGGACGCTCCCCGACGGCCCAGGACAGCATGCGGCGGCCCTGACCGGCCTCCCCGGTCGGACCTGTCGAGCTCCCGTCGGTCGCCTCGGCGGCCCGGGAGTCCCCGTAGAGCAGGCCCGGGAGCAGCGCAGTACCCCGGCGGTCCACCGCCGTCATCGACGGCACCATCGAGGTGACCACCACCCCGGCGGCCGGCCCGTCCATGGCCGCACTGACGTCGGCGAACGCCCGCCGGGGACCCCGACGCCAGGCTTTGGCCACCTCGTGTTCCAGCCGGTCGGCCGACGGGGTGCCCACGGTGTGGGCCACCCGGGTCCGGGCCACCACGGCGCCGTCGGCGTCCACGGCCACGGCTTTCACCGAGGTGGTCCCCACATCCACCCCGATGGTGCAGTCGGCTCCGTGGGGCTTGCTCATAGATCTGACAATCTCGTCATGAGACGCCATTATGTACGCGAACCGGCCCCCCGGGCCGTACCCAGTCCCGTCTAGCGGACATCCGAACAAGGAGCCAGCGACACCATGCCCACTGAACGACCGAGGGCACTGGTGACCGCAGCGGTTCGCGGGCCGGGGCTCTCCCTCCTCGGCGAACTGGCCGACCTCACCCTCGACTCGTGGTTGGATCAGCCGACGCTGCGGATCTACAACGCCGAGCAGCTGGCCGAGCGGGTGGCGGCCGAGGGTGCCTCCATCGTGGTGGTGGAGAGCGACCGCTGCGCCGGTCCTCTCTTCGAGCAGCCGCTGTTGGCCGTGTGCAGCTGCCGGGGCGATCCGACCAACGTCGACGTGCCGGCGGCCACCGAGGCCGGGATCCCCGTGCTGCGGGCTCCGGGTCGCAATGCCGATGCGGTGGCCGAGATCGCCATCGCCCTGCTGTTTGCCGCCACCCGCGGTGTGGTCGGTGCCGATGCTGACGTCCGACGCGGGGAGATCTACAAGAACGGCACCATTCCTTACCAGCGGTTCCGGGCCTGGGAGCTGGCCGGCCGGGTGGCCGGTCTGGTCGGCTTGGGCGCCGTGGCCAGGGCCACGCGGTGGCGCCTGCGGGGACTGGGTATGGAGGTCATCGCCTACGATCCGTACGCCGACGAGCCGACGGTCTCTCTGGACGAGCTCCTCGAGCGGTCCGACGTCGTCTCGCTGCACGCGCCGGTCACCCCGGAGACCATCGGAATGATCGGGACGGATCAGTTCGCCGCCATGCGGGACGGTGTGGTGTTCATCAACAGTGCCCGGGCTGCCCTGCACGATACCGACGCCCTGGTGGCCGCCCTGGAGTCCGGGAAGGTCTCGGCCGCCGGCCTCGACCACTTCGAGGGTGAGTCACTGGCCGTCGACCATCCCCTGACCACGTTCCCGTCTGTGGTGCTCACCCCCCACATCGGCGGGGCCACCTACAACACCGAGTCCAACCACACGGCCACCATCGCCGAGGACCTGTGCCGGCTGATGGCTGGAGCCCGGCCGCTCCACGTGGTCAACCCTGAAGTGCTGAAGGGACGGTGACGACGGTGGTCGACCGGTCGGGCGCCGTCGGCCCCCTCGTGGTCCGGCGCCGCCCCGGCGCCAGCGCCTAGGGTGCTGCCGTGACCGCCCGGGGACCCGCCTTCCGCCTGCTGCCTCGGGTGGACCAGGACAGCGGCTTCTTCTGGACCAGCGGTGCCGACGGGCAGCTCCGGTTCCTGCGCTGCGCCCACTGCCGGTACTACGTACACCCCCCCGCCCCCCGCTGCCCCGAGTGCTTGTCCGAGGACGTGGCCCCCGAGGTGGTCAGCGGACGGGCCACGGTGGTGGCCCACACCGTGAACGTCCACGGATGGATCCCGGGCAGTGAGCCCTATGTGATCGGCCTGGTAGCCATCGACGAGCAGGAGAGCGTACGGCTGACCACCAACCTGGTCGATGTGGAGCCCGAGGACATCCGCACGGGCATGGCCGTCGAGGTGGTCTTCGAGGAGAACGACGACGTCTTCCTCCCCCTGTTCCGGCCGGTGACGGCGGTCCCTGAGGGCACGGCCCCGTGAGCTCCGCCACCGAGCCGCTCGAACGTCGGGCCGTCATCTCGGGGATCGGCCAGTCAGCCGTGGGTCGACATCTGGGTCGCACCGACATCGATCTCACCGTGGACGCCTGCCTGGCCGCGGTGGCCGACGCCGGACTGACCCGCGACGACATCGACGGGCTGGCCACCTACCCGGGCATGGGTGCGGGTACCGCGGGCTTCGCCGGTCCAAGCTCGCCCGAGGTGCAGGACGCGCTTCGCCTCAGATTGAACTGGCACGACGGGGGCGGCGAGGGACCGGGCCAGATGCGGGCGGTCATCGCCGCCTGTCTGGCCGTGGCCGCCGGCCTGGCCCGGCACGTGCTCGTCTACCGGACGGTGTCGGAGTCCACCGCCCAGGGCAGTGGGGGTCGTCAGGGCATCGGTGGAGGGGGCGGGGGTGGAGGGGGTGCCCCGAGGTTCTCCGGATTCCTGCAGTGGACGCTGCCCTTCGGAGCGGTCTCGGCCGTCAACTGGCTGGCCCTGGTGGCCGAGCGCCGGGTGCACGAGTTCGGCCTGACGCGCCACCAGCTGGGCCAGATCGCCGTGAACGCCCGTCGCAACGCTGGCGACAACCCCAAGGCCGTCTACCGGGACCCCATGACCCTCGACGACTACCTGGCCGCCCGGATGATCTCCACCCCCCTGTGCCTGTTCGACTGCGACGCCCCGAGCGACGGCTCCACGGCGTTGGTGGTCTCGCACCGGGACTACGCGCCCGACACCCCCCATCCGGCCTGCCATGTGAATGCCGTAGGCACGGCGCTGCGGGGCCGGGCCAGTTGGGACCAGTACGAGGACCCCACCACCATGGCCGCCCAGGACGCCGCCGCCTCCATGTGGGAGCGGACCGACCTCCGTCCCTCGGACGTGGACGTGGCCCAGCTCTATGACGGCTTCTCCATCCTGGCCATGGTGTGGTTGGAAGCTCTGGGGTTCTGCGGGCGGGGCGAGAGCGGGAGCTTCGTCGAAGGGGGCTCGGCCATCGCCCGGGACGGGATTCTGCCGCTCAACACAGCCGGCGGACAGCTGTCCGGAGGGCGGCTGCACGGCTTCGGGCTGATCCACGAGGCCTGCGTACAGCTCCGGGGGCAGGGCGGTGCACGCCAGGTGCTCCGGGGCGGCGGGCGTCTGCCCGAGGTGGCGGCGGTCAGCAACGGTGGTGGGCCCATCGCCGGGACCCTCCTGCTCACCCGGGGATCGGGCTGAAGGCGCCCTAGCGATCGCCCCGGCCGGTCCGTCCGGCCCAGGGGGCCGACCGGAAGTCAGACCAGGAGATGCGCGGCCCGAGCGGCCAGGGCGGCCAGGGTGAGGGTGGGGCCGTAGCCGGCCGAGGTGACGAACACCGAGGAGTCGGCCACCACCACGTTGTCCAGTCCGTGTACGCGGCCGGCGGCGTCGACCACGGAGGTGGCCGGATCGGTGCCCATGCGGACCGTCCCCATGTTGTGACGGGACTCGGGGATGGCCGCGGGTAGGGAGGCGTTGCCCGTGCCCGGCGAGCTGGTCGACGCCGTCCACTGCGCCCCCATCTCTTCGAGGATGGCGACCAACCTCGGTCCATAGTGGGCGGAGGCCACCATCTCGTGATGGCCAGGCTTGTAGGTGACCCGGGCCACCGGAGCGCCACGGGCGTCCCTCACGGTGGGGTCGAGGTCGACCCGGTTGGTGGCGTAGGGGAGGTCCTCCCCTTGCATGATGAAGGCCCACAGACCGCGGCGGATGGGCGAGCTAGCCATGATCTCGGGATGCATCGACCCCCAGGGCATGTGCTTGGCCTCCATGATCGGGAGTCCTCCCCCGCTGTGCTCCACCAGGCCGCCCCGGAGCCAGGGCAGGCCGGCCTCGGCGGCGGCGGCCCGTGAGGCGTCGTCCCCGACGATCATGTCATCGTGCACGTGGGTGACCGCCCGGCCCCGCTCACCGTAGGTCCGGTAGGGCATGGAGCCAGCGGTGATGGTCTGGAAGTGGGTCATCAGGTAGCGGCCGATGAGCGGATGGTCGAAATCGGACAGCAGGAGTAGCCGGGGCGTCTCGATGGCCCCGGCGGCCACGATGACGTGGCGGGCGGCTAGAAACCGCTCGGTCCCGTCGGGCCCGATCACGTCCACGCCGGTGGCTCGGCGCCCCTCGACGCGCACTCGGGAGACGAAGGTCTCCGACAGCAGCTCGGCCCGACCCGACGCCATGGTGCGCTGCAGCATGGAGATGGGATCGCCCTTGGCGTGGATGGGACACCCGAAGAAGGCGCAGAATCCGCAGTTGTTGCAGGCCGGCCGGGAGTCGTAGGGAACGCTGTTGACGGCACTCGGGGCCGGGTAGGGGTGGTAGCCCAGCTTCTCGGCCGCCGCCGTCGAGCGCACCGCTCCGAACATCGGGGCACCCGAGGGCATGGGGAACGGTCCCGAACGGGGGGCGGCGAAGGGGTTGGACCCCTCGGTGCCGGCCACACCGATGGCCCGCTCCACCTCGGCGTAGTAGGGCTCGAGCTCGTCGTAGTCGACGGGCCAGTCGTCCACGTCGGCACCGGGCTGCGGTCCGAACTGGGAGAGGATCCGGAAGTCGTCGGGGCGGAAGCGGGGCACCTTGCCGTCGGCGTGGACTCCCCCGCCTCCTACGGTGGTGGGCAACGAGTTGAACTCGCCCACATGCACCCGGTCACCGTCGGCCTCCTCGGTCCGGAACGTGCGCGGCTCGACCAGTGGATCGGGTCCCAGGAAGTGGCGGCTGTGGAACTTGATCTCGTCGTTCGAGTAGTCGAAGGACGGTTGGGTCAGGTTGTCGGGGTCGAGGAGGTGGTTCCGACCCTTCTCGATGATGGTGACGTTCCACCCGGCGGCGGTCAGCACTTCGGCCGCGGTGGCGCCCCCGGGTCCCGACCCCACAATCACAGCATCGACGGTCATGGGTTGGTGACCTCCTCGTCGGTCCATCCACGGGGCTGTACGTCGCCGTCGAACCCGATGGCCTGCCACCCGATTCCGTTCCGGTTGCCCCCGTACTCGGGTGCGCCGTACATCCCCTCGCAGGCATGTCCGTAGAGCAGTTCGGCGAACTCGGGGAGCGCCTTCAGCCGTGCTTCCCGGTCGGGGGCCGGCAGGGCGATGAAGTCGCTCCCCAGCTCGGCCAAACCCTCCCGGTACCGCTGCTGGAATCCGATCACCGGCCCGTTGAACTCCCGTTCGGGGAGCCCGCACGATCCTTCGATCCTCATTCGCCAGGCCAGTTCGTCGAGTGCGGTCAGCTGATGGAAGTGCTCGAAGGCGGCCTCACCCCCGAACCGGCCCGAGGTGGGGCCACCGGCCCAGATCCGGGGCGGGTCGAAGGTGAACGCCCCGAGCAACTGGTCGATGTAGTCGGGCACCCCGGCGGCCGAGGCACTGGGAAAGGTGTCGGACGCGGGGATCATGCAGTCGCACGCCGCGGACAATACGGCGTACTCCTCGTCGGTCAACCATGCGGGCATCGGGTCACCCTAACAAGGGTCGCCGGACTACCCGGGCGTGGGCGCTGCATCACCGACGACCGCCCGATCAGGCCGGGGTGAAGGTCACCGGCAGGGCGATCGGTGAGCGGAAGGCCAGGCCCTTGATATGGAGGTCCTGTTCCGGTGCCGGCGTCAACCGCAGGTCGGGCAGCCGGTCGAACAGGGTGTTGACCGCCACCCGCGTCTCCATGCGGGCCAAGTGCATCCCGAGGCACACGTGGACCCCGAACCCGAACCCCACGCTCTGGCGGGAGGCCCGGAACACGTCGAAGTCGTCGGGGCGCTCGTACTTCCGCTCGTCGCGGTTGGCCGCTCCGAGCAGCAGGGCCACATCGGCCCCCTTCTCGACCGGCACCCCGCCCACCTCGGTGTCCCGGGTGGCCCGGCGGAGGATCACCGTCACCGGTGGCTCCCAGCGGAGGGTCTCCTCGAAGGCATCAGCCACCAGCGAGCGGTCTCGGCGGACTCTCTCCAGTTGGTCGGGATGGGTGAGCAGTCCGTACAACAGGTTCCCCGACGCCCGGTAGGTGGTCTCCACCCCGGCCGGCAGCAGGAGCCGGAGGAACGAGTAGATCTCCTCGTCGTCGAGGGTCCGGCCGTCCACCTCCGCCACCAGCAGCTGGCTGATCAGGTCGTCGGCCGGCTGGCGACGACGCTCCTCCAGCACCGAGGCGAAGTACTCCCGGAGGGCCTCGGACGCGGCCATGCCCCGCTCCCAGTTGGAGGCCACGCTGGTGATGCCGATGGCCCAGCGCTGGAACATCGGGAAGTCCGAGCGGGGCAACCCGAGGATGCGGGCGATGACCTGGACCGGGAAGTTGAACGTCAGCTCCTGCACCAGATCGGCGGTGCCCCGGGCGGCGAAGCCGTCGATGAGCTCGTTGACGACCCGCTGAACCAGGTCGCCCTCCCACTGTTCGAGGACCTTGGATCGGAAGGTCGGGGACACCATGGCCCGGTGCAGCCGGTGCTCGGGCTCGTCCATCTGGAGGATGGTCCGACCCATGACCGCCCCCATGATCCCTTCGTACACGGTGGAGGAGAAGGTCTCGTGGTCCCGCAGGACCTGGACCGACTCGTCGAAGCCGAAGACCGTCACCGGCTGGGGTCGGGTGGTGTCGACGGCATCGGCCCCGTCCCCGAGATCCACCGGCCCGACGTGCACCGGCGACTCCCGGCGCAGCTCGGCCATCCGGGGGTACGGGTCCCGGATGTCCCCCGACACCGTGTCCTCCAACTCGAACGGGTCGAACGGGACCGGGGCCACCAGCGGCTCGGCGACTCCTGCGGCATCCAGTGGCATCGACCAACCCCCTAGCAAGACGGCCGGGCGGCCGATGGCTCCCAGCCTAGACCAAACGTTCGTTTGGTACCCACCACGGGATCCGCCCGAGCCGGCTGGGCGGTGGGGGTGGGGTCAGGGTCCACAATGGGTGGGTGCCCACCACCCCAGCCGGACCGTCGCCCCGCTCCCCGGGTCCCCACCCCCGGGCCGAGGGAACCACGCAGCGCCAGCACATCCTGTCCACCGCCCTGTCCCTGATGGCCACGCAGGGCGTCGACGGGACCAGCATGCGCAACCTGGCCGCGGCCACCGGCCTCAACGTGGCCTCGCTGTACCACTACTTCCCGTCCAAGCGGGACCTGCTGGTGGCCGTGCTCGAGGAGCGGGGGTTCGTCGACGATCCGGCGGCCTCCCAACCCTCCCTGTCCCGCGACCCCGCTGCCGGCCTCGGGGATCTGCTCAACGACATCCTCCAGTCGATGCTCGAGGTGGAGGAGTTCATCCGCCTGATGATGGGCGAGGTGATGCGGGGCGACGACACGGCCTACGCCGTGGGCAACGACCTCTTCGCCGCCACCCAGGCCTCGTTGGAAGTGTGGTTGCGTGAGCACGCGCCGAGCTCGGTGTCCCCCGACCACGACGCCGCCCTGGCCCGGATGCTCCGCAGTCTGCTGGTGGGCCTGTTCTTCGAGTACGTAGCCGGGGTGCTTGGGGACGAGGAGCCCTCATCGGTGTTCCGGGCCCGGGCCGACGAGGTTGCCGCCCTGTTGGGCGCAGACCACTCGACCTGACCGGGCGTCACCCCGGGTATCACGGGACGGCGATGATCTCCCGACCGAAGAGCGAGAGGGTCTCGGGCGGGGCGAAGTCGGTGAACCAGGTGTAGATCCGCTCCACTCCCCTGTCGCCTAGGGCCTCCAGGCGGGGCCGGAGCTCGTCGGCCGTGCCCACCAGATGACCTTCCTGGTTCATGCCCCCGAACCGACGCGTGGCCAGGTCCACGACGGCGTCCCGCTTCCGCTCGTCCCCGATCAGGGTGATCAGGAGTTGCACCGATACACGGGCCGTTCCCGCCGACGCCCGGGCCGTGGCCAGTCGGTCGGTCTGGTGCATGGGCACGTTCCACCAGTCGGCGAACTCGGCCACCAGGGCCATCGTCTTCGGCCCCGTCCCACCGACCACGATGGGAATCCGCCCCAGTGGCGTGGGCAGCTGGCGCGCCCCATCGACCTGGAAGTTGGTCCCGTGATGGTCGACCGGTTCGCCGCTCCAGAGCCCCCGCACCAGCGACAGCGTCTCGCCGAGCCGCTCCACCCGCTGGGCCGGCGTGGGCGCCCCGAAGCCATAGGCAGCCAGCTCGCCCGGCGTCGACCCCGATCCGATGCCCAGCTCGAAGCGGCCGCCCGAGAGGTGGTCGAGCGTCACCGCCTGTCGGGCCAGCACGGCCGGATGGCGGAACGAGTCGCAGAGGACCAGGTGCCCGAGGCGGAGCCGGTCGGTGACGGCGGCCAGCCAGGTCACGGTGGTTATGGCCTCGTACATGGGCTGGTCGGCCGCCCCCGGAGGGAACAGGTGGTCCATGACGGCGAGGCCGGTGAAGCCCGCCGTCTCCGCGGCCTCGGCCCGGGCCCGCAGGGCGTCGGGTGCGAGCCGCATCTGCGGCAGGAAGAGGTGGAACTCCACGTCAGCCGGGGTGGGTCTCAGCGCCCCGGTCATAGTGACCGGGGCGCACGTCAGACGTGGTCGACCAGCATGTCCGACAGCCGGCCCCATTGGTGCCCGGTCCCACCGGCCAGCACCTCGTTCTGCTTGGCCCGCTTGAACAAGAAGTGGGCGTCGTTGGACCAGGTGAAGCCCACACCGCCGTGGACCTGGATGTTGTCGCCGGTGACCTTCACCGCGGCCTCAGACGCGTAGGCCGAGGCCATGGCGGCGGCACGGCCCCGCTCGGGAGAGTCCGTGTCCGAGGCCCATGCGGCGAAGTGCACTCCCGCCCGGGCCAGTTCGAGGGCCTGGTACATATCGACGATCCGGTGCTTGACCGACTGGAACTCGGCGATCGGGCGATCGAACACCACCCGGACCTTGGCGTACTCCACCGCCTCCTCGAGAGCACGGTCGGCCACCCCGATCAACTCGGCGGCCAGGCCCACGCTGACGTCGTCCAGGATCCCCCGCCACACCGGCGCCTGGTCGCCCAGGGGGCCGAGCGGCTCCACCGGCTCCTCGTCCAGAACCAGGCGGGAGAGCTTGCGGGTGGGATCGAGACTCGGGACCACCTCGGCCTTGGGGGCGGGGAGCAGGAACGACCGGATCCCCTCCTCGGCCAGGGCCACCACGATGGCCCAGTCGGCGGTGTGGCCGTCCATGACCAGGGGCTTGCTCCCGGTCAGCACCCAACCGGCCCCTTTGCGCCGGGCCCGGGCCCGCACGGTGGCGAGCGGGTGACCGTGGCCCTGTTCGTGGAGGGCCACGGTCCCTCGGGTCAGGCCGGACGACAGCCCGGCCAGCAGGTCATCGGCTCCCAGCGCCCGTGCCGCCAGGGTGGCCATCACCGCGGAGGAGAAGAACGGCCCGGGCAGTGGGACCCGACCCATCTGCTCCAGGATCACGCACATCTCGAGGAGCCCGGCACCCTCGCCCGGCACCAGCATCCCGGTCCAGCCCATGGACACCAACCGGTCCCACAGCTCGGGGAAGATGCCCACAGGGTCGTCGGCCAGCCGGCGCAACGTGTCGCCGTCCACCTCGCCCATGGCCCGCCGGGCCACGTCCTGCAAGGCCAGCTGCTCGGCATCGAACGTGAAGTCCACTGTCCACCCCCGGAGTGGTATCGCTGAAGTTGGCGACAGTGTAGACAGCCGCGCCGGACCGAGACAGTCGAGCGCCACCCCCTGGATACCGGGCCGGGCGCCAGTACCGGTGGCCGCGGGGGGAGAACCCTGCTCTTCATTGAAGGAGAGGATCGCTGGCACGGAAGGAGAGGCACCGACAGCCCGGCCGCGGCTAACCTCCTGGATCGTGGACTTCGCACTGGCTCCTGAAGACGAAGCGTTCCGTGACGAGCTGCGGGCCTGGCTCGACGAGCACCTGCCGCCGTTCCTGGCCAGCGAGGAGCTGGTCGACGACGCCTCCATCACCGGAGAGAAGTCGGCCCACCGGCGGGCGGCCTGGCAGCGCCTCCTGAACGAGGGTCGCTGGGCAGCGGTGAACTGGCCCGAGGAGTACGGGGGCCGGAACGCCACGGCCATGCAGCGCATCATCTTCTCCGAAGTCAATGCCGAGTACCGCACCCCCGGCCTGTTCAACCCCAACGGACTCTGGCAGATCGGTCCCATGATCATCGCCTGGGGCACCGAAGAGCAGAAGGCCCGGTGGCTTCCGTCGATCCTGGACGCCACCGACCACTGGTGCCAGGGCTTCTCCGAGCCCGATGCCGGCAACGACCTGGCCAACCTCCGCACCACGGCCGTCCGGGACGGCGACCGCTACATCGTCAACGGTCAGAAGATCTGGATCTCCACCGCCCATCTGGCCCGGTGGGGGCTCTTCCTCCTGCGCACCGACCCCACCGCCATCGAGCGGGGGGCCAAGCACGAGGGCATCACCGCCTTCATCGTGGACATGCACACCCCCGGCATCGAGTCCCGGCCCATCCGGGACATGTCCGGTGAGGAGATGTTCAACGAGGTGTTCTTCAACGACGCCTCCATCCCCCTCGACAGCCGCCTGGGCGGCGAGGGCGAGGGTTGGATGGTGGCCATGGGCACCCTTGGGCACGAACGGGTGGGTATCGCCGGCCAGATCTCGCTCCTCGGCGCCGACCTCAACGCCATGGTCACCGCGGCCCGTTCGGTCAACCCCGGGGCCCTCGAGGACCCGGCCATCCGCGAGCGGCTGGCCCGGGCCTGGACCGACATCGAGCTGTCGCGACTGTTGGCCATGCGGGCGTTGAGCAAGATCATCAAGGGCGAGAAGAACTGGCCCGAGGTCCCCTTCGCCAAGCTCATGTGGTCCTCGATGGCCCAGTCCCTGGCCGCACTGTCCGTGGACCTGCTGGGTCCGGCCGGTGTCCTGGCCAAGGGGGGTGCCGACGCCGTCGACCGTGGCAAGTGGACCCGGTTGTACTCGTTCCAGCGGTACAGCACCATCGGGGGCGGTTCCTCCGAGGTGCAGAAGAACATCATCGCCGATCGGGCCATCAAACTCCCCGGTCACTCTCGACTCGGCTGACATGCCCGTCGACCGGCACGCGGTGTGCATCATCGGAGTGGCCCGCCACACGTGGCGGGACGAACCCGCTCCCGAACCGCTCGACATGTGGGAGTCCGTGGCCCGGGCGGCCGCCGTAGACGCTGGGTGCCCCGATGCCGTGGGCGCGGTGCAGAGTCTCCAGGTGGTCTTCTGTCAGGCGTGGGAGTACGACGACCCGTGTTCCCGCTTGGCTCAACGGCTCGGGGCCGACCCCACCCTCTCGGCTTACTCCGGCCTGGGGGGCTCGGTGCCCGTGAAGCTGGCCTCGGAGGCCGGCACGGCCATGGCCCGCGGCCAGTTGGACCTGGCCCTCATCGTCGGCGGTGAGGCGCTGGCCACCCGCCGGCACCGGCCTGATCCGGCCTGGTCCTATCCCCCCGACGAGCCCACGCCGTACCCCATCACCATCGACCGCCTCGAGCGGAAGAACGGGATCTTCCAGGCGTATCTGACCTTCGCCCTGCTGGACACGGCCCGCCGGGCCCATCTCGGTCAGTCCCTGGACGAACGTCGCCTCGAAATCGGCCGACTGATGGCCCCGATGAGCGAGGTGGCTGCAGCCCAGCCCGAGCACGCCTGGTTCCCCGTCGCCCGTGCCGCCGAGGAGATCAGCACCGCCACTCCGGACAACCGGATGGTGGCCACGCCGTACACCAAGCTGATGACGGCCATCATGGACGTGGACATGGCCGCCGGCGTGCTACTGGCCACCGAGGAGCGGGCCGACGCCCTCGGCGTGCCTGCCGATCAGCGGGTCTACCTCCTCGGGGACGGCTACGCCGAGGAGCCCTCCACCATGGCGGCGCGCCCCGAGCCCTGGCGATCCCCGGCCATGGCTTCGGCCATGGCCTCGGCGCTGGGCACCGCCACCGCCGACCAGGTCTCCTACTTCGACCTGTACTCCTGTTTCCCCAGCTCCCTGTCGTTCGGGTCCGATGCGCTCGGACTGCCCGTCGGGCCCAGCCTCACCGTCACCGGCGGACTCCCGTACCACGGGGGGCCGGGCAGCAACTACTCGACCCACGCCCTGGCGGCCATGGCCGAAGCCCTGCGACGGGACCCGGGCTCGACCGGCCTGGTGTCAGGGATCGGGATGCACATGACGAGCCACTCGGCCAGCCGGTGGTCGACCCGTCCCGGCGCCTACGTGCCGTCCGAGCCAGCCGGAACCCTGCCCACCGTCCCTGTGACGGGCGAGGCCGAGGGGACGGCCACGGTGGTGACCTTCTCCACCGTCCACAGTCGGCAGGGACCGGAGTCGACCGCCCTCATCTGCGATCTGCCCGACGGCTCACGCTCCTACGCCCGGATGGACAAGCCGGCGCCGGCCGACACCGACCTGGCCGGCCAGACCGTCACCCTCTCTCCCGGGGACAAGGGAGCCACGGTCGCCCACCTCTGACCGCTGACCTCTGACGCCCCTTCCCCATCCGCCCCCGGCCCGACCCGGCCCGACCAGAAGAGCGAGATCACTCTTGACCATCCACTACGAGACCGGCAACGACCACATCGTCCGCATCACCATCGACCGTCCCGAGGCCCGCAACTCGTTGGACATGGACCACTTCAAGCAGCTCCGGATGGCTTGGGACCGGTTCGGCGAAGACGACGACGCCTACGTGGCCATCATCACCGGGGTGGGGCCCGACTTCTGCGTGGGTGCCGACCTCAAGACCTACATCCCCCAGATCACCAAGCTCTCGGCCAGCATGAAGGAGACCGGAGTCCGGGAGATTGACGGCTACCGCCTCGACGACGGCACCAAGGCCGTCCTGCGCAACGTCAAGCTGTACAAGCCCATCGTGGCCGCCATCAACGGCACCTGTGTGGCCGGTGGGATGGAGATGCTGGGCGGCTGCGACCTGCGGGTGGCCGCCGACACCGCCACCTTCGGCGTGATGGAGCCCAAGCGGGGACTGTTCGCCGGCGGTGGGACCACCGTCCGGCTCCCCCGTCAGGTCCCCTTTCCCGCCGCCATGGAACTGCTGCTCTGCGCCGATCAGATCCCGGCCCGACGGGCCTACGAGATGGGCCTGCTCAACGAGGTCTGCGCCCCAGACCAGGTCATGGACCGGGCTCTCGACTACGCCCGTCGGATCACGGCTAACGGCCCCCTGGCGGTGAGGAAGACCAAGGAGTCGGTCCTGACCGGTCTGGCTGTCGACATGAACGAGGCCTACCGCATCGAATCGTCGCTGTCCTCGGAGGTGTTCTCCAGCGAGGACGCCGTGGAGGGGCCCAAGGCCTTCGCCGAGAAGCGACCCCCGGTGTGGAAGAACCGCTAGCAGCTCCGCGTGGCGGCCAGTGAGTGAGAAGGAAGAGGGTGTGGTGACCGACACGAACGAACATCGATTCGACGGGGCACGGGTGCTGATCACCGGGGGGTCTTCCGGCATCGGAGCCGGGCTGGCCGTGGCCTTCGCCAAGGCGGGAGCGACCGTGGGGGTCGCCGCCCGACGACACGACCGACTGGCCGAGGTGGTGGAGCAGTGCCGGGTCCACAGCCCGGGCTCCACCCTGTGGGCGGTGGACCTGTCCGACCCGGCCGCCGTCGACCGGCTGGCCCAGGAGGCCGTGGAGGAGCTGGGTGGGGTGGACATCCTGGTCAACAACGCCGGCATCCCCAAGCGACGGCACGTCACGGCCCTCGACCCCACCACCGTCGAGGCGGTCATGGCCATCAACTACCTGTCGCCGGTCCGCCTGACCCTGGCCCTGCTCCCCCACATGATGGACCGGGGTTCGGGCACCATCGTGTCGGTGGCGTCGGTGGCGGCCACCCTCAGTCCCCCCGGGGAGTCGGCCTACTCGGCGTCCAAGGCCGCCCTCTCGGTCTTCTCCGAGTCCATGGCCGTCGACCTGTGGTCCACCGGCATCAAGGTGACGGTGGTCTACCCCGGGGTGGTGGACACCGAACTGTTCACCCTGCCCGACAACGACCCCTTCGCCGGCGATGTCCCGTCCATCACCGTGGAGGAAGCTGCCGCCACCATTCTGGAGGGCGTGGCCACCGGCTCCTTGTCCATCTACGTTCCGGGCTACTTCGCCGAGTTCGCCGCCAGCAAGGCCCAGGATGTGGACGGCTTCCTGGCTGGCACGGCGGCCTATGTGGCGGCGCGGGATGCAGCCCCCTCGGAGGGGTAGCTGCTTTCAGCCGCGGGCCGACCGACTCCGACTCCGACTCCGACTCCGACTCCGACTCCGACTCCGACAGACCTAGCCCAGTCGCTCGATGACCGTGGCGTTGGCCTGTCCCCCGCCCTCGCACATGGTCTGGAAGCCGTACCGGCCCCCGGTGGCCTCCAGGTGGTTGAGGAGGGTCGAGGCCAAGCGCACCCCGCTGGCCCCCAGGGGGTGCCCGATGGCGATGGCTCCCCCCCGGGGGTTGAGCCGTGCGGGATCGGCGTGGAAGGCTGCGTTCCACATCAGGGGGATGGCAGCGAAGGCTTCGTTGCACTCGATGGCGTCGAACTGCTCGACCTTCATCCCGGAGCGCTCGAGCAATCGGTGGGTGGCCGGGACCGGCGCCGAGAGAACAATGGCGGCGTCATCGGCGGCCACCGTGGCATGAGCGAAGCGGGCCCGGATGGGCAGGCCCAGCCGCTCGGCCACCGACCGCTCGGCGATGAGCATGGCCGCCGCCCCATCGGTCATCTGGGAGGCGTTGCCGGCGGTGATGTCCGGGGCGGTGTCGGGCTCCCAGTTCTGGGCCGGCGGCAGTCCGGCCAGGGCCTCGAGGGATGCGTTGCGTCGGATGCCTTCGTCAGCCTCCAGGAGCGCACCGGTGAAGGCTCCGGCCTCGTCTTTGATGGGCACCGGCACCGTCTCGTTGGCGAAGTGGCCCGAATCCCACGACTCCACTGCCCGGCGATGGCTCTCGAGGGCGTACCGGTCCATCTGCTCGCGGGTCACGTCCCACCGGTCGGCCAGCACCTGGGCCACCCGGAACTGCATCCACAGCCGGCCGTCGATCATTTCCAGGAAGGAAGGCGGGAAGGGCCCGGTTCCCCCCTTGGAGTTGGAGGCCATGGGCGCCCTGGTCATCGACTCCACGCCACAGGCCACGACCAGGTCGTAGTGGCCGGCCTTCACCCCGGCCGCGGCGAAGTGCATGGCCTGTTGGGACGACCCGCACTGCCGGTCGACCGTCGTGGCCGGCACGCTCTGGGGCAGCCCGGCGGCCACCCAACCGTTGCGGGTGACGTTGGTGCCCTGCTCGCCGGACTGGGTGACGCATCCACCGATGACGTCGTCCACGGTCTCCGGATCGATGCCGGTGCGCTCCACCAGGGTGGTGAGGGCGAAGCCGAGGAGATCCACCGGGTGCCAGTTCGACAGTGCCCCGCCTCGCTTCCCCAAGGTGGTCCGCACCACATCGACGATGACGGCGTCGCGTTCGTTGTTGCTCACTGTGGGTCCTCTCCCTAATTTGTTGCACTCACCTGGCCACTGGTGACGCTACCCGGGGGCACTTCTGAGAGCCCCATCGGTGCGTCGCGGGCCGACGCCGGGCCTCTAGCACTGCTGCCGGCCGGATGCGCCTATCCCGGGACCGAACCGTTCGGTTGGGAACCGTCGGCGGCGCGGCTCCGCTCACCCCGCGAGGCCAGGACGTGTTCCACAGCGGCCAGGGCCCCGTCGGCTGGGCCGCTGTACGCCACCGAGCCGTGCTCCAGCACCACCGCCGTGCTGGCGATCTCCAGTACCCGGTCGACCTGCTGCTCCACGATCAGCAGCGCCGTGCCGGCCTCGTTGATCTGGCGCAGCCCGTCGTACACGGCGTCGATCATCACCGGCGCCAGGCCCAGCGAGATCTCGTCAGCCACCAGGAGCCGGGGGGGCTCCACCAGTACCTTGGCCAGCGACAGGATGCGCTGCTCGCCGCCGGACAGCGTGCCCCCGTGCTGGCGCCTCCGCTCCCCGAGTACGGGGAAAGCGGCGTAGGCCCTGGCCAGGGAGCCGGGCACGCTCTGGCGGCCGCCACGTTGCCGGAAAGCCAGCTTGAGGTTCTCCTCCACGGTGAGATTGGCGAAGACACCCCGGCCCTCGGGCACGTGGGCCGAGCCGGCCCGGGCGATCTTGTAGGCCGACAGCCCGGTGATGTCCTGCCCGCTCAGGCGGATGGCCCCCGTGGTGCTGGCCAGCAGCCCGGTCACCACCCGGGCCACCGTCGACTTGCCGGCCCCGTTGGAGCCGATGAGGGCGGTGACGCCCGACTCGGGAACGGTGAAGGTGACGTCGAACAGGGCCCGGTAGGGGCCGTAGCTGGCGCTCACGTGATCGACCTCGAGGGCCGGTGAGCCGTCGGTGTCGGACCCCGGACGGGTGCCGAGGGCGGTAGCAGTGCCCGTGCTGGCCGCTTCCCCCGCTCCCACGCCGCCGACCGTACCGGCGCCACCTGGGGTGCCGGTGGCCTCTCCCTCACCGCCGACAGCCGGCCGGCCCAGTTGGTTCACCAGATCGGCGGCGCCGAGGACCGGCTCTCCGGAGGGGGTCACGCCGACACCCCCAGATAGGCCTGGCGTACAGCGGGATCGGCCATGACATCATCGAAGGCCCCGTCGGCGATGACCGTGCCCAGGTTCATGACCACCGTCCGGTCCACCACCTCGCCGACCATGCCCAAGTCGTGCTCGACCAGCAGCATGGCCATCCCCCGCTCACGCTGGAGCATACGAAGGACGTTGGACAGCTCCCTGGTCTCGTGGACGTCGAGGCCCGACGACGGCTCGTCGGCCATCAACAGAACCGGCTCACAGACCAGGGCCCGGGCCAGCTCCACCAGGCGGCACGAGCCCAGTCCCAGCGAGGCCACCGTGGTCTGGGCCTGGTCGCTGATCCCGACCAGCTCGAGCACGGAGTCCACCCGCTCCTTCTCCTCGGTGGTCGGTGCGCTACGGCCCAGCAGGTCCTTCCAGATCCGGCCCGTGCACCACCGGGCCCGCACGGCCACCATCAGGTGGTCCCACACCGTCATGTCCGGGAACACCTCGATGCGCTGGTAGGTGCGGCCGATGCCCATCCGGGCCCGCCGGTAGGTGGGCAGGTCCAGGAGGTCCACCCCTTCCAGGGTCACCCGTCCCTGCTCGGGTCGGAGTTGGCCACCCACGCAGTTGAACAGGGTGGTCTTGCCGGCCCCGTTCGGACCGACCAGGCCCACGCTCTCCCCTCTGTGGACCGAGAGCGTCACCCCGCTCACCGCGGCGATGCCGCCGAAGGTCTTCGACACCCCGTTGATCTCGAGCAGGTTGCTCCCATGGCCGCCCTCGGCCGCTCCCCCCCCGTCGACCATCTGGTCCTCAACCATGCTCGCCCGCCCCCGCTGGCGCCACCGACTCCACGTCGACCCCGCCCGGCCCTCGGCCGTTGGGGGTCGCAGTCCCGACCGGCGCCGGACCACCGCCCGGCGGGAGCTCGGGGTCGGCGGAGTTCTTGAACAGGATGCCCTGGATGCGCAGGGTGGAGCGCGTCTTCTGGTACTCCAGGATCCCCTCCGGATGGGCGGCATAGGTCAGGGCACCGAAGGCGAAGAACACCACCACCAGGCTGTTGCCACCCAGGCGGGCCGGCACGTAGGTGAGCAACTGCTGGAGGACCACGAAGCCGAAGCCGGCCTGCACGGCGCCCTCCACGGTGGTCGCCCCGGTGGTGACCACCACCACCACGAAGACCAGCGAGATCTCGTAGACGAATAGCTGCGGGTTGACCTGCTGCTGCTGGATGGAGAGCATGGTCCCGCCGATCCCGGCCACGGCGCCGGAGATGGCGAAGATCACGATGTGCTGCCAGCGCAGGTTGATGCCCATCCCCGCCGAGGCCGTCTCGCTCCCCCGCATGGCCCCGAGGAAGCGCCCGGTGGTTCCCCGACGGACCAGCTTCACGATGGCGATACAGGCCAGCAGCACCACCATGGCCAGGACGAAGAAGGCGTGCCCGTCGGGGTTGGTGATGCCCAGGCCGACCCACTTCGGGCTGATGTTGATGGCTGCCCCGTTGGTGCTGGTCAGCTGGGGGAAGACCGTGTAGTCGAAGAACAGGGCGGCAGCGATGGTCAGGAGGGCCAGGCCCAGGCCCCGGAGCCGGACGGAGGCGAAGGCCAGGATCACCGCCACCAAGGCGGCGGCCACGGCGCCGACCAGCGAGCCCAACAGGAGGTTCAGGCCGAGATGGTTGGCCAGCTGAGCGGCGGTGAACGCCCCCACGCCAGCCAGGGTGGCCTGGGCCAGCGACAGCTGCCCACCCATGCCGGTGATGAGGGTGATGGAAAGGAAGACGATGGAGTACACCAACCCGGCGTTGAAGACGTTCTCCCAGGTGGTCGGAATCCAGGTGAGCATGGAGATCACGAACGCCCCCAGCAGCACGTACCAGCCGACCCGGCTGAACGTTTCGAGCTGCGGGGCCCGGATGGTGGCCGCCGACGGGGGGGTGGGCGGATCGACCGAGGACAGCGGGTCCTTGGTGCTGTCCAGCCGGCGCAGCCCGGGAACGAGCAGCAGGGCCAACACCAGCACGATGAAGGGCAGCGAGGTCAGCACGGCCGACGACCACACGCTGCTCACGGGCAGGTAGCCCTGGAGCGTGGTGGCCACTACGCCCATCACGATGCCCACCAGGGCGGCGATGGGCATCGACCGAAGTACCGCCCATGCCGCGGCGGCGAAAGCCGCCACCATCAGCGCGGCGTAGTCGCTGAACTGGAGCTCGCCGTAGATCGGTGCCAGCAGCACACCGGCCAGGCCAGCCATGACCCCCGAGATCATCCACGCCGTGGCCACCACCCGGCCGGCGTTCACCCCGTCCAGCTCGATGAGCCGGCGACTCTCCACTGCTCCGCGCATCTGGAGCCCCAAACTGGTGAACCGCATCAGCGCCACCAGGGCGATGAGGATCACCGCCGTGGTCACCACCGTGGTGATGTAGATCCCGTTGACCGGCGTTCCGAAGACCCGGAAGTAGACGGTGTTGGGGTCGAAGAGGATGCTCGGTGGGCTGTAGGTGTTCCCACTTCCGAACAGCACGGCCAGGAGGGAGGGGATGCCCACGAACAGGCTGATCCCGGTGACCAGCTTGGCCATGGTGTTGGAGTTTGGGATCTTGCTGAACAGCAGTCGGTCGAAGGCCAGGCCCAGGAGCGGGGAGATCACCACCACGGCGATGAGAAAGGCCACCCCCACCGGGAGGTGCTCGTTCTGGACCAGCTTGGTGAAGGCGTACGCGGCGATGTAGGCCTGGGCCCCGTAGGCGAAGTTGAACACCCCGGTGGCCTGGTAGGTGAGGACCAGGCCCACGGCCACGATGGCGTAGGTGCAGCCGTAGGGAACTCCAGGTATGGCGAACCCCAGGAAGTGCTCCACTCCCTTGCCGACCCCTACCGATTCCGCTCAGGAGGGTGGATCACGCGCCCGGCGTGCCCGGGGGGGGCGTGACCGGCACGGGGTTCTTCACGCTCTTGCCCACGCAGACGAAGATCTGCTTGCCCTTGCCGAAGACCGGGACGAACTTCGTCTTCTGGACCTGGATGTAGGCACTGCAGCTCGGCCAGGTGACACCGGTGTGGAGCTTGGTCCAGTCCACGGGGGCGGAGATGCCCGCCCCGGTGAAGTTGGTGAGCTTGTTGGTGGCGCTGACCACGCTGGCTTGGGTGACGTTCTTCCCCGCCGCCTTGACGCCGGCGGCGATGAGGGCTGCCGACTGCCAGCCCTGGAGGGCGATCCCGTTGTTGATGTACTTGGGCTCGTACTTCTTCATGGCCGTGATGTACGCCTGCATGCCCACGTAGGTGTTCCCGTACTTGGCCGTGTTGGCGGCCTCGAACGGCAGGGTGCCGGTGTTGTTGAGGTACACCCCCTGCATGAGGCTGCTGTTGTTGTCGAGCAGCGTCTGGTCGTAGCCGTTCAACCACAGCTGCTTGATCTTGACCCCGTACTGCTGGATGGCCCGGGCCAGGGTGACGTTGTCCGACCCCTGCATGCAGGAGATGACCAGCTGGGAGCCGGCCTGTTGCAACCGCTGGGCATCGGAAGAGTAGCTGCCGCCGAGCTGGGCCCCCACGTCCACGAAGTTGACGTTGACCCCATTGGCCTTCATCCCCTTGGCGTAGCCGTTGCAGGCGTTGTAGGAGGAGGCGATGGACGGGCCGTAACTGATGAAGGCCGCCGACTTGGCCCCGACCTTCTTGATGAAGTACGCCATCTGCGGGAATCCGGCCGAGTAGACCTGGGTGGATCCTCCGACGGCGAACAGGTTGGGGGCGGTCTGCCAGTTGGCCGAGACGTTGTACCCGTAGGTCGGGGTCTTGGTCGACACGAAGTACCCCGGGGTGAACCAGGCTGAGGACGCGGCCGCCGCGAACACGTGGTCTTGGTCGATGAGCGTATGGACGTCCTGGGTGAACTGGCTGGGCGATCCGCCGTCGTCCAGGTTGTTGGTCAGGACGATCTTCCGCCCGTTGACACCACCCTTGGCGTTGAGGGTGTTGAAGTAGGCGATCATGCCCGGGGCCAGGCCGCCGAAGATGCCGGCCAGCGGACCCGACAACGAGGAGATGGCTCCCACGTTGATCTGCGTGGCTGAGACGCCGGGAGCTGGCGTGTCGGCCCCGGCCGTGCCGGCCGATCCGGTGGCCACGGTCCCCGCGGCAATGGCCAGCCCGAGTGCCAAGACCCCCGGCACCACGAATTTCCTCCGGTGCTTCCCCATGTCCACCCTCCCTGTTCGCCGACCTGCCCCACTGGTGTGCCGCTGGCGCGACTCCCCCCCTGGACCGGCCGAATGTCGAGCCTGTTCTTAAAACACGGACGAGATGCGTGTCAACCATCCGCCGTGCTGCCCTGCGTGTGCTGAGCATGGTACTGGCGAAATCGTGCCTGTGCTGTGCATCGGAGCAAAGAATGTCATTCTCACCCCAGGAACTGCCGCCGCCGGTCGAATTGGCGCAGCTCCCGGACCTCGGAACCCCGCACCGGGTCGAGCTCCACCACGTCGGTGGCCACCTCGGGCTCCCATCCGCAGGAGGCCACCATGGCCCGCACCCGCTCGTCGAAGGGCTCGGGCCCGGAGGGGACGGCGGCCACGCGGAACCGCCCGTCGAGACGGCGGAGCACACCGCGGTCGGTGACGACACTGCTGACCCTGGCGCCCGGCGCCGTGACGTAGGCCACGGTGGCCGGCAGCCGACGGGGTCGTCCAAGGGTCACCACCACACAGGCCGCCGCCCGGCTGACCACGTCGTTGGCCCCTCCCGAGCCGACCAGAAAGCGGCCATCAGTCAGCTGGGTGGAGTTGAGATTCCCGTGCTGGTCAACCTCGGCCGCGCCGAGGCAGCCGATGGTGGTGGTCCCCGGGCCGCCCACCACCATGCCCAGGACGGTCGACGCGTCGGTCAACAGCGAGGTCCCGGGGAAGACCCGGTGGTTGAAGATGTAGGGATCGGCAGGGGTCGGCGTGTAGCCCCACAGCCCGAGCTCGGCGGTGAGGTGGACCGATCCGCCGGCCGCCCGGTCCCGGGCCACGGCGACCCAGGCGGCCAGGTTGGCCACTCCGGCCCCAGCCAGCACGGCGTCGGCCCGGTGCTCGGCCACCCGGGCCTGGACCTCGCGGGCCCCCAGGCTGGCCGCCACCTCCCACTCACTCACCGGTTCCTCGACGGGAACCGGGTGGGCGGCGGCGTCGGCCCGCCACGATTCGGGGTCGGACAACCGCCGGAGTCCGGCGAGCCGATCGTCGCCCAGCTGTCGGAGGTAGGCGGCGTGGTCGGCAGGGTCGAGGATGTGCTGGCGGGCCCAGGCGTCGAAGTCCCCCCGGGCAGCGGCGGCAGCGTCGATCCAGAAGGGGATGTCCTCCCCGTAGGACGGCACCGGCAAACCGGGGGCATAGCACCCGCCCGGATGGGCGCCGAAAGGGGCCTCGACCACGGCCAGCACCCGGTGGGCCGGGATCTGCACCCGGTGGCCAAGCCCCTCGAGGTCATCGACGACCTTCTCGACGGTGGCCACGACGCCGCGGCGGGCCGCCCACGCGCCCCACACCCCTTCCAGCAGCGGCTCCGAGATGGCCAGGTTGCCGTGGCGGTCGGACACCGCGGCGTGCAACAGGGCCACGTCGGGAACCAGAGGAGCCACCAGCCCGACATCGCCGAACGGCGAGTCGACCGTGGCGAAGGCGCCGTTCCCGGCCATGTCCGATCCATGGAGTGAACCGGTGACCACCGCCGGCAGGCCCCGTGCCGCCGCCTCGAGGCGTTGGCTCATGGTGAGGATGGACCAGTGCTCGACCTCCACCTCCCCGGACTGGTAGCCCTGCTGAAAGACGGGGTTGGGGGCGTAGGACGGAAAGCTGTTGCCCGAATAGGCGGTGACCACCCGCCGCACCATCCCGCCCCGGAAGAACAGGGCGCCCAGCGCGCCCAGGCTGGTCATGATCAGGGTCAGGCCCGGGTCGGTCCCCCACCGTTGGCGGGCCAGCTCACGGGCGGCAGCCGTCCAACGGCTGTGGCCCAGCATCACGTGGACGGCATCGCCCGGCTGCACGTGCCGCTCGACAGCGTCGGCCAGCGGTACCCCCACCTCGGTCACGACCGGGCACCGGGCCCGGTCGGATCGACGGGCGGGAACGGAATGGAGCAAGGGTTCATGGGTGGGGAGGTTACCCAGGGGTCCACGGCGAAGCCGATGGATCAGTCAGTCGATCAACACGTCGAGCGGGGCGCCCAGCGCGACCAGGTCCACGCTGTCGTTGTCTTCGGCGTAGCGGAGGCCCTGGACGTTGAAGAGTTCGACCGAGTCGGAGTCGACCGGATAGGGGCCCCAGTGCCAGGTGCCGCGATGCAGGACGATCGGCTGGAGGGTGTCGAGTACGAAGGCCTGGACCTGATCGACGTCCCCGGCCGCCTCCATGCTCAGGTGGGCTGGGGCCACCACCACCACTGCCGTGACGTCCAGAGGCATGACCACCTGGGTGTGGGTGGCGTGGCGGAAGAGGATCTCGCAGCGCAACCCACCCGGAACCGAGGGAACCTCGTCTCTGCGATGGCCGATGCGGTTGACATGGACGTCGTGCCAGGCAAACTCGAGCCGATGGTCCCCGTCCGCCGGGTCGGTGTCCGGTACCGGCAGCCACCCGAACGGGGCCCACCCCCCGGAGGTCAGCGGAATCGGCGTTATCTGGCGGACTTCCTCACCCATGTCCAACCCTCTCCAGGGGATCTACTCTGTCCCGAGCAACCTAACATCGGCACCCAGTGCCCACGAAGACCGGGGAGGCCCCATGACCATGGACGTGCGGAACATCGAGGAGGTCGCCCCCGTCGTCGAGCACAACGGCACGGTGCCCGTGTGGTGGATGGTGAACTCGCAGGAGATGAAGGAGGCCACCGACGGGGGCTTCCTCGAGCTGGTCAACGAATTCGTCGTCGAAGGCGGGGGCCACGTGTTCCCCCACTCCCACCCGACCCACGAGTTCTACTACGTGCTGCGCGGCCGGGGCATCATGACCATCGAGGGTGAGGACCGAACGATCGGGCAGGGCGACCTGGTCCATATCCCACCCGACGCCGTCCATAGCCTCCGGCCGGTCAGCGACCACGCCTCCATCCACTGCTTCTGCTTCGCCATAGGGGTCAAGGGCGCCGGACCCATCGACTACACCACCCACTAGGCCGACCCCGTCAGGGCCCGGCCGCCTCAGGCCGGTGCTCCCACCTCGATGAGCGAGGCGTCGAGTCCCAGCAGTTCCACGGTGGTCGAGCCCTGGCGGAGCGCGGCGAAGAAGCCGGTCTCCTTCTCCGTCCGCTCCTGACCGGCGGACACGGCGTCCTCGAGCGCGGCGGCCGGAACCACCACCACTCCGTCGACATCGGCCACTACCCAGTCGCCCACGGCGACCGGCACTCCGGCCACCGTGGCCGTGGCACCGACCGAGCCCCGCGACCGTTTGGTGGCCCCAGGTAGCGCGATGGTGGCCGAGAACACCGGGAAGCCCAACTTCTCCAGTGCTCCCACGTCCCGCACGCCCCCGTCGATGACCAGGCCGGCCAGGCCCCGGACCAGAGCCCCCGTGGTCAGGACCTCACCCCAGTACCCCCGGTCGGGCACGTTGCCCACGTCGACGACCAACACCGAGCCGGCCGGCGCCTGGGTCACCGCCACATGGATGGCCAGGTTGTCCCCCGGGGTGCAGCGCACCGGGTACGCCGGACCGGCCACGCTGGCGCCGGGCCACACCGGACGGATCCTCGGGGGCATGCCCCGGCCTCCGGCCTCCCCGAGCGTCGCCGCCCCCAGTTCGGTGAGAAGGGCTGCGGTCTGTGCAGTAATCACGGAGTTCCTCCCGGTGTCTCGACGACTTCGATTCGGTCAGTCACGGATGGCCACGATGACCTCGATCTCCACCGCTCCCCCGCGGGGCAGTGCGGCCACTCCGATGGCCGATCGGGTGTGGCGGCCGGCCTCCCCGAACACGTCGTATAGGACGGCGCTGGCTCCGTCGACCACCGCCGGCTGTTGGTGGAAGCCGGGGGCCGAGGCCACGAACCCGGTGACGGTCAGGACCCGCTCCACCCGGTCGAGGGTGCCCAGCTCCGCCTCCAGCACGGCCAGGGCGTTGAGGGCGCAGACCCCCGAGGCCGCCGTACCCTCCTCGACGGTCACATTGAGCCCGAGGGTCCCGATGCAGGTCAACTCCCCGTCGATGCGGGGCAGCTGGCCCGAGGTCCGAGCCACTCCACCCTGGACGACGACGGAATCGAGTGGATGGTGGGGGGGATGCGGCCCGAACAGGGTCAGTCCCAGTTCGGCCAGTCGGGCCCGTACCTGTCCACCGGCCGCACGTGGCCGGTCGGCTCCGGCCATCAGCGCCGATCCTCGGGGCCGGGCTGGTGCTCGGCTGTGGGGATCCGACCCGGGATGACCCGGCTGACAGCCGGGGGGGACTTCACCGAGCAAGTCATGAGTTGGCCACCTCCAGCGACGGGCCGGGGCGACCCCGGCGGAACGGGGCGATGCTAGCCCTCGACTCCGGCCACGACGCCAGCAGGGCGGCCACAATGCCGGATCCGGTGGCCTTCGCGTACAGTGGCCCGATGAGCCTGCTCGAAGGAAGAGTCGCAGTCGTGACCGGTGCCGGTCGAGGTATCGGCCGAGCCATCGCCCTCTGTCTGGCCGACGAGGGTGCGCGCGTGGTGGTCAACGACATAGGGGTGTCCCTCGAGGGCAAGGGAACCGGGGAAGACCCTGCCGAGCAGGTGGTGAAGGAGATCGAGGCCCGGGGTGGATCGGCCGTGGCCAACCGCGATCGCGTCGACGACTTCGACGGCGCCGGCCGCATCATCGGCACCGCAGTGGACTCGTTCGGGAAGATCGACATACTGGTCAACAACGCCGGGATCGTGAGAGACCGGACCCTGGTCAAGATGGACGAGGCCGATTACGACGCCGTGGTGGCCGTGCACCAGAAGGGAACCTTCAACACCGGCCGGCACGCTGCCCCGCTGATGAAGGAGGCCGGGTACGGGCGCATCGTGAACATCACCTCCTCGGCCGGGCTCCGCGGCAACTTCGGCCAGAGCAATTACGGGGCGGCCAAAGCCGCCATCATGGGCATGACGTTTGTCTGGGCCGTCGAGTTGGCTAAGTACGGCATCACGGTCAACGCCATGGCCCCGGCCGGAGCCACCCGCATGACCCAGGGTCTGGCCGAGGAGGCGCCACCGGCCGACCAGGATCCGGCGCTCAACGCCGCCTTGGTGGCCTACCTGGCCTCGGAATCGGCGGCCGACGTGAACGGTCAGGTGTTCGGCCGCACCGGGTACGGGTACACCATCTTCCAGACGCCCCGACAGGTGGCCACCATGTGGCAGGAGGGCGGATGGACGCCCACCCAGGTGGCCGAGCACTTCCACGACGTACTGGGACAGCATCTCCAGCCGGTGGGCATGCCGGCCCATGCCCTACTCGGCAACAAGAGGTAGACCGAGGTGAGTGCGCCGCTCCAGCTGCCGCCCGAACAGCTCCACGCCACCGCCATGGCGTTCGGAGTCGAGACGGCCTACACAGTGGTGGGCGGGTCGTCGCTGACCTTCGACCAGTGGGACTCGACCGCTACCCGCATGGCTCGGGGGCTGATGGACGCCGGGATCGTTCCCGGGGATCGGGTGGCCATCCATCTCGAGCCGACCCACGCCCTCCAGTGGGTGGTGACCTACAGCGCCATTCACCGAGCCGGCGCGGTGGCCGTGCCCTTCAACCCCCAGCTGACCCGGCCGGAGATCGAGCGCATGCTCACCCACTCGGGTGCGGCCGGGGCTGTCACTGAGGCCTCGCTCCTCCCCCGGTACGAGGGCCAGCGCCCCGCAGTCCTCGTCGCCGTCCCCGACCCGGTCGACGGCCCGCTGGCCCCTGACGCCTCGGTGACCGGGGCACAGTCGTGGTCGGAAGTGCTGAGCGACGACTCCGGCTATCTGCAGGTGCCTCGGGCACCCGAGGATCTGGCCGACATCCTCTACACGTCAGGCACCACCGGGCAGCCCAAGGCGGTGGCCGTCCGGCACGACAACTACTCGCTCATGCCCTTCGGCGAGCCCAACTGGAGCGGCGGGGGCTGGATGCATGCCAGCCCCCCCTACACCTTCGCCGGCATCGCCTTCGTCTACACCCCGATGAAGCTCGGTCTCCGGGCCCTCTACATGCCCAGGTTCGACGCCGAGACATGGCTCGAGACCGTTGAGGCCGAACGCCCCGGGTCGGTCTTCCTGGTGCCGGCCATGGCCAATCTGCTCCTCGAGCACCCACGCTTCGACACCACCGACCTCACGTCGGTCCAGCTGTGCAGCGTGGGCAGCGCCCCCCTGGCCCCGTACGTGCTGGAGCGCCTGCAGGAACGCATGCCCACCGCCCTGGTGTCGAACAACTACGGCATGACCGAGGCGGGCTCGGTCTACTGTCTCATGCCACCAGGGGAGGCGGTCAAGCGGCCCGGGTCGGTAGGCAAGCCGGTGCCCCCGGCCGAGATCCTGTGCGCCGACGACGACGGGCGAACGGTGCAGGCCGGTGAGGTCGGAAACGTACGGATGCGCATCCCGGGGCGGTCCCGCGAGTACTACGGCGACCCCGAGGCCAGTGCCCAGACCTGGGTGGACGGGTGGCTGGTCACCGGCGACCTGGGCAAGATCGACGCCGACGGCTACCTCTATATCGTGGGTCGCAGCAAGGACGTGATCATCCGCGGTGGCAACAACATCCACCCCACTGACGTGGAGCACGCCATCGCCCTGCACCCGGCGGTACGGGAGGTGGCAGTGGTGGGTATTCCCCATCCGGTGCTGGGAGAGGATCTGTTGGCCGTGGTGGCCTTCCGGCCTGGCCACCAGGCCACCACCGACGAGCTACGGGAGCACACGCTGGAGCGGTTGGCCAAATACAAGGTCCCCCGGCAGTGGGAGTTCGTCGAGGCCCTCCCCCGCAACGCCACCGGCAAGGTAGTGAAGCAGCAGCTCCAGCAGCAGTTTGCCGAGCGGTCCGAGCTTGAGTCCGAGGTTGCCTCCGACGCTCGGTCCGTGCCCGGATGATCGCCTCTGCTGTCGTGACGGCAGTGACCGGATCGATCCGGACCCCGGTTCCCCCAACGGTGGCCCGAGCCGCCCGGCCTGGGGTGTGGCCCCGGTGAAGGTGACCCGGACCCTGCACCACAGCCTCAACGTGCAGGGGCGCCTGGAGGAGAGTGTGGCCTTCTACCGAGGGCTGTTGGAACTGGGTGAGGAGGACCGTCCGGAGATCCCCGGTATCGACGGGCGCTGGTTCGCGGCAGGCCATGCCCAGCTGCATCTGGTCGACGCCGATGCCGGCCCCCAGACCATCAAGCCGGCCGGACCCCACGTCTGCTTCGCCGTCGAGGACCTTTCGGCCGCCATCGCCGAGCTGGAAGAGTCGGGCATCCCGTACCTCCGGGGTGCTCAGGGACCCGTGGTCCAGATCTGGTTCGTCGACCCGGCCGGCAACACCGTCGAGATCCAGCAGGATTCCGAACGGGCCTGACGGTCCGGGCGAGCCGCCGCCGGGCCGGGGTCCACACCCGGGCCCGCAGCGTGCAGGCCCTGCCGGCCTCAGATGGGGGTGACTCCCTGGGCCAGCCTCTCCTGCAGGAGTGCGGCGATCCGCTCGCGGTGCCATGACGCCGTGCCGAAGGAGAAGGAGTCGTACCGGGCCCGCTTGAGAGAGAGATGGATATCGTGCTCCCAGGTGAAGCCGATCCCACCGTGGACCTGCATCCCCGCCGCCATCACCCGTTGGGAGGCGTCCGAGCACCAGGCCTTGGCCATGGAAGCGGCCAGCGAGGCCTCCGGGTCATTCGAGGCCAGACACCAAGCGGCGTAATAGACGCTGGAGCGCATGGCCTCCACATCCACCAGCGCGTCAGCCAACCGGTGCTTGATGGACTGGAAGCTGCCGATGGGGTGGCCGAACTGCCTGCGGACCTGGGCGTACTCCACGGTCATGGCCAGGGTGTGGGCAGCGGTGCCGAGCAGCTCGGCGGCCGTCCCCACCGCCGTCCGGTCCATCGTTTGGTTGGCCGACTCCACTCCCCCGATCCGCAGGGCCGGCGTGTCGTCAAGGCGCATCCAGGCCAGGGAGCGGGTCCGGTCCATGGCCGGCTCGGGTACCGGACGTTCCTCCGCCGGCAGGGTCACGAAGTACACAGCATCCTCGGTGACCACCACGGCCACGTCGGCCTCGGCGGCATAGAGCGTGGGCTCCGGACTCCCGGAGAGCAGCCAGCGGTCGCCATCGGGCCGTGCCGCCACGGTGCCGGGTTCAGCCGCCCACACCAGGCAGCCCACCCCATCCCCCACCGACAGCCGGGCCGCCCACTCCCCGGCCTCGGCGACGGCGGCGGGAGGGGCCCCGTCCATATCGGCACCCTGGAGGGCAGCCATGGCCAACATCGAACCGAGGAAGGGCACCGGGGCGGTGTGGCGACCGAGGTGCTCGCATAGGACGGCTACCTCGACCATGCCCAGCCCCAGTCCCCCGGCGGCCTCAGGGCGCTCCACCCCCAGCCACCCCTGCTCGGCCATGGCCTCCCACAACATCCGGTCGAAACCGTCGGCTCGGTCGCCAGGATCGTCGGCGGTACCGGCGCCCACGAAGGACCGGATGCGTTCCCGAGAGGCCAGACCGTCGAGCAGGTCCGCGGCCGCACTGGCCAGATCGTGCTGGTCGGAAGAGAGTTCGAATTGCACAGCGGCGAAGCATACGGTCCGGCCGGACCTGCCGCCTCCTGGCCGCGCTGCACTGCGCCCGGCGAGGGGCCCGGTCGACCGTTTCGCCGGCCCGGGTGCCTGTGCCAAGCTGGCGGGGATGGATCTCCGGATGACCGCGGCGCAGCAGGAACTGCGGGCCGACCTTCGGGCATGGCTGGTGACCAACCTCCCCTGGGAGTACGGGACCGAGCCGCCCACGCGCTCTCAGGACCTGGCTCAGGTGGTGGCCTTCGGCCGGCACTGGCAGTCCCAGCTGGCTGATGGACGCTGGGTGGGGGTGACCTGGCCGGAAGCGTTGGGTGGACGTGGCCTCGGGGCCACCGAGCACTTCCTCGTCACCGAGGAGATGGCCCGGGCCCGGGCCCCCGAGCTGGTGGGCCGGATCGGGATCAACCTGGTGAGCCCCACCCTGTTCGCCCACGGAACCCCGGAGCAGCAGGCGCGGTGGCTCCCGCCCATCCTCGGGGCCGAGGAGCTGTGGTGCCAGCTGTTCAGCGAGCCCGAGGCCGGAAGTGACCTGGCTTCCCTGACCACCCGGGCGCTGCCGGTAGCGGGCGGGTTCCGGGTCAGCGGCCACAAGGTGTGGACCTCCTACGCCCAGTTCGCCGACTGGGGACTGTGCCTGGCCCGCAGCGACCCTGACGCACCCAAGCGCCAACAGGGCATCTCTGCCCTCGTCATTGACATGCACGCGGCAGGCGTGGAGGTCCGCCCCCTGGTGCAGATCACCGGAGACGCCGAGTTCAACGAGGTCATCCTGGACGATGTCTTTGTGCCTGACGAGCAGCTGGTCGGCGAGGCCGGCAACGGCTGGTCGGTGGCCAACTCGACCCTCTCTCACGAACGGGGGGTGAACCCGCGCCAACTGGGGATCCACGTCCAGCTCTTGGCCGAGCTGCTCGAGCTGGCCGCCTCCCAGCCCGCAGGCTTCGATCGCCCCGAGGTCCGCCAGCGACTGGCCGAGGCCTACATCGAGGTGAAGCTGTTCCAGCTGCACAACTGGCGGACCTTGACCCGGCTCGAGCGCGGCGAGCATCCGGGGCCTGAAGGGAGTGCCCTCAAGCTGTACTGGAGTGAGATGTCCAAACGGCTGCACGAGACGGTGATGACGGTGCTCGGACCGGCGTCATCCCTGTGGCAGGGAGCGACCGACAACCCCGGGGACGGCATGTGGCAGCGATCGTGGCTCTACTATCAGGCGTCGTCGATCTTCGCCGGCACCAATGAGATCCAGCGCACCCTGGTCGGCGAACGGGTCCTGGGCCTACCCCGGGACTGAACGGAACGAGACGGAGCGGCCCCGACTGCTCCGAACCGGATCGGACCGAAGGAATCGGGGGCGATCGGGAAGGAAGTGCCTATGGAGTACGAAGCGATCCTCTACGAGGTGGAGGGCACGGTAGCCACCATCACCATGAACCGCCCTGAGATGGCGAACGCCCAGGACACCCGGCTCATCGACGAGATGGACGATGCCTTCGACCAGGCCGACGCCGACGATGCCGTGCGGGTAGTGATCCTGGCCGGCGCCGGCAAGCACTTCTCGTCGGGACACGACCTGAAGGCACTCATCGGGGACACCGAGCCGGACAAGTGGCGCCTGATGCGGGAGACCCCTGAAGGCAAGATGCACCACGAAAAGGTCATGTACTACGACCGGTGCAAACGCATCCACGACTTCCGGAAGCCCACCATCGCCGCCGTGCAAGGTAGCTGCGTGGCCGCAGGTCTCATGCTGGCCTGCATGTGTGATCTGATCGTGGCCGCCGACGACGCCTCCTTCTCCAACCCGGTCCTGAGGATGACCGGCGCCGGGGTGGAGCTGCTGGTCGAGCCCTGGGAGTTGGGCATCCGCAAGGCCAAGGAGTTCCTCCTGACCGGGGACATCATCGACGCCCAGGAGGCCTGGCGGCTCGGCCTGGTCAATCAGGTGGTGCCCCGGGACCAACTGACCGAGCGAACCCGGGCGCTGGCTGAGCGGATCTCCCTGGTTCCACCGGCCACGGCCCAATTGGTCAAGGACACCCTGAACCACACCGGCGAGCTCATGGGCAAGTCCGACTCCTGGAAATACCACTTCATGGCCCACCACTGGATGCACAACACGGCCACGGCGGCCCAGGCCCTCGACCAGCGCAAGGCCAAGGGCTCCATGAAGGAGGTCTTCGCCGACCGCGACCGGGGCGACCGGACCAGCGAATGAGCCCCGACCCGGCGGCACCCTTGTCGGGCCTGCGGGTCCTCGACGTAGGCACCCGCATCTCGGCCCCGTTCTGCGCTGGGCTCCTCGGCGAGCTGGGCGCCGACGTCATCAAGATCGAGCTGCCCGGTAGCGGCGACTTCATGCGGACCATCGGTCCCTTCGTGGACACCGACGATGACGCCTACTCGCTGTTCTGGTCCGTGGAGGGGCGGGGCCGACGCGGGGCCACGTGCGACCTGAGGACACCCGACGGTCAGGCCCTGTTCCGTCGACTGGCCAGCCAGGCCGACGTGGTGTGCGAGAACTTCCGTCCCGGCACCATGGAGAAGTGGAACATCGGTCCGGACGATCTCGACCCCCGATTGGTCTACGTCCGGATCAGCGTCTTCGGCCAGGACGGACCGTACTCACCCCGCCCCGGCCTCGATCGACTGGGCATCGCCTACGGCGGGCTGCTCCACCTCACCGGGGAGCCCGATCGCCCCCCGGTCCGACCCGGCGTGACCATCTCCGACTATCTGACCGGGGTATTCGCGGCCATGGCCGCAGTGGCTGGCCTGTACCGCCGGGATCTCGGAGCCCCAGACCAAGGCGGAGGAGCCGGGGCGGTGATCGATGCCCCGCTGTACGGGGCGGTGCTGCGGGTGCTCGAGTGGACCCTGGCCGGCTACGACCAGCTGGGAACGGTGCGGGGCCGGGAGGGCAACCGACTCCGGAACTCCGCCCCCCTCGACAACTATCCCACCGCTGAGGGGGCCTACATCTGCATCGTGGGCGGCTCTGATGCCAACTTCAAGCGGCTGTGCGGCGCCATGGACCGGGGCGACCTCCTCGACGACCCCCGCTTCGCCACCCTGGCTCGACGTTCCGAGCATGCCGACGAGATCAACGGCATCGTGGCGGCGTGGACCGAGGCCCGGAGCGCGGCGGACATCGAAGCGGTGTGCATCGCCCACGACGTTCCGGTAGGTACGGCCTACAGCGCCGCTGACATCTTTGCCGACCCGCACATGGCCGCACGCGGCGACCTGGTGTCCGTGGACGACCCGGTCGTGGGACCGATCCGCCAGCAGGCCCCGTTCCCCCGGTTCGTGGGCGAAACCACCCCTGTCCCGACGGGCGCCCCGCGGCTGGGAGCCGACAATCGGGCGGTCTGGTGCGACCTGGTCGGGCTGTCCGACGACGAGTTCGAGGCCCTACAGGGGGACGGCATCCTCTGAGCGATTCAGTCCCACGGGCCTCCTGACCCGAGCGGCCGGGGCAGGGCGCTTCTGCACTGGATCGGGCTACTCTCCCGGCTCAGGATCGCGCGGCAGGCCGAGGATTCGCTCGGCGATCACGTTGCGCTGCACCTCGCTGGTGCCGCCGGCGATGGTCAGGCACCGGGTGAACAGCAGGCCCTGGATCCACCGCTCCGACCGTCCCTCGGTGGTCGCCCCCTCGGCGCCGAGCATGGACAGTCCCAGTTCCTGCAGGCGCTGTTCGTGCTCCGCTCCCAGCAACTTGCGCAGCCCAGCCCCCGGCCCGGGATCCGAGCCGGCTAGGGCCAACAGGGTCGACCGGTGGGTCATCAGGCCGATGGACTGGGCTTCGGCCAGCAGGGTACCCAGGGCGACCACCGTGCTCGGTGAGATGGCATCGCCGAGCTTGGCGGCCAGCTTCAACAGAGACTCGACACCGATGCCGTACGTCGAGCCGGAGGACATGGAGATCCTCTCATTGGCCAGCGTCATGCGGGCGGCGGCCCAGCCGCTGTTGACCTCACCGATGACACAGTCGTCGGGAACGAAGACCTCGTCGAGGAAGACCTCGTTGAAGAGGGCGGCGCCGGTCAGCTCCCGCAGTGGGCGGATGTCCAGTCCGTCGGAGTGCATGTCCACGATGAAGAAGGTGATCCCGTCGTGCTTGGGGGCCGACGGATCGGTGCGGGCCAGGCAGATGCCCCAGTCGGCCGTCTTGGCCATCGAGGTCCACACCTTCTGACCGGTCAGGAGCCAACCACTTTCGGTGCGGACGGCCCGGGTGGAGAGACTGGCCAGGTCCGAGCCGGCCCCCGGCTCGGAGAAGAGCTGGCACCACGCCAGCTGGCCGAGGAGGGACGGACGCACCCACCGTTCACCCTGGGCCTCGGTACCACTGGCGATGATCACCGGCAAGGCCCACGCGCTGATCCCGATGTGAGGTCGGACGATCCCCACCTCGGCCAGCTGCTCGTCAATGACCACCTGCTCGACGGCTCCGGCGTCCCGGCCCCAGGGCGCGGGCCAATGGGGCACGACCAAGCCGGCCTCGACCAGGGCGGCCCGCCGCTCCTGCTCGGGGGTGGCGGCCAGCTCGGCCATCAGAGGGGCCAGGGCCCGCCGGGCCTGGTCGGCCTCGTCGGGCAGGTCGGCGGCCAACTCCCGCCGGACACCCCGACCGGCCACGGTGGCCACCTGGCGACGGAACACGTCGGTCTCCCCCAGGAGCTGCCGGTCGGCGTGCGACCGTTTGAAGTGCAGGTGGAGATCGTGCTCCCAGGTGAAGCCGATCCCCCCCAGGAGCTGCAGGCACTCCTGAGAAGAGCGGACATATCCGTCGATGGTGATGGCTCCGGCGGTCGCCGTGGCCAGCTCCACGCTGTCGGACTGGTCAGCCACGGACACCGCCAGGGCTGCGTCCCAGGCCACGGCAGTCATCTGCTCCACTCGGACCGCCATGTCGGCCAATCGGTGCTTGACCGCCTGAAACTGCCCGATGGGTCGGCCGAACTGCACGCGGACCTTGGCATACTCGGTGGCCGTCTCGAGGCACCAGCGGGCGCCACCCACGTGCTCGGCGGCCATCAGGGCCACGGCCACCTGGCGGAGGCGCCGGGTAGTCAGGGATGGCAGCTGGCGGTCGGCCGGTACCGGGACGGAATCGACCTCGACCGTACCCACCCGTCGGGTGGCATCCAGGCTGGCCAGTCCAGCTACCTGGACCCGTCCACCGGACCCGGCGACATCGATGAGGCACCAGGTCTCGGTTCCGTCGTCCCGGCGGGCCGGGGCCAGCACCACCGACGCCGTGGCGGCACCCAGTACCGGCCGCAGCGTGCCCGACACCGTCAGCTCGCCGGAACCTCCCTGGCCCACCACATCGAGGTGGAGGTCCCCGAAGGAGAGGGCGGCCGTCTGACTGCCGTCAGCCAGACCAGGTAGGAGGGCGGCGGCCGTGGCCGCGGCGGTAGCGCCGACCGCCTCGGCCACCAACGCCGAGGTGACCACCGTGGGCAGGAGGGGACCGGGCATCACCGACCATCCGGTCTCCTCGAGCAGGACGGCCAGTTCGAACAGACCGAAGCCCTGGCCCCCGAACTCCTCGGGGAGATGGATGCCCAGCCAGCCCTGGGCCGCCATCTCCTTCCACACCGGCTGCAAAGCCTCCTCGTCGGCATCGAGCAGAGCCCGGGGTACCGAAGGGGGGCAGTGGGTATCGAGCCAGCGCCTCGCCGACAGTCGCTGCGCCTCGTGCTCATCGGTCAGTGCGATCGGCATGGGGTCCCCCTTGGTCCTGGGCTGCTTGTCGTCCCTGTACCGCGTGTGGCGGTCACTCGTCAGGTCCCGGTCCGGCCGGGTCCAATGAAATGGCCCGGGTCGGGCATCCCTCCGCGGCCACCCGGATCCGGTCCTCGTCGTCGCCCGACGGGTCTACGACCATCGAGATTCCGTCGTCGCCCAGGTCGAACGTCCCCGGAGCCCAGTACAGGCAGTTGCCGGAGCCTACGCAGCGCTGGCGGTCGATCACAATCCGGATGGCCATCCGCCTACTCCTGTGCGTCCGCCCGGGCCTGGCCCAGCTGCCGCTTGCGAACCTTCCCGTTGTGATCCCTGGGCACCTCGTCGACGACCTCGAAGTGTCGAGGGACCTTGTACTTGGCCAACCGCTGGCCCACGAACTCGGCCAGGTCGTCGGAAGACACCGGTTGTCGCAGCTGGACCACGGCCTCCAGCCGTTCCCCGTCGCGCTCATCGGGTACGCCGAATACGGCGCAGTCCACCACGGCGGGGTGATCGTACAGCACCTCTTCGATCTCCCGAGGGGCGATGTTCACCCCTCCCCACAGGACCATGTCGGACACCCGATCGGTGATGAACAGAAAGCCGTCACCATCGAGATAGCCGATATCGCCCACCGTGAAAGCGTCGTCCCGCCAGGCCTGTTCGGTGGCTTCGGCATCGTTGCGGTACCGGAACCGCACCGTCCCGGCGGGGCGGATGTACACCAGGCCGGCCTCGCCGGTCGCCTGTGGCGAGCCCTCCTCGTCGAGGATCCGGATCTCCACGCCGGGCCACGGCCGGCCGACGCTTCCGGGCTTCTCCCGCCACTGCTGCGGTGTGATCTTGGTGGCCCCACCCTCGCTGGCCCCGTACAGCTCATGGATCTCGGCGTCGGGAAAGGCCTCCATCATCCGGTACTTGACCGCTACCGGGCACGGGGCGGCCGCGTGCACGATCAGCCGGAGACTGGTGAGGTCGAGGGCAGCCCGTTCGTCTGAGGGGATCTCGAGGATTCGGATGAAGTGGGCCGGCACCATGAAGGTCCGGGTGCCCCGGTGGTGGTCCACCGCACCCAACCACGATCGGGCCTCGAACTGCTCGGTGATCACCGTTGTCCCACCCACGTAGAGCGAACACAGCGACCAGCCCAGATGGGAGGCGTGGTAGGCCGGCCCACTCATCACGTAGACCTCCTCCTCCGTCCACCCCCACAGGGCCACCTGGCCTTCCATGCCCCGGGCCCGGCCGGGACGGTCGGCCAACGCTCCGTGCACCACGCCCTTCGGTCGGGCCGTGGTACCCGAGGTGTAGAACATCAGCTCCGGGGCCCCTCCGCTGTCGCCGTGGGCGAGCGGAGCCGCGGCCCGCAGTTCGTCCTCGTAGTCGACTCCCACCGTGAGCACACCGATGCCCGATCTGGTGCCGTCCAGGGCCTGCCCCAGCTCGTGCTCAGTGCGGTGGTGTCCCACTACCACCGCCACCTCAGCATCATCCAGGATGTAGGCCAGCTCGTGGGACCGGAGATGCCAGTTGACCGGGAGGAAGGGGGCGTCGAGCATGGACGCCGCCGTGGCCACCTCGAAGATCTCGATCCCATTGGGCAGCACGGCGGCCACCGGACGACCGGGACCGGCCCCTCGCTGAGCCAGCGCCGACGCCAGCCGCAGGGCCCGTTGTTCCAGCTGACCGTAGGTGCGCGTGACCCCACCGGCGATGATGGCGGGACGGTCAGGTCCTCTGGCCGCATGGTCCGTCACCCCTCGCACCGGACCCGCGGTACGTTCTGTCATCGTCGCCGAGACTACCGCCCCCCGGCACCGGGGGTATCTGGGGAGGGGTTTCGGTCCGGGGAGCGAAGGAGCCATCATGCGTGCAGTGAAGCAGCCGGCGGGCCACAGGGCCCACTCCGGATACCGCCGTGCGGGAATGGCTCGACATGGCTGACGCGGCCCCGACCCGCCCCCATCCCCTCGATGCCCTGGTCGCCGATGAGATCCGGGCCGCCGTGGCTGCCGTCCGGGAGAGCGGTCGGGTGGCGGACGGCGTCCTGTTCGCCACGGTGACTCTGGACGAGCCAGAGCGACACGTCGTGGCCGCTCACCAGCCCGGAGACCCCGTGGACCGACGGGTCCGGTTGATCGTCCTCCCGGGGCCCGAGGCCTCGGTGGTGGAGGTGGTGGTGTCCCTGACTTCCGGTCAGATCACCGAGTGGACGCCACGTCCCGGCATGCGGCCGGCCCTGCTCTTCGACGACTCCTATCGGGCCATCCTGGCCCTGCGAGACCACCCGGCTTGGCAGGCGGCCATGCGTCTCCGGGGCATCACCGACTTCGAAAAGGTGCAGATCGATCCCTGGCCCACCGGGAATTTCGGTCGACCGCTCGAGGAGGGGCGTCGGATTGCCCGGTGCCTGTCCTACTACCGCGAGGATCCCACCGACAACGGCTACGCCCGACCGGTGGAAGGAGTGCTGGCCACGGTGGATGCCGCCCGCGGCGAGGTCCTCGACGTGCAGGACTTCGGAGTGGTTCCCCTGCCCCCCGATCGGGGCAGCTACCTCCC
>JBBQWW010000026.1:0-38381 GCA_038210245.1 Acidimicrobiales bacterium
CGGATCTCTACTCGGCCAGCATTTTTGCACCCCGACGCACTACGTGACGCCCGCAGATGCAACTGCTAAGCAGGGGGACAGGTGGCGACGAGTTCCCGCACGAAGCCACCTCGCGGGATGGGCCGCCGCTTGTCGGTTTCCGCCTCCGACAAGCGGCGGCTGCTTCCCTTTTCCTCATCCGGGATGCCCGTCTGATCCGAAACTCATGGACCCGTCGGGCGTGAAGGGCGCCGCCCAGCGGACACGTCCGATGGGTCGCTCACCCCACGTGGGCTCGGGTACCTCGAAGCCTCTGACTACGAGAACGGGTACTCCTGGCCGATCAAGGTGTAACCGCTTCCGTTGGGGATCATTCCGGCGATGGGCGCTGACAGGGTCCTGCTGCCGGTCGAGCCGTGGAACTGGGCGTCGCCGAAGCAGAACACCCCGCCGTCGGACGCGACCATCCAGTAGCCCTTTCCGTCCGGTGTCGGCGTCATGGCCTCGATGGGCTTGTTGAGATGCTGGCCACCCATGGATCCGAAGAATTGGGCATCGCCGAAGCTGAACATCCCACTGTCGGTGGCCACCATCCAGTAGCCGCCACCATCCGGCGTCACGGCCATGCCCACTACCGGCTTGTTCAGGTGGGTGCCACCCATCGACCCCAGAAAGCGGGCGTCGCCGAAGGCGAAGATGCCGCCGTCGGACGCGACCATCCAGTAGCCCTTGGCGTCTGCGGTGGGACTCATTCCCACCATGGGCTGGTTCAGATGCTGGCCGGCCATGTCTCCGAAGTTGTTGGCCGGCGGGCCGCTGAAGTCACTCTCGCCGAAGACGGCCCCGCTCGAATCGGCCACCCAGGCATTGCGGGAAATCGAGAAGCCGAAGCAGTCGGTGCTGTTCTGCCAGGCGGCCACCAGGTGGTCCTCGGTGCCGATGGTGGAGTCGGCACCGATCAACTCGAGGTTCCCGCTGTCGTCGAGGGAGAAGGCGGCGTAGGTCGGTGGGAGGTAGGGGAACCCCGTGAAGTCGGGGACGATGATGCCGGGGGTGACCGAGGCGTCGGCCACCGACCGGGAGTCACCGTAGGGACAATTGAGGGCCACCAGGTGGCCCGACGGACCGGTGCTCACCATCGCCGCTGAAGCGTTTGGAGTCCCGCTCCCCGCTACCACCAACAACGAGGTGCACGCGCCCACCAGGGCGATCAGCGTTCTTCCCAGCACCTTCATTGTGTCCGCCTATCGGTCCGCCCTCGGGGCGACATCTGAGCACAGATCGGCGACGAGTGCACACGGCTGTCGGCGAGAAACCTCGGAGTGGTCGAGGGATTGGCGGCTCTTCGGATAGGCACAGCGGGGGCAGCCAGAGCTGGTGTTTGTCCTTACATGGCCAGTTGCGTGCCAGCTGACCAGGGCTTGCGCCAACGACGACGGTCTACTCAGGTTACCCACCAACCTCCAGCCTGGACGACGTGGTGGATCTGATCCGCTTCGCCGGGTCTAGGTCGGCCCGGTGCCCGTCGCATGACTCCACGGTGTGTCACTTTCCAGCGTTGTCCTTGAAGCGGCCACACCAGACACTCGGCCACGGACAATGTCCCGGCCTGGATGAGCCGGAAGCACTGCCGGAGGTCAGACAGAAGCTCTCGGCGTAGTGTGCGAGCTGAGCCATGGTGGACAGTCTCGCGGTCGGGTGCCTCAGGCCTACGAGCTCGGACCGATCCCCATGGAGTTGCAGGTTTCGGCCATGGCTCGGACCTGGCTCCTGATGCCATTCGGATCGTTCTTGGTGGCGTCCGTATTCATAGCCTCCGACTCCTTCAGAAGTTGGAGGTTGTTGGCAGCCTGCCCGGCACTGATGACGGCGTGTGCCTGCGCCGAAGTGCTCTGCTCGCCAGCATTCAATAGATCCACCAAGGCCCTGCACGCGGCTGTGTCGCTGGAGGTGTGGGCCACTTCATGAGTGGCCGAGGTGTGAGTCGTCGCAGTGCCGTTGGTACAGGCAGCGAGCGTCATGGCAGCGACCAGGGACGCTGCCATTCCAACAAAAAGTCGTCGTACCATTAGCTCAGTCTGCCCGATGCGATCGGTCGACGCACAGATCAGGGGCGCTTGATGGCGATCTTGTCCTGGTGGCGGGCCTTCAGCGAGATCACACAAGTCGAGCTGACCGACACAAGGACGAAGAGCACAATGAGTGCCCCGAGACCGACGATAACGTTGCCAAGAACGGGCGCAGGGCCAGTGCTGTTGTTTTCGCTATCCACTCCGGCGACGCCGATCAGCCCACCCAGAACGATCACGACAAGATCGCCTGAGCCGAGTATCAGCAGGCTGACGATGCCCTGCCTCGGAGCATTTCTAGCGTGCTCGAACCTCACCGAGGCAGTCTGACCGTCAGGGAACTGACTCCGGCACCCAGGAGGCCGTGCATCTGCTCAGGGAACCGACCAAACCTCCCGGCTGGCCGGGGCATCGGACCCGACTGCTGAAGGTGTTATGTCCGTCAGGACACGTTGAAGCGGAACTCCACCACGTCCCCGTCCTGCATCACGTACTCCTTGCCCTCCACCCGGGCCTTTCCGGCCGCCCGCACCGCGGCCAGTGAGCCGGCCTCCACGAGGTCGTCGTAGCCGACGATCTCCGCCTTGATGAAGCCGCGCTCGAAATCGGTGTGGATGGTCCCGGCGGCCTGGGGGGCGGTGTCGCCGATGTGGATGGTCCAGGCCCGCGACTCCTTCTCCCCGGCGGTCAGGAACGTCTGCAGGCCCAGAGTCCGGAAGCCCACGTGGACCAGCTGCACCAGCCCGGACTCGTCCTGCCCGTAGCCGGCCAACAACTCGGCGGCATCTTCGGGGTCGAGAGCGGCCACCTCGGCCTCGATCTGGGCGCACACCACTACGGCCTCGGCCGGGGCCACCAGGGCGGCCAACTCGTTCCGCAGAGCCTCATCGCCGAGGGCCCCCTCATCGACGTTGAACACGTAGATGAAGGGCTTGGCACTCAGCAGGTGCAGCTCGGCCAGGAGCTCGGGGTCGATCTCGCCGGCGGCGACGGCCGAGGCGATGGTCCGGCCGGAGTCCAAGATTCCCTGGGCCTGCTCCGCCGCCCGCAAGGCCGGTACCAGCTCCGGCTGCTTCCGCGACTCCTTGGCCAGGCGGGTGACCCCGTTCTCCACCGTCTGGAGGTCGGCCAGGATCAACTCGGTGTTGATGGTCTCGATGTCATCGCCGGGGGCGATGCGACCGTCCACGTGGATCACGTCGGGATCGGTGAAGACCCGCACCACCTGGCAGATGGCGTCGCTCTCGCGGATGGCGGCCAGGAACTTGTTGCCGAGGCCCTCCCCCTCCGAGGCCCCCTTCACGATGCCGGCGATGTCCACGAAGGTCACCATGGCCGCCACGATGGCCTTGGACTCGAACAGACCGGCCAGCCGGTCGAGACGGGCGTCGGGCACCGCCACCACCCCGACGTTGGGCTCGATGGTGGCAAACGGGTAGTTGGCCGCCAGCACCTCGTTGCGGGTCAGGGCGTTGAACAGGGTGGACTTCCCCACGTTGGGGAGGCCGACGATGCCGATGGAAAGTCCCACGGATGCTCCTCGAAGAGTCGTGACGGCCCGGAGGCTCGGTGGGGCCGACGAGCCAGCGTAGGTGATGGCCCGCCGACCTCGGGCCGGAGTCAGCCCAGAGGCTTGATCAGATACTCGCTCATGGTCGAGCTGCGGAGCCGGGCCATGTCCAGACAGGCATCCACACTGGCGATCATCCGGGAGACGTTGGCGTTCAACTCGTCGGGTGTGGTGGCGTTGAAGAACAGCATCGGATCGGCCACGTGGGTGGTGGACGGCCAGCCCTCCTCTACGATGCCCCCGATGTCAGGGGCTCCCTCGGTCAGCGAGCGCACCACCTCGTTGCGCACATAGCGCGTGCGGGGCTGGAGCTCGCCCGACACCGGCGACTGGGTGCCGTGCCAGCGGGAGATCCACTCGGGGTAGCCGAGGCCGGCGGGCCGGTGGATGAGGGCCACGGTGAGGACGCCGGGCGAACGGTCGCCGTCGGGCCAGTGGCGCGGCTCGGCGTACTCGGTGGTCCCGTAGTCGTCGTACAGCGACTCGGCCACCAGGTAGGACGCCCAGCGGAGACCGAGGCGGGCCACGGCCGCCTCGACGTCACCCCGACGCTCATAGCTGTCCAGCCACACCGATACCTGGGCTACGTGGGGGTCCTCACCCTCCGGCGGCGGTGCCGGGGAAGGGGCGGCCGCGGCGTCTCCGTCATGGACGTTGACCGACAGTCCCCGCACCCCCGAGGCCAGCAGCACCGGCACGGTCTCCCCCACCAGGCGGTCCCTCAGGGCGTCGCCGGCGTCGGGACCACCATCGCCCCACAGCAGGATGATCACTTTCTCCATGATGGCTCCGGTGGGATCAACTCGGGCCCGGGGCGGGGACCCGGCAGGCACCGTCGATGTCGAAGACCTGGTTGAAACGCCCCAGAGCCAGCCACGACCCCACGCACAGGGCCAGGTCCACCAATTCGTCGTCGCTGTAGGCGGCGTGGAGTCGGGCCCAGAACGCCTCGTCCATGCCCAGATGATCCGTCGAGTAGCGCTCGGCGAACTCGGCGGCCAGACTCTCCCGTTCGCTGAGTCCGCTCCAGTCCCCTCGGACCCCGACCGCCTCGTAGAAGTCCTCGGGGATCTCCCCGGGGTCGGCGGCCCGGCTGGGCACATCCCGTGCGGTGCGCCAGTCGATGCAGATGGCGCATTGGTTGATGCGGGCCATGGTGGTCCGGGCCGACTCGAACTCCCGGAGCGAGAGTGAGGATTTCTCGTACACGGCATTGGAGTAGCCCCCGGCCGCCGCCGTGATGGGTGGGGCCAACTCGGTCCATACGTAGATCAACGGATCTTTCTCCATCGGCACCGTCACGCGTGGCATGGGTCCCCCACTTTCGAGTTGTCGACCTCCGAGTCGACGTCGTCCTGGTCACCCGGACCTCCGGATGACGCCGAACCGACGATACCGCTCAGCCCACGGGAGTGGGAAGCCGGCGGACCACCCGGCCGGCCAACCCGGTCAGGAACTGGATCCACTGCCGCTCGCCCATGAGCCAGAGCCACAGCTCACGTTGATTGGCCACGACCACCTCGACGAAGTCCTCGCGGCTCATCCCCGCCGGCTCCAGGGCCGGCTGCCAGCACCGCCACAGCCAGAGCCCGATGCAGATGTCGTCGCTGAAGCCGTCTCGCCAGTCCTGGCCGTCGAGGAGAGCCACGCGCAAACCCTCCTTCAGGTCCACCGGCTCATCCGGAAGCTCCAGTCGTGGACCACCCTCCACTTCGAACACCGTCATGGGAGCCACCCTACCCACCCGTCGGCCCCACAAATGGCCAATTCCTCAGCGAACTGGGGCAACGGCGGAAATCGGAACACAACCTTCATCTGGCGCCTTCCCCGGCTGGTGCGGTGGCCTGCAACCTTGCCGGCCACCACCCCTCGGTCGAGCTCAGCGATCGTGCAGCACCGGGGCCCGGTCGCTGTCCTCGTAGGCCGAGACGTGCTCGGCGTAGTCGATGAACAACGGGGCGTCGGGGTCGAAGGGCCGGCGCAGGCTGTCGAAGGCGATCCGCTTGTCGAAGGCGTCCAGTTTGACCAGCGCCTCGGGATTGTCGAGCTCCCGGAAGTCGAGGCGGCCCCGGGCATTGTCCAGAGCCCGGCGTCCCCGCTCGGTCCGGACCAGGACACTGCTCCACCCGTCCATCGAGCCCACACTGCCGACGGAGAGATCCGCGCCTCGACCCAAGAAGTCGGCACACTCGTCGCACCCCTTCAGCGCCGCCCCGTGGAAGTTCTTGATGGGTTCGTCGACGGCCAGCTCGCCGTCGCGGTACTCCACGATCATCCGCCCACGGATGACGTCGACCTTGCTCACCCGCTCGAGGTCGATGCCCCGGTCCTCCTGGAGCAGCTGGAGCATCAGACCCTGGTAGTCGAAGCTCTTGGTGCACAGTAGGGCGATGGTCAGCACCACGGCGTCGATCCGGTGGGCCCCGGTGGGCCAGCGCCGCGACTGCATGGCCCGGATGCCCTGTATCTCGCACGGCGTTCCCACCACGGCGATTCGGGGCTTGGCCGGCAGGTCGTACTTGGACAGGTCCAGCTCGGCCAGGGCCATGGTCTGGTTGTAGTAGCTCCCGGCGGCGTCGATGATCTCCTGGGCCGTCGTGGCCAGGTGGGCCACCCCCTTCCACGGCTCGTCGGGATCGTCGCTGGGCCGGGTGACCAGGGCCCCGTCGATATCCCCCCCGGCCAGGGCGGCGATGAGTAGGGCCGAGACCACGCCTCCGTCCTGGGCGTCGTCCGGACGGGCCCCGGCCCGAACGGCGTAGGAGTCCATCACCGCTCCGAGCCCGTCTCCGGGAGGCCCACCGGTGATCTTCCAGTAGTTGTCGGCGGCGTCGGCCCGGACCACGGTGCCCACCTCGTTGACCCCGCCGTCCTGAGGGTCACCGGTGACGGTGGACGGCGGCCAGAGCGCCTCGTAGCGGAGACCGCCCCGGGGGCAGTAGTCCCAGCACAGCGAGCAACCCGTGCACATCTTGACCAGCTCGGGGAGGTCGGTGTCCTCGTCGATCCCGATGGAGTTGGAGGGACAGGCGGCCACGCAGGTACCGCACTGGATGCACCGGTCGGCGTCGATGACGCCGGCCTGCAGCTCCCAGAACCACGTCTTCCCCGGGGGTTCGGCGATCCCGTTCATCTCGTCGCGGATGCGGTATGCCTTCATCGGGCCGGGGCCTTCTTGGCCGGGGCTTTGGTAGCCCCCATGACCACGGGCGTCCCCGTCCCCTCTTCACGCAACGTCTGACGCAGGTCGTCGTTGGGCACCCGCCGGGCCCAGTTGTAGAAGGGCTCGTCGGCCCGCCGCTCGGACTGGTAGCGGCGCACCACCCGCAGCAGGGCGTCGGGAACGTCGTTGACCGGACGGGCATGCTCGATCCAGTCGATGAACCCGGAGCCGGCACCGAGCGAACCGCCCAGTCCGATGTCGACCGCCTCGGCCAGGTGGTTGCCCACGTGGGCCACCTCCCCTCGGAACCCGATGTCGGCAATCTGGGGCTGGGCACAGCTGGCCGAGCAGCCGGAGAAGTGCATCCGGATCACTCCGGCGTCCTCCTGGGGACCGGACCGCTCGCCGGGCACAGGGGTGGCCCCCACCGGCTCGCCAGCCAGCTGCTCGTCGAGGAAGCGGGCCCACTTGACCGCCCGCTCCTTGGTCTCCACGATGGCGTACCGGCAGAATTCGCTGCCCGTGCACGCCACCACCCCTCGGGTGAACGGACCGGGATAGGGCGAGTACTTCTTCAGGAGGTCCTCATCGAGCAGAGCGTCGAGCCGGTCCTCGGCCACCCCGGTGAAGGTGATGTTCTGGTCGGTGCCCACCCGCACCGTGCCGTCGCCGTACGTCTCGGCCAGGCGGGCCGCCTCCACCAGCTCGAGACCGTTCATCCGGCCCACCGGCACCGAGCACCCCACGTAGACCAGGCCGGGCTGCTTCTGGGGGTGGACCCCGACATGATCGCCGCGGTAACGGGTGGTCAGGTCCTCACCCGCCGACACCAGGTCGAAGCGGGCCCGCTTCGCCAGCTCCTCCCGAAAGCCCTCTGGTCCCAGCTCCTGGACCAGATAGCGCATGCGGGCCTGGCCCCGGTTCTCGCGGTTGCCCAGTTCCCCGAAGAGCTGGGCGATGGCCCGGGTGACCTCGACGGCCTGCTCCTGGCGAACGAACACATCGATGTCCGAGGCCATCCGCTCGCCGTCGGACAGCCCGCCGCCGGCCAGCAGGTTGAATCCGAGCGTTCCGTCGGCGGCCCGGGCCGGCCACAGCCCGATGTCGTTGATCTCCGCCTGGGCGCAGTCCTCCACGCATCCGGTGACCGATATCTTGAACTTGCGGGGCAGGTTGGCGTACTCGCGGTTGCCGGTGAAGAAGTCCGACACCTGGCGGGCGATGGGCAGGGCGTCGAAGGCCTCGTGGGCGTCGACCCCCGAGACGGGGCAGCTCAACACGTTCCGGGCCGAGTCGCCGCAGGCCTGCACCGTGGTCAGGCCCACGGCGGCGAAGCGGCGCCAGATGCGCGGGATGTCCTCGATGCGGAGCCAGTGGATCTGGACGGTCTGTCGGGTGGTCAGGTCGGCGTAGCGCGAGCCGAAGACCCTCGACTCGGTGCCGTCCGGGCCTTCGCCGAAGGCGTCGGCCACCACGCCGATCTCACGGATCTGGGGGGCGGTCAGGAAGCCGCCGGGCACCTTGACCCGCATCATGAAGGCGTCGCCGCCCTGCTTTTGCGGATAGATGCCGGCCCACTTCAGCCGCTCCACCTCACCGGGGACCTTGGCGATCCCGGCCAGCCCCTCCTTGGAGTAGGTGTCGATGATGGCGTCGGCGATCTCGAGTGGGTGGCGCTCGAGCTTCCACTGCTCGATCTCGTTGAGCTCCCCCTGGGTGCGGTACGGGTTCACGAAGGGCATGGGCCGTTCGGTCCCGCGGATGTTGAGCCCGTAGAGCTCGTCTCGGTCCTTGGTCATCTCAGGAGCGCGGCGGCGCCGGGGGTGCAGTCATCTCAGACGTGCAGCCCGCATTCGACCTTGTCCGAATCGGACCAACGGCCGGCACGGGGATCCTCGCCGAACTTCACCGGGCGAGTGGTCGGGGCGCACCCGATGGAGAGATAGCCCTTGGACAGCAGGGGATGGCGGGGAATGCCGTGATCGGCCCCGTACCCGGCGATGTCCTGCTCGGTCCACGTGGCCAGAGGATTGATCTTGACCATGCCCCAGCCGTCGTCGTAGGCCACGATAGGGGCGTCCCGGCGGGTGGGGGCGTCGACCCGCTTGAGGCCCGTGATCCAGGCCTCCTTGCCCGCCATGGCCTGCTTCATCGGCTGGACCTTGCGGAATTCGCAGCACTGGGCGCTCCCGCACGGCCACTCCTCGGCGCCGGCCACTGGCTGGGTCACGGTGAGGTTGAGGTCGTAGCGCTGGCGGATGGTCTCCACGTACTCGAGCGTCTCGGGGAAGTGGGAGCCGGTGTCGAGGAAGACCACCTCGATGGTCGGATCGACCGTGACGGCGATGTCGATGAGCACCGCCTCCTGGAAGGAGGAGGCCATGGTCAGCTTGGACCCGAACCGGTCGACCGCCCACGACACGACCAGACCGGCGGGAGCAGTCTCGAAGGCGACGGACTGCTCGTCCATCTCCTCTTTCAACTGTGTCAGTTCAGATTTGCTGGCCACGATGCTCACCTTCACATCCCTCTCTGTCTTCTGTCGTACTGCTCCCATGCAGAGGAGGGAGTGAACAGTTTTGCTCAGATTCCCGCTGCACGCTCTTGCCACTGCGCTACTGGCGCCTTTTCCCCGCCCCCGGGACCGTCACCTCGTCCGTCTAGAACCCTCAGATCCCTCATCTCATTCCACATCTCGTGGCCCGACGACCGGATCCGATCCCTGTCCGGGCCGGCCCCACCGGGTCCTTCGATCGGAGAAGCACCTGGCAGCCAGCGTTTTCGGGCCATGCTGGCGTGGTACATCCGACTCCGGAGACTATACATGAGTAATCAGATCAAGTTTTACGAGAATCCAGGCCGATCCGGTAGGAAAAGAGGTCCCGAACCAGCTGGCCACGGGGGTCGGATCCCGGCCGTGACGGGTGAGTTCCCTAGGTGATCTCGGTGCCCGGGGACGCCAATGGGGCCGGTGGTGCTGGTCCCGAAGACCCCGAGGACCGGCTGGGCCATGACTTCCCGGTGGTGCTCGACCTGGCCGGCCGGTCGTGCCTGGTGGTAGGGGGCGGACCGGTGGCCGCCCGCAAGGTCCGGACCCTGGTCGACGCCGGGGCCCTCGTGACCGTGGTGGCCATCGAGGTCGACCCGGCCATCGACCGGGCGGCCCGGGACGCCTCGGGCACGGTTGACAACCCCGGACCAGTGGGCACGGTGGCGGCCGTGGAGCATCGGCCGTACCGGAGCGGGGAGGTGGCCGGATTCGACCTGGTGGTCTCGGCGACCGGCGACCCGACGGTGGACGACGTCGTGGTGGCCGACGGGCGCGCCGCTGGAGTGTGGGTAAACGGGGCCGGCCGGGGTGGGCCCGGGACCGTCCGGCTCCCGGCCGTTTGGCGCCGAGGCCCGATCACCGTGGCCGTCTCGACCGGCGGGGCCAGCCCGGCGCTGGCCCGGTGGCTCCGGGACCGCATCGCCTCCTCCCTCCCGTCCGGCCTCGAGACCGTGGTCGATCTGATGGACGAGGCCCGGGCCGAGCTCCAGGCCACGGGCCGGGCCACCGACTCGGTGGTGTGGGACCGGCTCCTCGAGGACCAGGTCCTCCCTCTGGTGGAGGCCGGTCGGACCGACGAGGCCCGAGCTGTCCTCCGGGCTGCCGTCCACACAAGTGGGGTCGGTCCCGAGGCGGGCGACGACCGGGGTCGTGGCCCAGACCGTCGGTAAGGTGAGTGGCATGCATCCCGACTCCGCCCTCACCCTTGACGAGATCGACCTCTCCGACATGGCCTTCTGGGAACGTCCGTGGAGCGAGCGGGAGGGGGCCTTCCAGCTGCTGCGCGACGAGCGCCCCCTGGCCTTCTTCGAGGAGCCCGACGCCACGGCCACCTCGGCCCTGGCCCCTCCTCCGGGTCCGGGCTACCGGGCCGTGACCCGGCATGCGGACGTGGCCGAGGTCAGCCGGCATCCCGAGGTGTACTGCTCGGGACAGGGTGCTGTCAGTATCCTCGACCTACCGCCGGAGATGATCGAGTACTTCGCCGGGATGATCTCCACCGACAACCCCCGCCACGCCCGCCTGCGCCGGATCGTGTCACAGGCGTTCAACCCCCGGCGGATCAAGAGCATCGAGGAGAACATCGAGCAGGTGGCCGACCGGGTCATCCAGCGGGCCGCCGGCATGGGCGAGTGCGACTTCGCCGTCGAGATCGCCACGCCGTTCCCCCTCGAGATCATCTGCGACATGATGGGCGTGCCCCCGTCCCAGTACGCCACCGTGCTGCGCTGCTCCAACATCATCCTGAGCAACGGGGACACCGAGTACATCCCCGAGGGGACCGATCCGGTGCTGGCCTTCATCGAGGCCGGCCAGGAGCTCACCGACCTGATGAACGAGCTGAGCGCCTACCGGGTCGACCACCCGACCGACGACCTGACCACCGCCCTGATCACCACCAACATCGACGGGGAGGCCCTGACCTCGGGCGAGCTGGCCTCCTTCTTTGTCCTCTTGTTGACCGCCGGCAACGAGACCACCCGGAACTCCATCTCCCACGCCCTGCTGGCCCTCACCGAACACCCCGACCAACGGGCCCTGTGGCAGGACGACCCCACCACGGTGGCTGCCACCGGCGTGGACGAGATCGTCCGGTGGGCCTCCCCGGTGATCTGGATGCGCCGCACCGTCACCCAGGACGCCGTCCTGTCGGGTGAGGAGCTCCACGAGGGCGACAAGGTGCTCCTCTTCTACAACTCGGCCAACCGCGACTCGGCGGCGTTCGAGGATCCCTACACCTTCGACGTGCGCCGCTCCCCCAACCCCCACTTCGGCTTCGGTGCCGCCGGGCCCCACTTCTGCCTCGGCGCCCACCTGGCCCGCCGCGAGATCGACGTGATGGTCCGCGAACTGCTGGTCCGGCTCCCCGACATCCAGGCCACCGGTGAGCCGGACCGGCTCTCGTCCAACTTCATCAACGGGATCAAGCACCTGTCCTGCCGGTTCACTCCGGCCTGAGGGCCGTCGGCCCGGGCGGAACCCCGGTCTGCGGCGGGCACTCCGGACCCGACCGTCCGGTGGGGAGCCCGTGGGCGACGGATGGCCGTACCGGTCGCTCCCACACCACCGGGCCCTAGGGTCCGGGTTCCGGCCCTCCCGTCTCGGGTTAGGGCTTGGCCACCATCATCACCGCAACCGCCACCAACACCACAGCCAGGACGGCGGACGTCCCCATCAGGCGCAGGCACTCCGACCGGAGTGCCGAACCGGGGTCGGGGTCGGGGTGGTCCGGACTCCCCACCTCTGGAACGGCGGCCACTCCGACAGGACCCGTTCCCCTGGCCACCACCTCCTGCAACCGCCGCTCGGCCGGCCACAGGGCCATCTCGGCCACCACCGCCACCCCCATCCACAGCGCCAGTCCCGCCAGGATCCATCCTTCGGAGAACGACCAGTCGCCGTGGCTCATGCCCATGAGGGCCACGCCCAGCACCGGAATGAGGAACAGGACCCGGCCCGCCCAGTTCACCCCGGGCCGGTAGTACCGACGGACCGCCTCAGGGCCTGATCCGGATCGAAGGAGGGCCCAGGCGTACGCCCCGGAGACCACCACCGCCCCCAGGCCGACCGCCGCCGCCAGCACGTGGGCCAGCAGCACCATGTCGTAGGCGGCGTCCCGGGCGTGGGTGGTGGCCCACAGGAAGCGGTCGGCGGCGGTCATCGGGGCGATTCTGACACTCCGGCCACCCACAGTGGCCTGCGGGTCCTGGCACCTGTACCGGCCCCGGGATTGCTACGCTCGTAACAGGACCGTCACCTTCCCCCGCACATCCGGGACGGAGGTGAGCGTCGAAGATCAGATCGAGGTGACACGCAACGTGCGCAGACAGACAACCCAGACCAGCAGGGGGCCCGCGCACTCCTGATGAATCAGCTCCGACTTGACCCTCTGACCGGCCGCTGGGTCGTGGTGAGCACCGATCGGGCTTCCCGACCCCAGGCCTTCGCTCCCCGGGCGGCGCCCATCCAGGCCGACACCTCCCGACCCTGTCCGTTCTGTCCCGGTAACGAGGAGCAGGTCACCCCGACGCTGGAGACCCGCGACGAGGACGGCAACTGGCTGGTGCGGGTGGTCCCCAACCTCTACCCGGCCTTCGAGGGAAACGCCCCCTTCGTGGTCACCAACCGGGGCCCGGTATTCACCCAGGCCACCGCCGGCGGTATCCACGAGGTGATCGTCCTCTCCCCCGATCACCAGAACTCGTGGTCCATGTTGAGCGACGAGCAGACCACCGCGGTGATGACCGCCATCAGTGACCGGATCGAAGAGCACTCGAGCATCCCCGGCCTCCGGTACAGCCAGGCCATCGTCAACGCCGGTCGAGAGGCCGGCGCCTCCATCGAACACCCCCACGGCCAGCTGCTCGGGATGTCCTTCGTCCCCCGGGAGCTGGTCGAGGAGCAGGCGGGCTTCGCCCGCTTCGCCGGACGGTGCCTGCTGTGCACCGCCGTCGACGCCGAGGAGAACGTGAACCACCGGGTGGTCTACGCCGACGAGCGGGTCCTGGTGATCTGCCCGTTCTGGAGTGGGGCGCCCTACGAGATGCTGATCATCCCGAGGGCCCACGGCCCCCACCTGCACCACAGCCCCCCGGCTGACCTGGTGGCGGTGGGCCGGGCCCTGAAGGTGGCGCTGGGCAGCCTGCGGGACGTGGTCGGCGACGTGGCCTACAACCTGGTCTTCCACTCCGCCCCCTACCGGGCCCCCGAGCCCTACCACTGGCACGTCCACGTGGTGCCGAAGATCACCACGGTGGCCGGGTTCGAGCTGGGCACCGGCGTGATGATCAACATCGTGAACCCTGAGGAGGCCGCCGAGGAGCTGGCCGTCAAGGTTCCGATGGCTCACACCGGCTGAGCAGCCCAATCCGGTTCCACCCGGCACCGGTGGCACCCCGGCGCCCACCGGCCCTGCGGGCGCCGTTGCGTCGGGCCGTTTTGCTTCAGGCCGGGTTGCCTCAGGGCGGGTTGCCTCAGGGCGGGTTGCCTCAGGCCATTTCGAAGCACTGCGAGCCGTACGGGGCCAGGGTGACCCGGTAGGGCTCGATACCGATCAGGGGGAAGGCCACCCGCCCCAGCAGCTCGATGGGCTGACGGCCCACCCACCGCTCCACGTGGAGCTCGGCCGGCTGGGCCAGCTTCGACAGGTTGTGCACGCACAGCACCGGATTCACCGGCCCCCGGTGGGCGTCGTCCGGCGCCGAGCGCACGAAGGCCAGTACCGAGGGGTTGGCCGAGGAGATGACCTCGAGTACGCCGGTCCCGAGGACCGGGAACTCCCGCCGCACGGCCAGGATCCGTCGCATCCAGTGCAGGAACGAGCTGGGGTTCCGTTGCTGGGCCTCCACGTTGACGGCGGAGAACCCGTAGACCGGGTCCATCAGCGGCGGCAGGTAGAGCTGGGCGAAGTCGGCCCGGCTGAATCCCCCGTTCCGGTCCGGGGTCCACTGCATGGGCGTCCGCACCGAGTCGCGGTCACCGAGATAGAGGTTGTCCCCCATCTGGATCTCGTCGCCGTAGTAGAGGACCGGGCTGCCCCGCAGGGTGAACAGCAGGTAGAAGAGCAGTTCCGAGAGCCGACGGTCACGGTCGAGCAGGGGGGCCAGCCGGCGCCCGATGCCCATGTGCCGCTTCATCCGGGGATCCTTGGCGTACTCGGAGAACAGGTAGTCGCGCTCCTCCTCGGTGACCATCTCCAGGGTCAGCTCGTCGTGGTTGCGCAGGAAGATGGCCCACTGGGACCCGCCGGGGGCCTCGGGTGTCTGGGCCAGGATCTCGGTGATGGGATAGCTCTGCTCCCGCCGGACGGCCATGAAGAGGCGGGGCATGAGCGGGAAGTTGAAGCACAGGTGGCACTCGTCGTCGTCCCCGAAGTAGTCGGCCACATCGGCCGGCCAGCCGTTGGCCTCGGCCAGCAGGATCCGACCCGGGTAGTGCTCCTCCAACTCGGCGCGGATACGGCGGATGAAGGCATGGGTCTCGGGCAGGTTCTCCCCCGCCGTACCGTCCTTTTGGAACAGGAAGGGCACGGCGTCGAGCCGGAACCCGTCCAGCCCGAGGTCGAGCCAGTACCGCACCACGTTGAGCATGGCCTCGGCCACCTCGGGGTTCTCGTAGTTGAGATCGGGCTGGTGGGAGTAGAAGCGGTGCCAGTAGTACTGGTCCCGCTGGGCGTCGTAGGCCCAGTTGGACCGCTCCACGTCGACGAAGACCACCCGGGACTCCGGCCAGCGCTGGTCGTCGTCGTTCCACACGTACCAGTCGGCCTTGGGGTTGTCGCGGCTCTGGCGGGACTCGATGAACCACGGGTTCTGGTCGCTGGTGTGGTTGATGACCAGGTCGGCGATGACCCGGATACCCCGGGCGTGGGCCTCATCGAGCAGCCGCCTCAGGTCGTCGACGGTGCCCGACTCGGGGTGGACCGAGTAGTAGTCGCTGATGTCGTAGCCGCCGTCACGCAGCGGAGACGGGTAGAACGGCAGGAGCCAGAGGCAGTCGACCCCGAGCCACTGGAGGTAGTCCAGCTTGGCGATGAGCCCGGGGATGTCCCCGACTCCGTCGTTGTTGCCGTCGAAGAAGCCGCGGATCAGGACCTCGTAGAAGACGGCCCGCTGGAACCAGAGCGGATCCTCCTCCGGCGGGGGCAACGGGGGCTGATGGGTCACCGGGTGGGTCAGGCCACCGAGAGGGGCGAAGGGAACGGAGAGCGCGGCCGCTCCCGGCGAGGATTCAACAGTCACGAGGGCACGCTACCTGAGCCCATGGCACCCATCGGGGAGTTCCGGGCGTCAATGCTGGGAATCGGACGGCGGTGGATCGGACGGCATCATCCGGTCGAGGACGCGGTCGGCGGCCACGTAGGGATCGATGGTGCCGTCCACCATGGCCTGGCTGATGTCCTCCACCGCCCCCCCGGCCAGCACCCCGTCGATCTGCTCACTCAGCCGGCCCAGCAGGATCTGGCGGAACTCGCGCTCGAGGCGGTGACGCCGCTGGGTGATCAGTGATCCCCGGTCGATCAGGTGGGTCCGGTGCTCTCTGATGGTGGCCCACAGCTCGTCCACGCCGTCACCGGTGGAGGCCACCGTCTCCACGATGGGGGGACGCCACTCGCCGAGGTCGGTCAGGTCCAGCATCAGCTCGAGGTCCCTCCGGGTCTCCCGGGCACCCGGCCGATCGGCCTTGTTGATCACGAACAGGTCGGCGATCTCCAGCAGTCCGGCCTTGTTGGCCTGAATGGCATCGCCCCACCCCGGATTGACCACCACGATGGTCGTGTCGGTGGCCGCGGCCACCTCCACCTCCTGCTGGCCCACACCGACCGTCTCCACCAGCACCACCGGCATGCCCACCGAGGAGAGCACCCGCACGGCATCGGGCACGGCCACGGCCAGGCCCCCGAGGTGGCCGCGGGTGGCCATCGAGCGGATGTACACCCCCTGGTCCAGGGCGTGGCTGGGCATGCGCACCCGGTCGCCCAGGATGGCCCCTCCCGAGTAGGGGGACGACGGGTCGACGGCCAGCACCGCCACCTGGTCGCCTCCGCCCAGGCCGACCCGGCGGGCCAGGGCCACCAGCCGGTCGGTCAGCGTCGACTTGCCGGCCCCCGGGGCCCCGGTGATGCCCACCGTGTAGGCGTCGCCGGGGTTGGTGTAGGCCAGGCCGGCCACGACCCGGGACAGAGGTCCTCCCCGCTCGACCAGCGACAGGAGGCGGGCCAGGGCCGCCTGATCACCCCCTCGGGCCGCCTCGAACAGCGCGGCGGGGTCGGAAGGACGGGAGGCGGGCATGGAGTGTCGAGCGTACCGGTCTCCGACGCGGGCGTCAGGCTCGGGAGACGTGGGCTCCGAGGGAGGCCAACTTGCCGTCGAGGTCCTCGTAGCCCCGGTCGACGTGGTGGGCGTCGGTGATGACGGTTTCGCCGTCGGCCACCAGCCCGGCCAGCACCAGGGCCGCCCCGGCCCGCACGTCGAAGGCCCGGACGGGGGCCCCCGAGAGGGCCTCCACCCCCCTGACCACGGCGTGGTGGCCCTCGGTGCGGATGTCGGCTCCCATCCGGCGCAACTCCTCCACGTAGCGGAACCGGCCGAAGAACAGGTTCTCGGTGACGATGCCCACCCCGTCGGCCACCGTGAGCAGGGCCACCAGCAACGGCTTGTAGTCGGTGGCGAACCCCGGGTACGGCAGCGTGGCCACGTCCACGGACTGGAGCCGGTCGGAGCGGTCCCGCACCGCTCGCAGGCCGTCGGGCTCCTGGGTGATGCGGATACCGGTGGCCGACAGCTTGCGGATCAACATGTCCATGTGGTCGGGACGTCCGTCCTCCACCACGACCTCACCGCCGGCCAACCCCGCGGCCACCAGGAAGGTGGCCACCACCAGCCGGTCGGGGATGACGGCGTGCCGGGTGGGATGGAGGGCGTCCACCCCTTCGACCTCGATGCGGGAGGTCCCCGCCCCGCGGATCTTGGCCCCCATGGCGTTGAGGAAGTTGGCCAGGTCGCTCACTTCGGGCTCACGGGCGGCGTTCTCGATGACGGTGGTCCCCTTGGCCAGGGTGGCGGCCATGAGCACGTTGTCGGTCCCGGTGTGGCTCGGGTACTCCAGCACCACCCGGTTCCCGACCAGTCGTGGCGCTCCGGCCACCGTGGAATCGACCTTGCCCTCCACGTAGCCGTGGGCCGACGTGAACGCCACGCCCATGGAGGTCAAGGCGTGGAGGTGCATGTCGATGGGGCGGGGGCCGAAGTCGTCGCCCCCGGGCAGGGACACCTTGGCCCAGCCGTGTCGGGCCAGCAACGGGCCGAGCACCACGACCGAGGCCCGCATCTTCTCCACCAGCTCGTAGGGGGCCTCGGGAACCACGTCGGCCGGGGTGGTGACCACGAGCTCGTCGGGGGTGGTGCCCCGCCGCACGTCGACACCCATGGCCCCGAGCAGCTCGCCCATGATGTCGACGTCGGTGATCTGCGGGACGTTGGTGAGCACATGGCGACCCTCTGCCAGCAGGCAGGCCGCCATCAGCTTGAGCACCGAGTTCTTGGCCCCTCCGGCCCGCACCGTCCCCGACAAGGGACCGTTGGGCGTGACGACGAACCGGTCCACCGCACCAGTATGGCCTCCGCAGCCACCCCGCTGGCTCATCTCGGTGCCACCGGGCGCAACCGTGCCGGCCCCGGCGGGGCTCTCCCCCTCCGCCAGCCACTATCGTCATATTCCGTGACAACGACCCCCCAGGCACCTGATCGCAACTTGGCCATGGAGCTCGTCCGGGTCACCGAGGCCGCGGCCCTGGCGGCATCGCGGTGGATGGGACGGGGCGACAAGGAGGGGGCCGACGGTGCCGCCGTCAACGCCATGCGCATCGTGCTGTCCAGCGTCTCCATGGACGGGGTGGTGGTGATCGGCGAGGGCGAGAAGGACAACGCCCCCATGCTCTACAACGGGGAGCGGATCGGTGACGGAACCCCGCCCAAGGCCGATATCGCCGTCGATCCCATCGACGGCACCACGCCGACGGCACTGGGTCGCGGTGGTGCTCTGGCCGTCATCGCCGTGTCCGAAGAGGGCACCATGTTCGACCCCGGCCCCTGCGTCTACATGGAGAAGTTGGCCGTCGGGGCCCGGTCGGCGGGGTGCATCGACATCACCCGGTCCATCGAGGACAACCTCGAGGCGGTGGCCAAGTCCAAGGGGACGTCGGTCCGGGACCTGGCCGTGGCCATCCTCGACCGGCCCCGCCACGCTGATCTCATCGCCTCCGTGCGGGCCACCGGAGCCCGTATCCGCCTGATCGCCGACGGAGACGTGGCCGGAGCCATCGCCACATCCTGGCCGGACACCGGGGTGGACATGCTGGTCGGCATCGGTGGCACCCCCGAGGGGGTCATCGCTGCCGCGGCCCTCAAGTCCATGGGCGGCGAGATACAGGGTCGCCTGTGGCCCCGTGACGAAGGTGAGCGCCAGGCGGCCATCGACGCCGGCTACGACCTCGATGCCGTCCTCACCACCGACGACCTGGTGCGCGGGGACAACTGCTTCTTCGCCGCCACCGGCATCACCGACGGGGAACTCCTCCACGGGATCCGCTACGACGAGTTCGGGGCCACCAGCCAGTCACTGGTCATGCGGTCCAAGTCGGGCACCGTGCGGCTCATCGAGGCCCGCCACCCGCTGCACAAGCTGGCCGAGTACAGCGCCATCGAATTCGGCTGAGTCGCCGGGTGCCCCGAGCTGGGTGCCCCCACGCGGGCCGGCGGGTGCTGGCCGGTGACGGAGAGCCGCTGGTGGTGCCGGCACGAGTCCTTCGAAGGGCCATGCGTCCGGCGCGTCAGACGATGACGACGAGGCCGGACCAGCGCGGCACGAACACGTTGGTCCGGATGGTGACCGTGGAGGACACGGTCGCCGTCCCGGTGCGCAGCGCCCGGTAGTAGACCGTCCGGATCCCACCCGCCGACACGGTGTCCGACACCAGGTGGAGCCGTCCGTCGGGGGTGACCGTCGGCACGTCGGTGGCGTGACCGGCGAACGGGGACCGGGGTACCCGCACCGCCACGCACCCGCCGGGCACGGTGCGCACCACCGGGACCGGTTGGGCATCGGAGAGGGCCAGACGGACCGTGGCCGCCGTGGTGTGGCAACCCACGGCCACCACTCGGGTCGGTGGGCTCGATCCCGTGGACGACGAGCAGGCGGTGAGAGCCACCGAGAGCACGGCCATACCCATCGCCGGCCCCAGTCGCCTCATCAAGGGGGTCACCGGTGAGCGAGGCGGTGGTGGTGGCGACAACACCCAGTAGGCGGACTAGGTGCTGGCTTTGGACGTGGCGTCGACCGCCTCGAGCCGGACCTGGGCCCGTACCCGGTCGGCCTCGGCCTCCACCAGCTCGGCGTCGGGCTCCTCGCCCTCACCGGCAGCGGCTCCTGCCCCCCGGCCGGCGACCCCCAGCTCGGCCAGCCGGGCCTCGGCCGCCTCGAGAGCCACCCGGGCCCGGTCGGTATCGATCTCCTCGGCCAGCTCCGCCACGCCGATGAGCAGGGTCACCCTGGACATCGGGACGGCCGACTCGTCGTCGCCTTCGACCACGCCCTGCTCCACCTGTACGAAGCCGCCGTGCACAGCCACCCGGACCTCGTCGCCCTCAGGACGCACCACGCGCACCACCCCGGGCTCCACCGTGCCTACCAGGGGGGTGTGGCCGGCGAGGAACGCGGCGTCACCGTCCCCGGTCCGGAGCATCACCTCAGAGGCCAGCCCGGTGACGAGCACGCGCTCAGGGGTGACCAGATTGACGGTGAACAGGTTGCTGTCGGCCACGGCGTCAGACCCCGATCAGTCGTTCTCGAGGGCGTGGGCCTTGGCCAACGCCGACTCGGCGCCACCCACGTTGAGGAAAGCCTGCTCGGGGACCTCGTCGAGATCCCCGTTGACCAGGGCCTCGAACGACTCCACCGTCTCCTCCACCGGCACCGTCACACCCTTCAGACCGGTGAAGACCTCACCCACGTTGAACGGCTGGGACAAGAAGCGCTGGATCTTCCGGGCCCGGGTCACCGTCACCCGGTCCTCTTCGGACAGCTCGTCGAGCCCGAGGATGGCGATGATGTCCTGGAGCTCCTTGTAGCGCTGGAGCACACCCTGGACCCGGCGGGCCACGTTGTAGTGGCGCTCACCCACCACCTCGGGGGCCAGGATGTTGGAGGTCGATGACAGCGGGTCCACCGCCGGGTAGATGCCCAGCGAGGCGATGTCCCGGGAGAGTTCGGTGGTGGCGTCGAGGTGGGTGAAGGTGGTGAACGGGGCGGGGTCGGTGTAGTCGTCAGCCGGCACGTAGACCGCCTGCAGCGACGTGATGGACCGGCCCCGGGTCGAGGTGATCCGCTCTTGCAGCTGGCCCATCTCGTCGGCCAGGGTGGGCTGGTAGCCCACCGCCGAGGGCATGCGCCCGAGCAGGGTGGACACCTCGGAACCGGCCTGCACGAACCGGAAGATGTTGTCCACGAACAGGAGGACATCCTGGTTCTTCACGTCCCGGAAGTACTCGGCCATGGTCAGGGCGGCCAGGGCCACCCGGAGGCGGACGCCCGGGGGCTCGTCCATCTGGCCGTAGACCAGGGCCGCCTTCTCGATGACGCCCGACTCCTGCATCTCGATCCAGAGGTCGGTGCCCTCACGGGTCCGCTCCCCCACCCCGGCGAAGACCGACACACCGCCGTGGTTGGTGGCCACCCGGTTGATCATCTCCTGGATGAGCACGGTCTTGCCCACGCCGGCCCCGCCGAACAGGCCGATCTTGCCACCCTGCACATAGGGCTCGAGGAGGTCGATGACTTTGATGCCGGTCTCGAACATCACGGCCCGGGGCTCGAGGGTGTCGAAGGCCGGGGCCGATCGGTGGATCTCCCAGTAATCCTCGGCCTCACCGATGCTGTCGGTGTCGAGGGGCTGGCCCAGCACGTTGAACACGTGACCGAGCACGGCGTCGCCCACCGGCACCTGCAGGCCCCGTCCCAGGTTGCGCACCTCCGCACCCCGGGTCAGGCCGTCGGTGGCCTTCAGGCAGATGCAGCGGACCCGACCGTCGCCGATCTGCTGGGCCACCTCGGCCACGATGAGGTCCTTCACGCCCTCGAGGGTCACGTCCACCTCGACGGCACCGTTGATCTCGGGAAGGGAGTGGGGCGGGAACTCGACGTCGATGACCGGGCCGGCGATGGCCACCACCCGCCCCGAAGGGAGGGTGTCGGCCGTGGCGGGCTGGGGAGCAGTGGTCGTCATGATGGTGTGTCTTCCTTCGGTTGATCGCGTGCGCAGAGAAACTCGGTGGACGGGAAATCGGTGCGGAGAGTCGTGTTGGAGAAGTGGGGGTGGAGGGCGACCACGGTCAGACCTTGGCCTCGATGGTCAGGCCGCCCTCGTCGTCGTCAGCGCCGGCCCGGAGGGCTTCGGCGCCACCGACGATCTCCATGATCTCGGTGGTGATGGTGTCCTGACGGGCCCGGTTCATGATCCGCGAGTACTTCTTGATCAGCTCGCCGGCGTTGTCGGTGGCGGCGGCCATGGCCCGCTGCCGGGCCGTCACCTCGGAGGCCGAGGCCTCGAGCAGGGCGCCGAAGATCTCCGTCTCGGCCGCCCTCGGAGCCAGGGTCTCGAGCAGGATGGCGGCGTCGGGCTCGAACACGGTGTAGCCCTTGGGGCCGGCGGCCTCGGTGGTGGTGGTGGTGGTGTCCTCGGCGTCGGCCGCTTGGCGGGGATCCACCAGGGGGAGGAGCTGTCGCACCTCGACCTTCTGGGAGCCGGCCGAGAGGAAGCGGGTGGTGACGATCATCACCTGGTCCACCTCACCGTTGATGAAGGGGGTGAGCACGGCGTCGGCCACGGCCCGGGCGTCGGTAAAGGTGGGGCGCTCGCTCATGCCCAGGAAGGACTGCTCCACGTCCCGGCCCCGGTAGCGGAAGTAGCCCTGGGCCTTCTTGCCCACGGTGAAGAGCCGCCACTCGACGCCGTCGGCATCGAAGCCGTGCAACAGCCGCTCGGTGGCCCGGAACACGAACGTGTTGTACCCGCCGCACAGGCCGCGGTCGGCCACCACCGAGAGCACCGCCACCTTCTGGACCGACTCGGGGGTGCCCAGCAGGCGTCCGGCGGCCAGGGGGTCGCCCTGGGCCGTCTCCAGCACGATGCGGGCCATGCCCTGCTGGTAGGGCTTGGCCGCGGCGATGCGGCCCTGGGCGCGCACGATCTGCGATGCGGCGATCAACTCCATGGCCTTGGTGATCTTCTTGGTCGACTGGATGCTCTTGATCCGTCGACGCAGGATGCGCTCCTGTCCTCCGGCCATGGGTCAGCCGACCTTGCCCGTGTCGAACGAGTCGGTGAACGTACGGAGGGCGGTGGCCAGGGTGTCACCTTCGGGAAGTTTCCCGGAGTCCCGGATGGTGTCCAGGATGTCGGCATGGTTGGCCCGGAAGTAGGTACGCACCTCGGCCTCGTACCGCTGGACCTCGGACACCGGGACCTTGTCCACATACCCCTCGGAGCCGGCGAAGATGACCAGCACCTGCTCCTCCACCGGTACCGGGGCGTTGAGCCCCTGCTTGAGCAGTTCGGTGAGCCGGTAGCCCCGGTCCAGCTGGGCCTGGGACACCTTGTCCAGCTCGGAGCCGAAGGTGGCGAAGGCCTCCAGCTCCCGGAACTGGGCCAGGTCCAGCTTCAGGGTGCCGGACACCGACTTCATGGCCTTGATCTGGGCGGCGCTCCCCACCCGGCTGACCGAGATGCCCACGTTGATGGCGGGGCGCACCCCGGCGTAGAACAGCTCGCTCTCGAGGAACACCTGGCCGTCGGTGATGGAGATCACGTTGGTGGGGATGTAGGCCGAGACGTCGCCGGCCTTGGTCTCGATGATGGGCAGGGCGGTCAGCGAGCCGCCACCCTCGGCGTCGGACAGCTTGGCCGCTCGCTCCAGCAGCCGGCTGTGCAGGTAGAAGACGTCACCCGGGTAGGCCTCGCGACCCGGGGGCCGGCGGAGGAGGAGCGACATCTGGCGGTACGCCTCGGCCTGCTTGGAGAGGTCGTCGTAGACGATGAGGGCGTGCTCGCCGTGCTCCATCCAGTGCTGGCCCATGGCGCAGCCCGCGTAGGGGGCCAGGTACTTGAACGGGGCCGGGTCCGAGGCACCGGCCAGGACGACCACGGTGTACTCGAGGGCGCCGTACCGTTCGAGGGTGGCCACCGTCTGGGCCACCGAGGACTCCTTCTGTCCGATGGCCACGTAGATGCACTTCACCCCCAGGCCCTTCTGGTTGAGGATGGTGTCGATGGACACGGTGGTCTTGCCCGTCTTGCGGTCGCCGATGATCAGCTCGCGCTGGCCCCGGCCGATGGGGGTCATGGCGTCGATGGCCTTGATCCCGGTCTGCAGGGGCTCGCTCACCGGCTGGCGGCGCACGATGCCGGGGGCCTGCACCTCCAACCTGCGGGTCTCGGTGGTGGCGATGGGCCCCTTGCCGTCGACCGGCTCGCCCACGGCGTTGACCACCCGACCGAGCAGGGCGTCACCCACCCGAACCGAGAGGATGCGACCGGTGGCCTTGACCAGCTGCTCCTCCTCCAATCCGGTGTCGTCACCCAGGATGACCGCGCCGATGGTCTCCTCGTCGAGGTTGAGGGCCAGGCCCTCGGTGCCGTTCTCGAACTCGAGGATCTCGTTGACGGCGGCCCCGGGCAGTCCGGTCACCCGGGCGATGCCGTCGCCCACCTCGACGATGCGGCCGACCTGCTCCGTCCCCACCTCAGGGGTGTAGTCGTCCACGTACCGCCGGAGGGCGGCGGTGATCTCTTCGGCGTTGATGGTCAATTCAGCCATCGGCTGGTTTCCTTCCCTCTGGGATCTGGTAGGCCGCCTCGGATTCGAGGAGGTGGTCCTTCAATTCGTCCAAGCGGTGTCGGGCGCTGCCGTCGACCAGCAGGTCGCCCACCTGCACGATGACGCCGCCCAACAGGGCCGGGTCGATGGTGACCTGGAGCTCGACGGGGTTGCCGGCCAGGCGGGCCAGGGCCTGGCTCAGATTCTCCCGCTGGTCGCCGCCCACCTGGTCGGCCGACTGGACGTGGGCCACCCGCCAGCCCCGGGCCCGGGCCGCCGCCTCCACCAGGGTGTCCAAGGTGGCCACGATGTCACGGGCCCGGCCGCCCCGCACGGCGTAGGCGGCCAGGCGCCGGGTGGCCCGCAGGACCTGGTCCCCGAAGAGCTCGGCGATGACCTGCTGACGCAAGGCTACGGGCAGGTCCCGATCGCCCAGGGCGTGGCGCAGGGGCCGGCTGCTCTGGACGGTTCGGGCGAACCGGAACAGCTGGTCCTCGATCTCCTCGAGCTCGGCCACGGTGACCTGCTCGAACACGGCGGCGGCGTACCCCGATACCCGGTTGCGCGAGCCCAGTCGGCCGAGGACCCCCTCGTCGTCGGTTTCCCCGGCGGCGGCGGGTCCGCGATCGACGGCGATGCGCACCTGGGCGGCCAGCCAGTGGAACGACGCCTCCACCTCCGAGGCGGGGACCACGGTCACCGCCTGGTGGACCAGACTCCGCACCTCGGGTCGGACCTTCCCGTCGAGGAGGTCGTCGAGGACGGCCCGGCGCGACGCCACCGGCACCGACCCGTCGTTGATGGCCAGGGCCAGCTCGTTGCTGGTGTCGATGAGCTCGGCCACCGAGTGGAGTTCGGACGCCGCCTCTCCCAGGGCGCCGGCCTCGGCCAGCGACTCCTCCACGGCGGCCAGATAGCCCTGGAGGGCAGGGTTCACCGGCCGCCTCCGGCGGCACCGGCGGCGGCACCGGTGGTGGACTCGGCCCGGACGGCGGCGATGGCCTCGTCGATCAGGTCCTGGTGGTCGGAGGCCTGGATCTCCCGACCGATGACCCGCTCGGCCGCGGCCAACACGATCTCCCCGACCCGGGCGGTGACCTCTTCCACGGCGGCCTGGCGGGCCGTGGCCACCTCGGCCTCGGCGGCGGCCATGATCCGGGCGGCGGCCTCGTTGGCCCGCTCTTCGGCACCGGCCACGGTGCGCTCGGCCGTGGTGTTGGCTTGGGTGACGATTTCGCGGGCCTGGATCCTGGCCTGCTCCAGGGCCTCGCGCCGTTCGACGTCGGCTACCTCGGCATCGGCCTTGGCCTGGTCGGCCGCCTCCAGCTCGCCCCGGATCTGGTTCTGGCGCTCGGTGAGGACGGCGTTGAGCGGGGGCAGCACCTTTCTCCCGATGACCCACACCACGATGGCGAAGGCGATGAGCACGACGATGAACGTCCCGTTGGGGACGAGGAAGTTGCTGGTGGCTAGAGGCACGGTGTCATCCTTGCTCGGCGGTGTTCACTGACGTGGGTGCTGGTGGCATCGGGTACCCCAGGCCGAAGGGGGCTTTCCACGATGCGGATCGGAGGACCCGGTCGGAGCGGTCGCCCGGCAGCGCCACGGTCCTGCTACTTGCCCAGGGAGAAGACGAAGAGGGCGGCGAAGACCAGGTTGATGAAGTAGGCGGCCTCGCACAGACCCACGGTGAGGAACATGATGGTGGTCAGGCGACCCTGGGCCTCGGGGTTGCGGGCCACACCCGCGATGGTCTGGCTACCGGCCAGGCCGTCACCGATGGAGGCACCCACGGCGCCTCCGCCCAGCGCCAGCCCGGCGCCAACCATGGCTCCTGCGATCTTTACCGCACTCACCATCGATGCGTCTGCTGCCATTGTCTCTTCTCCTTGTTGAGGTTGTCGATGAAGTCGAAGGTCGTGAAACGGGTGCCGGTTCAGGCGTCGATGTAGTCGCCCGACTCCTGGTGCTCGTGATCGGGGGCCATGGCCGTGTCGAAGTACAAGATCGTCAAGAGGGCGAAGATGAAGGCCTGAATGGCCCCGATGGCCATGTCGAACAGCTTCCAGACCACGGTGAACGGCACGGACAGGATGCCGCCGATGGGTACGGAGCCGAGCTTCCAGATGACCAGCGAGGCCAGGAGGGAGAGCATCAGGCCGCCGGCGAACAGGTTCCCGAAGAGACGGAGGGTCAGGGTGACCGGCCTGACGATCTCCTCGACCGTGTTCATGAACAGGTTGACGGGGAACAGCTTGGGGGGGAACGGGCGGGCGTAGTAGTGCTTGAAGTACCCGCCCAGCCCGCGGTTCTTGATGGCGGCCCGGTGGACCAGCACGATCACGAACAGGGCCATGGCCAGGGGGAGGTTGATGTCACTGGTCGGGGCGGGCAGCCACTCCAGCTTGCTGCCGATGCTCAGCACCTCGAACAGGTTGCAGGTGAAGATGAAGATGAACAGGGTCAGGGCCAGCGGGACCACCTTGGCCCCGCGGGGACCGATGGTGTCGTCCACCTGCTTCTGCACGGCTCCGACGGCCAGCTCCCAGAGCAGCTGGAACTTGCCGGGCACCCCGGCCGTGGCCTTCTTCCGGAGGACGAGGCCGAGGCCGATCACGATGATGGCGGCGATGATGGTGGCCCACACGATCTCGACGTTGATGGTGAGGCCGAAGATCTTGCGCTGGACGTGGTCCCCCACCGAGATGTCGATGCCGGTGAGGGGGGTGGCGAGGAGATTGGTCAGGCCCATGGGCTCAGATCCCGCCCTTCGTGTCGTCGACCGACCCGAGGGACGGTGGATGGGGGGCCTGGCCGATGTTGTCGTCGATCACGTTGGCGTTGATGACGTCCTCCACCGAGGTCATGGGACCGGACTTGGCCATGGACCGGGCCACGTTGGCGATCAGGATGATCTGGAAGGCGGCCAGGCCGCCCAGTACCCCGAAGCCCAGCTGGTGGGAGAAGGTCATGAGGCCCAGGGTGACGACGGTGATGATGCCCAGCCGACCGAAGGTGTTGAGGGCCAGTGGACGCCGCTTGTTCTCCACCCCGCTGGCCGCCACCCGGTCCACCGAGTTGCCGACCATCCGGAAGTTGAGGGTGCCCAGCCCGAGGCCGATGCAGGCCCCCAGGCCGAGCAACGGCTTGTCGAAGGACACGCTGGCCACCAGGGCGGCCACGCCCACCACCAGGGACATGGCCACGGTGCGTCGGGCCACATCGGGGACGTTGGGCAGCGTGAAGTGGGCGAACATGGCTCGGTTAGACCCCGATCCCGACGCGGGAGGTCGCCGGCCGGCGGCGGGCGCCTACCGGAACCGGGGCAGCGGCCTTCACAGCAACCGTCGCACTCGGGACACGGTGATCAGCACGGCGGCGGCGATGCCCAGCACCACACCCACCAGGGTGAACCACGGGCTGGTGCCGAGCCACCCGTCGACCAGGTAGCCCACTACGGCCAGCCCCACCAACGCCACGGCCACCGTGAGTCCGAGGGTCAGGAACTCCACGGCCGCGGGTGCCACCATCGGTCCCCGACCGGACGGCGACGGCCCCGGTCCGGGGTCGGGCACAGGGGTGGGATCGTCCATGGTCGGGTCGGGCCGCGTCAGGGTGTCTGGGAGAGGGAAGCTTCACGAGTCGTTCCTGAGATCACGCAGTGGTTCGGCTGTCTTCAGTCGAGTGGCCGGTCCGCTCGATGCCCACTGATGTGGCAACCGGCCTGCAAATCACGGGGAGTATCATCGCACCACTTGGACCGTGGCGGCAAAACGTAGGAAACACTCCGTTTACAGTCCGCCCGAACCCCCGAACAGCGAGCCCGTGGCGACCTCCCCACCCGGTCGGTCGGGTGGGAGTGGAACCCTGAATCGGGCTACCGGTCGGGGGTCGGGCCGGACACCGTGGCCGGTACCCCGGTGGGTGGCGGCCCCTCCACCCCGGTCGACGGCGAGAGGTCGGCCTCCTCGGACGGTGGGCCCCCGGCGCTCTCGGGCCCCACGTCCGGGTCCATCCCGGGCCCACCCTCGGCCACCGGGTCGCCGGATCCCGGTCCGTCCCCGGCCGGCCCCGGGTCGGAGGGGTCGGGCCCCGGGTCGGCCTCCCGCCGGAGGGACGGGTGGAACAGGGTGTAGAGGATCACCCCGAGGGCCAAGGCTCCGAAGGGGATGATGGCGTTCACGCTCGAGATGTACAGCGGAAAGAGGATGAACCCGGACAGGAGGAGCGTCCAGGCCCAGAGGATGAGCACACTCCGCCGGTGCCCGTGCCCCAGCCGGAGCAGCCGGTGGTGGAGGTGGTTCTTGTCCGGGGTGGAGAAGCCGGTGCGGTTGGCCGTCCGCCGGACGAAGGCAAAGGCCATGTCCACGATGGGGACCCCGAGGATGAAGAAGGGGATGAACAGGGGGGCGAAGAAGAAGTAGGTCTGGCCACTGCGGCCGGCCACGCCCCCCACGGCACCCACCGACCGTCCCCCGATGAGCATGGTGCAGGCCGCCATCAACAGGCCCAGCAACAGGGCGCCGGCATCGCCCATGAAGATCTTGGCCGGGTGGAAGTTGTGGGGCAGGAAGCCGAGGCAGATGCCGCAGGTGATGACGGCGATGAGGGGTCCGATGTTGTCGGTCTGGAGGTTGCCCAGATGCTGGAGGTGGAGCCCGTAGACGGCCAGGGCCCCCGAGGCAATGGCCACCACCCCGGCGGCCAGGCCGTCCAGGCCGTCGATGAGGTTGACGGCGTTGGTGATGGCGATGACCCACAGCGCGGTCAGCAGCGGGGTCCACTCCGGGGACAGGATGACCAGGCCGCCGAGGGGCACCTTGAACTGGAACCAGGTCACCCCCATGAAGTAGAGGATGGTGGCGGCCAGCACCTCACCGGCCACCTTGGCCGGGGCCGACATGTCCCGGAGGTCGTCGATGGTTCCCACCACGAAGATGGCGGCGGCTCCGAGGATCAGGCCCAGTGGCTCGGACGATCCCCGGAACAGCGGGCTGAGGGCGGGGATGGACGCGGCCACGGCCCAGGCCACCAGCATGGCCACGAACATGGCCACCCCGCCGGCCGCCGGCGTCACCTTCTGGTGGACCTTGCGCTCGTCGGGCTGGGCCACGTAGCCGATCTGCATGGCGATCCGCCGGACCGGGAACGTCAGGATCCAGGCCGACAGGGCCGCCACCACCAGGAGGACGCCGTACCAGTTGAGCGGTACGACAGCGATCATCCGACCACCCGGTGCCTTCTCACGACCAGCCCGGTGTCAGGCCCTGCGTCTTCACGACCGGCCCGGTGTCGGGCTGCGTATGCACACCCCGCCCGGTGTCGGGCTGCGTCCTCACGCCCCGCCCAGGGTGGGGTACGGGGGAAAGGCGGAACACAGGTCGCGCACCTCGGCCCGGATCTGGCCCAGGTCCTGCTCGTCGTGCTGGCTGCGGAGGGTGCGGGCGATGAGGGCGCCGATGGTGGCGAACTCGTCGGGTCCCATGCCGGCAGTGGTCTGGGCCGCCGAGCCCAGCCGGAGGCCGGAGGTGATGAAGGGCGAGCGGGGGTCGTCGGGGATGGTGTTCCGGTTGCACGTGATGCCGGCCCGGTCGAGCACCTCCTGGGCCACCTTCCCGGTCAGCTCCCCGTCGAAGGTGCGCAGGTCCACCAGGACCTGATGGTTCTCGGTGCCTCCGGACACCAGGCGGATCCCTGCATCGGCCAGCGACCGGCCCAGGGCGGCGGCGTTGGTCACCACCTGGGTGGCGTAGGTCCGGAAGGAGGGCTGGGACGCCTCGGCGAAGGCCACGGCTTTGGCCGCGATGACGTGCTCGAGGGGACCGCCCTGCAGGCCGGGGAAGACGGCACTGTCCACGGCCTTGGCCAGTTCGGCCGAGCAGAGGATGGCTCCCCCCCGGGGACCCCTCAGCGTCTTGTGGGTGGTGAAGGTGACCACGTCGGCCACCCCGACCGGCGAGGGATGGGCCCCTCCGGCGATGAGGCCGGCCGGGTGGGCGGCGTCGAACATGAAGCGCGCCCCCACCGAGTCGGCGATCTCGCGGAAGGGCATCGGATCGATGATGCGGGAGTAGGCGGTGGAGCCGGCCACGATCAGGGCGGGTCGCTCCCGGGTGGCCATGTCGGCCACCTGGTCGAAGTCGATGATCTCCCCGGGCTTGTCCGGGTCGTCCGAGGCCGGTGACACCCCGTAGGACACGAAGCGCCACACCTTGGAGGTGATGCTGGCCGGCGACCCGTGGGTCAGGTGCCCGCCGTGGTCGAGGCGCATGGCCAGGATGGTGTCCCCGGGCTCCAGCAGGGCCTGGTAGACGGCCAGGTTGGCGTTGGCCCCGGCGTGGGGCTGGACGTTGGCGTGCTCCGCCCCGAACAGGGCCTTGAGCCGCTCGCGGGCCAGGTCCTCCACCTGGTCGACGACCTGGTTCCCGCCGTAGTAGCGGCGGCCCGGGTACCCCTCGGCGTACTGGTTGGTGAGGATGGAGCCCGACGCGGCCAGCACGGCGGGCGAGGTGAAGTTCTCCGAGGCGATGAGCTGCAGGGTGGTCGACTGGCGCTCGGCCTCCTGTCCCAGCAGGCGGGCGACCTCGGGGTCGCCGGACAGCCACTCGTCGAAGGGCGAGGCGGCAAAGGGGGTGGTCATGGTTCGGCTAGGGCCTTTCTGGGCTGTCAGGGCGAGTGGCGTCGAGGGCGGCGAGTTCCTCCACCCGGGCCTGGTGGCGGCCGCCTTCGTACTCGGTGGCGAAGAACGTGTCCACGGCGTCGAGGGCCTCGGCCGACCCGACGATCCGGCCCCCCAGGCAGACCACGTTGGCATCGTTGTGCCGGCGGGCCAGGGCGGCGGTGGTGACGTCGTGGACCAGGGCGGCCCGGATCCCGGGAACCTTGTTGGCGGCCATGGAGATGCCGATACCGGTCCCGCACACACAGACCCCCCGGTCGGCCTGGCCGGTGGCCACGGCCCGCCCGACCGCGGCACCGAAGTCGGGGTAGTCCACCGAGATGTCCGGGCCGTCGGTTCCGAGGTCGAGGACCTCATGTCCGGCGTCGGCCAGGTGATGGGCCAGGGTGGCCTTCAGGTCGAACCCGGCATGATCCGATCCCACGGCGATCCGCATCACCCGAGTGTACCGACGGGGAATCGACCCCGAGGGCGTCACGGTACGCTCGTAGGCTCCATGGCGCTCGACCCCTCCACCCCGGTCATCGTCGGCGTGGGTCAGGTCACCAACCGACCCGACCCCGACCGCACCTCCTCCCTGGCTGACCGGCCCGAGCCCATCGGCCTCATGGTGGATGCGGTGCGGGCGGCCGTCGAAGACTGCGCCGGCGCGGAACCGGGCGGCGCCTCCCCGGCCGGCCGGCGGCTCCTGAGCCGGATCCAGTCGTTGCGGGTGGCTGACCCTCTGAGCTGGCACTACGAGAACCCCGGACTGCTCGTGTCGGAGGCCCTGGGCATCGAACCGCCCCAGCTCATGGTGACCTCCACGGGGGGCAACAACCCCCAGAGCCTGGTCAATGCCACCTCCCTGGCCATCGGCCGGGGCGAACTGGACGTGGCCGTACTGGTCGGGGCGGACTGCGTCTACACCCAGGCCGCCACCCGCCGGCACGCCGACCGGCCCCTCCTGCCCTGGACGGTGCAGCCGCCCGGCACCCTCCGGCCCGCCCGGTTCGGGAACGACCGCCGGGGTACCACCGATGCCGAGGAGGAGCGGGGCCTCGACCTGCCCATCCACGTCTTCCCGCTGTTCGAGAACGCCATCCGGGCCGGGGCCGGCCGATCGCTGGACGACCACCGTGACCGGATCGGGGAGCTGTGGGCCGGCTTCTCCGAGGTGGCGGCGACCAACCCGTACGCCTGGCTGGACCGGGTCCGGACGGCGGCGGACATCACCGAGGTCTCCGAGGCCAACCGGATGATCGCCTATCCCTACACCAAGCTGCTCACGGCCAACATGCAGGTGGACCAGGGTGCCGCCCTCATCCTCTGCTCGGCGGGGGCGGCGCGGGCCGCCGGCGTGGCTGAGGACCGCTGGGTCTTCCCTCTGGCCGGGGCGGACGCCGACGACCACTGGTTCCTCTCCCACCGCCTCGACTTCCACTCCTCGCCGGCCATCCGGCTCGCCGGGTCGTCGGCCCTGGCCCTGGCCGACACCACCGTGGAGGAGCTCGGACCGGTGGACCTGTACTCCTGTTTCCCGTCGGTGGTCCAGATCGCCGCCGCCGAGCTGGGCCTGGCCGACGACGATCCGGGGCGGCCCCTCACCCTGACCGGTGGCCTCACTTTCGGCGGAGGACCGGGCAACAACTACGGCACCCACGCCGTGGCCTCCATGGTGGAGGCCCTCCGGTCCGAGCCAGGGTCGAAGGGCCTGGTCACCGGCCTGGGCTGGTACGTCACCAAGCACAGCGTGGGCATCTACGGCACCGAGCCCCCGTCGGCCCTGACCCGGGAGTTCGACCCCGTCCGGCTGCCGGAGGGCACCGTGGCGGAGGAGGGCGGCGGCTTCGCCTGGGCCAACCCGCAGGCCGCGGTGGGCGCCCTTCCCCAGTGCGTGCCCGATGCCGACGCCTCCGGTGAGGTGACCGTGGAGACCTACTCGGTGGCCTACGGGCGGACCGGATCGCCGGAGCGGGCCGTGGTGGCCTGCCGGACCCCCGAGGGCCGGCGGACCTGGGCCAACGTCACCGACCCGGACCAGCTGGCCGTGCTGGTCACCGAGGAGGGGTGTGGCCGACTGGGCAAGCTCCGGGCCAGCGGGCTGGTCGATCTGACCTGAACAGTGCCGACGGGCCCTGCTCTGGCTCTTCGTGACGGACGCGTCTGCCTTCCGACGTGTCCACGACCTCGGGATAGTCCCGATTCAACCCGGGGCCGGTTCGGTGGCCACCGCCGGCGGACCCGAGTCGCGGTAGCGGTGCTTGAAGGCGGCGTAGGCGAAAGGCCCGGACATGAGGGGCAGCCAGTAGGAGGCCAGTCGGTAGGCCAGGGTGGCCAGCACGGCCTGGGCCCCGTCCATTCCGGCCAGGACCAGCAAGCCGCTGAGGCTGGCCTCGACGATGCCCAGGCCGCCGGGCGTGATGGGCACCAGGCCGATGATCCCGGCCACGGCGTAGGCCAGCAGGATGAGGGAGGGACGGGGGTGGGCCCCCACGGCGAACACGGAGAAGAGCAGGCACAGGTAGTCGAACAGCAGCCGGCCGGCCGACAGGAGGGTGGCCTGCCACCACTGGTTGCCGAGCACGCCCCGGATGAGGTCGCGCTGCTCCATCAGCCGGTCGGGCAGGCCGATGAGGGGCGCTCGCTTGCGGAAGAGCCGGTTGCGGGCCGACTGGGCCATCCGGCCCACCCAACGCAGCGGAGCCTCCATGCTCATGAACACCGCGCCCAGGCCGCAGAAGAGGAAGAAGCCGATGGTCCCGATCACGGCGGCCTCGGCCAGGCCCCGGCTCACCGGGGTGCCGAAGATCACCACCGGTAGGACGAAGACAGGCAGGGCCAGCAGGCCGGCGATGCCCAGGAAGGAGAAGGCGGTGAGGCCACCCACGGCGTCGGCGGCTTCCATGCCGCTCACCGCCAGCATCCGGAACTGGACGGCGGCCCCGGCCGCCGCCCCGCCCGGGACGATGAGGGAGATGGAGTTGCCGGCCAACTGGGCGGTGACCACCGGGAACCATCGCTTGGTGCGCAGGGCGATCCGCTGGAGGGAGAAGGTGCAGGCGAAGTGGATCCCTTCCGCCACCACGGCGGGGATGAACCACAGCAGGTCGAGGTGGGCCAGGTTGGGCCACGAGTGGAAGACGGCGACCAGCTCGGGCAGCACCAGGTAGAGGGCCACGCCGGCCACCAGGACCACGATGAGCCGCTTGACCAGGGCCTTCCAGTTGAAGGTCTGGCTCTGCTGCTCCTCGAACTGGGCCTCGAACGACCGGGCCCGGGACTCCCCGACCGATGGCGTCTCGGCCGTCACCCGTCGAGGCTCCCCACCTGTCGGACATCCATGGCCACGGATCGGATGGGTCAGCCCTCGGCCAGGGACGCCGCCGCCGCCAGCATGATGGTGGCGCCCCGGAAGTCCCCCTGCAGGCCGCTGTCCATCCGGTTCATCACGTAGCAGACGGTCAGGCGCTCCTCCAGATCCATGACGATCAGCGACCCGCCGTACCCGCCCCAGTAGCAGGCCCGGGGACCGATGGGCATCAGCTCGTGCTTCAGGCCGTAGCCCATGCCGAACCGGTTGGTCAGCCCCAGCACCAGGTCGGGGCCGTGGGCCTGCTCGTCGAAGATCGGCTCGCACCCCTTCTCCGAGAGGAGGCGCACCCCCCGGGCCTCACCGCTGCCGGCGATGACCGACTGCACCAGGGCCACCGACATGGCGTTGCCGTGACCGTTGGCGGCGGGGATCTCGGCCCGGCGCCACCAGGCGTGACGAGGGTAGGTGGCGTCGAGCGGCGGGTTGGTCATGGCCCGAATGGCGATCGGGGACGGCCGCAACTCGGCCAGGTCCACCGGTGGGGGCGGAATGACCAGGGACACCCGGTGGTCCTCGGACTCGGGCAGGCCGATGTGAAAGTCGGCGCCCAACGGGGCGGCCACCTCCCGGGCGAACCAGCTCCCGATGGTCTCCCCGGTGATGCGGCGGATCACCTCTCCGACGAGGTAGCCCTGGGTGACGGCGTGGTAGCCGGAGGCCGAGCCCGGCTCCCACCACGGCTCCTGGGCGGCCAGCAACGAGGTGCACCGGTCCCAGTCGGCCAGCTCCTCGGACTGGAGCGGCTGGTCCCAGCCGGGCAGGCCGGCGGTGTGGCCCATCAGATGGCGGACCTGGACCTGCTCCTTGCCGGCGGCGGCGAACTCCGGCCAGTACTCGGCCACCGGGGCGTAGAAGTCGAGCTCACCGCGATCGGCCAGCATGAGGGCGCAGAGGAAGGTCATGGTCTTGGTGGTGGACCACACGTTGGTCAACGTGTCCTGCCGCCAGGGGGCCGAGTGCTCGGCATCCACATAGCCGCCCCAGACATCGACCACCGGCTGCCCGTCCACCAGGACGGCCACCGAGGCACCCACGTCGGTGCCGGCGTCGAAGCTGGCCGACAGGGCGTCGACCACCGCGCCGAACTGCGGGTCCCAGGTTCCTTCGATGTCAGTCATCCGACGTCCTCCCGATCGCGTCCCTGACCCACGATCATCCCACGCAGGCCGGCGATCGGGCAGGTTTGGCCGTCACCGGGCCGGGGTGGCCGGGCCCTCCGTTGCGGTAAGACTGGGTCCATGGACCACCGACCTGGCGACGCCGACGATCCCCACCGCACCGGGTCACGGGGTGACGGCACCGGTCCGGCCCTGCCCGACCACCACCGGGTGGTCATCGTGGGGGCCGGGTTCGGGGGCATCGGCCTGGCCGTCCGGCTGCAGGACGAGGGGATCGACGACGTGGTGATCCTCGAGAAGGAGGACGACCTCGGGGGCACCTGGTACGTCAACACCTACCCCGGGTGCCAGTGCGACGTGCCCTCGTTGCTGTACTCCCTGTCCTCGGCACCCAACACCGAGTGGAGCCGCACCTTCGCCCCGCAGCCCGAGATCGAGGAGTACCTCCGGACCGTGGCGGAGCGCACCGGGGCGAAGCGCCTCATCCGATTCGGCACCGAGGTGACCGGGGCCCGCTGGGAGGCGGAGGCCAGCCGGTGGGTGGTGGACACCCCCGACGGCACGGTCACCGGGGACCTGCTGGTGCTGGCCTCGGGGTTCCTCAGCACCCCGTCGGTGCCGGCCATCGACGGACTGGACCGGTTCGAAGGGACGGTGTTCCACTCGGCGCGCTGGGACCACGACCACCATCTGGCCGGCGAGCGGGTGGCGGTCATCGGCACCGGGGCCTCGGCCATCCAGTTCATCCCCCAGATCCAGCCGGACGTCGACCATCTCACGGTGTTCCAGCGCACCCCTCCGTGGGTCATGCCCCGACCCGACCGCGCCTTCACCGCCCGCGAGCGGTGGCTGTTCCGACACTCGCGGCTGGCCATGCGCCTGGCCCGGGCCCGGATCTACTGGGCCCGCGAGCTGATGGTGGTGATGTTCGCCAAGCGACCGCAGCTGGCCCGGTACGCGGCCATGGGGGCCAGGAGGCACCTGGAGGACCAGGTGGCCGACGTCGGGCTCCGGGCCCGGCTCCTGCCCCACTATGCCCTCGGATGCAAGCGGGTGCTGCTGTCCAACGACTACTACCCGGCGCTGACCCAGCCCAATGTGGAGCTGGTCACCGAGCCCATCTCGGAGGTCACGGCCGACGCCGTGGTCACGGCGGACGGAATCGAGCACCGGGTCGACACCATCATCCTCGGGACGGGGTTCACCGTCACCGAGCAGCCCATCGGCCGGCGGATCCGGGGCGCCGACGGCCAGACCCTGGCCCAGCACTGGGGAGGCAGCTCCACCGCCTACCTGGGCACCACGGTGGCCGGCTTCCCCAACCTGTTCATGATCGTCGGACCCAACACCGGGTTGGGCCACTCGTCGATGGTCTTCATGATGGAGAGTCAGTTCAACTACATCGTGGACGCCTGCAAGACCATGGCCGCCCGCAACATCGACTCCTTCTCGGTGGACCCCGCCATCGTGGAGGCATTCAACGACGAGGTCCAACGGGAGATGGGCCACACCGTGTGGAGCTCGGGCTGCTCCAGTTGGTATCTCGACGCCTCGGGCCGGAACACCACCCTGTGGCCCGACTTCACCTGGCGCTACCGGCAACGCACCCGCCGCTTCGACGCCGATCACTACTCGTTGACCCGTTCGTCCTGAGGGCGAAAGCACCCCGAGTAGCCTGGTGAGCCGTGAGTGACGCCTCTGACACCCAGCTGACCCAGGACACCTACGACCGGCTCCAGGCCGAACTGGAGGACCTGACCACCCGGGGCCGGGTGGAGATCGCCGCCGCCATCGAGACGGCCCGGGCCCTCGGGGACCTGAAGGAGAACGGCGACTACCACGCAGCCAAGGACGCCCAGGGCAAGATGGAGTCGCGGATCCGCATGCTCGAGCGGATGCTGAAGACGGCCACGGTGGTGGACGGCCGCCAGGCGTCGGACGGCACCGTCGCCCCCGGCACCGTGGTCACCCTCCGCTACGAGGGGGACGACGAGGACGACACCACCGACTTCTTCGTGGGCTCCATCGAGGAGCGGCAGGGCGACCTCACCGTGGTCTCGCCCGGCTCCCCGCTGGGCTCGGCCCTCCTCGGGCACGTGGCGGGGGACGCGGTGGAGTACGCCGCCCCCGGGGGTACCCTCAAGGTCCAGATCGTCAACATAGGAACCTGAGATGACCGACACCCCGCGGACCCTGTCCGAAAAGGTGTGGGACCGCCATGTGGTCCACACCGGAACCGATGACGAGCCCGACATCGTCTTCATCGACCTCCACCTGGTCCACGAGGTCACCTCGCCCCAGGCCTTCGACGGGCTGCGCCTGGCCGGCCGGGGGGTCCACCGGCCCGATCTGACCATTGCCACCGCCGACCACAACGTCCCCACCACCGACATCGACCAGCCGATAGACGATCCCATCTCGGCCAAGCAGCTCGAGGTGCTGACGGCCAACTGCGGGGAGTTCGGCATCACCTGCTACCCGATGGGCCACGCCAACCAGGGCATCGTCCACATCATCGGACCCGAACAGGGCCTGACCCAACCGGGCATGACCATCGTCTGCGGCGACAGCCACACCTCGACCCACGGCGCCTTCGGCGCCCTGGCCTTCGGCATCGGGACCAGCGAGGTGGAACACGTGCTGGCCACCCAGACCCTCCCCCAGCGGCGACCGGCCTCCATGGCCGTCACCGTGGATGGTGACCTGCCCTCCGGGGTGACGGCCAAGGACCTGGTGCTGGCCATCATCGGGAAGATCGGGACCGGGGGCGGATCGGGCCACATCATCGAGTACCGCGGCCCGGCCATCGCCAACCTGTCCATGGAGGGACGGATGACGGTGTGCAACATGTCCATCGAGGCCGGGGCCCGGGCCGGCATGATCGCTCCCGACGAGACCACCTTCGCCTACCTGGAGGGACGAGACCACGCCCCCCAGGGCCCGGCGTGGGAGGCGGCGCTGGCCGAGTGGAGGTCCCTGCCCACCGACGACGGGGCCACCTTCGACCGGGAGGTCCATCTGGATGCC
>JBBQWW010000027.1:0-37195 GCA_038210245.1 Acidimicrobiales bacterium
AGGTCACCTCGATGCGGTCGATTCCGCGCGATACTGACGACACAGAAAGTGCCTCCTTGTGCTGGTTGGAAATGTGACTTCGAACATCACCATTTTCCCAGCAAGGGAGGCTCTTTCCGCGGATGCGCGCCTATCGGATCATGCGATCAATCGGTGTATCCAGGATTAGGCAGTAGGCGATGGAGAAGCACGCCGTTGCCATGACCCAAGAAATCCGACCCACGAAACAGAAGGGCCCGGGGTGGCGCCCCGGGCCCTCAATGATCCCACTGGGTCGGGACTAGATGATGGTGTCGTCTCGACGAATCACGTTGCCTCGACCATCGTCGACGGTTGTCCGGTGGCGGCGAGGACCGTTCACCATGAAGAGCCCAATCAGCGAAATTACGGCTCCTGCGACGCCGACGATCATCAGAATGATCCCGACCGTGTGAATGTTGAATCCGTGTTGGTCAGGTGAGACAGTTACAGCGAAGTCAAGAATGGCTCCGACTGCGATGGCCATGATGCTTGCTACTAGCCCTCCAGCCATGGTTCCCTCCTCGTTGGTGATCGTGATTGTTCATCGTCTCGATTTGCTGGCTGGTTTAGTACCAGTGTTTCCGTCCACCGATCTCTCGACCTGCTGCACCGAGGATGACAAGGACGATTCCGACCACGGCCACCACGATTCCGAGTGACCACAGAATCGCGATCTTTGCGATGAACCCGATCAGCATCAGTACCACGCCGAGGACGATCATTGGTTGGTTCCCCCTTTGGGATTATTGGATTAACGGGACCTACCCAACGATCTCCTCCGACAAACCAAGATATTCCTGCGATAAGCGCGGCCCCCCCACCACCTGCAAATTCAAGACAACGACCGCCACCACGGAGGGACTGCTCACGGGGTTTCGCCACCTCTCCCACCGCACGTCGGCCGGCCAGCCGTGCCCGGGTGGTGTTCATGTCGGCCGGTGGGCAGCTCATCTTCGAATCAACTCGGGGCCCCGGTGACCGTCCACTCAAGGTCGTACAACGACGGGGCGTGGCACAACGTGGTGGCCATCGATGGACAGGGCGGGGCTCAACCTGTACGTGGCCGGTCCTCGGGTGGCCACCAGCCCCGGCGCCGGAGCCCCCAGGACTACCTCGGCTACTGGCGGGTGGGGGAGGAGCAGTTGGCCGGGTGGGCCAACTCACCAACCAGCAACTTCTTCCGGGGGACGCTTTCGGACGTGGCCGACTTCACCAGTGAGCTGTTCAGATCGCCGCCCAACAGGAGGCTTCACCGGCCGGTTGAGGGGGTACCGGGACCCGTCGGCGTGGGCCGGCCCGGTAGCGACGCCAGTGGACGCCGTCGGTGTGCGACCATGACGCGGTGTCGGCCACCTCCTCAGAGCGCTCCCTCCGGGTCCGTAGCCTCGCTCCGGTTCTCCTGGGCCTGGCCGTCGGGCTGTCCCTGGCCGCGTGCAGCTCGTCGTCGCCGGGCAGCACGGTGGGCACCGCCCCCCCGACCTCGGCACCGGCCGTGACCGTGCCCACCCCGGCCCGTTCCACCACGACCACCTCGGCCACGGCCTCTCCGACTCCGGTCCCGGCCCCGGCGTTGAAGGCCCCGGCCGTGCCCACCGCCGGGGCGTACCTCGGGGCATGGATCCACCCCGAGCCGGCGGCCACCCCCGGACCGGCCTTCGCCGTACAGGAGCGGGCCCTCCCCGCCGTCCAGGCCGTCACCGGCCGGCCCCTGGCCATCCTCCACGTCTACTCGGCCTGGTCGAGGCCGGCCCCGGTGGCCAATCTGGCCGCAGTGGCGGCCAACGGCTCCATCCCGCTGCTCGACTGGGGGTGCGCCGGCAACGGTGCCCAGGTGGCCGGGGGGGCCGACGACGCCCAGATCACCGCCTACGCCCAGGCCCTCAAGGCCTTCGGCCGGCCCGTCTTTCTCCGCTGGTGCTGGGAGATGAACTTGGTCAAGTTCCATCCCCAGATGGGAGGACCGGCCGGGTTCACCGGCGCCTGGGTCCACATCTGGACGCTCTTCCACCGTGCAGGGGCGGCCAACGTCTCCTTCGTGTGGTGCCCGGCGGTCAGCGGCGCCGACCCCACCCCGTACTACCCGGGCGACGCCACTGTCGACTGGATCGGGGTGGACGGCTACGACCGCGGTGGGTCGGGCACCTTCGCCTCGGTGTTCTCCGCCTTCGGGCAGAAGTGGGCCAACCACGCCCGGCCGCTCATGGTGGCCGAGACCGGCTCGGTCTCTCCCCACCAGGCCACCTACATCAAGAGCATCGGTACCGACATGCCCACGCTGCCCGCCTTCCGGGCGGTGGTCTACTTCGACGCCCCCGGCCCGGCCCGCAACTGGAAGCTGGCCGCCGGCGGTTTGGAGGCCTTCGGGGCGCTGGCCCAGGACCCGTACTTCACCCCCACCACCGGGTAGACCCCCGGGTCACGGTCCTGACTTGACGCCGGTGCAACAGTAGGCGACAATTACCACGTAAGGTCGTTAAGTAGTCACTTAAAGTGATTACTGGCGGGGTCCCTGAGGGTGGTGCGAGCCCCCCGACGGTCACCGCCTTCCGTGGAGCACCGAGGACGTGGGCAGGGTGAGGCAGTGGGGCAGGGAGTTACAGGGCAGGGACGCGTCGGTTCGTCGGGCGGCGTGATCGTCACCGACCCACGTTGAGGGCGCCCCGGGACATGGACCGTCGGCGTCCGCCGAGGTCGGCCGGAACCCACCGGACGGGTCGGCTGATGGTGGCCGCCCTGGCCCTGGCCTCGGTGGTCCCGCTGGTGGCCGCCGGTGTGGGCCGGTCGGCCGGCGCTCCGGGCCCGCCTCCCACCGAGTTGGTCTCGGTGACCCACGTCTCCTCGGGCTCGGACCTCCCGTCCCAGGCCACCTACGGCTGGGGCAGCAACGACTGGGGCCAGCTCGGGGTGGGCAGCTCCGGGGAGGGTGCTCCCACCCCCGTGGCCACCGCCGGACCGGTGTCGACCCCTGCGGGTGTCACCTTCTCCACCCTGGCCGCCGGCGGTGCGTTCACCCTCGGCATGACCGCCTCGGGAACGGTCTACTCGTGGGGATCCAACCTGGTGGGCGAGTTGGGAGTGGGGGCGGCGGACGAGTCCACCACCCCGCAGTTGATCACTGTCCCCGGGCCCGGGGTGGTAGCGGTGGCCGCCGGCAGTGCCCACGGCCTGGCCCTCACGGCCCTGGGCCAGATCTACGCCTGGGGATCCAACCTGTTCGGCCAGTTGGGCACGGGCACCACGGTCGGCTCGACCACCCCGGTGTTCGTCCCCACCCCCTACGGCGTGACCTTCACGGCCATCGCCGCCGGCGGGGACCACAGCCTGGCCCTCGACTCCAGCGGCCACGTGTGGGCCTGGGGTGCCAACGGCTCGGGCCAGCTGGGGGACGGGACGACCGCCTCCACCTCCACCCCCCAGATGCTCCCCACCCCGACCGGGGCGGGCCCGTTCACGGCCATCGCCACCGGGACCGCCCACAGCCTGGCCCTCGACGCCAACGGCCACGTGTGGGCCTGGGGGGCCAACGCCTCGGGCCAGGTGGGGGACGGGACCAACCTCGACCGGTCGACCCCCGTGCCCGTGCCCATGCCCGGGGGGGTGGGCATCACGAGCATCGCCACCGGTGCAGACCACAGCCTGGCCCTGTCCACTACCGGCCAGGTCCTGGTGTGGGGGTCGAACACCTTCGGCCAGCTGGGCACCCAGCTGGTGGCCTCGTTGCCCGTGGACAGCAACGTGCCCGTCCAGCCTCTCGGCCTGCCGCCGTTGACCGCCTTCGTGGGCGTTGCCGGCGGGATCGACTCGTCCTACGCCGTGACCTCGGCCGGCGTGGCCTGGGTGTGGGGTGGCGACGTCTACGGCCAGCTGGGAGACGGGACCGAGGGACTCAACGCCGTGCCCCCCGAGACGGTTGCCACCCTGGTGCCCGGCACCCTGGCCACCGGGCTGTACTCGGGCCCGGACGCCGCCTCGGTTTTTCTCGTCACCCGCGCCGACCAGTCGGTCGACTTCCCCGCCCTGCCGTCGCCCACCTACGGTGACCCCCCGGTCAACGTGGCCCCGACCACCGACTCCGGCCTCCCCCTCGCCCTCAATGCCAGTGGGGCCTGCACCGGCGGCCTGGCCCGGCTGTTCATCGTGGCTGCCGGCACCTGCACACTCACCGCCGACCAGTCCGGCTCGTTCGCCTACTACCCGGCCTCGGCCACCGTGACCTTCACCGTGGCGCCGGCCGTGCTCACCGTGGTGCCCACCGACGCCACCGGCCATCTGGGCCAGGGGCTGCCCCCGCTCGGCTACACGCTGTCCGGGTTCAAGGACGGGGACACCGACACCGTGGTGGCCGGTCAGGCCACCTGCACCACGACGGCCACCGCCTCGCTGCGGGGGGCCTACCCCATCACCTGCGGGGTGGGATCACTCTCGGCGGCGGACTACACCATCGTGGCCGGACCCCCGGGCGTGCTGACCGTGCTGGCCCCCGAGTCGGGGTACGCCGTCATCGGGGCCGACGGCTCCATCTGGAACCTCGGTCCCCAGCCGGCGGCCACCGGTGCGCTGACCTCGTTCTACGGATCGATGGCTGGCCACCACCTCAATGCCGCCGTAGTGGGGGCGTCGTTCACCCCCCGGCACGACGGCTACTGGATGGTGGCCACCGACGGGGGCATCTTCAGCTTCGGGGCGGCGCCGTTCGACGGCTCCATGGGTGGCCACCACCTCAACCAGCCCATCGTGGGCATGGCGGCCACGGCCGACGGTGGCGGCTACTGGGAGGTGGCCTCGGACGGCGGCATCTTTAGCTTCGGTGACGCCCACTTCTACGGCTCGATGGGGGGGACCCGCCTCAACCGACCCATCGTGGGCATGGCCGTGACCCCCGACGGGGGCGGCTACTGGATGGTGGCCTCCGACGGCGGCATCTTCAGCTTCGGCGACGCCGCCTACTTCGGGTCGACCGGGGGCAACGCCGTCGGGGATCCCATCGTGGGCATGGCCGTGACCCCCGACGGACGGGGCTACTGGCTCACCACCACGTCGGGTGCGGTGTTCAGCTTCGGCGACGCCGCCTTCAACGGGAGCCTCCGCTATATCAACCTCAACGCGCCGGTGGTGGGCATCACGCCCACGGCCGACGGCGGGGGCTACTGGCTGGCCTCGGCCGACGGCGGCATCTTCGCCTTCGGCGACGCCGGGTACTTCGGGCGGATCACCCTGCCCGCGGTGCCCATCGACGGGATCATCTGACCGACCGCATCATCCGAACCACTGCAGCAACCGAACCACTGCAGCAACCGAACAGGGAACGAGCTCGAGCTGTGCACAACCTCCGAGGGACCACCCCGAACCACCGGACCATCCCGGCCGACACTGACCGTTCCGTCGGCCCCCGGCTGACCCGCCGCCGGCGGCTGCACCGGGCCGCCCGCCTGGCCCTGCCCCTAGTCCTCCTGGCGCTGGCCGCCCTCCTGGTACCGGCCGCCGACGCCCAGGCGTCCACCGGCGGGCCACCGGCCATCCCCACCTCCACCGCCTACCTCGGGGCCTTCGCCGCCCCCCACGAGTCCCTCAACGTGGCCCAGTCCGACATCCGCCAGGAGCTGGGCGGTATCGGAGCCTTCGACGGGGTCATCGGACGGCCCCTGGGCCTGGTCCACGTCTACCAGAGCTGGCAGAACCCGGTCCGCAACTCGGTCCTGAGTGCCCTGGCCGTCACCGGGGCCACTCCGCTCATCGACTGGACCTGCACCTCGGACGCCAGCATCACCGACGGGAGCCAGGACGCCTTCATCTCCTCCTACGCCTCGGCCCTGGCCAGCTACGGCCGGCCGGTCTTCCTCCGGTGGTTCTGGGAGATGAACCTGGTCAACCTGCCCCGCACCGGGACGTGCCAGGCCGGACTGGGATCGGCCGGCTACGTGCAGGCCTTCCGGCACATCCACGACCTGTTCGTGGCGGCCGGGGCCACCAACGTGGCCTTCGTGTGGTGACCGTCCATCAACGACGCTACCTTCGCCGCCGCCTACTACCCGGGGGACCAGTACGTGGACTGGATCGCCTGGGACGGGTACGACCGCCGTCAGGATCCCACCATGCTGACCACCCAGTTCCTGCCCTTCTACAGCAACTGGGTGACCCACGGGAAGCCGCTGATGATCGGGGAGACCGGGGCCACCATCGACCAGGCCACCTACCTCCAGAACCTGGCTACCAACATCCCCCTCACCTTCCCCCAGGTGAAGGCGGTGGTCTACTACGACTCGGTATCCACCTCGGACTGGTCGCTGGTGAACGTGGCCGGCAACCGCGGGCTGAGTGCCTTCATCGCCATGGGCCAGCTGCCCTACTTTGCCTTCCCGTTCCACGGGTCCTGAGCGGCCCGGTCGACGCCAGCATCGCCGACGGGCTCGTTAGGGTGGGGCCCACCCACCCGCTCGGTGCACCGCCACCGAACCTCTCGAACCAGGTGATCACGTGACTGCCCCACCCGCCGACGGCCTCCCCTTCCACGACCGACAGGACTTCGAGGACGCCGATCGGGGCTTCGTCGGGGCTATGGAGCCCGGCATCGTCACCACGGAGTCCGGCCGGGTCATCTGGGACAACGACGCCTACGCCTTCCTCGACGGCGAATGCCCCGACACGGCCAACCCCAGCCTGTGGCGCCAGAGCCAGCTCTGCGCCAAGCAGGGTCTCTACCTGGTCACCGAGGGCATCTACCAGGTGCGGGGACTGGACCTCTCCAACATGACCCTGGTGGAAGGGGACACCGGGGTCATCGTCATTGACCCGCTCATCTCGAAGGAGACGGCGGCGGCCGCCCTGGCCCTCTACCGCCAGCACCGCGGCGACCGGGAGGTCACCGCCATCATCTACACCCACGCCCACGTCGACCACTTCGGCGGGGTCCACGGCGTCTACCGGGAGGGTGTGCCCATCGTGGCCGGCCACGGGTTCGTGGAGTCGGCCGTGGCCGAGAACGTCTACGCCGGCACGGCCATGAGCCGCCGGGCCGAGTACATGTACGGCGCCCAGCTGGAGAAGGGGCCGGCGGGCCAGATCGGGGCGGGGCTGGGCCAGACCACCTCCCTCGGGTCGATCGGCCTCATCCCGCCCACCCTCGAGATCACCCACACCGGCCAGGAGGAGCGGCTGGACGGAGTGCTCATCCGCTTCCAGATGACCCCGGGCACCGAGTGTCCGGTCGAGATGAACTTCCTCTTCCCCGAGCGTCGGGCCCTGTGCATGGCCGAGAACGCCACCCACAACCTGCACAACCTGCTGACCCTGCGGGGGGCGGTGGTGCGTGACGCCCGGATCTGGTCGCGCTACCTGGGCGAGGCCATCGACCTGTTCGCCGACGATGCCGACGTGGCCTTCGCCTCCCACCACTGGCCCACCTGGGGGCGCGACGGCATCGTCACCTACCTCTCCCAGCAGCGGGACCTCTACGCCTACCTGCACGACCAGACCCTGCGTCTGCTCAATCAGGGCTGCACCGGCATCGAGATCGCCGAGATGATGGAGATGCCTCCGGCCCTCGACCAGGCGTGGAACACGCACGGCTACTACGGCTCGGTCAACCACAACGTGAAGGCCGTCTACCAGCGCTACCTGGGCTGGTTCGACGGCAACCCGGCCCACCTGTGGTCGCACCCGCCGGTGGCGGCGGCCACCCGGTACGTGGAGTGCCTGGGCGGGGCCGATGCCGTGGTGGCCAAAGCCCAGGGGTACATCGACGCCGGCGACCTGCGCTTCGCCGCCGAGCTGCTCAACCACGCCGTCTTCGCCGACGAGACCGACACCACGGCCCGGTCCCTTCTGGCCGATGTCTACGAGACCTTGGGCTTCGGCGCTGAGAACGGGACGTGGCGCAACTTCTACCTCCAGGGGGCCTCCGAGCTGCGCCACGGCGTGCGGCCAGCCGTCCTCGACTCGGCCGGGGCGGCCGACCTGGTCAGCGCCCTGACCGTGGACCAGCTGTTCGACTCGGTGGCCATCCGCATCGACGGCCCGAAGGCGTGGGACGCCCGCCTGGCCATCGACTGGGTCTTCACCGACCTGGGCCACACCTACCGGACGGCGTTGAGCCATGGCGTCCTCATCCAGGCCGTCGATCCCAAGCACGGCGTCGCCGACCTGACCGTCACCCTGACCCAGGGCGACCTGCTGGGCCTGCTCGTCGGCGGTCGGGGTCTGGCCGACCTCCCCACCGAGGGGGACACCGGCGTGGTGGCCACGCTGTTGGGCGTGCTCGACCCGCCCCGGGGCTCCTTTCCCATCGTCACCCCGTAGGGGGTGGACGCGTCGGCCCGGGAGGGCTGGACGTCAGGGGCCGGTTGAGCCCAGGGCTTCGATGACGGCGGTGAAGTCGGGCCACTCCCCACCGGCCTCGATGACCGTGCTCAGCAGAGTCTCGGTAGCCGGGCCGACCCGGACCCCCACCGAGTGCTCCTCGGCCAGGCCGACGGCCAGGCGCACGTCCTTGCGGGCCAAGGTAGGGGAGAACCAACCCGGGTGGGCACCGTCGAGCAGGCTGTCCAGTCGGACGGCGCTGGACAGACTGATCACCGGGCTGTCGGAGAAGACCGTCCGCACCAGGTCGTCGGGGATGCCCTGACGCCGGGCCGTGGCGATCCCCTCGGCCAGCGCGGCTACGCCGGTGATCAACATCAAATTGCAGATGAGCTTCATGGTGGCGGCCGTGCCCACCGGGCCACAGTGGGTGTAGCCGGCACCCAGGTCGCTCCACAGGGGTTCGAGGGAGGTGGCCACCTCCACCGGGCACCCCACGAAGAACCGGGCTCCGCCTCCGGCCACCATGTCCGGCGATCCGAGGACGGGGGCGTCGACCACCCGGTCACCGGTGTCGGCATCGGCCAACCGGCGGATGGTGTCGGGAGCCACCGTGCTGCTGTTGACGAGGAGGGCGGTCGACCTCATGGTGGCGAGGGCCCCGTGGTCGCCGAGGCTGATGTCGAGGAGGGCGTCGTCGTCGGCCACCACGGTGAGCACGATGTCGGCCTCGGCCACCGCCTCGGCCACCGAGGTGGCCTCTACGGCCCCGACACTCCGGAGCCCGTCGGCGCGCCCGGCCGATCGGTTCCACACCGTCACCTCATGACCACCGCCGAGGGCCCGGCCGGCGAAGGCCCGTCCCATGCTTCCCATCCCGAGGACCGTGATCCGCATGCCGAGACCTTACGCGAGAGCACGGCCCGATCACCTGGGCTCTGGTCCGCGGCCTGCGGGCATCCTTCATCGGCTCCGGGGTCGGTTGGGAGTGGCTCCGACGCAGGGCTGAGGGTTCCCCATCGCTGGCTGCGAGGTAGGGCACCGGTGCTGTGGCCGGTCAACTGCCGCAGTCGACGGCGATCTCCAGCGCCGCGCATACTTCGCGCATCCTCTCGTCGGCCAAGCGCCCAATTCGCTCGACGAGAACGCCGACGGCGACGCTCTCCACCGAATCGAGGTTGATGGCGGAGTGGCGCGGGATCGGGTCCTCGCTGGGATCAAGAACTACTTCGCTCGCCAGGCCTCGAATGGTTGTCGTGCACGGAGCCACCAGGGCGCGACGCAGACGGGGAATCGCCGCGTCGCGGGACAGCACGATGACTGGCCTCCGGCCGATCTCGGCCATCTCACACCACCAGACCTCGCCTCGGCTGGGCAGGGCGCTCATGACGTCCCGGCCGACTCGCGGAAGGAAGCCAGATCGCCCCACTCGTCCGGCTCGTTGAGCGGGTACTCGTCGTAGGCCGCATAGGCCGCGTCCACCTGAGCGGAACGATGGCGTGCGAGGAGTGCCGCCAGGGCCTTGTCGATGACCGTCGAATCGGGCTTGCCCTCGAGCGATCGCCGGGCGCCTTCGAGCAGGTCTTGGTCGACGGTGGTGCTGAGTCGTACGCGGGTCATATCACAAGTATGCCATAACCATGCCATAGTTATGCCATAGTTATGCCATAGCGTTGGTAGGGCTCGTCAACCCGGTGACCGTGCGCTCCAAGTAGTCCATGACCGCCGTGGGCGTGCGAGAGCTCCAGCGACGAACGAGCGAACTCCTCCGATTGCTCGAACGAGGGAGACTGTCGAGATCATCGACGGAGGCCGCCCGGTCGCACTGCTCACTCCGATACGCGATGGGGCCCCCTTGCAGCAGCTGCCTCCTCGGGCGAGATCGACTTGGCGTCCTCAGAGGTCCACGAGCTTCCTCCCCCGATGTCACTCCCCGGCAGGGAGGAGTCAGCGACCACAGCTCTTGGCCGACTGCGTCGCCACGAGCGCTGAGCCCATGGCGGCAACGACCGTGGGCCCCTTTGGCCATGGTGAAGGTCGTCGTCCGTTGGCTCACATCCGAGGTGCTCGAGCGTCGCTCCGTGACGGTCGGGGATAGAACCAGTTAATCGGGCCCTTGTCCAGGGCCCGCGCCGGATGAGGGAGGAGGGGCCGGTTCAGCCCAGGCAGGTGCCGGCGACGGTGGGGGTTCCGCCCACATCCTTCGCCGTGAAGGTGCCCACACCCGAGACCGTCACCGGAACACCGGCCGCGGCCGTCAAGGTGGAGGACGGTGTGGTCACGGTCAGGGTGCCCGAGCTGGCCGTGAAGGTCAGCGTCGAAGCAGTACCGGACGCCGTGCCGCAGACGGCGGTGATCTGGTTGGTGACCACGGTGTCGTGGATATGGGCGGCCACCGATGCCGCCAGGGCCACGGGGCACTGCCACGAACCGGCCACCCCGTCCTGGAAGCCCAGGAAGTGAGCCACCAGGCAGGAAGCGACGGCGTCGGTGGGCGACCACGAGGTGCCGGCGGCGGCCGCGCTTACCTCGGCCAGGAGCGAAGGGATGGCGTACTGCTCGACTTCGGCGTTGGCCACCTCGTGGGCCACCAGGGCCAGGGGCGGCGATCCGGCGAACACCGTGCGCACGTTCCCCGACGACCACGAGGTGCAGCCCGCCGCCGACCCGGGGCTCGAGGTGACGCCGCAGGATGCGGCCGTGTCGCCCATGCTCCAGCTCCAGGTGGAGGAAGGCACGATGCCGGCCGCCTCGACCTCGGCCACCAGGGCCGCCACCGACGGCGATGCCGCCGGGGCCGCCACCGGCGCGGGAACGGCCACGCTGGTGGTCGGTGTCGGCGGAGTGGTGACAGCCGGGGTGGTGGTGGAGGGGGCTGGGGGAGCGGTGGTGGTCGAGGTCCGGTGACCGGCCGCACCGGCCGCGGGTGAGGCGGCGGCCGGGGCCGCCGTGGCCTGGGGTAGGGCGAGGGCCAGTCCGGCCAAGGCCACCACGGCAGCCAGCGATAACCAGAAGCGTCGCCGGAGGGTCGGCCGGCGGGTCCTCTGTCCACCGGCGACCTGGTCTGTGGCCCGGCTGATGGCCGGCAGGCCGCCGCTGAGCGTGGATGACCCCGTCTGCTGTGCCCCAATATCAACCATGTGTTGAACTCTAGGGCCTTCAACACATGGTTGTCAACACATGGTTGTCAACACATGGTTGATACTTCGGTCCGGAACCGCTAGATTGACCGGCATGACCCCTGATGTCGAGACCTTGGCCGATCACTTCATCCAGATGGGCCGCCAAGAGGTGATGGAGGGGATGCCCGAGGGCCGGGAGGCCGCCCTGGCCGAGCTCAGCTTCGCTGACTCCCTGCGGCGCTCGGCCGAGCGGCTGAGCCAGAAATCAGCAGAGACGGCCCGCCAACTGGGGGCGAGCTGGCGAGAGATCGGCGAGGCGGTGGGGGGGATCACCCCTCAAGGGGCCGAGCACCGGTTCAGCGCCGCGGCCAAGGAGCGCCGGTCGAAGGCGTCCAAAGCGGAGTGGGCCTCGAAGGAGCGGCGCCGGACCCCTCGGGTGGGGCCGCAGGAGGATCGCTCCTACGAGTCTGAGCGCCTGCACGACCAGACCCCCCGTCGAGGGGCGGTGGGCACGGCTGTCGAACGACGAGGTGGGGGAGGCGGTCAGGCCGGGGGTGGCGCCACCGGGGACGGGGGTGCGGCCGGAAGGACGGCGGACAGCGAGGTGTACACCACCACGTTGGACAGGTAGCTCCCGGTCTGGTGGTCGAACACGCCGCCGCACGTGACCAACTGCAGCGAGCTCGAGCCGTGCGATCCGTAGACGCGCTGGTCGGGGAAGTCGGTCTTCGAGTACTCGGCCACCGAGTTGACCGTGAACCGGGCGGTGACCCCGTCGGCCAGTCCCACGTCCACCTGGTCGCCGGCGGCCAAGGTGCGCAGCTCGAAGAACACCCCGGGCCCGAGATAGCTGTCGACGTGTCCGAGCATGACCGAGGAGCCGATCTGCCCGGGGGTGGGACCCAACCGGAACCACGCCGGCTGGGTGGTGCCGGTCGGCACCTGCACGGTGCCGTCGGCGTTGAGCCCGAGGCTCCCGACGGGCACGGCCAGGCCGATGGCGGGGATGGTCAGGGTGAGGGGAACGGAGCGGTCGGTGGACAGGGCCACGGCCACCGGGGCTTGCGCCACCGCCGCCTGCAGGGCATCCGGTGACGGCGACGGGCCGGCCAGGGCATGATCACTGCCCTGGTAGCCCAGGCCGACCAGCACCGCTCCGGCCAGCAGCAGCACGGCCGCCACCGTCCAGAGGTCGGGCCGGCTCCGGATCGACCGGATCCGGGCGGCGCCGGTCATGACGACGTGGGGAGTTCGGCACCCTTCCGGCCCTCGGGCCGGCGGCGGGCGCCCACGGCCACGATTCCCATCGACCCGGCCAGAGCCAGTGCGCCGAGGCCGATCAGGCCGTCGTTCCTGGAGTGGGCGGCTCCCCCGAACCCGGTGTGGGGCGAGCCGACCGGGACGACGGCCGCCGTATCGCTGACTCCGGCGGCGGCTCCGCTACCGCTGGCGCTCTCGCCCGACCCGATACTCCCGGTGGTGGTGATGGAACCGCCCGGGGTGCTCGCCCCTCCGGTCCCCGTCGGGGCGGTGGTGGCGGTGGTGCCCGGCGTGGTGGTCGTGGTGGTGGGGGCGGCCACGGTACAGGCCGCCGGGGCGGTGATGGTGTTGGCGTCCAAGGTGACGGCCCCGTTTCGAGCCAGGACCCGTCCCTGCACGGTGGCCCCGGTCAGGAGGGTGGCCGAGGTGAGGGCCATGATGGTGCCCACGAACGTGCTGGACGAGTTGAGGGTGGCCGAGCTGCCCACCTGCCAGAACACGTTGCAGGCCTGCGCCCCGTTGACCAGCTGCACCACGCTGTTGGAGGCGGTGACCAGGTCGGACGAGGCCTGGAACACGAACACCGAGTTGGGGTCACCCTGACCGTTCAGCACCAGTGGACTGGCCGCCGTGATGTTGGCGGTGGCGGCGTGCCCGAAGGCGTAGACGCCTGCCGTCAGGGTCTGGCCGCCGAGCTGGTTGTCACCGGAGACAAAGGTGGAGGTGGGGGGCTGTCCGGCCGCCGCCACGTACGCCGTGGTCAGGTCGTTCTTGGCCGTGGTCAGGAGGGCCGGGTTGTTCACGTTCCCCGCCGGTCCGGTGCCGTCGGTCGAGTAGATGGAGCCGGTGACTTCGGCCTGGGTCAGTCCGGCGTAGTTGGTGCCGGCGGCCGGGCTCAGTCCCACGTTGCCGGTGATGGAGGAGGTGGGGTTATCGGTGACGGCGGTGCCGGCCAGCACGGCGAACGGGGTGGCTGTACCCAGCTGTACGGTCAGGGCCGCCGACGCCGAGGACGTGAAGGCCGTACCTACGAGCACCAGGGCCAGCGCCGCGGTGCCGGCCGCCATGGCGGTGGAAGGACGCGGTCGGCGCGTGGTGGTGCGCTGGCGCTGGGACGAAGTTCGGGCGGGACGCATGGTCAACCCCTTAGTGCACTCCCGAAATAGATAACCGTGGGTACGGACGTTCGGAGTGACCTCACCCACGATACGCCAGAACACCATAACTAGCAATATTTTTCTAGACTTATTTTGGTAGCCTTTTTCTCATGGCCCGGTGGACCTTCCTCAGCAATCATGGGCGGGCGCTGCTCTGCATCGCCCGTGACCCCGACGTTCGCCTGCGGGAGATCGCCGCCGAGCTCGGCATCACCGAGCGCAGCGCCTTCGCTCTGGTGAGCGATCTGACCGAAGCCGGCTACATCGAGAAGGAGCGGGACGGGCGCCGCAACCGGTATCGGATCGAGGAGGACCTCCCCCTTCCGGAGCTGACCGACCGGGAGCTGGCCATCGGCGAGGTCCTGGGTGTTCTGACCGGCAGCTGAACGATTCGTTGTGCGACCGGCCGCCGGGTGGGTCAGGCGTCGAAGGACACGTCCACGGTGTACCCGATGGTCTGGCTGGCGGCCAGGGTGGCCGTCCCCCCGGTGCTCCGGGCCGGCGTTCGGGTGGCCCGGAGCGGCGTGGCCAGGTCGACCAGGAAGTAGGTCTCCCCCGACACGGTGACCGGGGACGGCTCCACCTGGGTCACAGCGGCGGTGAAGGTCGAGCCCTTCACCGCCGGCAGGGAGGCCTGCGCCTTCTGGCCCACGTGGACCTGTCGGATATCGGTCTCGGGCACCTGGACCACCAGCTTGGTCCCGGCCGACTCCAGTGAGACCAGGGCGGCGTAGGTCGGTGCCGCCGTGCTCGGGGTCTGGGGGCCCTGGGCGAAGATGGAGATGCCCGAGGAGGTGGACTTGTCCACCGACGACGGTGAGGTGGGCTGGCGGACCCCCTGGCTGGTGGCCACCTCGCCCACCGCCCCGTTGATGGCCGACACCACACCGGCGAACGGGGCGGTCAGCGTGGACTGGGCCAGACGGGTCCGGTCGGTGGCGATGGCCGCGTTGTCCTGCACGATCTGAGCCTCCGCCGCGGCGATCTGCTGGGGGGTGGCCGGCGCACTGCCGACGGTGAGGGCCCCCTGGGCCGAGGTCACGGCGGCCTGGGCCTGGCTCACCCCCGACTGGGCGGCACTGACCTGGGCGTGCTGGTCGGCTACGGCCTGGCCGTAGGCCGTCTGGGCCGCGGCCAGATTGTTCTGGTCGACCTGCACCTGGCGCTGGTCGGCGGCGCATGCCGCCGGGGGGGTGGCCGATACGCACAGCGGGGCGTCGTCCTGGTATGTCTTCTGGTCGGCGCTGAGCAGGGCCTGGTCGTTCTGGATCTGGGCCTGGGCCGAGGCCACCGACGAGTTGGTGGTGGTCTGGGTCTGGCTGAGCTTGGCCTGGGCCGCGCTCATCTGCACCAGGGCCGCGTTGACCTGGTCCTGGAGGTGCTGGACCTGGACGGTCTGCACCCCGGACTGGAGCTGGGTCAGGGTGGCCTGGTCGGCGGCCAGCTTGGACTGGTCGGCGGCCAGCTTGGCCTCCAGGGCCGAGGTGTCCTGGTTGGCCAGCAACTGGCCGGCTCGGACCGTCTGGCCCACGTGCACGGGGATGGCGGCGATGGGCCCGGTGGTCGACATGTTGAGCTGGGCGGCCGAGGCCGGCTGCACCACCCCCGACGCCGACAGCGGGCTGGACAAGAGGACGTCGTTGACGGCCACGCCGAGGAGGAGGGCCGCCAGCACCACCACGCCGGCCACCACCACCCCACGGGCCCCCCGCAGCCTGCGGCTGTGGGCGTTGCGCGGGGCGAACTGCTGATCGGCGTCGGCCTCGGACGGGTCGGGGTCGACCACGGCGGCCACCACGCCCACCGGCACCAGGTCGGTTCCCGGCCGGCCGGCCGGCTCTTCCTCTGGCTCCTCCTCGACAGGGGGACGGAGGGCCTCGGCCACCACGTCGTTGAGCCGGGCCACGGCGGGCAGGCCGGCGTCGATCACCGACAGCATGGGGTCCGGTCTCCCGGCCAGCTGGGCCGACAACCAGTGCTGCAGCTGGGCGCCCATCCGGGCCACCACCTCGGGGTGGTCGTCGGCCACGTTGTGCTGCTCGTCGGGATCCTCGGCCAGGTCGTAGAGCTCCACGCCGTCACGCCCGTAGATGGTGGACTGCATGAACTTGATGTACTTCCACTCGGGGGTGCGCACCCCCCGGGCCGCCTGCCAGGTGGCCTCGCTCAGCATGACCTGGTCGCGGTGCGAGGTGGTCTCCCCCCGGGCCAGCGGCATCAGCGAGCGGCCGTCGATGCCCTCGGCCTCGGGCAGGCCGAGGACCTCCAGCACGGTGGGCAGCACGTCGACCAGGGTGACCATGGCCGAGGACTGGGCCACCGGCACCTTGCCCGGGGCCCACAGGATGAGGGGCACGTGGGTCACCGAATCGTAGAGGCCGGCGTGGTCGAACCAGGCGTCGTGCTCGGTCATGTTCTCGCCGTGATCGCCGAACAGGACCACCATGGTGTCCTCCAGCAGGCCCAGCTCGCCCAGGTGTTCGAAGATCCGGTTGATCTCGAAGTCGAGGTAGGCCACCTCGGCGTCGTAGAGGTCGGCGATGAAGTCGAGGTTGGGCATCGAGTCGAGGAAGTCGTAGAGGTTCTTCTTGAACAGCGGATAGCTGGGGCGTCCCTCCAACTTCTCGGTGATGTGGGGATCGATCTTGCCCGCCGTCCGGTGGGAGAACCGCTCCTTGAACGGAGACGGGGGCAGGTAGGGGATATGGGCGTCCCAGAAGTGCAGAAAGAGGAAGAAGTCCTCCTCGGCGTGCTCGTCCATCCACGGGAAGCCGATCTCGTTGATGACCGAGCCGGGGGAGCGCGAGCGGCCCGGGGGTGGCATGTAGTCGTCGTAGCCCCGGATGAACCAGTCCTTCATAGCGAACAGGTGGTCGACGGCCCCGGTGGTGTACCCGTTCTTCCGGAGCAGCGACGGGAGCCACAGCGTGTCCTCGGGGAGATACGACGCCGGGTGGAAGTGCGAGACGATCCCGGTGTGCACGCCGAACTGCCCGGTGAACAGGGCGGTGTGCGACGGTTGGGTGGGGATGTCGGTGGCGAAGGTCTGGGTGAACAGTGCCCCCTCCGAGGCGATCCGGTCGAGGTTGGGGGTCAGGCCCCGGTCGTTGCCCAGGCAGCTCAGATGGTCGGCCCGGAGGGTGTCGAGTGAACAGATGATCAGGTTCATGCTCGGCGGCCCCGGATCCGGTCGGCCCCACGGGGGGCCCCGTTCCTCGGGATCGTCGATGTTCGGCGCCGTGGCGCCTCTACTGTCTGCATACCGGCCTGCCCTTCGTTCCGCGGGAGCACCGACGAGCCCACCTCTCGCCGCTCTCCCTGTCCCTGCCCGGAGCGTAATCTAGTAACCACATATAGTGCACATCCAACCACTATGCGTGGTAATCTCGGTTCACCCCGGGCTCGGGGATCCAGCGCCGGAACGCCCTAGGCGAGCGGCATCGAACACAAGTGGGGTAGCCGCCGCCTGATGAACGTCAACCTGCTCCACGGTTTTGGCCCGCTCGGCCTACTCCTCGTCACCGACGCCCTGCTCCTGGTGGCCATGGCCTATCCGTTGGTGAAGCGGTATCCCGACGACCAGGGAGACGGCATGGCTCTCGTCCTCCTGCCCAAGCCCACGCTCCCGTCCTTCTGGCGCGTGCCCATCTTCATCGTGCTCTTCCTCTTCTTGTTCGTCGCCTACCACTCGCTGCAGGGCGCCCTCAGTCCCGACCTCATCTACGCCAACTTCGTGACCCGCATCTGCGACTCGGTGGTCCGGTCGCCGGCCGAGATCGCCGGCTACATGGCCGGGTTCACGCTCGGACTGCGGTTCCTGACCTTCGGCACCATCATCGGTGTGGCCTGCCTCGGGCAGGGCAACCTGCTGCGTCGAGGGTTGGTGGCTCTCCAGGCCTTCGTCTACCTGTTCGTGATGGCCTTCATCGATGCCACCCTGGTCTGCCTCGAGGTGCTGCTGGGCGTGCCCATCGCCCCGACCACCCTGCTCGGGAACTTCGCCGCCGTGGCCCTGGCCGTGCTGGCCATGACCCGCATGCAGTACGCCAACTACGCCCTGCCCCGGCCCAGTGCGGTCCCCTTCGCCAAGCGGCCCCGTCTGTCCGACGCCACCACGCTGATCGGGGTGACCTTCGCCTCCCTGGCCATCTGCATGGCCGCCCTCCTGGTCATCTACCACCTGGCCGACCCGGCCCTGCGCCCGGCCCTCGCCCTGGTGCTCCCCGTACCGTTCGCCTCGGGCTCCTTCGTCGTGCGCACCGCCCTGCTGGCTCTGGTCAACGGGTTCACCGTGCGGCCCGAGCCTCCGGTGTCTGATGTCCGCCCACCCATCGACGTGATCATCCCGGCCTACAACGAGGAGGAGGTCATCGAGGACACCCTGCGGGCCATCGACGTGGCCGCCGGCCGCTACGGCGGTCCGGTCCGGGTCATCCTGATGAACGACGGGTCCACCGACGCCACCAAGCCACTGGCCCTGGCCACCATGGCCGCCTTCCGGTTCGCCTCGGGTCGGGTGTTCGACGGCCGCCACGGGGGCAAGTCGGAGTCGCTCAATGCCGCCCTCCAGCTCACCGAGTCCGAGCTGGTGGTCCGCATCGACGCCGACACCATCGTGGGGGAGTGGTCCCTCTACTACACCCCCCGTTGGTTCGAGGATCCCCAGATCGGACTGGTCGAGCCCATGTGCTTCCCACGCGGGGGCCGGCGGTCGGTCTTCCCCCACCTCCGCCTGTTCGAGGAGCTCAAGCAGTTCGGGCTCAACCACCGCACCATCCAGACGGTGGACGGCGTCAACGTGGTGCCCGGGGTGTTCACCGCCTTCCGACGCAGCGTGGCCGTCGAGCTGGGCGGCTTCACCGTGGGGATGAACGGCGAGGACGGCGATTTCACCCTCCGGTTCAGCCGCCGGGGCTACCGCACGTGGATGGACACCAAGATCGTCGTGTTCGAGGACGTCCCGCCCACCTACACGGAGATCCGCGAGCAGCGGGTGCGGTGGGGACGGGCCGTCCACCACAACCAGGCCCGGCATGGCCCCTACCGGGCCGGTGTGGCCACCCCCAAGGTGTGGTTCGGCCAGACCCAGCAGTTCTTCAAGAGCGCCTTCGCCCCGGCCCGCATGCTGCTGCCCATCTACCTTCTACTGGTGGCGGCGTTCGAGGGGGCCCAGCGAGACATCATCGTGGTCTTCATGGGCGGCTACGTCCTCGCCCAGGTGGTCTTCATGCTCGTCCAGGCCACCTTGACCACCGGCTACCGGCAGAGCCGCCACCTGGGCTGGGTGCTGCTGTGGCCGGTGTGGCATGAGTTCCTGATGGTCTTCGCCACCGAGGCCTGGCTCAGCATGCCCGGCCGGCCGGCCGGGATCCACGGCACCCGACCGGTGCGCATCACCCAGGCGGTCATCCACTGACCCGGGCGCAGCGCCCGGTGCCGGTCGGGCTGGTCCCGGTCGGCGGATCCCGGGGAGTCCGAGGGGTCGGGACGTAGAATGACCGGTGCGGAGGCCACCACGGCGGTCCGGGCCGCGCCACTTGGGACCGCAGGGACGTCGACCACCAGCGAGGCACCGTGAGGCTGATCTACTTCGACATCGACACCCTGCGGGCCGACCACCTCGGCTGCTACGGCTACCCGCGGCCCACCAGCCCCACCATCGACGCCCTGGCCGCCGAGGGCCTCCGCTTCGACAACGTCCACGCCTCGGACACCCCCTGCCTGCCGTCCCGCTCGGCGCTTTCCTCGGGCCAGTTCGGCATCCGCAACGGCTCGATCAACCACGGGGGACCGTCCACCGACCCCTTCCCCGAGGGTCGCGACCGCCAGTTCCAGACCTCGCTGGCCCGCCACGGCTGGATGAGCGCCCTCCGGGCCCAGGGTTGGTGGACGGCGTCCATCAGCACCTTCGCCGAACGGCACTCGGCCTACCACTTCGAGGCTGGGTTCAACGAGTGCTTCAACCTCGGGACCCGAGGCATGGAGACGGCCGAGCAGGTCTCGGCCGTGGCCCGGGACTGGCTGGCCCGCAACGGCCAGCGTGACGACTGGTTCCTCCACGTCCACCTGTGGGATCCCCACACCCCGTACCGCACACCGGCTGCCTTCGGGGACCCGTTCGGGGACGGCTGGGTCCCCCCGTGGCTTACCGAGGACGTGCGGGCTGCCCACTGGGAGCTGCCCGGGCCCCACTCGGCCCAGGAGATCGCCGGCTTCAGTCCCCGCACGGTGTGGGACGAGTGGGGGCGCCAGCCCCAGCAGGTCAACGACATGGACCAGGTGGCCCGGGTCTACGACGGGTACGACACCGGGGTCCGCTACGCCGACCATCATGTGGGCCAGGTCCTCGACCAGCTCGACGGGATGGGCTTGCTGGACGAGACAGCGGTGATGGTCTCCTCTGACCACGGGGAGAACCTCGGGGAGTTGGGTGTCTACTGCGACCACCAGACCGCCGACCAGTTCACCACCCGTCTGCCCGTGGTCCTGCGGTGGCCCGGTCTCGACTCCTCGGCACTCCCCGGGCAGAACGGGCTGCACTACCAGATCGATGTGATGGCCACGGTGCTGGAGCTGACCGGGGCCACGGTGCCCGAGACGTGGGATGGCCGTTCGTTCGCCACCGAGCTCCGCTCGGGTGCGGAGAGCGGCCGCACCCACCTGGTGCTCTCCCACGCGGCGTGGACGGCTCAGCGGTCGGTGCGGTTCGAGGACTGGCTGTGCATGGAGACCTACTGGGACGCCTTCCACGGGTATCCGGCGGTCATGCTGTTCGACCTGGCCACCGATCCCTATGAGCAGCACGATCTGGCCCCGGACCGGCCCGACGTGGTCCAGCACGCCCTCGGTCTGCTTCACGAGTGGAAAGAACTCGCCATGAGTCGCTCGGCCCACGGCATCGACCCCATGTGGTCGGTCCTCCACGAGGGTGGGCCCTGGCACTCGAGGGTCGACGTGGACTGGTATCTCGAGCGCCTGCGAGCCACCGGCCGGGGCCAGTGGGCCGACCGGTTTGAGGCCCGGGGGCCGCTGGGCGGCGGGACCGAGCCGGGGCTGCCGGACCCGTCGGTACCCAGCTGAAGGCGGGGTCGGGACGGTGATGGATGTCCCCGGGGCCGGGCCCAATCAAAGTGCTACGGTCGGCGTCACTCTGATTGACAAGGCGCTGATCAACGGTTTCGACCGACGTTGCGCCCCCCCTTGTTGACCAGCGCCCGCCAACGCGAGGAGCAGGTCATGTGGATGAGACGAAGTGTGGGCGCCGGTGCCGGCGTGCTGGTCGCCGGGGTGGCCCTGGTCTTCCCGTTGGCCGGGATCTCGGGGGCGCCCACCGGACACAACTGGAAGTCGAACGTCCCCTTCACCGAGACCGTGTTCAACGCCGCCACCAGTGAGTCGGTCACCCTGACCGGCACCGAGGCGCTCACGTTGCACGTGACCGGCAACGTGATCACCGGTTGGTCCACCTCCCTCAAGGCCACGCTCCGACACGCCTCCGGCGTGGGGACGAGCAGTGGCAAGGCGTACAAGGCCAAGGGGTCCGACACGTTGACCGCCACCTTCCACCCCGGTCCGCCGACGGCACCCACCACCTACCCGGCCACCTTCGTCCTCCACCCGCCCAACCCGTGTCGGGCCCATCACCCGCCGGGGCCCTGCTACCAACCGTCCACGGTCTCGGTGCCGGTCACCATGACGCTCAACGCCGACGGCTCGGTGGCCACTGTCGTAGTGGGGCACAGCAACTGAGACTGGCGGGTCCGAGCGTGCCGCGGCTGGCCCGCTGGCGTGGCTCCCCTCCCGGTGCCGCGCACGTTCTGGCCTAGGCGTCTCTGGCTCCAGCCCGGCCGTCAGCCACCGCCAGCTGGTGGCGGACTGTCAATCCCCCGTGCACGGCCACCCGGCGCGGGTGATACGCCCCGAGTAGCTCAGTCGAGGCTGAAGTGCGGGTTGTAGATCAGGCCCAGGATGCTGCCGTCCGGTGACTGCACGGTGGCGGTGATGATGCCGTCACCCACATCGGCAAGCGGGGTGTGTTCGGTGGCGCCGGAGGCCTTGGCCGCGGCCAAGGCCTCGGCTACATCGGCGACTCCCCAGTAGACGAGCGCACCGTACGCCGGATCGGCGTCGGGCATCAGGGCAAGCTCGTAGCCGGCCACACTGAATCCCACGTAGAAAGGCTGATCGAAGTACGGGTCGATTCCGAGCAGTGCGGTCCACCACTGCTTGGCCGAATCGAGGTCGGGGGCCGGATAGATGACGGTGCGGAGTCCTTCGAGTTGGATCGGCATTCGCCAACTATCGCACCAGATGGCGAGATGTTCATCCACCGGCGGGGATACACCGTCCCGGGAGCAAGAGCTACCTCTCGCTCCCGGGAGCAGACAACGTTAAGGACGAGTTCATGATCGAGTGGCTGCTGCCGGTGGACCAGACCAGCCCGGCGGGATCAACCCTCAGATGTAGGTATCGTCCCGGCGAACCACGGTGCCGCGGCCGTCATCGACGGTTGTCCGATGGCGACGCGGACCCCGGCCGACCAACAGGGCCACTAGTGAGAGTACGGCACCCACGATGCCGACCAGCATGAGAATGACCCCGACGGTATGGATGTTGAAACCGTGCTGGTTGGGATCGGCCGTGACGGCAAAATCCAGAACGGCCCCTACGGCAAAAGCGATGATGCTGGCTACGAGTCCTCCAGCCATGGTGCTCCTCCTCTTACGTGGTAAACGGAACGTTGACGATGGCCCGCCCTAAGGCAGGGGCCACCGGTCAGTAGTAGTGGCGTCGGCCACCGACCTCGCGTCCGGCCGCTCCGAGGAGGAGCAGGACCAGGCCGACCAGGGCCACGACGATCCCCGCACTCCACAGGATGGGGATCTTGGCGATGAAGCCGATGAGCATGAGTACAACTCCGACGATGATCACGTACGTCCTCCTTCTTCTGGCGATGTTGACGCACCGGTACCTACCCGTGAGTCAACTGGCCCAAACCTTGTCCCGAGACCGCCCCGAACAGGGGCGAACGGGCCACCGGAGCTGCGACGATGTAGCCGTCAGCGGTTAGCGTCGAAGAATTTGGCGTTCTGGACTTTGAACTCGGCATTGAACTGGTGTGCGGCGATCATGTCGTTGGTCTCGTTGCCGACCGCCTGCTTCTGGCTGGCGGTGAGGCCGGCCGGCAGCCTGACCGCTCTGGCCGTCGCCTTCTGGGTGTCCAGGTTGCCCAGCGAGGCGGGGGAGACGATCAGGTCCCCCTGGGCGTCGATCAGGCCGGCGGCCTGGTAGGCCCGAACAATGGCGTTGGCCATGGTGCTCGTCACTCCAGGGATGCGGAGGTAGCGGGTGGCAACCACCCTCCGCGGCTGGACCTCCTGCAGCTCGGTGGGCTCACCGTACCTGGCGATTCGGGCCAGATCGGCCTTCTCCTTCACCGGGTTGGTGCGGGTGTCGTTGGTGGCGACCACCATGAAGGTGGGGACCCGCAGGCCACCGAGCTGCTGCACCGTCCGGGTGGGGCCGGCCATGTACAGGCCGACGGCACTCACCGAGGTACCTGCCCTGGAGAGGGCGGCCGCCCACAGGGCACAGAAGGCGCTGCCGTTGGACATCCCGATGCCGTCCAGCGGTGTGTTCGGCCCGACGGGCGTGGTGGCGATGATGTGCTGACGGAGTCGGTTCATACGGAGCAGGTCGGGATTCGAGGTCATCGAGGCGTCGTCGACGTCCCACTGCTTGGCTGTGCGGTTCGTGCTCTCCGTAGACACGAACCCGTAGCGGCGACGGATCAGCTCGTTGAGAACGTCCACCGTCTCGGTCTTGTTGGCGAAGTTGGCGCTGCCCGTACTTCCGTGGAAGAGGTAGACGATCCCCACCGGGTGCGGAGGGATGTAGGAGTAGGTCGGGAATCCCTCGAATGTCCCGGTGACGAAGGGCACCAGGGGGGTCACCGGCGCGGTGGACACTCCCAGCGCCGGATCGATGGGCGCTTCGGGTGGGAAGGTCAATACGGTCGACCTACTGGAGGCCGGAGTGGCTGTCGGGCTGTTGGTGTTGGCTCCGCTGGCCGATGCACCGCCGCAGGCGGCGAGGGCCAGGACCATCACGGCACCACCGACACCGACACCGACGGTGATGCGGCTGATCGTTGATCTCATCGGGGGTGCACTCCATCTCTCGCTGGTGGTACTCCCCGGTGTACGACGGCGATATGTGGGATGTGTGATGGAGCCAAGATGCCCCGATGAACGTTTGGCACCATCGACGTCGACGTCGACAGGCCGTGACGTCAGCCGGCGATGGCGGTCACCCGCAGGCGGCTCTCGACCTCATGCTTCGCCGCACTCACCAGCTGGTCGGCTAGTTCGAAGCCGATGAACTCCTCGAGCCAGGCCAGGACCGTGCCGGGGGTGGCGTTAGTCTGCGCCAGATACTCCGTGCGGACCAGTTCCTCGTCGTTAGCGGTGATACCCAACCACCAGCCCCCGACGATGAAGATCTCCGCGGTGAAGTACCGCAAGAAGCACTCGCCGTGCGCGTACCGACAGACCACCTGGAATTGTGCCCCTTCGAACTCCATTCATCGAACGTACCCAGGCGGAATTGCTTAGGCAACCGCCACGCGAAGTGATGCAGTCACAGAGCGTGGTGGCGTCCCCAGCGCCACCGCTTCATTGCCGAGTGATCCTCCCTACCCCTCGAACGTCCCCTGGTCCCTCAGGAACTCGATGACCTGTTCGGCCGCCTCGCCCACCCCCACCTGGGTGGTATCGAGCCGGATGTCGGGGAAGCGGGGTGTCTCGTACGGCGAGTCCACCCCGGTGAAGTTGGTCAGCTCACCCCGCCGGGCCTTGCCGTACAGGCCCTTCACATCGCGCTCCTCGGCGGTGGCCAGCGGAGTGTCCACGAATACCTCGCAGAACTGGTCGGATCCGATCAGCTCCCGGGCCATCTGCCGCTCGGCCTCGAACGGGGAGATGAGGGAGACCAGCACGATGAGGCCGGCGTCGGCCATCAGCGAGGCCACCTCGGCCACCCGGCGGATGTTCTCCACCCGGTCGGCGTCGCTGAAGCCGAGGTTCTTGCTCAGGCCGTGTCGGACGTTATCGCCGTCCAACAGGTAGGTATGGCGCCCGAAGGCGTGCAGTCGCTGCTCCACGGTGTTGGCGATGGTGGACTTCCCCGCCCCCGACAGCCCGGTGAACCAGACCACCTGCGGCCGCTGTCCGCTGAGGGCGGCTCGGGCCTCCCGATCGATCTCCATGGTCTGCCAGTGGACGTTCTCCGAACGCCGCAGGGCGAAGTGCAGCAGTCCCGCCCCCACGGTGTTGTTGGACAGCCGGTCCACCAGGATGAAGCCACCGGTCTCCCGGTGGGTCTCGTACGGGTCGAAGGGGATGGGTCGGTCGAGGGTGATGTTGCCCACCCCGATCTCGTTCAGCTCCAGCGAGCTCGCCGCCGTGTGCTCCAAGGTGTTGACGTTGACCTTGTACTTGAGCTGGCTCACCGTGGCTCCCGCCGTCCTGCTCCCCACCTTCAGGAGGTAGGGGCGACCGGGCAGCATCTCCTTCTCGCTCATCCAGATGAGATGGGCCTCGAACTGGTCGGCCACCCCGGGGGCATCCTCGGCGGCGGCCAGCACATCCCCCCGGCTGATGTCGATCTCGTCGGCCAGGATGAGGGTGACCGACTGGCCGGCCACCGCCTCGTGGAGGTCGCCGTCGTAGGTCACCACCCGTCGCACCACCGACACCTGGTTGTTGGGCAGCACCCGGATTCGGTCACCCGGCCGCACCACGCCACTGGTGATCCGACCGGCGTAGCCCCGGAAGTCGAGGTCGGGCCGGTTGACCCACTGCACCGACAGGCGGAACGGCTTGGCCTGCTCCTCGGCCTCGATCTCCACCGTCTCGAGGAAGCCGATGAAGGTGGGTCCGTCGTACCAGGGGGTGTGCGGGCTCGGCACTGTGATGTTGTCGCCCTTCAGGGCGGACATGGGGATGCAGGTGATGTCGGCGAGGCCGATGCCGGCGGCGAACTGGCGGTACTCGGCCTCGATGGTCCGGGTGACCTCCTCGGAGTACCCCACCATGTCCAGCTTGTTGATGGCCAGCACCACCTTGGTGATGCCGAGCAGCGACACCAGATAGCTGTGGCGGCGGGTCTGGCTCAGGATCCCCTTGCGGGCGTCCACCAGGATCACGGCCACCTCCGCGCTGGAGGCCCCCGTGACCATGTTCCGCGTGTACTGCTCGTGGCCCGGCGTGTCGGCCACGATGAACTTGCGACGATCGGTGGAGAAGAAGCGGTAGGCGACGTCGATGGTGATGCCCTGCTCGCGCTCGGCGGCCAACCCGTCCACCAACAGGGCGAGATCGAGATCGCCTCCCTGGGTACCCACCTTCTTGGAGTCGGCCTGAAGGGCCTCGAGATGGTCCTCGAAGACCAGCTTGGACTCGTAGAGCAGCCGGCCGATCAGGGTGCTCTTGCCGTCGTCGACGCTCCCGCAGGTGATGAACCGGAGCAGGCTCTTGTGCTCGTGGACCCGCAGGTACTCCTCGATGTCGGCCTCGGCCAGTTCGGGGGTGAGCGTCATCAGAAGTATCCCTCCTGCTTCTTGCGTTCCATGGACCCGCTGGCGTCGTGGTCGATGACCCGACCCTGTCGTTCCGACGTGGTGGTGAGGAGCATCTCCTGAATGATGCCGGGCAGCGTGTCGGCCTGGCTCTCGATGGCTCCGGTCAGGGGATAGCACCCGAGCGTGCGGAAGCGCACGGAGCGCAACTCGGGCTCTTCGCCCGGCCCGAGGGGCATGCGGTCGTCGTCCACCATGATCAGTGTCCCGTCCCGCTCCACCACCGGCCGGGGGGCGGCGAAGTACAGCGGGACCACGGGGATGTCCTGAAGGTAGATGTACTGCCACACATCCAGCTCGGTCCAGTTGGACAGGGGGAACACCCGGATGCTCTCCCCCCGGTGCTTGCGGGCGTTGCAGATACTCCACAGCTCAGGACGCTGCTGTTTGGGATCCCAACGGTGCTGGCTGGTCCGCACCGAGTAGACCCGCTCCTTGGCCCGTGACTTCTCCTCGTCCCGTCGCGCCCCGCCGAAGGCCAGGTCGAAGCCGTGCTTCTCGAGGGCCTGCTTCAGCCCCTCGGTCTTCCACAGGTCGGTGTGGACGGCCGAGCCGTGGGTGAAGGGGTTGACCTCCTGGTTGATGCAGTCCGGATTCTGGTGGACCAGGAGCTCGACCCCGAGCTTGGCCACCAGCTCGTCCCGGAACTCGTACATGGCCCGGAACTTCCAGGTGGTGTCCACGTGGAGGAGGGGGAACGGGGGCAGGCCGGGGTAGAAGGCCTTCATGGCCAGGTGGAGCATGACGGCACTGTCCTTGCCCACCGAGTACAGCATCACCGGTCTCTCGGACTCGGATACGGCCTCCCGCATGATGGCGATGCTCTCGGACTCGAGGCGCTGGAGGTGGGTCAGTGTGGCCATCGTCCCTGCTTTCGTCGGTGGTCGGCTCGGAGTGTTGCTCGGTGGGTGGTTGCACCGTTCCGCTGGACTGGCGGAGGCGCCGGAGGTGTCGGGCCTCGAGAGGTGGTTGCCTCCCGTAAAAAGATCACGCTAGGTGAACAGCAAGTCACTATGAGTGGTAGGGGATCCTCACAGTATGGCTGTCCTGGCCCGGTATGGGAAGGGGAGAGTAGGGCGAATCGTGTCGGGCCGACGAACCATCACGGCACCTCACGCGTTCTGGTGGAGGCTGATGCTCAGTCCCCCGGTTCGGTCCCCTCTGCTGCACGGCCGCGGCCCTCGGGGATCGTCACGGGACTGTCATACTCGGCCGCTCCCCAGCCGGGAGCGCCGGACGTTCCGCTGGAGTTCACGCCTGACGGACGTGAGCCGGTCCGGGCCTCAGTCGCACCGGCCACGGACGGTAGCGGCACCGCCGCCGAGCGACCGCGGGATGGGGCGATGGCGATGCAACAGCTGTTTCGGCCTCCCACCTGCACTTGTTATGGTGCCGTCATGACAAGAATGAACAGCTCCAGGCGGGTTCGGTCCGGCGTCGTGACCGTGCTGTCCGTCCTGGCCGTCGCCAGTTTCGTAGGGACGTCGGTGGTCTCGGGAACGGCCGGTGCCGCTCCCGTCAATTTGCTCACCAACGGGAGCTTCGAGAGCACGCCCACCCCGACCTCCACGTTCGTGACCGTGCTGGCCGGCGACTCCACCACCATCCCGGGCTGGACGGTGGTCACCCCCTCCGTCTACGGCAACAGCAGCGGCAGCGTCGACCTCAAGTCGAGCGGCTACTGGAATCCTGAGGACGGCAGCTACTCGATCGACCTGGCCGGGTCCACCGGCACCCCGGGCGGCCTCTATCAGGACGTGGCCACCACGGCCGGAGCCCAGTACTCCCTGACCTACTGGTCGGCGGTCAACGGGGATCAGGCCCCCGGCGGCACCCACAGCCTCAACGTGACCTTCGACGGTCAGGTGGTGGCCACCATTCGGGAAGCGGGTGTGGGTCGGCCCCTCAACTGGGTGCAGCACTCCGTCACCGTCACAGCCACCTCGGTCAGCAGCCGGGTCGAGTTCGACGACGTGACGCCGGGAGACGCCAACCAGGGACCGGCGCTCGACAACGTCTCGTTCACCACCATCCCCGACGCCATCACGGCCAGCCCGGCCCCCATCGCCGCCCAGACCACCCACACCGCCTTCACCGTGCCGGTGGCCACCTTCACGGACAGCAACCCCACCGCCCCGCTGGCCGGCATGGCTGCCACCATCACCTGGGGTGACGCCATCTCCAGCGCCGGGACCATCACTCAGCCCGGAGGGCCGGGCACCACCTTCACGGTCACCGGCACCCACGCCTACGCCGCCCACGGCTCCTACACGGTAGGGGTGAGCGTGTCGTCGACGGCGGGCGGCACGGCGTCCGTCACCGACTCGGTGAGTGTGGCCGACGCCGTCACCACCTGCACCGGATCCGGCTGCTCGGGAACGGTGAGCACCCCCCAGCAGAGCGTGCAGCTCAGCTCCCCGTCCACCTCGGGGACCATCCTCACCACCGTCGATCCGGCGGACGGCTCGTACTCGTGTGGGGACTCCTTCCGGCACGCCCCCCAGATCACCACGGTCACCGATACCGGGCTCAACGCCAACATTCTCTACACGGTGACGTTCAAGAACCGTGCCGCCGCCGGCAGGTGGTATGTCCCCTTTGCCGTGTGTTACCAGGCCGAGCCGCCGTTCAAGGACCTCCACGGCCACCTGGTGACCACCGGGCTCCTGCCCATCTGCACCGTCTTCCCCCGGCCCAGCCGGCCGCTGGTGGCCCCCTGCGTGCAGTCCATCACCGAACTGCCCTTCCTCCTCGGCAACGTGGTCGAGAAGATCGTCGTCCCCCCGGGTGACCCCCGCTACCACTAAGGAGCGAGCGGTCCCGGCCGGCCCGGACCGCTTCGCTCAGGTCGGCGGTGAGGTCAGGAACTCCTCGATGCCGTTGGCGATCCCTCGGGCGGCCCGCGCCTGCCAGTTCGGATCGGTGAGCAGGTTGGCATCCGTGGCGTTCCGCATGTTGCCGCACTCGATGAACACCTTGGGCACGGTGGTCAGGTTGACCCCGGCCAGGTCGTCGCGTGACTGCAGTCCGTAGATGCCGTCGTAGTCGCTGATCGGCATGCCCGTGGCCGGGAGGAAGGCGTTGCGCAGGTCGATCCCCAGGGCCGTGGACGAGCCGACGACCCCGGCGTTGACCCCGTCGTCCACCGGCAGCAGGAGGGCGTAGCCCCGTCCGGGAGCCGGTCCGCCGTCGGCGTGGATCGAGACGGTGGCGTCAGCCCGGGCCTGGTTGCCGATGGCCGTCCGCTGGGCGATACACGGACCCACCCCGGTGTCGTTGTTCCGAGTGAGGATGACCGTGGCCCCCTCGGCCTCGAGGTCGGCCCGGGCCAGGGTGGCCACGGCGAAGTTGAACCGCGACTCGGGGTAGCCGCCGTTGGTCTCGGTGCCGGTGGTGTCGCACGCCTCCATCTCCCGACCGTTCCATACCGGCCGGTCGATGGTGGCCGGGGCGGAGGCGTTGCCACCGTCGTGACCCGGGTCCAGCACCACCACCTTCCCGACCAGTGGCTGGGGCCCGGTGGTGCTCGGGATGGCACCGGCGCCGGCGGCCCAGGACGGGACCGAGCGGGTGGCCTTGGCCGGTGCCGCCGCCGGAGCCACGCCCGGGGGCGATGGTGAGGCCGGTTGGGTGGTAGCCACCGGGACCGACGGATGGGTCCCGGCCAGTCGGGAGCCCACTACCGACGCGGCGATGATCACCACCGCCCCCACCGCCGTGGTCACCGCCACCATGCGCCGTCGATCGGGTCGGCCCATTAGAGCTGGTTGGGCGGCCACGGCTGGAGGCCCAACGACGTGGCGATCGGGTTCCACAGGGAGGTGAACTGCTGCTTGGCCGTCGAGGCGTGGCCGTCGGACACCAGGGCCGCCTGGTAGCTGGGGTCGGCGCTGTCGTTGGGCACGCACGGCTTGGCCTGCTCGTCGGCGGCCCACTGGGCGTAGGAGCCGTCCGAACTGGCCGAACTCTGCCAGGCCGTGGTCAGCGCGTTGATCAGGGCCGCCGACTGGGGGAGGGCGGACAGGTCGAGCTGGCCCAGCTGGCCTAACAGGGTCTGCCGGGACGCCTGGGCCGCAGCCAGGGTCGACTGGGCCCCGGCCAGGTCACCGCAGGCGGCGATGGCGGCGGTGGCCGTCCCCACCTGGCTCCGGTTGCTGGCGTTCTGGGCCAGCAGCGCGGTGAGGGCCCGACCCTGCGGAGCGGCCTCCGGAGACAGGGTGGTAGAGGTGGTCGTGGAGGCCGGCATGGTGGTGGACGGGGCGCGGGTGACCGGCGGCGCCGCCGACGAGGACGCCGACGGGCTGGAGTGGCCCGAAGCGGTGGCCACCAGGGCGATGACCACCGCCACCACGGCCACGGCGATGGCACCGATGGCGATGAGCCAGCCCCGGCCCACCCGATCCCGTGACTCCGCCCGATCCCGTTGGGCTCCCGGGTCGTTGGGGTCGGGTAGGGGAGGCGGAGGGTCGACCGCCGCCGGGCGGACTCCGACCGATCGGCCGGTGGTGGGCGATGCCGCGCCGGTGGGCCTGACCACGGCCGTGGTGGGGGGCACCGCGGCCACTGTGGCCAGGGTGGGGGTGCCCGAGGGCAGGCCCATGGACCGCCCGCAGTCCCGGCAGAACCGGGCATTGGCCACGTTGTCGTGCCCGACCGGGCAGGGGTTGATGAGCGCCGCCCCGCACGTGGGGCAGAACTGGGCGGTGAAGTCGGGAACCGGCAGGCGATGGCCTTGAGGACAGAGCATCGGGACCTCGGATGGGCGGCAGGGGCGGGCTCGGCGGGCCGGGGCAGGGGTCCCTGGGCCGGCCAGGCCAGGGTCCATGGTAGGCGAGGTCGACCTCGGGACCGGGGTCATTCCCGCCCGGCTCGCCCTCCGGGTGACGGGTTCCCTGACCTGGGTCCGTTCGGGCGGCCCATGAATGGCATCGGCGGCACGCATCCGGCAGACTGACTCGTACCCCGACGGCTCGCGCCTGTAGCGCTGACCCGCCTTCGGGTGAGCGGCCGGGTCGAGGTGGGCGGGGCCGATGGGGCACCAAAAGGGGTCACCACGACGAGGACACCGGGCCACGAGGCCAGCGGTCGACGACGGAACAGGGAGGGAACGCAGTGACCATCATCCACCGATGCTTGGCCGGACCCACCCGGGCCATGGCCCGATGAGCTGCTCGGACACCGGGGCCGACGAGCTCACTGCGCCCCTGCTCGATCCGGAGTTCTACGCCGGGGACCCCTTCCCGCTCTACGCCCGCCTGCGGGCTGAGGCCCCCCTGGCCTACAGCCAGGCCGGTGGCTTCTGGGTGGCCAGCCGTCACGAGGAGGTGGTGGCCATTTCCCGGGACCCCGAGACCTTCTGTTCGGGCAAGGGCATCCTGACCATGGAGATCGGGGCCGAGTACCCGACGCCGCCGACCATGATGCACACCGACCCGCCCGACCACGACCGCTACCGCAAGCTGGTGCAGCCCGGCTTCCGACCCACCTTCATGCGGGCCCTCGAGGACGGGATCCGGGCCCGCACGGTCACGTTGGTCGACCGCATCGACGCCGGAACGCCAGTGGACATCGTCTCCGACCTGGCCGTCCCCCTGCCCCTGCAGGTCATCTCCGATCTTCTCGGCGTGCCCGAGGACGAGTGGCCCCGCTTCTTCCGTTGGTCCGAGGCGGTCATCCCCGGGGCCACCGACTGGTCGGAAGAGGAGCGGATGACCCTGAGCGGCGAGATGGTCACCTACCTGCTGGCGGCGGCAGCCGACCGCCGGGCCCATCCGAGGGACGACATCATCTCCGAGCTGGGGGCGGCCGAGGTGGACGGCGACCGGCTGACCGATGCCGAGTTGGGCATGTTCCTCGTGCAGCTTCTGGTGGCCGGCAACGAGACCACCCGCAACATGATGTCCGGCGGCCTGGTGGGCCTGGCCTCGTCGCCGGGGGAGTGGGAGGCCCTGCGCTACCGGTTCTTGACCTCCGCGCCCCGGGCCCTGCCCCTGGCCATCGAGGAGATGCTGCGGTGGACCACGCCGGTGGTGGCCTTCATGCGCACCACCACCCGCCTGGTGGAGCTGGCCGGGGAGAAGCTGGATGCCGACGCACCGGTGCTCATGCTCTACGCCTCGGCCAACCGTGACGAGACGATCTTCGGTCCCACCGCCGATCGGTTCGACGGGGCCCGAGACCCCAACCCGCACGTGGCCTTCGGGTTCGGGGCCCACTTCTGCATCGGGGCGGTCCTGGCCCGGCTGGAGGGTCGCATCCTGCTGGAGGAGCTGCTCGGCCGGTTCGCCACCCTGGAGATGGCCGGCCCGGTGGTGCGGACGCCCTCGCCGGTCATCGCCGGGGTGAAGTCGGCGCCCCTGGTGTTCGGCGCCGCCTGATCCGGGGTCGGTGACGTCGGCTTCCGGTGGCGACCTGGGAGAATGGGCCGGTGTTCGTCACCAACCACGTGCTCTCCGGCGTCCTCATCGGGCGGGCCCTGGAGCGCCGGCCGGTGACCGCCTTCGTGGTGGGGGTCGGCTCCCACCTGGTGCTCGACGCCATTCCCCACTGGGGCTGCGACCGCTCGGCCCACGACGCCCAAGAGCGGTTCCTGCGGGTGGCCCGGCGCGACGGCCTCGTGGGCCTCGGGGTCATGGCCGCCGCCGCCCTGGCCGTCGACCAGAAGGCCCGTCCGGCGGTGGTGGCGGCCATGGCCGGGGCGGCCCTGCTCGATCTGGACAAGCCCATCGAGCACTTCTTCGGGGTCTATCCGTTCCCCGATCTCGTCCGACGCCTCCATGTGTGGATCCAGAACGAGTCCACTGACGGGCTCCGTCGAGAGTTCGCCTACGGCGTGGCGTTCGCCCTGATGGACGCCCTGGCCGTGGCGGGTGGCCGTCGTCGTCCACGATTCGAGGCGGGCGTCCCTCCGCCTCAGGTCAACACCTCCGGTTCGCCGAATCCGGGGTTCGTCCATACCGTCGGGTAGAACCCCGTGTACCGTCCTCGTCGGAGGTTGGATACAACTGTCGCACACATGCTACAGTTGTACATGAGCAAGGTGGCCTCGAGGGAACTGCGAAACAACACCCGTGGGCTCATTGAGCGCGTGGAGGGCGGGGAGGAGGTGGTCATCACCGTCGATGGACGGTCGGTGGCCAGGCTTCTGCCGGTGAGCACCCGACCCCGCTGGATGTCTCGAGCGGAGTTCGTGCACCGGATAATTGGCCATCAAGCCGACACCGGTCTGCTCGATGAACTGCACGCGCTCGCACCCGACACCACCGACGACCTCAGATGAGCCGAGGTCTCGTTGACACCACGGTTTTCATCGCTACTGAGGTGGGCCGGCCCCTTCACGTCGGGGGCCTTCCCGAAGCGCTGGCCGTCTCGGTGGTCACCGTGGGAGAACTCCGAGCCGGCGTGCTGTCGGCGGGGGACTCTCCGGCGAGGATCAAGCGATTGGATACGTACACTCAGGCCCTGGCTCTCGAGCCCATCCCGATCGACGAATCCGTGGCTGAGGCGTGGGCCCGACTCCGGATCCTGCTCCGGGAGGCAGGTCTCCGCATGCCAGTCAACGACTCGTGGATCGCGGCCACGGCGTTGGCCCACGGACTCCCGTTGGTGACCCAGGATGCCGACTACGTGACGCTCGACGAACTTGCCGTAATCCGGGTCTGACTCCCGTCAGGCGGCGGCTTGGCTGAGTGAGTCCATCTGCCCGTCGGTCAGTTCGAGGGTGGCCGCCTGGCAGTTCTCCTCCACGTGGCCCTGCGACTTGGTGCCGGGGATGGGCAGCATGACCGGCGAGCGGTGGAGCAACCAGGCCAGGGCCACCTGGGACGGCGTGGCCCCGGTCTCCTTCACCACGGCGTCCACCGGACCGCCTGGATTGGCCAAGGCGCCGGCGGCCATGGGGAACCACGGGATGAAGCCGATCCCTTCGCCCTCGCAGTACTGGAGGACGTCCTCCGAGGACCGGTCGGTCAGGTTGTAGAGGTTCTGCACACTGACCACCGGGACCACGGCCAGGGCCGCCTTGATCTCCTTCACGCTGACCTGGCTGAGGCCAACGGCCCGTACCTTGCCCTCATCGATCAGGTCGGAGAGCAGGCCGAACTGCTCGGCGGCCGGCACCTTGGCGTCGATACGGTGCAGCTGGAAGAGGTCGATGGTCTCGACCCGGAGCCGCCGGAGGCTCATCTCGCACTGCTGGCGCAGGTACTCGGGCCGGCCCACCGGAAGCCACTGGCCGGGTCCCTGACGGGTGAGACCGGCTTTGGTGGCGATGAGCAGCTCTTCGGGGTAGGGGTGGAGGGCCTCCCGGATGATGTCCTCGGACACCTCGGGGCCGTAGGAGTCGGCGGTGTCGATGAGGTCGACGCCGAGCTCGACAGCCCGGCGCACCGTGCGCACGCACTCGGCCCGGTCATCCGGCTCACCCCATACGCCAGACCCGGTGATCTGCATGGCCCCGTAGCCGAGACGGTGGACCTCCTGGCCGTCGAGGACGAAGGTGCCCGAGCGGTGGATGGGCTGAGTGGTCTGATCGGCGGTGGGCATGGTTCCTCCTCGGAGAACGGGTACCTCGGAGCAGGTCCCGAGCACGGGATCCGTTCTACCCGTCGTCCGTCGGCGGTGAAACGCGTCTTTGGTGTGATCGGTGGTCAGCGCCGGCGGTAGACGTCAGATCGGTGGTCGATACGCACCACGATCACGGTTCGGGGGTGGTCGTCGATCGCATGGGCCCCCCGGTAGTTGGCCACCGCCTCCTCGGCTACGGACCGCTGGCCCGGTGCTGGGATCGATTCAGTGGCCGGTGACGAGGGCGGCCACCCGCTCGTAGCGCGGATCGTCGTCGCCGGCGATCCTTCCCACCCACCGCAGGATCTCGGCGGCATCCAGGGCGGTTCCGGCTTCCAGGATGGCTCCGATATCGACCCAGTCCTTCGGGCGGTCGAAGACGACCTTGCACACGACGAGGTGGTCGACTCCGAGAATGGGGATGGTGGTGCCTCCGAAGGGCACCCGCCGGACGTCTCGGCCGGCAGCAGTGTGGAAGGCGTCGTAGGAGAAGAACAGGTCGATCGGCGTCTCGCCCCACATGACCCGCACCTGACCATCCCGGTGGACGGTCTCGGCCACCGCCGGATCGTCGGCCTCGGCACCCAGGCGGACCAGTGGAGCGGCCACCTCGGAGAAGCGCTCCGGCGGCACGAACACGTTGACGTCGATGTCGATGGTGGAGCGCGGCTCGGCGTAGTAGGCCAACGCCAGCGCCCCTCCGAATCCGTGCGGGGTGGCCGAGAGGGCGGCGTCGACGGCCTCGATCCGCTGGGCCAGGGTGGGTGCCGTCATGTCGAGACGAGCCGAGGGGCCACGAGCACCGGCGACCGACGCCGAGCGGGGACGGCATCGGCCACGGTCAGCACGTCGAGCAGGCGTCGGGCGTGCTCATGGACGTCGGCCGGTGGGGTCAGGTCCGAGGTCGATGGCGCCGTGCTCACCACCAGTCGCTCGCCCCCCGCCGCCACCAGCTTGCGCAGGGTGGTGTAGCCCGGATCGCGGAGCCCACGCTCGTAGGCCGACACCACCGGCTGGGTGGTGCCCGCCCGCCGTGCCAGCTCCGTCTGGGTCAGCCCCTGCCGGCGCCGCACGGCCTTGATGATGGCGGCCGGTTCCATATCCCCAGTATATCGGATTGTCTATATGGCTCGGATTGTCGGTCCGGCCGCCTCGATCAGCGCCGTTGGTACACCGGGGGGCGGCCCTCGGCCCGGGCCGCCTTCATCTCGGCGTAGTCGCGGGAGGCGAAGACCATGGACTGGGCCACGGCCTCCTCGGCGATGGACCGCTGGACCTCGTGCACGCCGAGCCCGTAGAGGGTGCGGCGGGCCATCTTGACGGTGAACGGCGGAGCGGAGGCGATGGTCTCGGCCATCTGGCGGGTGACGGCGTCGAGCTCCTCCTCGTCGGCCACCAGCCGGCTGATGATCCCGTGGGTCAGGGCCTCCTCGGCCGTCATCACCCGTCCGGTCAGGGCCAGGTCGGCGGCCACCCCGTGGCCGACCATCTGGAACAGTCGGGCCATGCCGCCGGTGTCGGGGATGACCCCGTGGACCACTTCGGGTAGCACCATCTTGGTGCCCACGGCGGCCACCCGGATGTCACAGAGCAGCGACCGCTCGAAGGCCCCGCCGATGACCCAGCCCTTCAGTGCGCAGATGATGGGGGCGGGCATGGTGAAGAACATCTGGGAGGGCCGGTGGCCCCGCTCGATGAACTCGAGGTCGGAGATGTCCTCGGTGCGGATGCCCAGCTGGTCGGTGTCCCGCCCCGACGAGAAGGACTTGCCCTCCCCCCGCCACACGATGGCCCGCACCTCGGGGAGCTCGTGCACCTCGGCCAGCACCTCGAAGAGGCGACGGTCCATCTCGTCGCTCATGGCGTTGTGCTTCTCGGGACGGTTGTTGGTGATCACGGCCACCGGGCCGTCCACCTCCAGGGTCACCAGGCGTTGATCCTCGGGACTGAGGGTGCTCATGACGGGGTTCCTTTCGCAGGGCGGGGGCTCGGGTCGAAGGGCGGTCGGCCGAGCTGCTCGCGGATAGGGGTGAACGGGGGCTGGACGGTGTGGCGACGCTGCCAGTTTGCCCCGTCGACGACCAGCGAGTGGCCGCTGATGTAGGTGGCGTAGGGCGAGCACAGGTAGGTGGCGGCCC
>JBBQWW010000028.1:0-36668 GCA_038210245.1 Acidimicrobiales bacterium
ACACGCCGCAGAGGAGTTCGGTGCCCTCGACTTCGGGACCCGCCTTGGCGGCACCAGCCGCCACCCGGGCCTCGGACTCCTCCAGAATTGCCTGTGCCTGTCGCAGCGGAGCGCTGCTGGAGGCTTCGGCCGGAGGTCGGCCGTCCGCACGACTGGCCACCGATTCAGCCGGAGGCTTACCGTCCAGTGGGCTGTCGCCCACCAACCAGCCCTCGGCTTTCGTCACCGATGAAGGCAGGGTGGGCTTCGACCCGGCGGGTCGGGAACGATCTCCGTCCCCGACCATCACCGACGGCCGGCGTAGGGGCCGCGTGCGACGAACTGGCGAACCTTCTCGATCTCGCGCCACTCACGCCATCGCCCGGCCCGCCGTAGCTTCAGCCAGAGCCCTTCGTTTCCGGTGTCGCTCTCTGATTCCATAGCGACTCCCTACCCGGTCGACGTCGGTGGGAAACCTTGTGGTCGGCCAGTCCGGAAGGATCGGAGGGCCCGGTCGCCCGTCCGGAGCCCGGGTGTGCTCTGCTCTGGGTCCAGTCCGGCAAAGCGCCGGCGAGGAATCGAGGCGGTCATGGTCACCAGCGCGCTAGGAAGAGTCCGGAGCCCGGTGGTGGTGATCCTGCTCTCCCTCGTCACCCTCGGGATCTACGGCCTCTACTGGCAGTTCGCCACCTTCCGGGATATGAAAGAGCACGCCGGTGAGGGGATCGGGGGAGGCCTCGGACTGCTGTTCGCCATCCTCCTGGGCATCGTCAACATCTTTGTGATGCCGGCCGAGGTGGGCCAGCTCTACGCCCGGGAGGGCCGGGACCGGCCCGTCTCCGGCCTGACCGGCTTCTGGATCCTTCTCCCGTTCATCGGCTGGATCGTCTGGGTGGTCAAGACCCAGGGGCACCTCAACCGGTACTGGGAGCTGCACGGGGCCCCGGCGGCCTGACGATTCGCCAGCCGGGTGATGGTTTGGCTCCCTCCGCGGAGCGGGTAGAGGCGTGAGCTGGGGGGATGCCCCCCGGCCTCAAGCTGTCCCGGGGATCTGCCGACGATCACCTTGTGACCAAAAGTGCGACCCAGACGACGCTGGACCCCGAACGTGAGACCATCATTGTGGGGAAGCTCTACCAACGGGTGATGGAGCACATCCCAGCGCAGTACGAGCGCCAGGCCGGCCAGTGCGCCGGATGCGGCAAGACGCTGCCCACCATGGCCGACGGTCTGCTCCGCCTCGACGGTCAGCTCGAGTGCATCGACTGCAGTCTCCGCAATCACCACACCGTTCGCTGATTTCACCGACCAACGCCCCCCGGTCCACGTTGTCGGTCCCCGTCCTTCGCCGGCTACCGCCCCGGTGGACCCGTCGCCTTCGGTGATGGCACGGCACTCTCTCAGGAGCCAGCTCTACCGGGCGGCACGGGATCTGGGCAACGTCCAGGACGCCTCCCGGGGTCCCGGGGCCTACGCCAGGCGGGTGGCCCGCCGGAGGGTCTACCGGACCACCAACGGCATGACCCGCCATCTCCTGCGCAGCTTCGGTCTCTGAACCGGTACCGACCGACCCGGTGCCGGGTTTCCGGGGACTCCCGTGCGGGCCCGGTGGCGTCACACCCTAAGGTGCCGGCGATGACCGACCCCCTTCCCCCGCAGCCCCGCGGACCGGCCGGCGCCGCCCCGCCCGCGGTCGTGCGGTTGGAGCACGTCCATGTGGTCCGCAACGGGACCTCCCTGCTCGACAACGTCAGCTGGGAGGTGGGCCCCGGTCAGCGTTGGGCCCTGCTTGGCCCCAACGGGTCGGGCAAGACCACCCTGTTGAAGATCGTCGGGTCGGCCCTGTGGCCCACCTCGGGCACCGTGGAGATCCTCGGTGAGCGGCTGGGCCACGTGGACATGCGCCAGCTGCGCCGCCGGATCGCCGTGGTCAGTGCCTCGGTCAGCCGGACCCTCCGACCCGAGCTCCCGGCGCTCGACGTGGTCCTCACCGGCCGCCATGCCGCCCTCGAGACGTGGTGGAACGAGTACACCGCCGCCGATCGGGCCGAGGCTGCCGGCCTGCTGGCCGAGGCCGGATTCGGTGACCCCGCCTTCGCCGGGCGTTCGTTCGGCCTGCTGTCGGAGGGCGAACGGCAGCAGGTCCTGTTGGCCCGGGCTCTCATGTCCAGCCCCGACCTGTTGCTCATGGACGAACCGGCCGCCGGATTGGACCTCGGGGCCCGTGAGCGCCTCCTCGGGCGCCTGGCCGCCCTGGCCGCCGACCCGGCAGTGCCGCCTCTGGTGCTGGTGACCCACCACCTCGAGGAGATCCCCCCGGGGGTGACCCACGCCGCTCTGATGCGGGGGGCCCGGCTGGTGGAGTCCGGCGCGATCGGGGACGTCCTCACCAGCGATGCGGTGTCAGCCGCCTTCGGGGTGGAGGTCACCGTCGACCGGCATGGCGGCCGCTGGTCGGCCCGCTCGCGCATCCCCTGAACCGCTGAAGCGATACGGAACCCTGGCACCGACGGAGTCCCGCTCAGAGCCCCGTGGGTCGGTTGACGAACCGGCGGGCGGTGGGGGAGTAGAACCAGCCGCCTCCGGCCCTGGTCCCGCCGTCGACCGGGATGTTGTGGCCGGTGACGAAGCCCGAGAGGTCGGAGGCCAGGAAGAGCGCCACCCGCGCCTGGTCCTCGGGCCAGCCCAGGCGACCCACGGGGGCCCAGGACGGCCACAGGTCGTCGTGGCCTTCGGAGCTGGTCAGGTAGTCCACCTGTGGCGTCTGGGTGAGGTCGGGACCGATGCCGTTCACCCGCACCCCGTGCCGCCCGACGCTCACGGCCAGGCTGGTGGTGAAGTGGGCGGCGGCGGCCTTCATGGCCGCATAGACCGGTTCGCCGGGAAAGCCCCGCATCCCCTCCACCGAGTGGATGGTGACGATGGACCCCTGGCCTCGGGCCGTCATGGACCCGAGGAAGGCTCGGGTCACGGCGAACACGTGGAAGAGGTTGACGTCGTACATGGCCTGCCATGTCTCCGGGGTCGACTCCTCGAAGCGGACCAGCGGCCGGTAGTCCCCGACATTGTTGACCAGTACGTCGATGTGCCCGTGCTCGTCCAGCACGGCGGCGGCCAGTCGCTCGACGTCGCCGGGCACCGTCACATCGACCATATGGGCCCGGGCCACCCCGCCCGCCCCCTCCACCGCCCGGCGGGAGCGGTCGGCCCGGTCGGGATCGATCTCGGCGATCTCCACCCGGGCTCCGTGACGGGCGAACAGCAGGGCCACGGCGGCGCCAATGCCGTCGCCACCGCCGGTGACCACGGCAACCTTCCCCTCCAGCAGCCGGTCCCACTGCTCGATGGGGGCGACGTCGCTCGGTCGTTGGGGACTCATGGTGGTGGCTCCTCCACTGGGCAGGCAACCATTGTGCTCCGCCGCACGCCCGACCCGTTCCCTTCAGCGGAGAAGGGAGAGGACCAGCAGGCCCTGGGCCAAGTGGTAGGTGACGTGGACGCCGAGGTCGCCGTGGGGGACGGCCCGCACGAACCGGTTCCAAGCCAACAGGGTGTCCGACACCAGGAAGAGGACGGCCCCAGCGGCCGCCGCCGGCACCCCGACGTTGACGGCCAGCACCACCATGGTGACGATGGCGGCCACGTAGACGCACACCGGTGGCACCAGGGCCCGCTCCCCCTGTGTCCACAGGGAGCGGAGGAGCAAAGTCCCCGGTGCGGCTTCCACCGCCACCACAACCACGGCCGCCACCACCAGCCCGGTCGAGGAGAAGGAGAAGGGCGGGACCCCGGCAGGCGACGGAGGCTGCAGCAGGCCCACGATGAACAGGACGTGGCCCCCCAGGAAGGCCGCCAGTCCCGGCACGAACAGGTCGCGCGGGAGCATCAACAGGACGTCGCCGGCCAAACACAGGGCCAGGGCGGCCACGAACCACCACCGGCGGTCCACCAGGTCGGTGCGATCGACCGGGATAACCGCCGCCGCCGCCACCAACGCCACCAACACGGCCGGCTTGGCCGCATACTCCAGCCGGCGGCTGCCGGTCCCGACGGCTACCCAGTCGACGACGGCGGCTGCTGCCGCCACCGCCATCAGGATCCAGAAGGCAGGCACCGGGCCGACCCTACTGCCGCGTCGAGGAGGCGGGGGAGGGGGCCCCACGGTGTCCCGCTGGTCCACGACCGGGTCCGTAGCCGCGACCATCCACCACTGTCGAATTGTGCATCGTTAGAATTTTTCCCCAAGGGAGTCCGGTCGAGGAGTTGATGCCCATGATCCTCGTGATCATCATCATGGTGGCGTGGCTGGTCATCCTGGGGCCCAATCTTTTGAAGCGACGGTCCCGGACGGTGGGTGGGATCAACTCCATCTCGCACTTCCACCGGCAGCTGCGGGTGCTCGAACACTCCAGTCCTGAGCCGCTGGTGGCCCCGGCCTACCGCCTCCGTTCCGTCGACGGCTCCAGCGTCTCCTGGCCGGGGGCCGACAGCGGTCAGGTGCGGATGGCCCCGAAGCTCTCGGTGGTGGGGGCGGACCAGCTACCCCGACCGGCCCTGGCCTTCCTGGGGGAGGACCCCGTCCCATCGGATGGGGCGACCCAGTCCGGGGCCGGCACCGATGGTGGGGCGGGATCCATGGCCGACCCCTACCTCTCCGGCCTGGAGCCGGAACCCCGGACCACCGATGCCCACGCCCGTACCCTGGCCCGCCGGCGTCGGCGGGACACACTCGGCGTCCTGGCCGCCGTCGTGGTGACCACCCTGCTGATCGGCTTCATCCCCGGTGCCTCGGCGGCGTGGGCCCTCACCCTGGTGTCGGCCCTGGCCCTGGGGGGGTACGTGGTGCTGCTGGTGCGCATGCGCCAAGCCGCCGAGGAGCGGGAGCGCAAGCTCCACTACCTCCGTCCCCGGGGAGCGGGTGGGCTCGACGACCGAGTTCTGGCCGATGGGACGGGGCCCGGTACGCCGTACGGCGTGACCGACCTGCCGGTGCGGGTCAGTGGCCGGTACGCCCACCCGTCCAACCAGGCCGCCGCCGCCCGCTGAGGCGGGGTCGGGTCCACCAGGTATCGACGCCCGTCGCTGGGTAGGATGCGGCATGACCTCGTTCAGTGTGCACTCCGACTCGACTCCCGCCGCCCCCGGCCGGTCCTTTGACCCCGACCGGCCCGACCACCCGTTGGCGGCCTCCATGGCCTCGGCCCTCGGGGGCCGGGAGCTGCTCAGCCACCCCTTCTACCTCCGGTGGCAGGCCGGGGAGCTGGCCCCGAGCGAGTTGGCCGAGTACGCCGTCAACTACCGGGCCTTCGAAGCGGCCCTGCCCGTGGTGCTGACCGCAGTGGTGGAGCAGCTCCGCAGCCTCGGGGAGGTGGAGGCGGCCGCCACGGTGGGCCAGAACCTGGAGGACGAGTTGGGCCGACCCGAGCCCCACCTGGTCCTGTTCGACCGCTTCGCCGCCGCCCTCGAGGCCACCCCCACCGCCACCGACCCCGGTCCCGCCGCGCAGGTCCTGGTGGCCACCTACGCCGATCTGGTGTCCGACGGCCCGGTCGCCGCCGTGGCCGGCCTGGCCGCCTACGAGACCCAGGCCGCGGCCATCGCCACTACCAAGGCTGAAGGACTCCGCCGCTGGTACGGGATGGACGACGCGGGCACCGAGTTCTGGGACATCCACGCCGGCATGGAGGCCGACCACGGTGACTGGGCCCTCGACGCCCTGGCCCTGCTCGGTGCCGACCCCGACGAGGTCTCCGAGGCCGCCCGGCGGGGTGCTGACGCCTGGTGGGCGTTCCTCGACGAGCGCCAGGCCGAGGCGCCCGTCACCGCCTAGGGCCCGTCGTCGGGTGCCCGGTCCGACTCAGCCCAGTTCGGTGCCCACCACCGAGACGAACGAGACCATCTCGCCGGGATAGCCGCCCAGATTGTGGGTGAGGGCCAGCTTCTTGTCGGTGTGGATCTGCCGCTCGGGGGTGGCCTCACCCCGTAGCTGGAGCCAGGTCTCGAAGAACATCCGGAGGCCCGACGCCCCGACCGGGTGGCCGAAGCTCTTCAGCCCACCGTCGGGATTGATGGGCAGCTCGCCATCCCGGTCGAAGGTGCCGGCCAGCACCTCCTTCCACGCCGTGCCCCGATCGGCGAAGCCCAGGTCCTCCATCAGGACCAGCTCGGTGGGCGTGAAGCAGTCGTGCACCTCGGCCATGGCCAACTGGTGGCGGGGGTCGGTGATGCCCGCCTGGGCGTAGGCGTCCTCGGCGGCCCGGACGCACTCGGGGAACCAGGTGTAGTCGTACTCGGGGTCGATGAGGCCTGAGCCGCTGCCGGCCGAGAACGAGAGGGCCTTGATGTAGATCGGCTGGTCGGTGTACTTGTGGGCGTCCTCGGCCCGGACCACGATGGCCGCGGCCGCCCCGTCGGCCACGCCGGCGCAGTCGAACACCCCGAGACGCCCGGCCACCCGGGGGGAGGCACAGATGGTCTCGGTGGACACGGCCTTGCGGAACTGGGCTCGGGGGTTCTCGGCGCCGTTCTGGTGGTTCTTCCACGAGATGCGGGCCAGCACCTCGGTCAGTTCGTCCTCGCCCACCCCGTACTTCTTTCCGTAGGCCGGGGCCACCATGGAGAACATGGCCGCCGCCGTCAGCGTGCGTGCGGTGCCGTCGCCCGGGATGGGGAAGGCGTTGAGGCCCTGGTAGCCCGAGTCCTTGACCTTCTCGGCCCCGACGGCCATGGCCACGTCGTAGGCCCCCGAGGCCACGGCGTAGGCGGCGGCCCGCAACGCCTCGGACCCGGTGGTGCAGTAGTTCTCCACCCGGGTTACCGGCTTGCCCTCCAGCTGGAGGGGTCGGGCCAGGGTGATCCCGCTCATGCCCGACTGGGCGGTCCCGAACCAGTAGGCGTCGACGTCCTCTTTGGTCACGCCCGCCGCGGCGAAGGTGTCCTGGGACGCCTCGATGATCAGGTCGTCGAGGCTCTTGTCCCAGTGCTCGGCGAAGCGGGTACACCCCATCCCCACGATCGCCACCCGGTCCTTGATCCCATGCGAACCCATTGGCTGTCTCCTCTGCTCAGATCGTCGTCGGGTATCAGGAGGCCGCGCCGGCGCTACGCACCGGCTTGGCCTTCCAGAAGTAGTCGTGGATGCCATCCGCGGTGTAGAGCCGTCGGAAGGTCATGACCACCTTGTCGCCGATGTCGACGGTGGCGGCGTCCACATCGGTCAGCTCCAGGGGGAACCGGCCGCCACCGTCGAAGTCCAGCACGGCAAAGACGATGGGAGGGCTGGCCGAGTAGGACAGGTGGTCGATGGTGTAGGTGGCGATGGTGGCCTCGGTGTCGGCCCGGTCGATCGGGTCCATGTCGTCGACGGCGCCGCCCTTCATGGAGATGCGCGAGGGAGGCAGGTGCACCGCCTCGGTGGTCCGGTCCTGGGAGCCCACGAAGCCGAACTTCCACTCCTCGTTGCGCCAGGCCGCCGTGGAGGAGACCCGGGCCGGCTCCGGTCGGCGCGGTGGCTCGGGGGTGACCATGCCCCGCCAGCTGAGGAACTTTCCGTAGGGGAGGTCGGCGGCTCCGGCGATCTGGTCGGCCACCGTCTCGGCCGCCGACCACGACCCGATGGCGTCGGTGGTGCGGAACACCATGACGTCGGCCCCATCGGCCAGAGCCACGACGGCCACCACCTCGCCGGGAGCGGCCTGCTCGAGCATGGACGCCAGCACCAGTCCGGGGTGGGCGCAACCGGTCTGGCCCACCGTGGTGGTCAGGTCGTCGGCCACCACGCCGGCACCGACACCGAGCTTGCGGACCAGGGCCTTGACCGCCCGCCCGTGCATGCCGGTGACGGCCACCCGGTCCACCTGGTCGACCGAGAGCCCGACCGACTTGAGGGCTGACTCCCACGCCTCGGTACCGAGGGGCACATAGCGGGTCTCCCCGAAGCGCTCCTCCCACACCTTGGAGCGGCGGTCGCCCGTCGTGCGCCACCGGTCGAGGAACTCATCGCTCACCGAGGCGCCACCCAGGTACTCGGCGATGACCGGCGCGCCGGGGCCGTCGTCCCCGATGAGCACGGCGGCGGCACCGTCCCCGCCGGCCGACTCGTCGACCGAGGTGGGCAGGCCGTCGCGCTGGTCCGACAGGACCACCAGGGTGGTACCGGTACCGGCGCCGGCCAGGCCGGTGCGTAGGGCCCCGGCTCCGGAGCGGAGCGCCCCGCCGAAGTCGAAGGCGGCCACCCGCCCGGGCTGGCGCAGGGCGGCGTGGATGGTGGTGGCGTTGGTCTTGTCCAGGTAAGCCGGGGTGGACGTGGCGAACCACAGGGCGTCCACCGCCGCGGCCGGCACGGGCCGCAGGGCCAGACGGGCGGCCTCCACCCCCATGGTGGTGGTGTCCTCGTCGTGGGAGGCCACCGACCGGGTTCCTTTGCCGCCTCCGGAACCGAACAGCTGGGCCACGGCCGAGCGCTGCAGGCGTCGGTAGGGGACGTACCCGGCGATGCTGACGATGCCTCTCATCTCTTCGGTGGTCCCTTCGGTCGGGTGACGGCTGGACGCGGGCGGCCCGGCCGGGGCCGGTGACCCCGGTCGCCTCCCGACGGGCCGAGAAGCTCGGGAGATCGGCCCCGCACGCGGTGACGCTGGCCCCTGCCGCTCGCTCATCCTATGATGACCACAGTATCTGACGGTCAGTCAGGAAACCACCGCGGCGCCCGCCGCATCCGGACGATGGAGGCCCACCATGGATTTCGAGTTCACCCCCGAGCAGCTCGAATTCGTCAAGGAGGTGGAAGAGTTCCTCGACGCCAACGACGATCCGGAGGTCTTCGACGTCACCCGTGAGAACATGGCCCAGATCGTCGACACCCCGCTGCGGCGCCAGTTCATGGCCAAGGTGGGGGAGCAGGGGTGGCTGGGCATCACCTGGCCGGAGGAGTACGGGGGCAAGGACGGCGAGGGCATCTACGAGTACCTGCTGAACGAGGCCCTGGCCGCCCGGGGCGGGCCCCAGATCGGTAAGGGTGTCGGTATCATCGGCAAGACCATCATCAGCCACGGCAGCGAGAAGCTGAAGCAGGAGTTCCTGCCCAAGATCCTCCGCAACGAGGTGGAGTTCGCCGTCGGCTACTCCGAGCCCAACGCCGGCTCCGACGCCGCCTCCATGCAGCTGAAGGCCACCAAGGTGGAGGGCGGGTGGAACCTCAACGGTCAGAAGACCTGGACCACGTCGGCCCACTTCGCCGACTGGTACTGGGTGGGGGCCCGCACCGATCCCGACGCCGCCAAGCACTACGGGATCTCGCTGTTCCTTGTGCCCATGAACCACCCCAACATCACGGTGAAGGGCATCTGGACCATGGGGGACGAGCGGACCAACGAGGTCTACCTGGACGAAGTCTTCGTGCCCGACGACTACGTGGTCGGCGAGCTCAACAAGGGGTTCCAGTACATCTCCGAAGCGCTCGACCTCGAGCGCTTCACCCTGTTCACGTACTCGCCCATCGCCCAGCGGCTGGACCTGCTCACCGAGTACGTGAAGGGGGCCACCCGCGACGGCGAGCCGCTGAAGGACGATGCCGTGACCCGGTCGAAGATCGTCCAGCTGCACACCGAGGCCGAGGTGGCCCGGATGCTGGGCATCAAGTTCGTCTTTGCCTCGTCCCAGGGCGGCGCACCGCCGACGTCGGAGGCCTCGGAGTACAAGCTGTTCACCACCGAGTACTCCCGTCGCCTGGCCAACGCCTCCATGGACATCGGTGGCCCGGGGGCCCAGATCCGGGTGCGGGACGAGGACGCCCCCATGGTGGGTCGCTCCGAGTCGACCTACCGCTACACGGTCATCGACACCATCGGCGGCGGGGCCTCGGAGATCCAGAAGAACATCATCGCCCGCCGCAAACTCGGCCTGCCCAAGAACTTCTGATCCCGGAGCCGCACTGACGCCGTGACCGAGACGACCACCACCCCTGCTGTCGCGCCGCCTCCGGCCGGCCCGGGGCCTCCCGACGGCCCCGGGGGGCCCTTGGAGGGCGTGACCGTGCTCGACCTGGCCTCGGTGGGCCCGGCCGCCCGGTGCACGCGGATCTTGGCTGACTACGGCGCCACCGTGGTGAAGGTGGGAGCGGTGGCGGGCCGGGGTGGCGAACCCATCCAGCCCCCGTTCTACGCCTACAGCGGTTCTCGCTATCTCCGGCGCACCGCCATCGATCTGAAGGACTCCGACGGCCGGGCGGCCTTCCTGGCCCTGGTGGCCTCGGCCGATGTGGTGGTGGAGAGCTTCCGGCCCGGGGTGGTCGACCGCCTGAGCATCGGCTTCGCCGACCTGCAGGCGGTCAACCCCCGGGTGATCCTGTGCTCCACCACCGGGTACGGCCAGCACGGTCCCCATGCCGGGTGGGCTGGCCACGACATCAACTATCTGGCGGTGGGCGGCTACCTGGCCACCACCGAGCCGAGGGCCGACGGGGGCCCACCGGTGTCGGGAGCCACCATCGCCGACGCCGCCGGCGGTGGGCTGCAGGCCGCCCTGGCCGTCATGGCCGCCCTCATCGGGCGCGGCGAGGACGGACCCGGCACCCATCTGGACGTCTCCATCGCCGACGGCGTGTTGTGGATGACGTCCCTGGCCGTCGACGAGTACCTGGCCACGGGAGCGCCGGTCGGACACGGTCAGAACATCATCACCGGCCGGTACGCCTGTTACGACGCCTACCAGGCCGCCGACGGTGGCTGGCTGGCCGTCGGGGCCATCGAGCCCAAGTTCTTCGCCAACCTGTGCCGGCTCCTCGGGTGCGAGCAGTGGACCGCCTCCCAGTTGGACGACGGCGCCCAGGACGCCATCCGGGCCGACTTCCGGGCAGCATTCGCCACCCGGGGACGTGACGAGTGGGCCGCCGTGTTGGCCGGTGCCGACACCTGCGTCACCCCGGTGCTCTCGGCCGAGGAGCTGGTGGACGACGAGCAGTTCACCGCCCGACACGCCGTGGTCGAGGCGAGGACGGCGCCCGTGGACGGCTCGGCCCCCACCCGGTTCCGCCAGGTGGGACCGGTGCTGGCCGGGATGGTGCCGACCGATGGGCCGGTGCTGGCCGGGGATCCGACCCGGTCGGACACCGAGCACCTGCTGTGCGCCGCCGGGCTGTCCTCGGACCGTGTCACCGAGCTGCGAGCGAAAGGGGTGGTGGCGTGAGCGCCATCAAAGAAAAGGACATCGCCGACCTGATCGGGGTCGAACAGTACGAGGAGCGGGGCGAGTTCCCCGTCGAACAGGGGTACGTGTGGACCACCTGCGCCTCGGTGGAGAACGGCAATCCCCTGTTCTGGGACGAGGCCGTGGCCGAGGAGGTGACCGGAGGGCCCATCGCCCCGCCGACCATGGTGTCGGTCTGGTTCCGTCCCCACCACTGGGCCCCGGACCGCAGCACGCCGGGACTGCCACTGCAGATCCACTTCGACCTGAAGGAGGGCCTCGACCTCCCCGAGGCGGTGATGAGCGACAACACCATCATCTTCCACGAACCGGTACGACCCGGTGACCGTCTGGTCACCCGTCAGATCCTGCGGTCGGTGAGTGACCAGAAGACCACCAAGCTGGGCACCGGTCGCTTCTGGGTCATCGACGTGGAGTACCGCAACCAGCGCGGCGAGCTGGTGGCCGTCGAGAGCTACACCGGGTTCGGCTACCGGAGGGCCGGGGCCGCGTCCGAGGCGACAGGAGCAGGGTCATGACCGGGTCCACCACCACCAAGCGGCTGCACGACACGGTCACGGTGGGCGAAGCGCTCCCCGAGCTGTCCTATCCGGTCACCGCCACCACGGTGGTGCTCGGGGCCCTGGCCGCACGCGACTGGCGGCCCATGCACCACGACAAGGACTTTGCTGTCAACCGGAATGGCACCCGCGACATCTTCGTGAACACCCCCAACCTGGCCAGCTGGTTCGAGCGGTACATCACCGACTGGACCGGACCCTACGGGCGACTCCAGCGGGTGACGTTTCGGATGCTCGGCTCCATCTTCCCCGGCGACACCATGGTGTTCCGGGGCGCGGTGACCGACTCCGGGGTGGACGACACCGGATGCGGCTGGGTCGCCATCGACATCTCGGTGTCGGTGGACGACGACGCCAAGACGACCTGCTCCGCCCGCGTGGCCCTGCCCGTCACCGACGACGACAACCCTTGGGATCGCAAGGGTGACCGGTGGCAACCGTGAGCACCGTCACCCCCGACCCGTCGACCGGGCTCCGCCCGGCACCACTCGTAGAACCCGAACAGGAGAGCTGACCATGTTGGACCTGCAATTCAGCCCGGAACAAGAGATGCTGCGCGAGACGGTGCGGGGTGTGTGCGCCACCGCCAGTCCTCTGAGCGTGGTCCGCCAGCTCGAGGACGATGCCATCGGCTACTCGCCCGACCTGTGGAAGCAGCTGGCCCACCTCGACCTCATCGGCCTACAGCTCCCCGAGGAGTTCGGTGGCTCGGGCATGTCCACCCTCGAGAGCGTGGTCCTCTACGAGGAGTTCGGCCGCTCGCTCGCCCCCTCCCCCCACTTCGTGAGCTCCATCCTCTCCGGTGGGGCCCTGGCCCGGGCCGGCAGCCAGGAGCAGAAGGAGGCCTGGTTGCCTCGCATCGTCACCGGTGAGTCCATCCTGACCCCGGCGTGGCTCGAGCCGGAGAACGGGTTCGGACCCTTGGGCGTGCAGGTCCGGGCGGTATCCGACGGGGACGGCTTCCTCATCACCGGCACCAAGCGGCACGTGGCCTTTGCCCGGGCCGCGGCCGCCCTCGTGGTCCTGGCCCGGACCGGCGACGGTACTGAGGACGTCGACCTGTTCGTGGTCGATCCCGGTGCCGCCGGCGTCACGCTCACCCAGCAGATGTCCATCGCCTCGGATACCCAGTACCGGGTCGACCTCGACTCGGTCCGGGTGACCGAGGCCGACCGGATCGGCCCGGCGGGCAGCGGTTGGTCCACCTGGGACTCGGTGATGCACGACGGGATCATTCTGGCCGCGGCCCAGGCCGTGGGCGGCGCCCAGTACTCCATGGAGATCACCGTCCAGTACGCCAAGGACCGTCAGCAGTTCGACAAGCCCCTCGGTGCCTTTCAGGCCCTGGCCCACTACCTGGCCGACGCCACCACCGCCGTGGACGGTGCCGAGGTGCTGGTGCACGAGGCGGCCTGGGCCCGGTCGGAGGGTCGGAGTGTGGCCAAGCTGGCCCCCATGGCCAAGCTGTTCGCCTGCCAGACCTTCCGTGACGTCACGGCCACCGCCCAGCAGATCTTCGGTGGCATCGGCTTCACCGTCGAGTTCGATATCCAGCTGTACTTCCGCCGGGCCAAGCAGCTCCAGATCATGTGGTGGGACACCCGCTATCTCGAGGAGTTGGTGGCCGCCGCCGTGCTCGACGCCTGACCGGGGCGCCCAGCCCAGGTCGGAGGACCATTCGGCGCGACAAATCGCACGGTCGGGCGTCCGGTTGCGCTACGGTCGAATGGGCGCTCCGGCAGGGTCGGGCGTCCCGATAACCAGGGGGAGACGGCATGAGCACCGATACCGCAGTGGCGGGACAGTCTTCGACCGGGGGCGGTACGGCCTCTACCCGGGGACCGCTGTTCCGCTTTCTCTTCGTGCACGAGATCGACGAGTACCCGGCCAACGGCAAGCGGACCGGCTACCTGGCCCTCGCCGTGCTGGCCACCATCGTCCTCTACTACACGTACTACACGCAGACCGGGGTCACCCCCAACATCCTGCAGGACTACCACATGTCGTTCAGCTTCTACGTGTGGATCGTCATCATCTCCAACCTGATCGGGGCATTCGCCTCCCTACCGGCGGGCAAGACCGACCGGCTGGGTCGGGCCAACGTCATCATCTACGGCCTGCTCATCATCGGTCTCCTGGTAGCGGTGGGCGTGCCACTGGCCTCGGGCAAGTGGGGCTTCGCCGTCGTGATCTGTGCGCTGGGTCTGGTGGAGGGGGCCATCCTGGTGGCCACCCCGGCCATGGTCCGTGACTTCAGCCCCCAGGTGGGCCGGGCCTCGGCCATGGGCTTTTGGACGGTGGGACCGGTGGCCGGCAGCCTGCTCACCAGCATCGTGGCCGCCAGCACCCTCGACCACTTCCTCAAGGGTGCCCCCATCACCGGGTGGAAGAGCCAGTTCATCATCTCCGGTGTGACGTCGCTGGTGGTCTTCTTCATCTGTCTCGTCCTGATGAAGGACCTCTCGGCCAAGCTCCGGGACCAGTTGATGGTGTCGGCCCAGGACCATGCCCTGATCGAGGCCAAGGCCCGGGGGATCTCGACCGAGCAGATGCTGCTGGCCACCACCAAACCATGGCAGCAGATCCTCAAGTGGGACCTGGTCGGTGCGTCCTTCGGCATCGCCACCTTCCTCCTGGTGTACTACGCGGCGTCCGGGTTCTTCACCGTCTACTACTCGACGGTGTTCGTGAACCCCGACGGCCTCAACTTCAGCGTGGCCCAGGCCAACCACCTGAACGAGTGGTTCTGGGGTGCCGATGCCGTGGCGCTCATCGTCTTCGGGGTGCTCTCCGACGTCTTCAAGGTCCGAAAGCCGTTCATGCTGGTCGGAGCGCTCGGGTCCATCGCCACGTTGATCGTCTTCCTCAACCAGTCGACCCACGCCCACACCAGCTTCACCACCCTGGTCATCATCGAGGTGATCCTGGCCGCTTTCCTGTCCCTGGCCTACGCACCGTGGATGGCCGGCTACACCGAGATGGTGGAGAAGAAGAACCCGGCCCTGGTGGGTACGGGGCTGGCCCTGTGGGGATGGATCCTGCGCCTGGTGGTGGGTATCTCCTTCATCTTCCTGCCCCTGGTCATCACCTCGGTGAGCCCGATCGTGGACAACCAACCCCTGGCCACCCAGACCATCCCCGGCACGACCTACAGCGCCCAGACCTTCCTGGTCGCCCACCCGGCGTCGGTGGCCTTCGCCCAGGCCCACGCCACCTTCCTCAGAGTCCTCAACGAGCCCAAGAACGCCCCGGCGGTGGCCGCCCTGGCCGCCAGTCCCACCGGTGACAACCTGGCCAAGGTGGCGGTCCTCATCGGGCCGAAGAACACCGCCCTCCTCCTCAAGTACAACACCCAGCTGACCAAGTTGGTGGTCCCGTACCAGAAGGAGCTCAACTACCTGTCCGTCCACCAGGCCGCCCTCACCGATCTGCAGAACGGCCTGGCCAAGTCGCCCCAGCAGTGGCAGCACTGGTTCTGGGTGTGCGTGGGAGGCATGGTGATCTTCATCCCGACCATCTGGCTGAACCGGGGACGGTGGAGCCCGAAGCGCGCCCGCCAGGACGAGGACCGGCACGAGGAGGACGTGGCCCGTGAGCTGAAGGAGCTGGTCGGCGCCGACGCCTAGTTCACCCGCATCCGGGCCTGGTCTCACCGGTCCGGGACGACCCTCTACTCTTTGGCCATGATCCCGCGGCGAACCGGTCGGACGGGCGGGGCCGCCCCCAGCGGGCGGCGCCGGTGGGCCGTCATGACCGTCGCCGGCATCCTGGTCCTGGCCGGGTGCGGAGGGGCGGGATCGGCCACCCCGTCCACCCACCCGACGACCACCACCACCGGGCCCCCGGGTAAGCGGATTCCACCGGGCCTGCCCTCGGACCAGCGCACCCTGTCGGTCACCGACACCATTTCGGGACCCATCTCGCCCAAGTCGGTGGCCTCGTCCTCGACCGGTCTGGTCTTCGCCCAGAACATGATGTACCGACACAGCGTGACCGTCTACAACAGTGCCGGCACGCTGGTGAAGACCATCCCCGACTCGGTCACGCTCTCCGACTTCGGGATCGCCGGCCGTCCGGGCGTGACCCAGGGGGCCCCGGTGGAGGCGGCCTTCACGCCCGACTCCCGCTACGCCTACGTCTCCAACTACTCGATGTACGGCAGCGGATCGGGTCCCGAGGGTAGCGACTCGTGCACCCCACAGTCGGCCGCCGCCGCCGGTGACACCCCGAGCTTCATCTACCGGATCGATCTCAAGACCCTCCGCGTGGACCAGGTGATCCAGGTGGGGCTGGTGCCCAAGGTGGTGGCGGTCACCCCGGACGGGAAGTACCTGCTGGTCAGCAACTGGTGCTCGTGGACCCTGAGCGTGGTGGACACGGCCACGGCCAAGGAGGTCAAGGAGATCCCCATCGGCCCCTATCCCCGGGGCATCGTGGTCTCGCCCGACTCCAAGACGGCCTACGTGGCCGAGATGGGCGCCTCGGCCATCCACGTCATCGACCTCATGTCGCTGACCGACGTGGCCCAGATCGACGTCGGGCGGGGTCCCCGGGCCCTGGTCATGGACACGGCCGGCCACTACCTGTACGCCACGCTGAACCAGGCTGGCGAGGTGGTCAAGGTCGATCTGACCGACAACCAGGTGGTGGGCCGGGTGACGGTGGGCCAGGAGCCCCGATCGTTGGCCATCGCCACCGACGGGCTCACTCTCTACGTGGTGGACTACGACGACGACAACGTGAAGGCCCTCCGGAGCTCGGACCTGTCCACCCTGCAGACCGTCCCCACCGGCGTGCACCCCATCGGGGTGACCTACGACGACACCACCGGCAATGTGTGGGTGGCGGTCTACACCGGCGACATTCTGGTGCTGTCGGGAGCTTCGCCGCCCTAGGTCCGGCTCCGGTTCCAGGAGCTGCATGTACGCCACGTCGTCACAGCGACCATCTACCGTGGGTGGCGTGGATCACCATCCCCAGCGCCGGCCCGGCTTCGCCGTGGTCGACGTGGAGACCACCGGCTTCGATCCCGACGTGGAGCGGATCGTGGAGGTGGGGGTGGTGCTACTCGATCCCGCCGGTCAGGAGGTGGGCTCGTTCTGCACGCTGGTCGACCCGGCCCGGGACCCGGGCCCCACCCACATCCACGGCATCAGCGAAGCGATGGTGGACGGAGCGCCGACCTTCACGGGGATCCGTCCCTACCTGGCCCACCTGCTCTCCGGTCGGGTGGTGGTGGGCCACAACGTGGACCGATTCGACCTGGCCTTCCTCCGGGCCGAGTGCCATCGGAGCGGGGGGGACGGACTCGTCCCCGGATCCCTCCCCTCCGTCGACACCCTGTCGGTGGCCCAACACCATCTGGGCCTGCGGGGCCGGGCCACGCTGGTGGACTGCTGCACTCATTTCGGGCTGAGTTGGGAGGACCACCACAGCGCCCTGGGCGACGCCCGGGTCACCGCGGCACTGCTCGGGGCGGTCCGGGGCCGGTTGGGGGACGACGCGCTCGATCTCGGCCGGGCCCTCGAGGCGGCCGAGGAGGCGGTGTGGCCTGGGGCGTCCTTTACCCTGCCCTCCGTTCGGGCCCGGGCCGACGTCCTGATCGGCTGAACCCTCCCTCCCTCCGCCCACCCGGCCGGTGGGCTCAGGGGGTGGTTCCGCTGCCGACCGAAGGGACGGGCTCGACCGCACTCTCCGCCGACTTCGTCCCCGCCGCAGGATCCGGGGCTGCCCCAGGCGCGGCGTCGGGGGCCACGGGGGCGCTGGCCCGGTGACGGGCGCTTCCCAGCATCTCGTCCAGGTCGCCCGCCTCGTGGGTCCCGGCCACCAGGGGGGAGCGGGCCAGGATGACCACTCCAGCCACCAGCACGGCCAGGGCGGCCACCTCGAGGGCCACCCACCCCGTGCCGCCCCGCAGCTTGTCGTGGAACAGGGTGATCCCGAGGACGATGCTGACCATGGGGTTGACCGTGACCAGGGTGGTCCGGGAGGCGGTGATGGGCCCGGCGTGCAGGGCGTTCTGCAGCAGGAAGACGGTGCCCAGGCCGCAGACGGCCAGCATGTACGGCTGGAAGTGGGTGAGCACGTGGCCCCACCCCTGGGTGGTGTAGGTGGTGATGGCCTTGGTCAGGGCGGCCGTGTACGCCGCTGTCACCGCCGTGGCGGCCCCGAAGCTGGCCGCCCGCCACCACCGGGGCCCTCGCCGTGCGGCCACGATGAAGCCGGCGATCACGGCGAAGAGGATGACCGAGGCCACCAGCCACTGGTGGTTGGAGGGGATGGCGTTGCCGCCCTTGGGGGCGGCGGCCAGGAAGAAGCTGCCCAGACCGGCCACGATGATGAGCGACCCCAGCCACTCCTTCCATCCCAGCCGATAGCGGAACCAGACGCCCAGGATGAGTAGGAGGAAGAGCAGCTCGGTGGTGAGCACCGGCTGGACCACACTCAACTGCCCGAAGCGCAGGGCGGTGGCCTGCAGGGCGAAGACCACCAGCATGAGGGCGAAGCCGATCAGCCAGATGCCCCGCTTGATGGCGTGCTTCATCAGGGACAGCCGCATGGTGTCCGAATCGGGCGCGGTCTCGACACCGATCCGCTGGAGGACCGAGGTTAGGGCGTTGACGAAGGCGGCACTGGCTGCCAGTACGTAGGCCACGCCCTGTTGTAGCGCACAATCCGATGGCCGTGTCGGCCGGCCCGGGGTCAGCCCTGGGTGTCACGCCAGGCCGACCAGGCCCGGTACCCTCCGACCAGGTCCCCGGCGGCCCGGTAGCCCAGGTCGGTGAGGGCCTCGGCGGCCAGAGACGAGGCGTACCCCTCGGAGCAGACCACCACCACCGGTCGGTCCAGGCCGGTGGCCTCGGGGACGCGGTGGGATCCGTCGGGGTCGAGCCGCCACTCCAGCACGTTCCGCTCGATCACCAGGGCTCCGGGCAGTACGCCCTCGTCAGCCCGTTGGGCCGCCGGGCGGATGTCGACCACCAGTCCTCCGGCGGTCACCACGTCGGCCAGCTCCTCGGGCCGGGTCCGGGGGATGCGCCCACGGGCCCGGGCCATCAGGTCGTCGGCCGACGGGCTCATGACGGGTCGTGATTGCTGGTGACGTCGAAGGGCCCGACGGGAGGGACGGCCTCGGTGCGAACCTGGGCGAGCCGGCCGGCCGGGGTCAACTCGTAGTAGCCCATGGTCGTCAGCCGGGGCCCGTAGACGTGGACGCTGACAGCCGCCTGGTCACCGTCGTTGATCAGGTCGTGGACGTACTGGGGCCCGAACAACCGGTGTTCACCGGCCGCCACCCGGTGGGCGGCGATCAGGGCCGTGCCCTGTCGGGTGGGGTGCACCGTGGTCTCGGTGAGCGTGCCGGCGGTCACGACCACAGCGCCGGAGGACCGGCCATGATCGTGGAGCTCGATGCGACCACCGGGCGGCCATCCGATGGCCCATGCCTCGAACAGGTCGGTCACAGCCAACAGGATCCAGCACCGCTCGGAGATGTCGTGCAGCTCGGTGATGGCAGGGGCCGACGCCGCGAACGCCTGGGCGATGGGCAGGAGGTCCACCTGACGTCGGGGTCCGGGTGGGACGGGAGCGTGTGCCCCCGGTCCGGCCGACAGCCTTCGGGGTCCGGCCGCAACGGGAAGGGGGGACCCCGTTCGGGCGGGCAGGGCCTCGGAGCAGTTGATGGACGTGGTGCGAAGGACGGCCGCCGGATCGAGGTAGGCAAACGCCATACCCCCACTGTAAACACCTAAAGCTGACTAATCAAGTCGGTTTTATATGAATCAGGTGGCGGGTGGTCGCTGACCGGGCTCAGCTGGCCGCCGCGGTGGTGTCATCGGCATCGTCGACTGAGGCATCATGACCGGACGGGGCGTCGTCCATGTCGTCGACCAGATCACCCTGGAAGCCGTCTTCCGAGGCCGGCTGCTCCCCGCCGCCCCCTTGGCTCATGTGCATGCCCAGGGCGTAGCCGTCGAGGAAGACGTCGGCCTCAGCCCGCCGGGGGAAGCGGTTCTCCAACTGGCGGAAGCGGGCGTTGTGGTTGCGCTCGATCAGGTGGGCCAGCTCATGGACGATCACGGCGTCGAGGACCCAGCCTGGAACCATCTTGAGCCGGTGGGAGATGCGTATCTCGCGCGTCCCGATGGTGCAGGACCCCCACCGCGTGTTCTGGTTGGTAGCCCACCGGATGGAGGCCGCCTCGACTCCCTCGAGGTACCGCTGGCCGAGGGCCTGGGCCCGCTGGGCCAGCTCGTCGTCTGAGGTGTGGAGCAGGGGTCGGTGGCGAAGGAGCCGGCGGGACAGGGTCTCCACCATCTCGTCGCGGGCGGCACCCTTCAGGTGGGTGGGCACCACGATCACCATACGGTCTCCCTCCCAGTGGGCCCCGGCGGTCTTCTTCCTCCGTGCGGACACCCTGACCTCGACGTCGGGGTGGAAGAGAGACGGGGGCTGGGTGGTGTACTTGGGCATGGCGGGGACGGTACGGCGGGGCTGTGACGGCATCGATGGCATGGGCTTCCCCCTGTCTAGCCGCCGGGCTGCCGGGGATGGGCAGGCCCTGGTGGGAGCGACGGTACGGGGCTACTCCGGTTGGGGGCGACGACCGTAGGGAGCCGGTGCCCCCGCCTCGGAGACCTCCTCGGGCTCCTCGTCGGAGGCGGGCCGGAGGGCCCGCCAGGCCGCCCCGCCGAGAATGCCCCCGACGACGGGGAAGACGATGAAGACCCAGAGCTGACTGAGGGCCCAGCTCCCCTGGAACACCGCGGTGGAGAGGCTCCGGGCCGGGTTCACCGAGGTGTTGTCGATGGGGATGGAGATCAGGTGGATGACGGTGAGGGTCAGGCCCACGGTGACCCCGGTGAGCCCGACGGGCATGGACAGGCGGCTGGTGGAGGCGATGATGAAGACGAACACGGCGGTGAAGAACACTTCGGCCAGCATCACCGCGCCCAGCTTGAAGCCACCGGGGGAGTGGATCCCGTATCCGTTGGAGGCGAATCCCGATGTCTTGGCGCTGAACGTCACCACCGACGATTTGGCGATGATGAAGATGACCAGGGCCCCGATCAGTCCCCCGACGATCTGGCCGACGATGTAGAAGGGCAGCTCCTTGGTCTTGGTCTTCCCGATGACCCACAGGCCCAGGGTCACGGCCGGGTTGATGTGGCAGCCGGAGATGGAGCCGATGGCGTATGCCGCCACCAGCAGGCTCAGCCCGAAGGCCAGGGCCACGCCCAGGACGCCGACCGATCCCTTGGGGAAGAAGTTCCCGGTGGCCAGCACGGCGGTGCCCGGCCCCCCGACGATGAGGATCATCGTCCCGATGGCCTCGGCGATGCCGATTCTCAGGCGCTGGTCCATGGTTGGTCCCTTCGGTCGGCGGTGGCGAACAGATCCGTGCCGTCAACTCCCGCACCCGGGGGCGCGTGCCTACGGGCGGTAGAAATACTAGGCAGCGGAGTCGGCGGAGACGGGGATGTCGACCGGTGGTGGCCCATCCCGGGTGGATCAGAGCCCGGTGGTGCAGCCGTCGCTCTCCGGGCCTGGGAACCCCGACGTCCGATGGCCCCGGACCGCGGCGCTGTAGGTGCGCAGGGTGTCGGTACCGAACGGTGCGCTGTAGGAGGTCCACGGCTCGCACCCGCCCTGGTGGAGCCCTCCGATGACCCCGACCACCTCCCAGCCGTGCGGACCCCGCCGGAGCCACGGTGAGCCGCTGGTGCCGTCCACATAGCGGTTGCAGTCGAAGGCCGGGTAGACGCCCCGGTAGTAGATCGGGGCCGTGCAAATCAGGGGCCGGTCGTCCCGGCCGACGGCGTACGCCGGCACCGTCACCACCGCTCCCCGGGCGGGAGCCGTCCCGAGGCGGTTGGCCCCGGTGACCGACTGGATCTGCCGCAGGCGGCCCTCGAGGCGATGGGGGGCCACCGCCAAGAAGGCGTAGTCCAGCCGCGGTGACCGGTGGGAGGTCCAGCCGGGCGAGCCGTAGGCCCCGACCACAGTCCACGACCCGAAGGGCTCGACCCCGTCGTGGTAGCCGGGGACGAAGGTGTATCCGGCGGCGTCGCCGACGATGCAGTGGGTAGCGGTGATCAGCAGGTCTCCCACCGGGCTGTCCACCACACTGGCCGTGCACGTGTGGGCTGAGCTGCCCGGAGGGAAGAGCGGACCCACGGTCCGGGTCCCACCGAAGGGGTGGGCGGTGGGGGTGTCGGCCGGTGGGGTGGACGAGGTCCCGCCACCGCCGGCCGTCACCACCGCGCCGGTGACTACGGCTGCGGCCACCACCGCCGCTGCCGCCAGGGCCAGAGTTCGCACAGTGAGACGCTACTCAGCCGATTCGGCGCACCGGGGGTCGGGCCACCGTCGAGGTCAGGCGTCGACGGTGTAGACGCGCCACCGCCCGGGTACGCCTCTCAGCTCGTGCTCGCCCCGGTCGGAGAAGGCGATGCCGGAGCCGACGACCAGATCCACCACCGTGCGAGACACCATGACCTCGCCGGCATGGGCCAGGGACGACACCCGCTGGCCGATGTGGACGGCGATACCGGCCACGTCTGACGGGGTGATCTCGATCTCGCCGGTGTGGACCCCGGCCCGGACGGCGAGTCCCAGCTGGCTCACGCCGTCGCGGATGGCACAGGCACAGGCGATGGCCCGGGCCGGGCCGTCGAAGGTGGCGAGGAACCCGTCACCCATGGTCTTCACCTCGTTCCCGCGGAACCTCTCGAGCTGACGCCGCACCAGGGCATGGTGCTGCTCGAGCAGAGCGGTCCACCGGGCATCGCCCAACGCCACCGCCCGCTCGGTAGAGCCAGCACTGTCGGTGAAGAGCACGGTGGCCAGGATGCGCTCCACCCGGCCGACGGCCGCCGTTCCGGTGACGAACCGTTCGATGCGGTCGAGGGTGGCATCGGGATTCCCCACCCAGTAGAGGTGGTCGCCACCCTCCAGCTCGATGAGCTCGGCCAGGTGGATGTGCTGGGCCAGGTAGCGCCCGTAGTGCGGCGGCACGAAACAGTCATCACGGTGCACCACCACCAATGTGGGTGCCGATATGGACGACAGGACGGCCCGGGTGTCGAGGTGGCCGATGACCCGCTGGATGGCCACCGCCGCCCCCGGGCTGACCGAGAGGCGCTCGAGACGGGCCAGCTGGCTCCGGAAGGCCTCGTTATCGGACTGGCTGGGTGCGACCAGATGCACCCAGCGCTGGTCTCCCGTTCCCCAGAAGTCGCCGAAGAAGCTGGACATGACTCCGTCAAGTTCGTCGGGATCTAGCCCCTGGTAGCCGGAGTCGCTGCCCAACCGGGCGTAGGAGTCAACCAACACCAAGCCAGCCACCCTTCCCGGGTGGGTGGCAGCAAGGAGCTGGGCCACCAGACCACCGTCCCCGTGGCCGAGGACGATGGCCTCCGACGTTCCCACGTCGTCCAGGACGGCCCTGGCGTCGTCCATCCATCGTTCCAGGGTGGGTGGCTCGGTGAGCGAGGCCGGGTCGGAGAGCCCGACGCCCCTCATGTCGAAGAGGATGAGCCGGCTGAATCCGGCCAGGCGCTCGAGGAAGTGGGCGATGAGGGGGTCGTCCCACTGGCCCTCCAGGTGGTTCCACCACCACGGTATGAAGATCAGATCACGGGGACCGTCGCCCACGATCTGGTAGGCGATGTGCGCCCCGTCGTCGGTCCGTGCGTAGTGCGTCTGTGGACTGGTCACCGCCAGGCAGTCTGCCGGAAGCGCCCAGCGGCCGCTCGTAGTGGATGGTCAGGGCGGCGACCAGGACGGTCGGCTGGCCGAGCCCATGGCGATCGTCTCCGTGCCCATGTTGGTGTGCACGCGCTCACGGTCACCCCCGGGGACGGGCCCCGAATGGGAGCGGCCAGGGCCCGGCAGTACCATGGAGACGTGGGCCGCTACTTCACACCCCGGTGCATCGGGATGCACGTCACGCTGCTCATCGTGCTCCCGGTCTTTGCCTGGCTGACCTGGTGGCAGCTGTCCCGTGCCTTGGACGGCAACACGCTGAGCTGGGCTTATACCTTCGAGTGGCCCCTGTTCGCCGGCTATGCCGTCTACGTGTGGTGGCAGCTCGTCCACGACCAGACCGCTGCCGTCACCCGGCGGGTGCTCCCCGCCTCCGTCGTCGAGCCCGGGTCCGACCACAGCCAGCCCGGCTGGGCGCTCACTGGCGGCAGGAGGAAGAACGTGGCCATCGCCGCCCGGTCGGCGGTCGAGGAGGGTGTCCCGGCCCACGGTGAGCGCTTCACCGAGCAGACCCCGGAGGAGGCGGCCCGGTTGGCCGCCTACAACCGGTACCTGGCCGGGCTGAGCACGGCCGAGTCCGAGTCCTGGCGTTGACGGAACCCTCGTCCGCCCGAGTCCGGATGGGGAAGCCGTCGCTCTCCGCTCTGCTGAAGGGGAGCATGGAGGGCGCCCTGGTGCGCTACCGGGTGATGACCTTCATCGTGGGCTCCGCCCTCATCATCCTCGTCTTCGTGGGGGTGCCGCTGCAGCTGTGGGCGCACGTCGACATGGTGGCCAAGGTGGAGGGGACGATCCACGGCTACCTCTACCTGGTGTACCTCTTCACGGCGGCGGACGTGGCCCGACGGGCCCACTGGCGTCTCGGTCGCATCGTGGCCGTGGTGCTGTCCGGATTCGTGCCGTTCCTGGCCTTCGTCGTCGAGCACCGGGTCTACCGGCAGATGCAAGAGGAGTGGACGATCAATGCGGCGGGAACGTACGTGGAGGTCGGTGAGCCTGACGGGGTGCTCGACGGTGTGCCTACGGAGCGGGGCTGAGGGCCAGACTCAGCGGGCCCCCCGCAGCAGGGTGCCGGGCCGGGCGCCGGTCTCCTTGCCGTCGGCGAAGGTGGTCACCCCGGACTTGATGGTCTCCACATAGCCGGTGGCGTCCTGGACGATGCGCCGACCGTGGGCCGGGAGGTCGTCGACCACCGTGGGGTCGCCCAGTTGGAGCTTGTCGTAGTCGATGAGGTTGATGTCGGCCACGGCCCCGACCTCGATGGTGCCCCGGTCGGTGAGCCCGTAGAGGCGGGCGGTGTCGTGGCTCTGCTTCTTCACCACCCACTCGAGAGGGAGGCGCTCACCCCGCTGTCGGTCCCGTGTCCAGTGGGTCAGCATGAAGGTGGGCTGGCCGGCGTCACAGATGACCCCGCAGTGGGCTCCGCCGTCGGCCAGACCGGCGGCGGCCCGGGGGTGGAGCAGCATCTCGCGTGCCGGCTCGAGGTCGCCGTTCGAGTAGTTGAGGATGGGGACGTACAGCAGTCCCTGACCGTCGTTCTCGAGCATGGCGTCGTAGGCCACCTGCAGGGGCGTCCGGCCGGTGGCGGCCCCGATGCCGGTCAGCGACCGCTCCGGACCCGGCTCGTACTCGGGCGGGCTGCCCAGGGCGAAGGTGGTGTCGTAGGCCTGCTTCATCCGGGCCGCGTCGTCGGCCGGGGGCTCCCATCCCACGATGGCGTCCCGGAACTCGGCCGTGCGCAGGCGGGCGACGAAGGCCGGAGGGTCCAGGTTCTCAGCCTTGAGCGCCTGGTAGGCCGGGATCAGGTCGAACAGGCTGTAGGTGGTGAAGTGCCCGGACAGCAATCCGGTGGCCCGCCCGGCCACCTGCGGCCAGAGGTCGGCTCCCTCATCCACGGCCCGCAGCGACTCGTCCATCAGCTCGCGCCACAGCCCGGGGGCGGCGTCCACCTGCAGCAGGGCGAAGGTCACCGGCCGGTGGATGGCGGCCGACAACCGACGCATCCAGTCGACCTCCTTTTTCGGCCCCACGATGTCCTCGCCGGCCGATCCCATGGGAGCCAGCTCGAACACCCCGGTCTCCAGTTCGCCAAGGGCACTGCCGATGCCGAACAGCTCGTCCTCGGCGGCGAACGTCCCCGGCACCGGCTCGCCGTCGATGGCGATGTGGGCGATGGTGCGTGACGTGGAGAAGCCCAGGGCACCGGCGCTGATGGCCTCTTTGACCAACTCCTTCATGGTGGCGATGTCCTCGGGGGTGGCCACCTCGTTGCGGGCCCCCCGTTCGCCCATTACGTAGGAGCGCACGGCCCCGTGGGCGATCTGGGTGCCCACGTCCATGGTCCACTTCCGCTGTTCGAGGGCGTCGAGGTACTCGGGGAAGCTCTCCCACTCCCAGCGCATCCCCTCGGACAGAGCGGTGCCGGGGATGTCCTCCACTCCCTCCATCAGGCCGATCAGCCAGTCGTGGCGGTCCGGGCGGGCCGGGGCGAAGCCCACGCCGCAGTTGCCGGTCACGATGGTGGTCACCCCGTGCCAGCTGCTCGGGGCCAGTACCTCGTCCCAGGTGGCCTGGCCGTCGTAGTGGGTGTGGATGTCCACCCACCCCGGGGTGACCAGCAGGCCGTGGGCGTCGATGGTGCGGCTAGCCGGCTCGTCGGCGAAGGAGCCGACCCCGGTGATCCGTCCCCGGTCCACGGTGACGTCGGCCACCCGGGCCGGGGCACCGGTGCCGTCCACGACCGTTCCTCCTCGGATGACGAGGTCATGCATGCTCGGTTCCCCCTTGGATGGCTGTCCCGTGATGCTGGCACGGACGCCCTCGGGTGCGCAATGACCGGCCCTGGCCGACCCCCTACCGCGGGGGGATGGAGTACGTGACCTGGGCCTTGGCCACCATCTCCTCGTTCCCGGCCGAGTACAGGGCCACCTCGGCCACGCCCAGCCGCTTGCCCAGCTTGAGCAGGGTGGCCTCGGCCACCACGTCGACCAGGTCCGGCTTGCGTAGGAAGTCGATGTGCAGGCTGGTGGTGACCGAGAGGGCCACCGGGCCGATCTGGGCCACGATGACCATCCAAGCGGCGAGGTCGGCCAGGGTCATCAGAGTGGGGCCGGAGACGGTGCCGCCCGGACGGCTGTCGAACCGACCGATCTCCTGACGCAAGCGGGCCGTGGTGGTCGTGACCGACTCCACGGTGTAGGGGAGCTTGGTCCCGGGGAAGGAGCTCTCGATCATGGCCTGGAGTTCGTCCGCGGTCATGGCTGGCGAAGGCGTGCTTCGGGGCGGGTCGGGAGTATCGGGTGCATCGGTCATGACCGGGGAGCGTATCCACCCCGGGCGTGGCCCAGGTCCGGGGTCCGGGGCCTCCGCCGTCGGCCTCCGGACCCCACCTTGTCCTCAGTCTCCCCGAGTCGGGCAGACTGGGTCCGACGGGCAGTGGCCCTGCGGATGAGAACGAGGGGAGTTCCGATGGTGCACAAGACCGGTGACCTGGGCGACGAGCACCGGGCGGCGACGGAACTGGCCGGTGAGGCCGGGGTCGAACTGGCCACCCTGCGATCCGGCCCCCTGACCGGCAAGGAGCTGGGCCACGAAGGCGACCGGCGCGCCCACCAGCTCCTGATGGCCCGGCTGGCCGAACGGTTCCCGGCCGACCGGGTGCGTTCCGAGGAGGCCGACCAGTCCGAGGTGCTCGGGGTGGCGTCGGGGCGGGTCTGGATCGTCGACCCCCTGGACGGGACCCGTGAGTACTCGGAGGGTCGCCAGGACTGGGCGGTCCACGTGGCTCTGGCCATCGATGGGGAGCCGATCGTGGGGGCGGTGGCCCTTCCGGCCATGGGCATCGTCCTCGACACCGGGAGCCCACCTCGTCTGGTCCCGGCCCGCACCGTTCCCCGGATGGTGGTGAGCCGCACCCGTCCGCCCGAGTTCGTGCCCTTCGTGGCCGAACGTCTGGGAGCTGAGACCGTCCCCATGGGCTCGGCCGGCGCCAAGATCGCCGCTGTCATCCGCGGCGAGGCCGAGGTGTACGTCCACGCCGGCGGCCAGTACGAGTGGGACTCGGCCGCCCCGGTGGCCGTGGCCCTGGCCATGGGACTGCACGCCACCCGGCTCGATGGCTCACCGCTTCGCTACTCCCAGCCCGATCCGTGGCTTCCTGATCTGGTGGTGTGCCACCCGAGCCTGGCCGACGCCGTCATGACCGCCCTCGGCGATGCCGATGGGGCGGGGGCGAAGTAGCCGGTGCCGACCATGGGCCAGCGAGGCCGGGGCCGATGAGCGCTGACGCGGAGCCGCGGACGGCGCCGGCCCGGGCGGTCTTCGGGCCGGCCCGACTCGGGCCCCTGACCCTCAAGAACCGGATCATCAAGTCGGCCACGTTCGAGGGGGTCACCCCCAGAGGGGCGGTCACCGGGGACCTGGTGGACTTCCATCGAAGGGTGGCCACCGGCGGTGTGGCCATGACGACGGTGGCCTATCTGGCCGTGTCCCCCGAAGGCCGGACGGATCGCCACTGCGTGCTCCTTTCCGACGACGTGGTGGCCGACCTCATGCGGGTCACCGACACCGTGCACGCCGCCGGGGCCGCTGCCTCGGCCCAGATCGGCCACGCCGGACCGGTGGCCAACGCCCGCTCCAACGGAGCCCCGTCTCTGGCCCCCACCCGTCGGCTGAGCACCAGTGGGGGCATCACTCGGGCTGTCACCGAACGGGACATCTCCCGGATCACCGAGGAGTACCGTCACGGCGCCGCCGTAGCCGTGGCGGCCGGGTTTGACTGCCTCGAGATCCACCTCGGGCACAACTACCTCCTGAGCGCCTTCCTGAGCCCGAAGCTCAACCGGCGGACCGACCGGTGGGGTGGGACCCTGGCCAACCGGGCCAGGTTTCCCCTGCAGGTCGTCAACGCCGTGCGGGAGGAGGTGGGGGACCGGGCCGCGGTGACGGCCAAGCTCAACATGGCCGACGGGGTGGACGGTGGGTTCTGGCTCGAGGAGAGCATCGAGTTCGGACGCATGCTGGAGTCCGAGGGGACCCTCGACGCCCTCGAGCTCACCGGTGGCAGCTCACTGTCCAACCCGATGTTCCTGTTCCGGGGGGAGGCCCCCCGAGCGGAGTTCGCCGCCACGCTGCCCGCCCCACTGCGGGCCGGGTTCCGAGTGGTGGGGCCGAGATTCATGCAGGAGTACCCCTTCGAGGAGGCGTACTTCCTCCCCTATGCCCGTCAGTTCCTCGACGCGCTCTCACTGCCCTTGATCCTGCTGGGTGGGATCAACCGGCTAGACACCGTGGAGTCCGCCCTGGCCGAGGGGTTCTCCTTCGTGGCCATGGCCCGGGCCCTGTTACGGGAGCCGGACCTGGTCCACCGGTGGGAGGAGGGCTCAACCGACGAGGGTTTGTGTATTCACTGCAACAAGTGCATGCCGACCATCTACTCGGGTACCCGCTGTGTGCTGGTGCCCGGTCCCACCGCCGGCTGAGGTCGCCCCCGCTGGACCGATCCGACGGTCAGAGGTGGATGACGCGCTGGTCGGGGGTGCCCAGCTCGACCAGATTGCCGCGGCGCAGGACCAGCCCGGCCACCACGGCCCCGACCACGAAGATGAGTGAGGACCACAAGAACGCCGTGGTGTAGCTGTGAAGGGCGGCCGTCTTCAGGTTCTCGGGCGTCACGGCCCGGCCCACCAGGTAGGCGGTGGCGGCACTGGCGGCCAGGGTGTTGAGCAGGGCCGTGCCGATGGAGCCCCCCACCTGTTGGGCCGTGTTGAGCGAGGCCGAACCCACTCCGGCGTCGTGGGGGGCCAGGCCCAGCGTTCCGGTGCTGAACGAAGGGGCCAGACTGAGCCCAAACCCGAATCCCAAAAGGATGATGTAGGGCAGGACGTGGGCAACGTAGGAACCGTGCAGGGTGACCAGGTGGAGTCCGTAGAGGGCCACGGCGGAGAAGAGCAGTCCGACGGGCACGATGGGCTTGGGTCCGAATCGGGGCAGGAGGAACCGGTTGGACACCTGGGCCATGGTGGCCAGTGCCGCCACCATGGGCAGGAAGGCCAGGCCGGTCTTCACCGGGCTGTAGCCCAGGGTCCCCTGCAGGTAGTAGGTGAGGAAGAGGAAGACGCCGAAGATGCCGATGCTGGCGAACAGCATGGCCAGCATGGAGCCCCCGCGAGTCCGGCTCAGCACGATGTGGAGCGGGAGGAGCGGGTACTTGGCCCGCGTCTCGAAGAATGCAAAAGTCGCCAGCAGCACCACACCGAGGAGGAGGAAGCCGATGGTGTAGGGATTGCTCCATGCCGTGGTCTCAGCGTGGGACAGTCCGAACACCAGGGAAAAGAGCCCGCCAGTGACCAGGGTGAGGCCGGCCAGGTCCAAGGGGTCGTGGTCGGCGGCCTTGTCGTTCTTCAGCCACAGGAGGGCGCCGACGGCAGCGACGGCGGCGAAGGCCAGGTTGACGAAGAGGGTCCAGCGCCACGAGGCGTAGGAGGTGAGGATGCCGCCGAGGAGGAGGCCGAGAGCACCCCCGGCTCCGGCGATGCCGCCGTAGATCCCGAAGGCTTTGCCCCGCTCGCCGGGGTCGCTGAAGGTGGTCGTCAACAGGGCCAGCACGGAGGGGGCCAGCAGGGCGCCGAAGGCGCCCTGGACGGTTCGGGCGATGACCAGCATGGTGAAGTTGACGGCGGCGCCACCGGCCGCCGAGGCCACGGCAAAGCCGATCAGTCCGATGAGGAGGGCCCGCTTGCGTCCGATGATGTCGCCGATCCGGCCGCCCAGGAGCAGGAGACTGCCGAAGGCCAGGGAGTAGGCCGTGACGATCCACTGCCGGTCGGCGTTCGAGAAGCCCAGGTCGTGCTGGGCGGTGGGAAGGGCGATGTTCACGATGGTGTTGTCAAGGATTACCATCAGCTGGGCCACCCCCAGCACGGCCAGGATCCACCACCGCATGGCGTGGTTGGACGCTCGGTCGCTGGTGGCCTCTTCGCCGGGCGGTGCCAGGGTGCTCGCTGTGCTCATGGGGGCCTCCATCGATCTCAAGCGGAGTCCTACTCTCCGCTTAGTCGACTACTATACACATATACGGAGATATGGGCTCCACTTAGTTCAGCCGGGAGGGTAGCGAACGATGGAGGGATCATCCACATGAAAGGCACCGAACCCGAGGCCTGTCGACCGTTGCGGGCCGATGCCGCCCGCAACCGCCAGCGGATTCTGGTGGCTGCGGGGGAGGTCTTCGCCGAGCGGGGGCTCGACGCCACGCTGGATGACATCGCCCACCACGCCGGGCTGGGTGTCGGCACGGTCTACCGACGGTTCCCGGGCAAAGAGGAGCTCATCGAGGCCCTGTTCGAGCAGGCCGTCCATGAGGTGGTGGCCCTGGCGGAGCAGGCGGAGGCCATGGAGGACTCGTGGGCAGGCCTGGTGTGGTTCCTCGAGCGGGCCACCGAGATGCAGGCCGAGGACCTCGGACTGCGTGACGTGGTCCTGCACAGCGGGTACGGCCGTGAGCGGGTGGCTCTGGCCCGGAACAGCATCGTGCCGGTGGTGACGCGTCTGGTGGAGCGGGCCCAGAAGGACGGTCACCTCCGAGCGGACTTCGTTCCGACGGACGTCCCCATGATCGAGCTGATGTTGAGTTCGGTGTCGGCCTACAGCAGCTCGGTGGCGCCCGACCTGTGGCGTCGGTACCTGGGCATCGTCCTTGACGGGCTGTCGGCCGATCGATCGCAAACCAGGACGCTGGCCCCCGGGCCCAGCCCCGAGGTGATCGAGGTAGCCATGAGCTGCCACAAGTTTCGACGCTGCTAAGTAGCTCGAACGAAGGCCGACCCTTCAGCTGGCGTCGGTGTCTGCATCGCCGGCGGTGATGGGAGCATCGAGGTCCCAGCCTTCACCATCGGTGGTGCCGTCGGCCACGGAGGGGCCACCCACCCCATCGGGATCGTCGATCCCTCCATCTAGCGTGGCCATCGTTTCGGGGTCGTCGAGCACTGCCCCGGCCTCCGCGAGCTCACGCTCGTCGGCCTGCAGGGTGGGATCGAGGGACGGGTCGAGCTCCACCGCCTCGAGGAAGCTCGGGTCGAGTCGGATCCGATCGTCCAAGGCCTCGTCACCCTGCTCGAAGGGGTCGGAGCCCGATGGCTGGTCGGGTGACCATTCGTCGTTCTGGCTCATGGTGTCCTCACCTCACTTCCCTGTTCGGTCGATCGCCTGACCTGAGACTACGGGTCGGAGGCGAGGGCCGGAGGCAGACGGCTCACGGCGATCAAGTCCAAGGCCCGGCCCGGTTCAGTTACCGTGCTGCGACTCTGCCGGAGCCGCGCCACGTAAGGTTGAACAGTCACAGCAGCCGGGCACCGTCTTCACGGGCCTCGGCCAGAGTCCCGCCCACGTAGCTCAGGGGATAGAGCACTCGTTTCCTAAATGAGGTGTCGCAAGTTCGATTCTTGCCGTGGGCACCATGTGATCTCCCGGGGGGAGAGAGGGAGACGCACAGCCAGGCGACCCCAAAACCCCCACACGAGACGGGCAACACGCCCCGGACCAGGGACAACGCCAGAGCGAAACGGGAGCCCGCAGCGCCCCAAGAGGGGCAGCGCCAGCCGGGCACGAAGCACACGCCGCAGCGCACCGGAAACGGGGAGGGCAGAGGCGCAGGGAGGGAGGGGCCTTGATGTGGTCGTTGGCTGATCGTCGGGTGCCCTCCAACGGCACTTACACGGGTGATCCGCCCTCTGGACTGACCACACGAGAAGCCTTTGTCGAGTGGAAGTCCAACCAGGAGGTGCGAGATGCAGTGGAGTCCGGTATTCGAGTGTTCCGTCGATGCTGACGGCCAGAAGACCTATCGGGTCGGCCACGAGATGGTCGACGAATTCTTGGAGTTCGCGTCGGCCCGGTGCCGACCGAGCACGGTGCGGGCCTATGCCCACGACCTGAAGGTCTTCTTCGGGTTCGTCGGCAAGGAGCCGGCCGAGGTGACGCCGAAGGACGTGCTGTCCTTCATCACCAGCCAGCAGCGGTCCCGAGCCGGTGTGAGCAACGTGGTGAGGATCAGCGACGGAGGTGCCGGTCTGTCGGCGGCGACGGTGAAGCGCCGGTTGGCTGCGGTGTCGAGCCTGTTCGGCTATCTGGTGATTCGAGGGGATGCCGGTGTGACCGCCAACCCGGTGCCCCGAGGGATGCCCACCCGGCGCAGTCGCCATCGTGACCAACGGGGTGTGCCTCTGGTCAAAGGAGTGCGACGACTGCCCCGGATCCTCGACGCCAGTGAAGTCGAGTTGCTCATGGCAGCGTTCCGGACCGATCGAGACCGGGCCATGGCCCAGGCCATGCTGCTCGGGGGTCTTCGTCGGTGCGAGGTGCTGGGTCTGCGCATGGAGGACCTCCGGGCCGGCGAGAAGCAGCTGTTCATCGTCGACGGTAAGGGTGGCCACCAACGGCTGGTGCCCATCTCGCCGACCTTCTTCTCGACGGTGGCCGACTACCTGAACAGGGAACGACCACCCGAGGCCGCCACTGACCATCTGTTCGTCGTCTTGAAAGAGCCGAGACGGGGCCAACCCCTCACCGCCGAGGGACTGGATGAAGTGTTCAGCGCGGCACGGGCCCGGGCCGGCCTGGTGCATGGGACCTGTCACGAACTCCGCCACACCTGCTTCACCCGGCTGAAGGAGGCGGGCATGGCCATCGAGGCCATCCAGGCCCTGGCCGGTCACCGCTCCATCGCCTCGACCCGGATCTACCTCCACCTCGGAGGCGACTGGCTGGCCAACGATATCGGCGGGCCGCTGAGGCCATCGACGCCCAAGCGAACGTGGGGGTGGCCCAATGAGTGCCTCGCCCGCCGAACGGTCCTTCGCCGAAACACTCCTCGCACCACCGGTGCTCCAGTGGACCACCTCACCCCGCCCCGAGATCACCTGGGCAGAGATTGCCCAGCGTGCGCCCCCTATGGCCTTCACCATGGCCACCTATTTGGAGCAACTATCCGTCACGGCCCGTCCCGGGACGGTTGCCGCCTTCGAGCTAGCTCTGCGCTTCTTCGCCGGTCGGGTGACCGAGGTGGATCGGTGGTGCGTTTGCATCGCTGACATCGAGCGACGCCACATCGAGGACTTCAAGCTGTGGCAGGCCAAGCGCCCGGGCAAACACGGGAAGAGTCTGTCCACCACCACCATCCGCCACCGCCTCGGACTGCTCCGCACCTTCTTCGAGCGGATCATCGAGTGGGGCTATGACGACGCTCCGGCCAGGGTGCCGATCTTCCCGGGTGACTTCCCGAAGGCCGACGAACCGTTGCCCAAGTTCCTCGATGATCGCACCATGGCCAAGTTCATGGCCGCGGTGGCCAACGATACCAACCCACGCCGGCGCCTCATGATGGAACTACTGGCCCGCACCGGCATGCGGGTGGGTGAGCTGGCCTCCTTGGAGGACGATGCCATGGTCCAGATCAGCGAGACCTTCTGGTTGCGGATCCCGGTCGGCAAACTCCACAACGACCGCTATGTGCCCCTCCACCCGATCCTGGCCGACCTCATCACCGACTACCGGAAGGCGAGTGGACCCAACCGTTCGGGCCGGCTGGTGGTCCGCAACGACGGCCAGCCCTTCGACCGCCGGACGGTCTATCGCTATGTCGAATCGACAGCCAAGCGGGCGGGGATCGGCCACGTCCACCCCCACCAGCTCCGCCACACCTTGGCCACCCAAGTCATCAATCGGGGCATGAGCCTCGAGGCCATCGCTGCCCTCCTCGGGCACCGGTCGATGCGCATGACCATGACCTATGCCCGGATCTCGGACCGCACCGTCGCTGACGAGTACTTCCGGGTGACCGAGGCGGTCGAGGCCAACTACGGACGCACCGAAGCGCTTCCCGATGCGGCAGCGGGCGCCAACATGCGGAGGCTGGCCGCTGATCATCGGCGCATGCTCGGCAACGGCATGTGCACCAGGCCGGTCGCCCTCGACTGCTCGTTCGAGTCGGCCTGTGAGCGCTGCAACTTCTTCGAGACCGGGCCCCAGTTCATTCCGATACTCCGCCGCCAACGGGACCACGCCACCGACCACGCTCAGGATGATCGGATCGTCCTCTTCGACCGCCTCATCAAGGACATCGACGGGGACTCCTGAGTGTGGTTCGATGAACCTCAGTCCAGGGCCCGTGGATCACCCGTGTAACAACACTTGTGGGGCACCCCTTGGGTGGACCGGGTGCTCAACGATCCGAGCACGTTGAGGCGGAGGCAGTCGCGGCTTCAGAATCCAACAGGCAGGTGAAGGATGAGCGTTGCGTTGACAGGCAGGCTCGTTCCGCTCACCCCGCCCGTATAGGTGGCAACGCTCTGTATTGAGAGAGGCACCGGAAAGGGGTTGCAGCCGCTACAAGGCGGACCCCCCGTGGAGATGATGGCGATCCAGCCGTAAATGGTAGGGGTGGCGGCGTACGTCTCCGTTCCAAACCCCGGAGGGCTGGCAGTCGCCACGAACGAGACCGTGGTGACTCCCGGCGAGGCAACCGCATCCCACACAACCATGTTGGTGGTATCCATGGTGGCCCCGCTCACTGGAATCAGTACGACGGTGTTCGGCGGCGCGTTGTTCACGGTGATGGTGACGGCCGGACTCGTCACATTGGCTCTTCGTCCGTACGAAGCGACGCTCTGGAGGCTGTAGCTGCCGTTGGCCACCGTGGTCGTGTTCCACAGTGCGAGCCAGCCGTAGTAGGTCGGCGTGGCCGTGGCGATCACCGAATCGGTCAGGCTGCCCCCTGTAATCTGGTAGCGCACCTGGCTCGCCCCCGAGGAGGCCGCGGCGTCGAGTAGCTGCGAGGTACCCGAGACGGCGTAGTTGTCCGTCGGAATAAGGACCGTCGTGCTCCAGGACTTGGCGCTCGCAACCTGCACCGGGAGCACGCTCATGGCGACCACCAGGGCCAACACACCCGAGACGACGGCAACTCTCGGTATTCTCACAGTGCACCTCCATCAGAGACATTGACTCCTGAACACGGCGTAACATCGGTGAACGAACAATGCAACCTCCATATCGCCCAGAACGCCGGTTGAGGGTCACCGTTGTCAAACGGCGTATCGGACCATTGTCCAGGATGATCCGTGCGTTTCCACGGGGACGAAGCCCACTGACTCATAGAGGCGGCGCGCGGGATTCGCCTCTGCCACGCTGAGACTCAGCGCTGCATAGCCCTGGCTATTACTGGCGTTGATGAGGTCGACCAGGAGCCGACGACCAATCCCTTCGTGCCGATGGGCCGCCATGACTGCGATCGACAGTTCGGGGATTTCTTCGGTGACAAAGCCGTAGCCATGGCTCGCCTTGGTGTACGTCCGATACCAAGCCGCGCCCACCGGTGTTCCTTGTTCTGCAATCAGTCCATAATCGCCTGGCCTCGGCCATCCAGCGAGATACATCGAATAGCGTGGATTGGCTAGCACCTGGTCGGCGGTCGGCGTTGGTTTGTCAGGGCGCCAGACCGCGGCCTCGCCAAGCATGGTCGCCAGAAAGGTGAAGTCTTCTGGACCTGTCGAGCGATACAGAACGTCCTTCATGTCCAGTAGTTCAGCAGTTCTGCAGCTCGTTTGTCCGTGGCACGACCCTGCCAGACCATCGGGACCTGCCCACAGTTGCCAGGTGAAGGATGACCCCGAACGCCGGGTTGATGGCGGTTATCGAGCCGTCCTCAACCAGGCACTTATGGGCTAGTTACTAGAGTGGCCGGAGGTCGCGGTGGCAGCCGGCCGCTAAGGACCAGACCCAGCACAGCCACGGCGCCCGGGAGGGCGAAGGCCACCGCTACCCCGGTCGACAACGCCCACCCCCGGTCGGATCCTATGGCGATTGCGGCACCACCGAGGCCCACGCCCAGGGCCGACCCGAGGACATCGGAGAGGTTGAGCGAGGCGGCTGCCCAACCCTCCCGCCCCCTGGGTGCTTCTCGCAGCATCATCAGGCTCAGTGGTGCATAAGCCAGGCCCATACCCAGACCGGCCACCGACCACGCCACCACGGCCACGCCCACCGGTACCCCCGGGCGTAGGACGGCGAGCATGCCGCCCACCCCGATTAGGACAAGGGTCATGCCGGCCTGCACCATGTGGCGGCCCTCCACGCGTTGGTTGAAGCGAGCCTGGATCCAAC
>JBBQWW010000029.1:0-34787 GCA_038210245.1 Acidimicrobiales bacterium
CGGCGCACCGCAGACAACCGCTGGACGGCGCTGACAATCGAACGCAATGACAAGGAGTCCTGGTTCCGCACGCCCTTCCTGCGGTTCAGGGAATCGGTGAAGCTGTTCAGCCCACCGCATCGCCACTCAACCCATTTGGTGCTCGTTCAGGGCGTTCTTCGGTGGATCGAGGTTTAGGCTATCTGGAGGGTATGACGAGGGCAAAAACCACCTCTGAACTGGTGGGCCGTGCGAGTCTCGATCTCGCCACCTTGGGATTAAAAGTCCCCTGCTCTACCCGATGAGCTAACGGCCCGACGAGGAGCGTATCGGGTCGATCCCAGGTGCTCCGACGACCGGTACTGTCCCTGGTGCCCATCCCGTGTAGGCCGGCCAGAGGAGCAGCGACGTCGATGGAGCTGGACAATCCGATCTGGTGGGCCATTCAGGGCCCTCAGGCTTCCTTGGCCGTGACACGGGGCCGGGCCTCGAGGTTCCTTCCGGAAGTCTCGCCGTTCGCCGGTTTCGAGGGGCCTCCGACGCCGGCGGACTGGGCCGACTTGGCCGACCTCACCGGCTCGCATGGGGCGGTGGCCGTCGTCACGACCGATGACGTCACGGCGGCTCCTCCCGTCGGATGGACCGAGTCGTGGTCGAGTTCCGGGGTCCAGATGGTCGGGGGACCCAACGGTCTCGACCGGCCGGTCCCAACTCGGCGGGGCCGGCCTTCCGACCGGGTGGAGGCGCTGGCCGAGTCCGACGTCCCCGCTCTGCTGGACCTGGTGGCCTCGGCCCGCCCCGGTCCGTTCTCGTCCCGCACCATCGAGTTCGGCGGCTACGTCGGAGTGCGCAGGGGCGGGCGATTGGTGGCCATGGCCGGCCAACGGATGCGTCCACCGGGCTTTGCCGAGATCAGCGCCGTGGCCACCCACCCGGACCACCGCCGCCAAGGTCTCGCCGAGCTCCTCATAGCTGCCGTGGCTTCGTCCATCACCGATGAGGGCGAGGTCCCCTTCCTCCATGTGGCTGGCGGCAACACCAACGCCATCCGCCTCTACCAGGCCCTGGGGTTCACCATCCGTCGCACCGTGCGGTTCACCGTGCTCGAGCGGCCACCGGACTCCGAGGCCTGACGGAGGGAACGTTCAACCCCTGGAGCAGGCGGCGCCCGGCTCCTCGCCGGCCCCTCGCCAGCCGGGCAGGTCAGTGACGGGGAAATAGTCACCGGTACCCGGGTCCTGTTCGTAGGGGACGGGGGGAGGGGCGCCACCGGCCAGATCAGCCACCGCATCCACCAGGGCCTCGATGTCCCGGCCCGAGCTGCCGAGCCCGGCGCTGGCGCGCACCGCCCCGGGGACGTTGCGGTGGTCGCCCCGCAGCACCTCGTCCCGGTAGTCGTGGACCACCTGTTCGGAGAGGCCGAGGAGGCGGACCACATAAGGATGGGCGCAGAAGCACCCGTGGCGCACGGCCACCCCGTACTCGGCGCTGAGCCGGGAGGCCACCAGGGCGTGGTGTATACCCTCGACCGTGAAGGCGGCCACCGGCAGCGTCTCTATCGGCCCGTCGGCGGTGCCCCCGATCTGCGACCCCAGGGGTCCCAGGAGCCGAACCCCGTCGATGGCGCCCAGGCCAGCAGCCAGCCGTCCGGCCAGCTCCTGTTCGTGGGCCACGACGGCATCCCACCCGACGGCCCCGAGGGCGTCGATGGCGGCGTGGAGGGCCACCGCCCCGATGACGTTGGGCGAACCGGCTTCCTCGCGGTCGGGCGGCGACGTCCACACCACCTCGTCCAGTCCCACCAGGTCCACGGCACCACCGCCGGCCAGAAAGGGGTCGCCTGTCTCGAACAGGGAGCGCGGTCCGATGAGCGCGCCGGAGCCGAAGGGGGCGTACAGCTTGTGCCCGCTGAAGGCCACGAAGTCGGCGGTGGCCGGCAGGGGGCGGTGGGGGGCCAGTTGGGCGGCGTCCACCACCACCCGCACCCCCCGCTGATGGGCGGTTTCGATGATGGCCTCGATGGGCGGCAGCCACCCGGTCACATTGGAGGCCGACGTGACGGCCAGCAGGGCTGGCGGGGTGGGCCCGGCATCCAGGGCCTCGGCCACCGCCTCCACCGAGAAGGTCCCGGCGGCGGTGCACTCCACGTAGCGACGGGTGGCCACCCGGCCCCAGGGGAGCAGGTTGGCGTGATGCTCGACCACCGTGGTGACCACCACGTCGTCGGGGGAGAGCCGCAGTCGGTAGGCCAGATGGTTGAGGGCCTCGGTAGTGTTCCGGCAGAAGATGGCCACGTCGGATCCGTCCGGGTCACGACCGGCGAAGGTGAGGACGGCCCGACGGGCGTCCTCATAGGCCGCAGTGGCCCGTCGGGATCGGAAGCCGGCACCCCGGTGCACGCTCGAGTACCAGGGGAGGAACTCCTCCACCCGGGCCACGGCGGCAGGATGGGCCTGGGTGGAGGCGGCCTGGTCGAGTTCCACGGCCGGCCGCTCGGTGCCGTTCAGGCACGGAACAAGCAGGCCCGACCCGACCAGGGAGGCAAGGGGATCGGCGGCGGCATGCCTCCGGTCGACGTGGGACGGGGGGGTCGGGGCCACGGTCTCACCTTACGGGTGGTCGGGGTGGCGGCAGGTACGCTGCCCGATATGGACACCGATGTCGTCACACCCATCCGACCGGCTGGGCCTCCCGCCGCCGCCGTCAGTGTCGAGCCGGAGCCGGATGCCACTGCCGTCACCATCGACGAAGTGGACCGGCTCCTCGACGAGGTGGAGGCGGCCCTCACCCGACTGGACGAGGGCACCTACGGGGCGTGCCGTGGCTGTGGCGGGCCCATCGACGATGCCCGGCTGTCCGAGCGACCCACCGCTCTCGACTGTTCTATCTGCGAGGCCGGTGACTCCGGACCGCCGGCCACGGTGGAGGCCGTTGACCCGCCCCACTCCGGGGTGGCGGACCCACCCGCCGGGCCGGAGTCGTCACCGTGGTCGATCCAGGAGTTCCCCGACGCCTGAGCCGGCTTCCCGGGCCGACGGTGGAGGGCTCCGCCAGTCGGACGTCGGTGGTGGTGGGTGGCGGAACAGCCGGGCGGCGTTCCCCGAGGCCAGTTGGCGGAGCTGGCCCTCGGGGAGGTGGCCGAAGGTGGCCTGCAGCACCGCCTGGGTGTCCGGCCAGGTCGAGTCGGCGTGGGGGTAGTCGCTCTCCACCATGACGTGGTCCCGGCCGATGCGGTCGAGTACCGGAACCACCGACGGGTCGTCGATGGTGCAGAACCAGAAGTTCCTCCCCAGTACCTCGCTCGGTCGGAGGTCGGAGGTCCAGGTCGGATGCTCAGTGCCTGACGCCGAGTGATTGAGGACGTAGTCCAGCCGGTCCATGAGCATCGGCACCCAACCGATGCCACCCTCCGAGAGCGCCACGGCCAGTCCGGGGAAGCGGACGGCGACTCCTGACCACACCCACTCGGCCGCAGCCAGGAGGGCATTCACCGGAAACACGGTGGGCAGGAGCTCGAACGGCGGGTCGGGGGAGGGGAGCGGGGCCCACGACGAGGCCCCGGTGTGCAGGCACACCACGGTCTCGGTCTCCTCGCAGGCCTGGAAGAACCGGTCCCAGTGGGAGGTGAAGATGGAAGGGAGGCCTAGTTGGGAGGGGAACTCGGGGAAGCTGACCGCCCGGAATCCCCGCTCGGCGTTGCGCCGCACCTCGGCGGCGCCCAGGTCCGGATCGGCCAGCCAGGGCAGTTGGAGCGGGATGATGCGCTCGGGGTGGGTGCCCGCCCATACCTCGTGGTGCCAGAGGTTCCAGGCCCGGGTGCAGGCCAATCCCAACTCAGGGTCTTCGGCCCGGGAGAACACCGCGCCGCAGAACCCGGCCACCAGCGAGGGGAAGCACAAGGAGGCCCAGATGCCGGCGATGTCCATGTCGGCCACCCGGGCCCCGATGTCGAAGCACCCCGGCCGCATCTCGTCGAAGCGGGCCGGCTCCATGCTCCATTCGCCTCGGGGCCGTCCCACCACGGCGTTGAGCCCCACGTTCGGGTAGGACCGGCCCTCGAACTGCCATGACTGGGCCCCATCGGTGTCCTCGTGAATGGCGGGGGCCCGGTCGGCCAGCCCACCGGGCATCCGCCCGTCGAAGAGGTCGGGCGGCTCGATCAGGTGGTCGTCCACAGAGATCACCGGGGCCACCATGGCCCGGGGCTCGGGGTCCGGCAGCAGAGTGCTCGTCACGGCCGCCGAGGCTAGCGTCGGGGGTGCCTCGGATGCCGGGGCGCGACCTGGGGGAGGTCCACAGTGGCACTCGTGACGGAGGACCGGACCGTAACGCTGGCCATCGGCGCTTCGATGGTGGCCGGTGGGGACGGCACGTATCCGGTGATGAACCCGGCCCATCCCGACGAGGTGGTCCTGGCCGCGCCGTCGGCTTCGCCGGAGCAGCTGGACGGCGCCGTGGTCGCGGCCCGCTCGGCCCAGCCGGCCTGGGCGGCCCTCGGCTACGAGGCCCGCCTGGCCATGGTGCAGGCCGCCGGTGAACGGGCCCTGGAGGTCATGGACCTTGAGGCCACGTCGGCCCTCCTGACCCGGGAGCACGGCAAGATCAAGGTGGAGTCTCTGTTCGACCTGGCCACCACGGCCGGGATGGTCGGGGCCCTGGCCCCGTTGGTGGCGGAGTCCCTCGAGCCTCGTCGGGTGGGTGGCACCGTGATCGAGCGACTCCCGCACGGCGTGGTGGCGGCCATCCTGCCTTTCAACTGGCCGGCCGCGGTAATGGGCAACAAGATCATCCCTGCCCTCCTGTGCGGAAACACCGTGGTGGTGAAGGCCCCGCCCACCTGCCCGGGCGCGGTGCTGACTCTGGCCGGGGCCATCGCCCAGAGTCTCCCGCCGGGGGTGCTCAACACGCTGAACGGCCCGTCGGCGGCCCTCGGGGCGGCTCTGGTCGGTCACCCGGGCATCGACATGGTGTCCTTCACCGGCGGCGTCTCCGCCGGCCGCGCCGTCCTGGCCGCCTGCGCCCCTCATCTCCGCCCGGCCGTACTGGAGCTGGGTGGGAACGACCCGGCCATCGTGGCCCCCGACCTGGAGCCCACCGAGGACCTGGCCACCCGGCTGCTGGAGGCCGCCTTCGCCACCTCGGGCCAGGTGTGCATGGCCGTGAAACGGCTCTATGTGCCCCGCCCCCGACGTGCCGAGTGGCGGGACGCCCTGGTGGCTGCGCTGTCCCGGGCCGTGGTGGGAGACGGGCTCGACGACGACGTGACCATGGGACCGGTGCACACCGAGGCGGCCCATGACCGGGTGGAGGATCTCATCGCCCTGGCCGCCATCGGGGCCACCGAGGTGGTCCGTCCGGCCACGGTTATCGACCCCGGCCACGGGTGGCGCGTCTCGCCGGCCCTGGTCATTGACCCTGATCCCGATACCCCGCTGGTCAGGGAGGAGCAGTTCGCCCCGGCCCTCCCCGTCCTGTCGTACGACACCGTGGAGGGTGCGGTGGCGGCAGCCAACGACACGCCCTTCGGACTCTGCGCCTCGGTGTGGAGCGACGACCTCGACCAGGCCGACTCGGTCTCCCGGCAGTTAGCTGCGGGAACGGTGTGGGTCAACGCCCACGGGATGGCGGCCATGGACCACCTCGCCCCCATGGGGGGATGGGGTCAGTCAGGTCTGGGTCTCGAACTAGGGGTCGAGGGGATGGCCGCCCTCACCCGGCCCCGCGTCCGGCGGTCGGGGCCCCGATGATGGATCTGATCCTCCGGGGAGGACTGGTGGTGGACGGCACCGGAGCACCGGGCTACCGGGCTGACGTGGGCGTGCGCCACGGCCGGGTGGTGGCGGTGGGAGCCATCACCGAGGACGCCGAACGGGTCATCGACGCCGAGGGCTGCGTGGTGGCCCCCGGCTTCGTGGACATCCACACCCATTACGATGCCCAGCTGTTCTGGGACCCCACCGCCAGCCCGTCGCCCCTGCACGGAGTGACCACCGTCTTCGGGGGCAACTGCGGGTTCTCGCTGGCCCCGGCCGGCCCCGACCACGCCGACTATCTGTCGCGCATGCTGGCCCGGGTGGAGGGGATGCCCCTGACCGCACTCCAAGCCGGGTTGGATTGGAAGTGGGGATCGTTCGGTGAGTGGCTGGCCCGGCTGGACGGGAACATCGGGGTCAACGCCGGCTTCCTGGTCGGTCACTCCACCCTCCGGCGGTCGGTGATGGGAGAGGAAGCCGTGGGCCACGAGGCCGACGAGGAGCAGCTGGCCGGCATGGAGGAGGCACTGCACCGGGCCCTGTCGGAAGGGGCCATGGGCTTCTCAACCTCGCGAGCGCCGACCCACAACGACGGTGAGGGCCAGCCCGTGCCGTCCCGCTCGGCCACCATCGGTGAGCTCGAGCGACTGGCCGCCGCGGTCGCCGACCACCCGGGGACCACCATCGAGATGATCGTGCCCGGCTGCCTCAACGGCTTCAGCGACGACGAGGTCGAACTGCTGACGCGCATCTCGCTGCTGTCCGGCCGGCCAGTGAACTGGAACGTGCTGGCCGTGACGGCCGGCAACACCGAGGGCACCGCCCACCAGCTGGAGGCGTCCACGGCGGCGTCGGCGGCCGGAGGCCAGGTGGTGGCGCTGACCCTGCCCCACACCATGTCCCTGCGCCTGTCCTTCGAGCACGGGGCCATCCTCGACGGCCTACCCGGGTGGCGGGAGTTCTTCGCCACCTCCATCGACGACCGCATGGCCGCGCTGTCCGACCCCGAGGTGCGGCGGGCCATGGACGAGCGGGCCCAGTCCGACGAGGCCGGCGTGCTGCGGTACCTGGCCGGTTGGGCCCGGCTGGTCATCGCCGAGACGTTCGCCCCCGAGCAGCGAGGATTCGAGGGCCGGACGGTGGGCGAGATCGCCGCCGAGTGGGGGATGGACCCCTGGGACGCCATGTGCCGCCTGATGGTGGCCGACCGGCTGCGCACCGGATTTGCCGTGCCCATCCCCGAGTCCGACGACGACTGGAAGGCGCGTGCCGAGGTGTGGCGCGATCCCCGCGCCGTGGTAGGAGGTTCGGACGCCGGCGCCCACCTGGACACCATGTGCGGTGCCGTCTACTCCACCTCGCTCCTGGGTGAGGGGGTGCGGAAGCGCCAGCTGATCTCCCTCGAGGAGGCGGTCCACCTGCTCACTGAGGTGCCCGCCCGTCTCTACGGGCTCACCGACCGGGGCCGGGTCGCCGAGGGATGCTGGGCCGACCTGGTGGTCTTCGACCCCGAACGGATCGCGCCGGGACCGCTCCGGACTCGGGACGACCTGCCCGGTGGGGCCAGCCGGCTGTACGCCGAGGCCACCGGCATTGGCCACGTCCTGGTCAACGGGACCGAGGTGGTGACCGACGGTCGATTCACCGGGGCCCTGCCCGGTCGTGTCCTGCGGTCGGGGGCCGATACCCGCACCCCGGCCCTGGCCTAGCGTCGGCGCCTGACGGCGGCGGGGCCGGCTACGGCCAGGAATGTTCCGGGAGGTGTCGATCCGACCGCCCCCCGTTCGACGCAACTTGTGTGAGGCAGGGACCGTCCCTGCCCCCCGAACCGAGGAGTCCCCAATGCCGCGCTATCTCAGCATGATCCGGATCGATGAGCAGAACGCCCCGTCCGTGGCCCCCAGCCCCGAACTCCAGGCCAAGATGGGCGCTCTTTTCGAGGAGATCACCAAGGCCGGGGTCATGCTGGACACTGCCGGGCTCACCCCGACCTCCGCCGGCACCCGGGTCACCTGGTCCGGGGGGGACCTGACGTACACCGACGGTCCGTTCACTGAGACGAAGGAGGTGGTGGGCGGCTACGCCATCATGCAGTGCAAGGACAAGGCCGAGGCGCTCGAGTGGACCAAGCGGTTCCTCCGGTGTCACGACGATTCGGGGGCGGTCAGCGCCGAACTGCGCGAGATCGCCGGGTCCTGAGTCGGGCGGTTGCTCCGCGGCCGGCCGGCTGGTGTGATGGTACGTGGTGACGTCATCGAGGGAGAGTGACGCGGTCGAGGCCGTGGTCCGCATGGAGTACCCCCGGATCATCGCCGGGGTGACCCGGATCGTGCGGGATGTCGGCATCGCCGAGGAGCTGGCCCAGGATGCCCTGGTGGTGGCCCTCGAGGTGTGGCCGAAGTCGGGCGTGCCGGAAAACCCGGGCGCCTGGCTCATGGCCACGGCCAAGCACCGGGCCATCGACCTGATCCGTCGGAGGGACAACTACGCCCGCAAACTGGGCGAGGTGGGCCGGTCACTGGACGATGTCCCTGAGCCCGAGGCGACCGACGCCGACGAGATCGACGACGACCTCCTCCGGCTCGTCTTCACCGCATGTCACCCGCTCCTGTCGTCGGAGGCCCGCATCGCCCTCACCCTGCGCCTGGTGGGCGGGTTGACCACCGAGGAGATCGCCCGGGCCTTCCTGGTCTCGGAGCCGACCGTGGCTCAGCGCATCGTCCGGGCCAAGCGGACGCTGGCCCGGGCCGCGGTGCCCTTCGAGGTTCCCCACGGACCCGACCGCTCGGCCCGGTTGTCGTCGGTCCTCGAGGTCATCTACCTGATCTTCAATGAGGGCTACTCGGCCACCAGCGGTGATGACCTGGTGCGCCCGGCCCTGTGCGAGGACGCCCTACGGCTGGCGCGGATCCTGGAGGGTCTCATGCCCGAGGAGACCGAGGTCCACGGCCTGGCCGCCCTCCTCGAGCTGCAGGCCTCCCGCGTGGCCACCCGGACCGGACCCGACGGGGAGCCGGTGCTGCTGGCCGATCAGAACCGCGCCCGGTGGAATCGGATGCTCATCCGCCGTGGGCTCGAAGCGCTGCTGTCGGCCGGCGACGGTCCGTACTCGGTGCAGGCGGCCATCGCGGCCTGCCACGCCCGGGCCGTCCGCTACGAGGACACCGACTGGGCCATGATCGCCCTGCTCTACGGCCGACTGATGGTCCTCTCCCCCTCGCCGGTGGTGGAGCTCAACCGAGCCGTGGCCGTCTCGATGGCCGAGGGTCCGGGGGCCGGTCTCCGACTGGTGGACGCCCTGGCCGGGGATCCGGCGCTGCGGGGCTATCCGTGGCTGCCCAGTGCGCGCGGCGACCTGCTCGAGCGACTGGGTCGGCCGGAGGAGGGGAGCGCAGAGTTCGAACGGGCAGCCTCCCTCACCCGCAACACTCGAGAGAAGAAGATGCTCCTGGCCCGCGCCGCCCGGGCCGGGTGGGACCGTCCTCCGAGGTAGGGGGAGTTCCAACCCCGGCCGCCCGTGGGCACAACGGCGTTGCTCAGGGCCCTGAAGGGGTGTGGAATGGGCGTGGCCCGAAGGAGTATGGGGGCCACGACGGAGGAGGAGCAGCCGATGAGGTCGTACAAGATGGCCGTGGTGACCATGCTCGGTCTGGGGTTGACAGTGGGGAGTCTCCTGGTTGGCGCCGACATGGCGGGAGCCACCAATGAGCCGCCTCCGGTGATCGTGCACAATCCCCCCAGCAAACGGCTCGCCGTGGGAGCGTCCTTTACGTTCAGAGCATCCGCCACGGGTGCGTTGACGGTGCTGTGGGTCGTGCGGTCCCCGGACGGCTCCAGCTTCCATACATGCTCGGGAACGAACACCACGACGAAGCGGGGCGTCTTGAAGTCCAGCTTCACCTTCGGGCCTTTCCAGGCGTCTGAGAGCGGCTGGGAGGTGGGGGCGGCCTTCATCAACGATCCGACCGGTGTGCCTTCGGGGATTCAGGAGTCGGACACCGTTCCGGCCGTCGTGACCCTCAAGGGATAGCGATGGCGCAGGCAGACCTGCGCCAGCTTGTGACTTGGGTTCGCAGGAGCCTGGGCCCCCGACTATTGCTACGCCAGCGGGTGAGGCTGGAGGCTACGACGCCGATCGCACCGCTTTCACCGCATCTTTTGCCCGGTCGATGACCGAGGTCACCGCGTCGGGCAGCAGATGATCGGGTGGACCAACGGGGACTCGCGGATGGGGGTGCGAAGGGGCTCTGCGCTTGGCCTCTTCGAGCTCGGCCCCCAATTCGAGCCGGCGGCGGCGATCCAGCTTCGATCGCAGCAGAGGAAAGAGCTCCCCCTCCTCTTCTTTGACGTGGTGGCGTACGTTCTCGGTGAGCACGGTGACCTTGGCCACAAACCGCTCATTGTCCGGTTCGAGGTCCAGTAGCTCTTGAAGTTGCCATTTGACAATGTGGTGCTCCTCCATGGCCTCCAGCACATCGCTTCGGGCGCAGGCGACTTCGTTTCGGGCTGCGGGGTACAGGACCTGCTCTTCGATGAAGGCATGGTTGGACAACGCGGTGATCATCTGGTCGACCAACGCCCGCTTCGTCTTGTAGGCGCGATCCCCGGATTGCTCGAACCTCTTGAAGAGCTTCTCCACCGCCTGGTGATCGGCCTTCAACACGGTGAGTGCATCCTTCGATGAGTTGGTGGTCGAGCGACCCGGAGTCGGACGTGACTTCTGCGAACCTGTTGCTGCCATCGGAGCACCGCTTTCTGAAGCTCGTACGAGTTTGGGGGGGTGGGAACGTCGGAAACACCCATACCCGGTAGAACCCTTTCGAAAACCGACTGTCGTTGGATCCGATGCGAATCGGAGGCGGTGAACCCCGACGGTTGACGGCGGGCTGAGTCGGGTCGAGAGCAGGCGCCAGAGCATGACGAGTGTCGAATGTGGTCGGAATCCGATGGTGGGGAGTGAACGGTCCACTAGTGGGTAGGGAACGAGGATGGCTGAAACCACACGCTTCGTTCCGATGGCGGATACCGACGTCTGGGCCCTGCTGGCGGACGGTCGAAAGTATGCAGACTGGGTCGTCGGGGCCAAGCGGGTGCGCGCCGTGGACCCCGAGTGGCCGGCGGTGGGATCCAAATTCCATCACACAGTGGGTGTGTGGCCGTTCCATCTCCGGGACAACACCGCCGTCTTGGAGTGTGACGAAGGCCGACGCCTCGTACTCGAGGCCAGACTTAGACCTTTGGGCCGGGCGCAAATCGAGATGATCCTGCGGCCATCTGACGGGGGAACGGCGGTGGTGATGAGGGAGTGGCCGAGCTCTCCCGCTCTGGCTCGGATGGCAGCCCCAGTGTTCGAGCCGGCGATCCATCTCCGAAATGTGGAAGCCCTGCGACGATTGGAGTCGGCGCTTTCAAGGGGTCACCGCAACGATCTCGTGATCTGACCATGATGGGTTGATCGATCAGGAGGTCCCGTGTGGGTTCACGATTGTCGCGAGAACAGAAGCAGCTTGCATTCAGGCTCCGAGCGAAGGGCCTGACGCTGAAGGAGATTGGTCGCCCGGTCGGGTGCGACGGCTCGATGGTGTCGGTGATGGTGCACGGGGGACGACATCGAGACGGATCGATGCCCGGGCGTCACCGGCAAACGTCGCTCAGGACTTGGACTTCCGGCCAACGCCGGTGACCACGCCGACCAGCCATACGACGAACAGAATTACCGCCACGATCCAAAGAACGTGCAGAAAGAAGCCCACTACCCCGAAGACCAGGGCGAGGACGAGTAGGACGAGGACGATTCCCATGCGACATGTCTAGCGCCTGAGCACGCTGTTGCCCTGATGATGGCTCCGGTGCGGCGATAGCCATTTGGTCGTGCCGTGTCTGACCTATCCACTCGCTCAATAGAGGAGTGCTCGATTCTGAATGGGATCGGAGGGTCTATTCCCTCGCGTCCTGAGCATTCGGATCTTGGTGGGCCTACGGTGTCACCCGGAGGGGCCTTCTACCTGCCTAGGAGGAACCATGCGGACCATTCGCAAACTCGTCGTCGCTGCCACCGCTCTCGTGGCCGTGACAGTGGTGTCGGTTGCCAGCACCGGAGAGGCCGGTGCCCTTCCCCCGTCGACATCGGTTCTTGTCTTGGCCCCAGCCGGTGCATCTGTTCCGATCCCGCCTTCGGCCCGAACGCCGAGACCACCGCTCGCATGCAGCCAGTTGCTGACCCTCGATGCGGTCCAGGTCCGTCACGGAGTCCACGCCAAGGTGGTGGGGGAATCGGTTTGCAACCCGGACCCAATCTCGGTACTCATTCCGCTCTCCACCTGCCTCGAGTACTCCAAGAACGGAGTCAACTTCTGGCATAACTCCACGTGCATGGTCCGGACGGGATCTGGGGCACGAGCGCTGGTGCAGAGGCCGAAGGCCACATGCGCTCCGATCTGGTGGCGAACGATCACTACCTTCACCGTCCAGGGAACGATCACGACCTCGGCCACCTTTGCGGTGCAGATGAACTGCCTCTAGGGCCGCTACCAGATCTTCGGGCACGCGCGAGCCCTCGCGTTCCGACCCGGTCCGACTCCGGACCGACCCGGGCCGGCAGAGGATCTGGAGGTGAGGCAGAACAAGGGCGAACTCTGACATGAGCACTCATGACTTCTGGCCAATTGATGAGAGCGCGCTCATCGCCGGAAGATCATTCGTGTGAGCAGTCCAGGCGGTCTTGATGCATCGGAGTGCCGTGGTGACCCTGAGGAACTTGCCCACCTTTGGCCCAGGGAAGAGGACCGAACGCGAACTGTCATCGAGACCACGCTGACTCGCTCGGGGACGTCTCACCGCTGGAGGACCCAAGCAGCACCTCCATCGCACGTCAGATGGGGTAGCTGACCCCCAACTACTTCTTGGTCTCCCAGAAGATCTTGTCGATCTCGGCGATCTGGGCCAGCAGGTCGTCGGCCACCGCTACATCGTTGGTCTTCTTGGCCTCGCCGGCCTTCTTGGTGGCCTTCCAGAACAGGTCGTGCAGGTTGGGGTACTTCTCGAGGTGTTCGGGCTTGAAGTAGTCGGTCCACAGGACCCACAGGTGCTGCTTGACCATGTCGGCCCGGGCCTCCTTGATGACGATGGCCCGGGTCTTGAAGGCCTCGTCGTCGGAGTCGTTGTACTTGGCCATGGTTCCCTTTACCGACTCGGCCTCGATGCGGGCCTGGGCCGGGTCGTAGACGCCACAGGGCAGGTCACAGTGGGCGTGGACGGTCCGGGGGGCAGACACTCGGTCGATGGTGGCGAGCAGCTGGTCTACGAGGCGCATGGGCATGACTCCTTCTTCGGGGTACAGGTACTCGGTAACTGAACTGCGGGTGTGGCTGGACTTCTCTCTGGTGCAGACTGGGACATGGCGTCCTCTCCGCTCACCTTACCCAGGTTCGCCGATCCCCGGACAAGGGGTCTCCGGTGGCCGGAGCTCCGCGCCTGATGGGGACCGTCGACCCGGCCGTGTGGCGCTGGGGACAGGTGGCATGGCTGTGCATGGCTCTGGCCGGGGCGCTGACCCTCCTCCGCTACCACCCGATCCGACGGGTGGAGGTGGTCGGGTCCTCGATGGTCCCGGCCCTGCTCCCCGGCGACCGCTTGGTGGTGCTGCGCGTCCCCTGGTGGTCGCCCCTCCGCCCCGGCCCGGGGCACGTGGTGGCCCTCCACGACCCGCGGCGACCGGACCGGATATTGATCAAGCGGGTCCGTTCGGTGGACCGCCGGTTGGGCACCCTCGACGTCGAGGGTGACTCCCGTCAGTTCAGCACCGACAGCCGCTCGTTCGGCCCGGTCTCCCGGTCAGCCGTGGTGGGCCGGGCCGTCTACCGGTATGCGCCGGTGGGGAGGAACGGCCCTCTACTCGGGTCGGGGGAGTACCATCTGGCGTGATGACCAGCCACCAGGACGATCTCGTCCGTATCCTGACCAGCAACTACCTCGACGGCATGGCCGAAGCCAGCCTGGCCGATATCCGGTCCATGCGCACCGAGTGCCAAGAGGCCGAAGTGGCCCTCTCCTACCTCCGGCGCCTCATCCAGGGCCGGCTCGACATCGTCCACACCTATCTGGAGCACCCCGGCTCGGACGCCCTTCGCGACCTCGGGACCCTGGTCAACGACCTGCCCGGCATCCTCTCGTCGGGACCGGGCCGGCCCTCCGGACCGGGCCACCTGCCCCAACTGCTCTCCCCGGACACCGAAGAAGTCGATCTCACCGCCGAGCTCGATGCCGTGTTGGGGGCCGACGAGATCGGAACGCTCGCCGATCTGGACGTCGACCAGCTGAACAGCATCGCCGGACAGTTGGAGGCCATCGAGACGCGGGTGTCCGCCGACCGCCGGGCCCTGCACGAGCGGATCGACGCCCTCCAGGCGGAGCTGGTCGACCGGCACAAGACAGGACGCGCCACGGTCGATGGCCTGCTGAAGTGAGCGGCCTCCGATGGTGAGGGAGCCCGCCCACACCGAGGGGGCCCAGCTGGTCAACGAGCTGGGCTCGTTCATCCGCGAGCAGCGCAGCTCGGCCCGGCTCTCCCTTCGGCGGCTGTCCGAACTGGCCGGGATCTCCAATCCGTACCTGAGCCAGATCGAGCGGGGCCTGCGGCGCCCGTCAGCGGAGATCCTCCAGCAGATCGCTAAGGCCCTGCGCATCTCGGCCGAGACCCTCTACGTCCAGGCCGGCATCCTCGAGCGCCCCGACGGGGACACCGACCTGTCTCGGCACATCTTCAACGACCACCACCTGACCGAGGAGCAGCGCCAGGCGATGCTCCGGATCTACCTCTCGTTCCGCCACGAGAACGATGACCAGGCGGCATCGGACCAGGCCAGCATCCCGGACCCCGGCGGATCAGGAGTCACCGACCCCTACCTGGACCCGGCGCCGGCGCCAGCCCCGGTCGGGCACGGCCCGACGTCGGTAGCCGGCTGACCGGTCCCTGCCGGTAGGATCCCGGGGGCATGAGGCGACTGGCTGTTCTCTCCCTGCACACCTCACCCCTGGCCCAACCGGGTACCGGGGACGGGGGCGGCATGAACGTCTACGTCCGCGAGCTGTCGTCCGCCCTGGCCCGTGCCGGTGTGGCCTGTGATGTCTTCACCCGGGCCTGGTCCGACGACCTGCCCTCGGTGGTGGACATCGAGCCGGGCTTCCGGGTCCACCACGTCTCGGCCGGGCCTCCCAGCCCCATGGCCAAGGAGGCCCTGCCCTCAGTGGTGGAGGAGTTCGCCGACGGCGTGCTCAAGGCGATGCAGGGCTCCGAGGGTCTCGGCACCGAGTGGGACGTCCCCTTCGACGCCGTCCACGCCAACTACTGGCTCAGTGGTATCGCCGGTCACGTGATCAAACACCGGCTGAACCTCCCGCTCGTGTCCACCTTCCACACCCTCGACCGGGTCAAGGCCGAAGCCAGCCCGGAGGAGGTGGAGGCCGATGCTCCCCACCAACGGGCCGAGGCCGAGGCCGCCATCATCCGGTGTTCGGACACCGTGCTGGCCTCCTGCTCGGTGGAGGCGGCCCAGATCTCCGAACTGTACGGGGCCGACCCGTCGCGCATCCGGATCGTGGCCCCCGGGGTGGACCACGCCTTCTTCGGCCCCGGCGACCGACGCCAGGCCCGGCGGGCCCTCGGGCTCGACGGCGTCGGCCCCCTGCTGCTGTTCGTCGGACGGATCCAACCTCTGAAGGGTGTCTCCGTGGCCGTGCGGGCCCTGGCCGCCCTGACCCCCGACCACCCCGATGCTCGGCTGGTCATCGTCGGCGGCCCGAGCGGTCCGCAGGGTGAGGTGGAGGTCGACCGCACGGCGAGTCTGGTGGACGAGTTGGGACTGGCCGACCGGGTGGTGTTCGTTCCGCCCCAGCCCCACGAGCTGCTGTCCACCTTCTACCGGGCCAGCGATGTCTGCCTGGTCCCGAGCCGCTCCGAGTCGTTTGGACTGGTGGCCCTGGAGGCGGCGGCGTGCGGCACCCCGGTGGTGGCCTCCGACGTCGGAGGGCTCCGCAGCCTCATCGACCATGGTCGCACCGGCTACCTGGTGGACGAACCCGTCCCCGAGGCGTTCGCCGCCTGGGTTCGGCAGATCCTGGCCGAGCCGTTGCTGGCCGAACGCCTGAGTACCGGATCGGTCCTGCGGGCCCGTCGCTACACCTGGGCGCGGGCTGCCCATCTCCTGACCGAGATCTACGCCGATCTCACCGCGGGCCGCCTCGTCGAGTGCTCGTGACCGATCGCTGGAGCGGCCTACTCGGCCCCGACGAGCGGGAGGCCGTCTGTGCGGTCATCGACCGCTGGGGGGAGCGGGAGCTGGCCGACGGTGCCGCCCTGGTGGCCGTCGACCGCCAGGCCGGCGGGGATCCGGTGACCGGGGCGCCGCGCTGGTACCTGCGTCTGCGCGGCGACGAGAAGGAGTTCGTCACTGTCTGGTTGACCCTCCGCCAGCGCACCCTCCACCATGAGACCCAGTTCATGCCGGGCCCCGAGACCAACGTCGAGGCCACCTGGGAGTACCTGCTCAAGAAGAACGCCGACCTGCTGGGGATGGCGTTCGCCCTGGGACCGGAGGAGGCGGTCTACCTGGTGGGACGGGTGCCGGTGGAGCGGGTGGATGACGAGGAGCTCGACCGGATCATGGGAGCGTCCCTGGCCTATACCGACGAGTGCTTCCCCACGGCCATGGCCATCGGCTACGAGGGGCGCTACCGCCGCCGACCACCGGCCGACCGGACCACCACCGTCTGACCGGAGCGCCCCCGCCAACATCCCCAACCCCTCCCGGGATGCCGAAGGCCCACTGGTAGCGTCTCGACCATGGCACCCAAACTCGTGGTCGTCGGGGGCGGAAAGATGGGTTCCGCCCTACTGGCCGGCCTCATCACCGGTGGCTGGGCCCCGCTGGGGGACCTGGCGGTCAGTGAGCCCGACGAGGGTCAGCGCAGTAGCTTGGCCGCGGCCCATCCCGGCCTGCTGGTCAGCGAGGGTCCGGTGGCCGCCGACGCCGCCGTGCTGGCCGTCAAGCCCGACGTGGCCGAAGGAGTGGCCCGCACCCTGGCCGCGGTAGGGATCACCCGCGTGTTGTCCATCGTGGCGGGCCTCTCCACCGTGCGGCTGGAGGATGCCCTGTCGCCGGGGGCGGTTGTGGTCCGGGCCATGCCCAACACCCCGGCCCTGATCGGGGCAGGGGTGGCCGGCATGTCCGGCGGCAGCCTGGCCACGTCCACCGATCTCGACTGGGCCGAGGGAATCTTGGGTTCGGTCGGCTCTGTGGTTCGTCTTCCCGAACGCCAACTCGATGCGGTGACCGGGATCTCCGGATCCGGTCCGGCCTACGTCTATCTCCTGGCCGAAGCGCTCATCGACGCCGGCGTCACCGCCGGCCTGTCCCGACAGGTCAGCCAGCAGCTGGTGGTGGGGACCGTGCTGGGCTCGGCCCGGATGATGGCCGAGACGGGCGACGACCCTGTGTCGCTGCGGGCGGCGGTCACCTCTCCCGGCGGCACCACCGCTGCGGCGGTGCGGACCCTCGAGTTCAAGTCGGTGCGATCGGCCTTCATCGAGGCGGTGGCGGCCGCCACCGAGCGCTCACGACAGCTCGGTCGGTGACCGCCCGACCCATCGGTTCGGCCCGTACCCTGAGGGCCGCCTGCGTCGCCGGCTTGGCCTGCGCCCTGCTGGCCGGCTGCAGCGGTACTACTACCAGCTCGTCCTCCACCACCACCAAGCCCCTCACCACCACCACCCTGACTGCCCAGCAAGTCGCCCTCCGGCCCAAGCTGCTGACTCTGGCCGACTTCCTCTCCGGCTGGATCGAGGACAAGGCGGCCGACGCCGCCAGCACGGCCGGCACACCGGCCTGCCTGGGCGACGTGGTCAGGGCCAAGGGCTCGATGGCCCGGGTCAACGCCGTCTTCGTCGGACCGAAGACCGGGGCCGACGCCGCCATCCAGACGGTGGCGGCGTACGCCGCCGGTCAGGTGCCTGGTTGGCGGTCCTCCATCGAGTCCGGCTTTCTGGCCTGCAACGGGACCACCTTCACCCAGGGCGAACAGACGGCCGACATCGCCACCCACCAGCTGGTCAACCTCCCGACCGGTGACGCCGGGTTCGCCGGCGAGATGAAGCTCTCCATCGGGACCCAGCACGTCTTCCTCGACGTCTTCTTCGGGGTCAAGGGCGACGATGCCACGGTGCTCGTCTGGCGGTCCCCCACGGCGTCGTCCGCCCTGTTCGCCGCGACCGCCGCCAAGGCGCTGGACCGGCTCTGACCCGATGAACGGCGGGAACCGGTCCGTCGGCGATGGTTGAGCCCGGGGCCATCGGGTCGCCCGGGTCCGACGGGCCGACTCCGGCGGTGTTCTTCCTCTCCGACTACGGCACCGCCGACGAGTTCGTCGGTGTGGTCCATGCCGTACTCCACCGGCTGGCCCCGACGGTGCCGGTCATCGACCTCTCCCACGGGGTCCCGGCCTTCGACGTCGAGGCCGGGGCGGCCCTGCTGGTCCGCTCGGGGCCCTACCTCGGGCCCGGAGTGGTGCTGGCCGTGGTCGACCCGGGGGTAGGCACCGGCCGGAGGGGCGTGGCGCTCGAAGTGCCCCCCGGTGGTCCGACGTGGCTGGTGGGACCGGACAACGGACTGCTGGTTCCGTTGGCGGCGATGCTCGGGGGCGTGGTGAGAGCCGTCGTCCTCGACCCCTCCCCGGCCGGCGTCCGGACCGCCTCTCGAACCTTCGACGGTCGTGACGTCTTCGCCCCGGCCGTCGCCCACCTGGTCAGCGGCGGCCCCGTCGACGCCCTAGGGACTCCGGTGGCGGTGGCATCCCTGGTGGTCGTACCCGCAGGGACGACGGGCGTCCCACCGTCCCTGCGGCCCGGGTCGACGGCGTCGGAGGTGGTGGCCGCGGTCCGCTGGATCGACGGGTTCGGCAACGCCCAGCTGGACCTGTTCCCCGAGGCCCTGAGGGCGATCGGTCTGGTGCCCGGAGGGACGGCCCGGATCACCCTCGACCCCACCCGACCTGCCGGCGGCCTGGTCGACCCCGCCCCTGCCGACGGGGACCGCCGGGTCCTGGCCGGGCGGTGGGTCGAGGCCTTCGGGCAGCTCGGGCCCGGTGAGTTGGGGCTCCTGGAGGATGCGGACGGCCGGGTCGCCCTGGTGCTGGACCGGGCGTCGGCCGCCCTCGCCCTCCGGCTGGTCGGCCCCGGGACCGTGGTGGGCATCGAGGCGGACCGGGGGCCCACTCCTGGGTCTCAGCTTTCCGCCTGACGGTCCCCGGTCCTACGATCCGACCAGTGCCACGTCGTGACCTACCCCCTCCGCCCGGACCCAAGCCGACACCGGCCGGCTCTTCCTCCCGCCGGATCCCCGAGGCCACCGTGGCCCGCCTCCCCGTCTACCAGCGCATCCTCGAAGAGCTGCTGCGGTCGGGGACCGTCACCGTCTCGTCCGAACTCCTGGCCTCCTCGGCCCGCGTCAACGCCGCCAAGGTGCGCAAGGACCTTTCCCTCCTCGGCTCCTTCGGGACCCGAGGGGCGGGATACGACGCCGCCTTCCTGATCGAGCAGATCGATCGCCAGCTGGGTCTCGACCGGGAGTGGAGGGTGGTCATCGCCGGCATCGGGAACCTGGGCCGGGCCCTGGCCCGGTCGCAGGGGTTCGCCGCCCGCAACTTCTACGTGGCCGCCCTGTTGGACACCGACCCGGCCATCATCGGAGAGCAGGTCGACGGGGTCGAGGTGCGCCATCCCGACGACCTGCCCGCCATCGCCGCCGAGTCGCCGCTGGCCATCGGGGTCATCACCACGCCGGCCTCTGTGGCCCAGCGGGCGGCCGACACCATGGTGAGCGCCGGGGTGCGGTCCATCCTCAACTTCGCCCCCCAGGTGTTGGAGGTCCCAGCCGACGTCCTGCTTCGCTACGTGGACCTGAGCATCGAGCTTCAGGTCATGAGCTTCTATCAGGCCCGCCTCGAGGACTCCTCGGAGGAGGTGCCCGGCATGCCGGGGATCCGCTCGATCGGACTGTCCCGCAACGGAGGCGACTGACCACCCACCGACTGGCGGCGGGGTTCGGCGCCCGCCATGTTGGGGTGTCCTGCCCGTGGCCGTGGGACACTGGTGGCAACCCGCCTACGCTTGAGGGGTGGACCGGTGCCGACGACGTCATGCCCGACGGAGGCTGTAACCCAGTGATGCACCACGCGCGCCAGGCAACAGAGGGAGTGGTGGCCGGATGTCGGTGATCGTGGTCGGCCTCGAGCAGCGCCAGTCGCCGCTGGAGCTGCTGGAACGGGTGACCGTCACCGAGGGCGCCCTCCCCAAGGCCCTGGGCCGCCTGCGGGACCAGTCCAACCTGACCGAAGCGGTCATCCTCTCCACCTGCCTGCGCACCGAGGTCTATGCCGTGGTCGAGCGCTTTCACGACGGGGTGGCCGAACTGCAGGAGTTCCTGGCCACCATCAGCGGGAGCCCGGTGGACGTGCTGGCCGACCACCTGACCATTCGATTCGACGACGACGTGACCCACCACCTCTTCACCGTGGCCGCCGGGCTGGATTCGGCCGTGCTCGGGGAGTCCGAGGTCCTCGGCCAGGTCCGTCGGGCCTGGGAGAAGGCCCAGGCCGAGCAGGTGTCCGGGCCGGTGCTCGGGGCCCTCTTCCGTCACGCCGTGGAGACGGGCAAGCGGGTCCGTTCCGAGACGGCCATCGCCCGGGGCATCACCTCCCTGTCCCACGGAGCGGTGGCCCTGGCCACGCGGCGACGCTCCGGCGGTCTCGACGGGGCCCGGGTCCTGGTGGTGGGAGCCGGCGAGATGGGCGAGGGGGTGACCCAGGCGTTGCACGGCCAGGGTGCCACCGCCGTGGTCATCGCCAATCGTACGGCCGATCGCACCGAGGCCGTGGTGGCCGGACTGCCCGACGCCCTGGCCGACCGGGTGCGGGCCGAGCCGCTGGACGACCTCGGTCCTCTGTTGTCCTCGTCCGACGTGGTCTTCACCTCGGTGGGGACCACCCTCCCCATCATCGATCGGGCCCTGCTCGAATCGGCCGTGGCCGCCCGCACCGCCGAGGGCCCGCTCTTGGTCGTGGACCTCGGGGTGCCCCGCAACGTGGAGCCCGCCGCCGGTGACCTCCCGGGCCTGGTGCTCTTGGACATGGATGTCCTCCGGGCCGCGGTGGCGGACGCCCTCTCCGGCCGTCAGGACGAAGTGGTGGGAGCCAACCGGATCGTCACCGACGAGGTGGAGCGCTACCGGGTGGCGTCCCGGGCCCGCGACGCCGCCCCCATCGTGTCGGCCCTGCGGTCCCGGGTCGAGGACGCCCGCCTGTCGGCCTTCGACCGTCAGCGGGCCCGACGGTCCGAGCTCAGCGACGCCCAGTGGGAGCAGGTCGACGCCGTCACGCGGTCCATGGTGGCCAAGCTCCTCCACCAGCCCACCGTGGCGCTGAAGGATGCCGCCGGCACGCCCCGTGGCGAACGGCTCGTCGAGGCACTCCGAACCCTCTTCGACCTCTAGCCGGTGGCCGGGCCGACCGCGCCGTGATGTCCCCGATACCCCTCCGCCTGGCTACGCGGGGCTCGCCCCTGGCCCTGTGGCAGGCCCGCCGAGTGGCCGCGCTGCTCGACGCGGTGGGCACCCCTTCCACTCTGGTGGTGGTGGAGACCATGGGCGACCGACGCACCGACGTCCCCCTGGAGCAGCTCGGTGGCCAGGGCGTCTTCGTGAAGGAGGTGCAGGCGGCCGTGGTGCGGGGCGAGGCCGACGCCGCCGTGCACTCGGCCAAGGACCTGCCCTCCTCCGAGGAGCTGTCCGTACCCGATCTGGTGCTGGCCGCCCTGCCCGAGCGGGGCGACCCCCGTGACGCCCTGGTCGGCGGTCGCCTCGACTCCCTCCCCACCGGCTCGGTGGTGGCCACGGGCTCGGCCCGCCGGCGGGTCCAGCTGGCCAACCTCCGTCCCGACCTCACCTTCGCCGGCCTTCGGGGCAACCTGGCCACCCGGCTGGCCGCCGTGGGCGTCGACGACGTGGCGGCCGTGGTGGTGGCCCAGGCCGCCATCGACCGGTTGGGCTGGTCTCCACCCCCCGGCCTGGCCGTCGAGATCCTCGAGCCCGAGATCATGCTTCCCCAGGTGGGCCAGGGGGCCCTGGCCATCGAGTGCCGGGTGGATGACGACGCCACCCGGGCGGCGCTGGACGCCGTCCATGACCAAAGGGTCGGACCTCTGGTCACCGCCGAACGGGCCTTTCTGGCCGAGTTGGGCGGAGGGTGCACCCTGCCGGTCGGAGCCCACGCCCAGTGGACCGGGGCCGTCCCCTCCGGCCTCCGCCTGACCGGGATGATGGCCTCGGCCGACGGCGTGGTGGTGGTGCGCCACACCGCCGAGGGCCCCCATGGGGCCGCCCTGGGTCGGGCGGTGGCCCGGTACCTGTTGGACGAGGCCGGCGGGCGGGACCTGGGGGAGTGGCTGCCCATCACCGACCGTGGCCATGGTGATCCGGCGGTGCCCGGGTGACCGTGTTCCTGGTGGGGGCCGGACCCGGCGATCCGGGCCTGCTCACCCGGCGCGGAGCCGAGCTCCTGGGCGGGGCCGACGTGGTCGTCCACGACCGGCTCATCGACCAGGAGCTGTTGGGGCTGGCTCCGTCGGGGGTCGAGCTGATCGATGTGGGCAAGGTCCCCGGGGCGTCCCAGGCCCAGGCCGAGATCACCGCCCTCCTCATCGAGCTGGGACGCTCCGGCCGACAGGTGGTGCGGCTCAAGGGGGGGGACCCCTTCGTGTTCGGCCGGGGTGGCGAGGAGGCCGAGGCCCTGGGGCGGGCCGGCATCGAGTTCGAAGTGGTGCCCGGGGTGAGCTCGGCCTTCGCCGCGCCGGCGGCGGCCGGCATCCCGGTGACCCACCGAGGCCTGGCCACCTCGGTCACCGTGGTCACCGGCCATGTCGGTGACCCCTCCGCCCCCGGGGGCGTCGACTGGGAGTCGTTGGGTCGGGCCGGTGGGACCCTGGTGGTCATGATGGGCATGTCCGAGCGGACCCGGATCGCCGACGAGCTGCTCGGCAGCGGACGACCCGCCTCCACGCCGGTGGCCGTGGTGCACTGGGCCACCACGGCCAGGCAGCAGGTGGTCCGCACCACCTTGGGGGACCTGGCCGCCGTGGAGCTGCCGGCACCCTCGGTGATCGTGGTCGGGCCGGTGGCCGGGCTGGACCTCACGACCCTGCCGGGCGGGAGCGGGGCCGGTCGAGGTGCGGGAGGCCCGGGGTGAGCCGGGCACCGCTGGTGGGCCGCAGCGTGGTGGTCACCCGCACCCGGGCCCAGGCGTCCGGGCTGGTCGATCGGCTCTCGGACCTGGGCGCCGACGTGGTCGAGCTTCCGGTCATCGCCATCGAGGCCCCGGCCGACGGTGGTCGGGCCCTGGCCGGTGGCGTGGACGGCCTGGTCTCCGGCCGGTACCGGTGGGTGGCGGTGACCTCGTCCAACGCCGTGGGCCCGCTGCTGGCCGAGCTGGGGGACCGGCCCGTGCCGCCGATGGTGCGGTGGGCGGCGGTCGGACCGGGAACCGCCCGGGCCCTCGAGGCCGCCGGCCACCGGGCCGACCTGGTGCCCACCCGCTCGGTGGCCGACGCCTTGGCCGAGGCCTTCCCACCGGCCGGACCGCCGGGGACGGGGGACCCGGATGCAGTGTTGTTCCCTCGGGCCGAGACGGTGCGGGGTGCCCTGGCCGAGGGCCTGCGGGCCAAGGGCTGGCGGGTGGACGAGGTGGAGACGTACCGCACCGTGGCCGGCGACCCGTCTCCCGAGGCCGTGGACGCCGCGGGGCGGGCCGACGCCGTGGCCTTCACGTCGTCGTCGACGGTGCAGCGGACCCTCGACCTGCTGGGTGAGGGGGGAGTGCCGGGCGTGGTCGTCACCATCGGTCCGGTGACCACGGCGTCGGCGCGATCGGCTGGGCTGGCGGTGGCCGCCGAGGCCCGTCCCCACACCGTCGACGGGTTGGTGGAGGCCGTGGTGGAGGCCCTGGGGGCCGCGGTGCCGGCCACGCCTCCCCACCGGGCTGGTCCCCTCCGCCAGTCGCCGTCACAACCACCTTCGCCGGTGGGCCAGGACCACCGAGAGCAGTAGCCACCGGGCCGCAGCGGGTCCGGCGGCCCGAAGCGGGGCCCTGCCGTAGGCTGGAGGAAGTGTCGAACGACCTCCACCCCGTCGGCGGACCGAGGCCCTTCCCTCCCGCATTCCCGATCGCCCGCCCTCGTCGCCTGCGGTCGAGCGTGGCCATGCGCCGCCTGGTGTCCGAGGCCCGGCTGTCGGTGGACGACCTGGTAGCCCCGCTGTTCGTGGCCGACGGACTGGAGGCACCCCGTCCCGTGGCCTCCCTCCCCGGCGTGGTCCAGCACACCGTGGAGTCACTGCCCACCGAGGTGAAGCGGCTGGCGGCGCTGGGCGTGCCCGGTGTCATCCTGTTCGGGCTGCCCCGTCCGCAGGACAAGGACGCCACCGGCTCTCACGCCCGTCGCCCTGACGGCATCACCCAACGGGCCCTGGCCGCAGTGCGCGACGCGGTGGGTGACTCGGTGGTGCTGATGGCCGACTGCTGCCTCGACGAGTTCACCGATCACGGACACTGCGGTGTGGTCGACCCGGCGACCGGCACCGTGGACAACGATGCCACCCTGCCCCTGTATGCCGAGGTGGCGTCGGCCCAGGCCGCGGCGGGGGCCGACGTCATCGCCCCCAGCGGGATGATGGACGGTCAGGTCGGAGCCATCCGGGCCGGCCTGGACGCCGGCGGCTTCCCCGGTACCGCCATCTTGGCCTACGCGGCCAAGTATGCCTCCGCCCTCTACGGGCCCTTCCGCGACGCCGCCGGAGTGAGCATCGCCGACGGGGGCGACCGCCGGGCCTACCAGCAGGATCCGGGCAACCGGCGTGAGGCCCTGGTCGAGGTGGCCATGGACGTGGCCGAGGGGGCGGACATGGTCATGGTCAAGCCGGCCCTCACCTACCTCGACGTGATCGCCGATGTCAGGGCCGCCGTCGACGTCCCCTTGGGGGCGTACCACGTGAGCGGGGAGTACGCCATGGTCAAGGCGGCCGCCGAGCGCGGGTGGATCGACGGGCCCGCCGTGGCCCTCGAGCAGATCACCGCGGTCCGACGGGCCGGCGCCGACTTCGTGCTCACCTACTTCGCCGGCGAGTTGGCCGAGGTCATCGGTGGCTGAGCGGGCGGCCTCGGCGGCGCTGTTCGAGCGGGCCGTCCGGGTGGTTCCCGGCGGCGTCAATTCACCGGTGCGATCCTTCCGGTCGGTAGGTGGTCACCCGTACTTCGTGACTCGGGGGGAGGGGGCCTACGTCTGGGATGCCGACGGGAACCGCCTGCTCGACTTCGTCCAGTCCTACGGGGCGTCCATCCTCGGGCACGCCGACCCCCGGGTGGTGCGAGCCGTGGTGGACGCGGCCGGGCGGGGCACCACCTTCGGAGCCCCCACCGAGGGGGAGGTCCTCCTGGCCGAGGCCATCGTGGCCCGGGTGCCCGGGTGCGAGCAGGTCCGCCTGGTCTCGTCGGGGACCGAGGCGGCCATGAGCGCCATCCGGGTGGCCCGGGGCTACACCGGACGTTCCCGGATCGTGAAGTTCGCCGGCTGCTACCACGGGCACTCCGACGGGCTCCTGGCCGGTGGGGGGAGCGGCGTGGCCACCCTGGGCCTGCCCGACTCCGCCGGGGTACCGAAAGGTGCGGTGGCCGAGACGGTGGTGGCCCCCTACAACCAGGTCCCCGAGCTGGACGACGGGGTGGCCTGTGTGATCGTGGAGGCCGTGGCGGCCAATATGGGCCTGGTGGCCCCCGAGGAGGGGTTCCTGCGCGGCCTGCGGGAGGCCTGCGACGCGTCGGGGGCGCTCTTGATCTTCGACGAGGTCATCACCGGGTTCCGGCTCGGGCCCTCTGGTGCGTCCGGGTGGTCGGGGATCCGCCCTGACCTGTGGTGTTTCGGCAAGGTCATGGGTGGCGGCCTGCCCGTGGGGGCGTTCGGCGGCCGGACCGAGGTGCTGGCGTCGCTGGCCCCCGACGGCCCCGTCTACCAGGCCGGCACGCTGTCGGGGAACCCACTGGCCACGGCGGCGGGACTGGCGGTGCTCTCGGCGCTGGACGCCCCCTCCTACGCGGCGCTGTCCGAGCGGGTGGGCCGGTTCGGCGCCGTGCTGGCCGAGGCGCTGTCGGCGGCGCTGACCAAGGCTGGGACCGTAGACGCCGCCGGCCGGGCCCTCGAGGCCCAGGTCCCGGTGGTCGGACCTCTCTTCGGCCTGTTCTTCGTCCCCGTCGGCGGTCGGCCCGTGGGCGAGTACCAGGGTGCCGTGGCCTCGGCGTCGACCGGGCTGTACGCCCGGCTGTTCCGGGCCATGCTCGATCGGGGGGTGGCGCTCGCCCCGGGTCCGTACGAGGTGGCGTTCCCGTCCATGGCCCACGGTGAAGCCGAGCTCGAGCACGCTCTCGACGTGGCGTCGGCCGCCATGGCTGACGTCGTCTCCGGGTGAGCGTCGGCCACCCCGACGGTTCGCCGGTGGCCATGGGCCGGCGGGGTGGGCCTGGACCGCCCGCCGGAGTGGTAGCGCGGCCCGTTCCGGAGGCCGACGTCTTCCGCTTCGACGAGGTCGATCTGGCCGGCGGGCGGGCCCACAGCCCCCCGGTCCGGCGGGGCATGGCCCTGGTCTTCGACGGCCACGGCATTGAGGTCCTGGGACCCGAACCGAATCGGCGAGCCTTCCTGCCGTGGTCCGAGGTGGCCGCAGTCAGCATCGGCCGGGCGGCGGTGGGGCCCGACGGGCGGACCGAGACGCCGATCGAGGTGGGATCGAAGGGTGGCACGGTCCGCTACCTGGTCCGGTCGGAGCGACCCCAGTCGGTGACGGTCTCCGCCTTGGAGCAGCAGGCCACCCGTTGGCGGGAGCCGGCGGCCGGCCCCGCGGTGGAGGCGGCGCCGCCCTACGCCCCGGCCCCGTCGGTGGGACCGCCTCCCTACGCGCCGCCTCCCGACGCCCTGCCTCCCTTCGCTCCGGCCCCGTCGGCGGCACCGCCTCCCGACGCGCCGCCAGGCGACGCCCTGCTGCCCCACGCCGTCGGGCCCTCCGGGCCGTTCGGCCCCTACTACCCCGGCGTGGGGGCGGACGGGCCGGAACCGGGACCGCGGCGGAGCCGGCGCACCGTCACCCTGGTGGTGGCCCTCGTCCTCATCCTCAGCGGCGTAGGGCTGGCCGTTGGCCTCTCCACCACTACCACCGCTTCGGGTCCGACGACCACCGCCACCACCGTTCTCCGACCGTCGCCGGACCAGCTCCTGGCCGAACGGCTGATGCTGACCCGGGCGGACCTGCCGGAGGGTTGGAGGTTGGCTCAGGGCGGCGGAGCCCTGGCCACCTCCCCGACCGTGCAGCGCGGTCAGGACCGGATCACGCGGAACCTGGCCCAGTGCATGGGGATCTCCGACGCCCAGGCCTCCATCGTCCTCGGCGGTCGGGCCGCCGACCAGACGGCCCAGACGTCGTCGCCGATCTTCGTGGCTCCCACCGCGTCGGCCTCGTCCGGGTCGGCACTGGAGCTCCAGACCGCGGCCACCGTCGTTCACAGTCAAAACGAACAGCAGGCCGATTTCGCTCTCTTCGACAATCCGAAGTACCCCGGCTGCGTGGCCACGGCGTCAGCGGCCGAGCTCCAGCTCGGCGTCAACCAGTCCTCGGGGGGAAGCGACGACGCCGGCCCGGCCACCGTCTCGACCGTGACCTTGCCCAGTCCCCACGGCGTCCAGCTGTCGGCCCTGCTGATGGCCTTCACCGTGACGGCTGGGACGGCCAGCGTGCCCGTCCAGGTCGAGTTGATCTCGTTGGGATCCCAACGGGTCGAGGCCAGCCTGCAGGTCTTCGCCATCGGTGGGCAGATACCCAACGATGCCCTGTTGGCCGCCTTCTCGACCTTCGAGCAGCGGGTGGCCTCCGGTGGGAAGAGCTCGGTGGTCTGATCCGCCGGGAGCGGTGCCGAGGGCATAGATTCCGTCCGAGCGCTTCTCTTTCGGGGCAGACGTGGGTAACAATGGAACATCACGACGCCTACCGATCAGCCCTGGCGATCGGATCGGAGCGTTCCGAGTGCAGTAGTCATCAAGAAATCCTTGCTACCTGCGGTTAGCGACGGCAGGATGGCAGCACTGGTGCACGGAGACGGGGAGAGCCCTCGGCAATTATGAGGAGAAGTCCATGACCGTCGGAATTACGGAACTCCCCCCGGAGGGTATGCAGCTCGGTGGCGTGGCCCTGGCCGGCGACGCCGATCGAGGCACGAAGACCACCGAGGGCCTCAGCCTCCTCTTCACGACGGCCGGCATCACCGTGCAGGGTCCTCAACCCCAGATCGAGCGGCTGCTGGTGTGGTCCGGGCTGGACTCCGCCACCTGCCGCGAGAAGGTCGTGCTGCCCGACGGACGCAACGCCGCCGTCATGGAGCTCACCTCGGGAGGGCAGTCCATCCGCTTCCTCTTCCCCACCGAGTCGGTGACCCCGGGACAGGCCGCCTACCTCGACCAGGCGCTTCCCCACTGGCTGGCCCGCTACAAAGGGGCGCCACCGGCCCCAGCCACCGTCAACGGGAACGGCAACGTCCAGGGGGCTCCGGTCGCCGCCAACGGCACGCCGATCAACGGCAATGGCAATGGCAACGGCTCGGCAGCCCCCCCGCCGCCGCCGCCCCCCCCGGTCGCCGGGCAGCCGTCGCCGCTGGCCCCCGCCGCCGCTGCAGCCGCCGGCGTGGCCGGTGTGGCTGCCGCCGGTGGCGCCCCCGCCGGCGCCCAGGCACCCTCCGCCGGGGGGCCGGGACACGGGACCGCACCGGTCGCTCAGACGCCTCCCCCCCCACCCCCCGCGGCCGCTCCGGCACCGCCCGCCCCTCCGGTCGCGCCACCACCGCCACCCCCCACCCACGGCGCTGGAGCGCACAGCCCGTCAGCACCGGTGGGCGCCCCCCCGCCGCCGCCGGGGATGGGGGACGGCTCCGGTTGGACGGCCTCACCCGACCCGTTGGCCGACACCTCGGCTTGGGCGGGCCCTCCGGCCGACATCGACCTCGCCCCGCCCCAGAAGAAGTCCGGGCGGTGGCGGAAGTCCAAGGAGACCGCCGCGGTCCCGATGACGGCGCCGGTCGATCCGTCGCGACCTCCCTACGAGCCGCCTAGCGATCCCGTACCCCTGACCCAGACCACGCTGCCGCCCCCGTCCCCGGACCTCGCCGGGGCGCCGGTTGGAGCCGGGCCGGTGGTGTGGAAGCCGCCGGTGGACCCGGTCACCGGTGCTGCGTTGTGGGAGGGACAGCCCGCCCCCGGAGCGGCCGCCCCTGAACTGGCCGCCCCGACCAAGGGGCGGGCCAAGCGCAAGGCCGACAAGGCCGCTGCCGCGGCCGTGGCCGGCACCGCCGGGGCCCTGGCTGGAGCTGGGGCCGCGCTGGCCGCCCCCCCCACCCCGACTGCCCCCGGGTTCGCTCCCCCGGGTGATCCCAACCCCACCACTGCCCAGTTCGACACCATGGCCGGCGGACCACCGCCCGCCGAGCCCGGCGCCGCCTACGGGACCGGAACCCCTGAGGCCAAGCCACCGGCCCGTAACAACCGGCTACTGCTTCTGCTGCTCGTCGCCCTGCTGGTAGTGGTGGGTGCCATCGGCTACCTCGTGGTCAAGAAGAACAACACCACCACCACGGCCACCACCGCCCCGGGCCTGTCGACGGCAGCGGCGGATGCCGCACTGGCCGCCACCATCAACCTGCACCAGACCGACCTGCCGACCGGCTGGGCTCCGAGCACGGCCACCGGCCAGCCGACGCGTCCTCCGGTGGCCCCCGCCGCCGCCCAGTCCCAGGCCACCCGGGCGTTGGGCCAGTGCCTCGGCGTGACCGCCGCCACCGCCTCGGCGCTGTTCGCCGGGACGGTGGCCACCGGCCAGTCGGGTTCGGCCACCTCACCGGCGTTCCAGAGCCCGACCGACCCGACCATCCGGATGCAGTCGACGACCCGGGTCATGGCCACCGCCGACCAGGCCAAGGCGTTGGCCACCCCGTTCACCAACGCCAGCTTCGTGGCCTGCTACACCGCCTACCAGTCGTCGGTGGTCTCGGCCGCCGTGCCTGGAGCCACGGCAGCGGTGGAGACGGTGCCACTGGCCGCTCCGGCCGGGGTCCAGACGTTCGCGTATCTCACGACGCTGACCATCCCCAACCAGGGCACAGAGGTCATCGGTCAGGCGTTCATGATCGGCGGCCGGATCCAGTCCACACTCCAGCCCACCACGGGGGGAGCACCGGTGCCCACGGACGCCTTCACCTCGGCCTACAACGCCATCTCCGGACGGGTGGGGCTGGCCGTCAGCAAGTAGGCCCGGGCCTCACCATTTAGGGCAGGTTGGAGGGTGCTAGCCCTCGGCCTCCGGGACCGAGCGGGCCCGGCGCGTCTCTGGTCAGGCGCCCACCGGCTCAAGGTCAGGCGGGTTCAGGGACCATCCGGGCGATGACGGCCAGGGCCCGGTAGGCGGCTTCGGCTGGGCCCGTCTCGTCCGGCCGCAGCAGGTTGGCCATGATACGGAGGATCCAGCTCATCAGGGGCTCGGAGTGGATGCCCGTGCCCACGCACAGCTGCATCAACTCGGGGTGGCTGATCACGCGGATGAAGGCCCGGGCCACCCGGTAGTAGAGGCCGTAGGCATCCTCCAGCCGGGTCTCGTACCGCAGCAGGGCCTCGACCCCGTCGCCGCTGAGGGCCTCGCCCAGGGATGCCGCCGCCAACCGACCGCTCTCGTAGCCGTAGGCGATGCCCTCCCCGTTGAACGGGTTGATGGAGCCGCCGGCGTCGCCCACCACCAACGTGGTGGCCCCCACCCGGGGCCCGACGGCCAGTCCCATGGGCAGCTTTCCGCCGGTGGGGACACCGAGGGCGGTGGCCGGGGACAGCTCCCACTCCTTTGGCGCGTACTCCACGAAGTGGTCCATGAGGGTCGACGTGTTGACCCCCTTCCACCGTTTGTCGGTGGAGAGCAGGCCCACGCCCACGTTGACCCGACCGTCGCCCAGGGGGAAGATCCAGCCGTAGCCGGGGACCACGCCACCATCGCCGTCGCGGATGTCCAGATGGGACTCGATGAAGGTCTCGGCGTGCCCCGGGGAGGCGTAGTAGCCGCGCAGGGCCATGCCCATGGGCTGGTTCCGGTCCCGGGCCGTGCCCAGCGCCCTCCCGAACCTCGAGTTGGCACCGTCGGCCACCACGACGTAGCGAGCCCGGACGGCGCGGGTGGCCCCGGTGGCCTTCTCCCTCACCACGGCGCCAACGCAGGAGGGGAGCGACCCCCCGGGCGAGCCGGCCGGCGTCACGGCCCCGTCGAGGATCGGCTCGGTGGCCTCGGTGCCCTGCCACACCGTGGCGCCGGCCTTGACGGCCCGCTCGTTGACGATGGCGTCGAGATCGTGCCGGGTGATCACGTACCCGTAGGACGGGAAGCTCGGGTGCTCGGGCCACGGGAGGTCCAGCACCCGGCCGAAGGCGTGGGCCCGGAGCCCGGTGTAGCGGTGGGCCCCGGCCAGCGAGCCTTCGATCCCCATGTCGGCGATCTGGCGCACCGAGCGGGGCGTCAGCCCGTCCCCGCAGGTCTTTTCGCGGGGGAAGACCTTTTTCTCCACCACGGCCACGTCCCAGCCCGCCTCGGCCAACCAGTAGGCGCAGGAGGACCCCGAAGGCCCGCCCCCCACCACCAGGACGTCGTGGACGTGCCCCGGACCAGCCGGCGTGGCGTCCGTGGACGAGGGAAGGGCATCGGTGGTCACGACCCCCAATGGTAGGGGCGAGGGGCGCCGGACGGCACGCCCGGCCTCCACCGGAATGGCGATCGGCGGGCCCGGCTCCGTGGATGTGCTTGCACGTTGGGGTGCGTGGTAAAAACAGGTTGCTGTGGACGATTACCTGCCAATTCTGATCCTCCTCATCCTGGGCTTCCTGTTCGCCGCGGTGTCCTTCGTGGCCTCGGCGCTGATGGCCCCGAGGAAGCGACCCACCGCGGCCAAGATCGCCCCGTACGAGTGCGGCATCGTCCCGGGCATCGAGCCCCCGACCCGCTTCCCGGTCCGCTTCTACCTGGTGGCCATGATCTTCATCATCTTCGACATCGAGATCGTCTTCCTCTACCCGTGGGCCGTCATCTTCCGCCAGCTGGGCTCCTTCGGCCTCGTCGAGGTGGTGGTCTTCGCCGCGGTGGTCTTCATCTCCTTCCTCTTCTTGGTGAGCAACGGGGCCCTGAGCTGGGGGCCGGCCAAGCACCTGGTCGGAGCCATGCCGTCCCGCACCTCCGAGTCGACCATCGCCCGCATCAGCGCCGGACCGGGGGGTCCCGGCGGCTCGACGCGGCGGGTGGGAATCACCTCACCGGCCGGTCCCACGGCACCCGGCAGCACCGATCCTGACGCCCCGTCCACCGGAGAGCCGGCCACCGCGCCGAGCGGCCCCGGTCGCGCCGCGTAGAGCGAGAGAAACGGCGCCCCATGGGTCTCGAAGACCTCCAGCACAACTTCCTCACCGGTCGCCTGGAGGACCTGGTGAAGTGGGCGCGGACCTACTCCATGTGGCCGGCCACCTTCGGTCTGGCCTGCTGCGCCATCGAGATGATGTCGGTGGGCGCCGCCGACTTCGACCTGGCCCGCTTCGGCATGGAGGTGTTCCGGGCCTCCCCCCGCCAGGCCGACCTGATGATCGTGGCCGGCCGGGTCTCGCAGAAGATGGCCCCGGTCCTCCGCCAGGTCTACGACCAGATGATGGAGCCCAAGTGGGTGCTGTCCATGGGCGTGTGCGCCAGCACCGGAGGCATGTTCAACAACTACGCCATCGTCCAGGGCGTGGACCAGATCGTCCCGGTGGACGTCTACGCGCCCGGCTGTCCCCCGACGCCCGAGACGCTCATGCATGCCATCCTGACCCTGCACGAGAAGGTCCGGACCAACGACATCACCCACCGCCAGCCGGTCGAGTTGCGGGCGGCGGTGGACGGTCCCGAGGGAGGGGCGCTGGGGCACGACGACGGCGTGGACACCGACGACGCCCGCACGCACAGCGAGGAGTCCACCTCGGGATGGACCCCGGACCGGCCCGACGCTGTCCACCTGGGGACGCCCAAGCGGAACCCGGTCATCGCCCGCAGCGTGGGCGAGCCCCTGTGAGTCCCGACGCCGCCACCGACGTGGTGGCCGAGCCGACGGGGGCCAGTGCCTCGGGGGGCGGATCCTCCCGCGCCCCGGGCCGACCGAACCAGGAGGTGGTGTTCCCCACCCGCCAGCAGTACGAAACGGTGGTGGGGGAGTACAAGGATTCCGGCTTTGAGATGTGCGCCGACCTGTGCGGGGTCGACTACCTGGCCCATCCCGGCCGTCGGCTGCCCGAGGGGGTGTCGCCGGAGCGGTTCGAGGTGGTGGTCAACCTGCTGTCGCTGAGCCAGGCCCGACGGGTGCGGCTCCGGGTGCAGGTGCCGGACACCGACGCCGAGGTGGCCACCCTCTTCGAGCTGTACCCGGGGGTGGAGGCCATGGAGCGCGAGGTCTTCGACCTGTTCGGCATCGTCTTCGTCGGCCACCCCGACATGACCCGTATCCTCCTGCCCGAGGACTGGGAGGGCCACCCGCTGCGCAAGGACTACGGGGTGGGTCGGGTACCCGTCCAGTTCAAGGAAGCACCGGGCCCGAGATGAGCGATGTGACGGCGACCACCCCGGCCGACGGCGCCGGGGTGGACGGGCCCCGCCCCGACACCGTGTTGGACCCTCCGCTGACCGGCGACTCCTACATGGCCCCAGGTCCCGATGGGGAGCCCGAAGGCCTGGTGGCCGAGACCTCCGAGGGCCCTCAGGAGCTGGGCCGACGCTCGGAGACCGAGCCCGGCCAGCTGCGGCGCGAGGTGGGAGCGGTCCTTCGGCTCCCCGAGGGCGTAGTCGTCGACCCGTCGGATATCGACATCGAGCAGTCCGACGACGAGACCATGATCATCAACATGGGGCCCCAACACCCCTCGACCCACGGCGTGCTCCGCCTCATGCTGGAGCTGGACGGGGAGACGGTGCTGCGGACCAAGCCGGTCGTCGGCTACCTCCACACCGGGATGGAGAAGACGGCCGAGGAGCTGACCTACGTCCAGGGATCCACCAACGTCACCCGCATGGACTATCTGGCCCCGCTGCACAACGAGCTGGTGCTCTCGTTGGCCGTGGAGGCGCTGCTGGGCGTGGAGATGCCGCCCCGCTCCGACTGGATCCGCATGCTGCTGGTGGAGCTGAACCGGGTGTCGTCGCACCTGATGTGGATGGCCACCAACGGGATGGACATCGGGTCCACCTCCATGATGATCTACGGCTTCCGGGAACGGGAGATGATCCTGGCCTTCTTCGAGAAGACCACGGGCCTGCGGATGAACCACAACTTCATCCGGCCGGGGGGCACCGCCGCCGACCTGCCCGACGGCTGGGAGGACGACGTCTCCATCATCTGCGACACCGTCCTGCCGCGCACCGACGAGTACGACGAGCTGTTCACCGGCCAACCGATCTTCCGCCAACGTTCGGAGGGCATCGGCCGCATCTCGGCCGAGGAGGCACTCGCCCTCTCGCTCACCGGACCCATCCTGCGGTCGACCGGGGTGCCCTGGGACCTCCGCCGCTCCATGCCCTACCTGCGCTACGACGAAGTCGAGTTCGACGTCATCGTCGGGACCTACGGGGACAACTTCGACCGCTACTCCATCCGCCTGAACGAGATCCGCGAGTCCATCCGCATCATCCGTCAGATCGTGGAGAAGATGCCGGCCGGCGACTACCGGGTCCAGGACAAGAAAGTCACGCCGCCGCCGCGAGGTCGGATCGACGAGTCGATGGAGGCTCTCATCCACCACTTCAAGGTATTCACCGAGGTCTTCAAGGTCCCCGAGGGCGAGGTCTACGTGGCCACCGAGTCGCCGTCCCGCGCCGGGCCGGC
>JBBQWW010000030.1:0-33972 GCA_038210245.1 Acidimicrobiales bacterium
GCGGTGGCCGGCATGCCCGGGCGCTATCTCCTGATGCTGATCGTCGGGGCCGTGCTGCTGGTGCTCTTCGCCATCAACGTGGGTGTCCTGCACAAGTACCAGATCGACCGGCTGACGAGCTTTATCTCTCCCAACGGGGCCAGCCAGGTGGCCACCTACAACGTGGCCCAGGCCAAGGAGGCCATCGCCCACGGCGGGGTGTTCGGACGAGGCCTGTTCGGCGGCACCCTGACCAATCTGGCCTACGTGCCCGAGCAGCAGACCGACTTCATCTTCTCGGCCGTAGGGGAGCAGACCGGCTTCGTCGGCGCCATGGTGCTGCTGGGCATCTACGGCGTGGTGGCGTACCGGATCCTGCGGGCCGCCCAGATGGCCCGGGACAGTCTCGGCCGCCTCCTGTGCACGGGGATCTTTGCCCTCCTCGTCTTCTCGGTCTTCGAGAACATGGGCATGAACATGGGCATCATGCCGGTCACCGGCAGCCCCCTGCCCTTCATCTCCTACGGTGGCTCGGCCATGATCGTGTTCTTCGCCGCCATCGGCATCACCGCCAGCGTGAACGCCCGGAGCGCCCGGTGAGCGAGTCGACGACCGGACCGGTCGATCCACCGGTGCCGCCGCCTGGTGACGATCCGGTCTCGACCACCACCGAAGATGCCGACACGGAGACGGAGTCCGGCCCGGACAGCACCGGACCCGACAACGACCACGGCGCCTCCCCGGACCCCATCCAGCCTGAGCACCCCACCGACCCCGCCGACTCCGCCAGCCCGCCACCGGTCCCGACCCCCACCATGGGCGATTTCCGGATGGCCCTGGTGGCCGCGCTCAACGTCGACCTGCCCAACCAGCATCCGACCGTGGTGCTCCGGGAGACCGAGTCCCCGCGGAGGCAGCTCTCCTTCTCCATCGGCTTTCAGGATGCGGTGGTCCTGTCCCACGCCATGCGTCGGATCCCCACACCCCGCCCACTGACCCACGAGCTCATGAGCCAGGTGCTGCAGAGCTTCGATGTCGACGTGGTCGCCGTGCGCCTGGTCGGCCGCCAGGGCGCCGTCTACTTCGCCGAACTGGACCTCCGGGGTCGGAACGGGCGGTCGATCCTGTCGTGCCGGCCCTCCGACGGGCTCACGGTGGCGCTCCTCCAACCGGCAGGTGTACCCATCCTCATCGACCGTCGACTGCTGGAGATGGATGGCGATGTGCTCCCGACGGGACCGGCCGAGCCGACGGCGTAGTCACTGCTCAAGCCGGGCGACCCGCGTTCACCCCCCGCTGAGCAGCCGCTCCCGACGCTCTTCGCTCTTCTCCCACTGGGCCTGGTCGGCGGCGTCGGCGGCGGCCCCACCCTCGTCGGAGATGCGCATGAGCAGGGCGATCAGCACGTAGTTGGCGATGAGGGCCGAGCCTCCGTAGGCCACGAACGGGAGGGTGATCCCGGTGAGCGGCAGGATCCGGACCACCCCACCGATGATGAAGAAGGCCTGAAACCCGATGATCATGGTCAGGCCCACCGCCGTCAGCTTGGCGAACTCGGACCGGGCCGACTGGGCGATCCGGAGGCCGGCGCCGACCAGCAGCATGTAGGCCACCACCACCATGGTGGACCCCAGCAGGCCCATCTCCTCGCCGATGGTGGCGAAGATGAAGTCGGTCTGCGGGATGGGGATCGTATAGGCCCCGGCCCCGAGACCGAGACCTGACCCACCGATACCCCCACTGCCCAGGGAGTACCAGGCCTCCCGGAGCTGACGGCCCGGGTCGTGGGGAAGGATCCTCCACGGGTCCAGCCAGGTCTCCACCCGGATGTGGGTCTGGAAGAAGTACTTGTTGGCCAGGTACGCACCCACAGCGAACAGGACGACACCGAGGAACAGGTAGCCGGTGCGCCCGGTGGTCACCCACAGCAGCCCGATGAACAGCGTGAACAGCATGGCCGAAAAGCCGATGTCGTGCTCGAGGCTCATCACCCCGATGGCGAAGACCCAGGCCAACAGGATGGGGACCAGCGGCCGCGGATCGAGGACCAAGCGGTTGCCGAACCGGGCGGTCGGGATGGTCAGCAGCTCCCGTTTGTCGGCGAAGTAGGAGGCGAAGAAGATGCACAGGACGATCTTGGCCAGCTCCACCGGTTGGAACTCGAACTGGCCCACCTTCACCCACAGCCGGGCCCCGTTGATGGTGGCGCCGATGGGATGGGGGGCCAACGGGAGCAGCAACAACAGCACTCCGCCGGCCAGCAGGAGGTAGCGGTAGCGGTCCAGGTCCCGTGACCGCCGGACGATGGCCAGCGTCACCACGTAGGCCGCCACCCCGCCGGCGGTCCAGGCCGCCTGCAGCGGTGCGAACGACTTGTTGAGCCCGAGGTCGATTCGGAAGATCATCACGTAGCCCAAGCCGTTGAGCAGGAAGGCGATGGGGAGGATCACCGGGTGGGCACTGGGTACGAAGATACGGTTGGCGATATGGGCGATCCCTCCGAGCAGCAGCATGCCCACCATCAGAGGCACCACGTCGGCGGGAACCTTGGCCGTATTCCCCAGGATCATCAGGGTGTAGGCGGCGACGATGATCACCGAGGCGCCCACCAGCAGTCCCAGCTCGGTTCGGCGCCGTGCCTTGAAGGCCCGGTGGGGGCGCTTGGTCGTGGAAGAGCGCAACGTCAACACCGGCATCCGGGCGAGCCTACCGGCGCCACGCACGAATTCGGTGGAGCCGGCGAGGGGGCGTCGAGCCTCCGGGACCGGGCCCGTCGGAAGCCGGCGAAGCCCCGTCCACCAGGGGATCCGTGGTAGGGGAGCGGGGAGCGGCCTTCCCGGCCGACCTGCCCCGGACCGGTACGGACGGGCCGCGGGCGGCCCGGGGAGCCGAGCGGCGCCGGGGAGCCCTGTGGCCCCTGCTCCGAGCCGGGGACGACCAGGTCGATCTTGAAGCGGGGGCGCCGACCGGGGCGCCCTCACTGGTCGACCCGGGACGGTTCCTCAACCGGGAGCTCTCGTGGTTGGACTTCGGGGACCGGCTCCTCGACCTCGGGGCCGACGACCGGCTCCCGCTCCTCGAACGGGTCAGGTTCCTGGCCATCTTCGCCGACGGGCTCGACCAATTCTTTCAGGTGCGGGTGGCCGGCCTCGAGGACCAGGTGGCCGCGGGCCTGCGCGCCCGGTCGCCCGACGGGATGATCCCCAGCGAGCAGCTGGCCGCCATCACCACCCGGGCCACCGAGCTGGTCGACCGGCACAGCCACCTGTTCCGGTGCCAGGTGGGCCCGGCCCTGAAGGCGGCCGGCGTGGAGCTCTCGGACTGGCACACCCTGGACGAATCGGACCGCCTCCACCTGGCTGACCTGTTCCACCGTCAGATCTTTCCCGTCCTCACGCCGCTGGCCGTGGGCCAGGGTCACCCGTTCCCCTATATCTCCAACCTCTCCCTCAATCTGGTGGTGCGGGTGTCCAGTCCCCTCACCGGCGAGGAGCGCATGGCCCGGGTCAAGGTCCCGTCCCTGCTGCCCCGCCTGGTTCCCCTGCCCGACGGGCGACGCTTCGTCCCGGTGGAGCAGGTGGTGGCCGCCCATCTCGACAGCATCTTCCCCTCCATGGGCATCGAGGAGCACCAGGTGTTCCGGGTCACCCGTAACGTCGATCTGTCCGTGGACGAGGACGAGGCCGATGACCTCTTGGCCGCCCTGGAGCTCGAACTCCACCGTCGGCGATTCGGGCAGCCCGTTCGTCTCGAGGTCTCGTCGGGCGTCTCCACCGACCTCCTCGAGATGCTGATGGCTGAAGTCGATGTGCCCGAAGCCAGCGTCTACCTGTCCGATGCTCCCCTCGACCTGGCCGGATTCGGCGATCTGGTCGAACTGGACCGTCCCGACCTCTCGGCTGACCCGTGGACGCCGGTCACCCCGGCGTCCTTCGCCGGCGGGGTCGACCTCTTTGCCGTGCTCGACCTACGGGATGTGCTGGTCCAGCACCCCTACGAATCGTTCAGCGGTTCGGTCGAGGCCTTCGTGGCCGCCGCCGCCGAGGACCCCGGGGTGCTGGCCATCAAACAGACGCTCTACCGGACCGGCTCCGACAGTCCCGTGGTGGCTTCCCTCATCCGGGCATCGCAGGCCGGCAAGCAGGTGACCGCGGTGGTCGAGCTGCAGGCCCGCTTCGACGAGCAGGCCAACATCGCCTGGGCCCGGGCCCTCGAAGAGGCCGGGGTGCAGGTGATCTACGGCCTGGCCACCCTCAAGACCCACGCCAAGATCTGCCTGGTCGTCCGGCGGGAGGGCGACCAGGTCCGCCGCTACTGCCACCTCGGGACCGGGAACTACAACGCCGGAACGGCCCGGGCCTACGAGGATCTGGGCCTGTTCACCGCCGACCCGGAGATCGGGGCGGAGATCGGCGAGCTGTTCAACCTGCTCTCCGGATCGGGGGAGCCGCCGCCCTTCCGCCGGGTGATGGTGGCACCGCTGACCCTGCGCTACAGCCTGGTGGAGGCCATCGAACGCGAATCCCGGGCCGGTGCCGACGGGAGGATCGTGTTCAAGACCAACGGACTGACCGACCCCGACATCATCGACGCCCTCTACCGGGCGTCTCAGGCCGGGGTCTCGGTGGACCTGGTCGTCCGGGGCCGGTGCTGCCTGCGCCCCGGCGTCCCCGGGCTCTCCGAGGGCATCCGGGTCCGGTCCATCGTGGGCCGCTACCTCGAGCACTCCCGGGTGTTCTGCTTCGGTGGACTGGCCGGGCGTCCGCTCCGGGTGTGGTTGGGCTCGGCCGACCTGATGGAGCGCAATCTGGACCGCCGCGTGGAGGTGGTGGTCCCCATCACCGACCTCGGCCTGCAGCGTCGCTTGGCCGGCCTGCTCGATTGGGCCCTGCTCGACCAGGCCAACTCGTGGGAGCTCGGATCCGATGGTGGTTGGGTCCGGGTGGCGGCCGACCTCCCACCCCACGGACTGGGCCTCAGCCTGCAGGATCAGTTTCAAACGCAGGCCCTCGCATCGTGGCGGTCTCGGCGTGCCGGGAGCCGGACGGTACCCAGGGCCCCGCGGAGGGTGCCGGCTCCGGTACCCGAGGCGCACCCGACCCGGGTGCCACCGCTCGGCCCACACCCGAGGTCCTCGTGGGTCCCGGGTGTGACCTCGGCGTCGACACCGGCGTCGTCGGATCGGCCGACGCCGCCGCAGCCGGCGTGGTGGCAACGGTGGGCACCCCGGCGCCGCTGACAGTCCCGGGGTCGTAGGCCGCGGCCCGGACCGTGCTCCCGACCGGCCCGTCCCGTTCCGAGGTCCGACGGCGGAGATCGGTGCGGTGGTGGAGGAACCGGCGGAACCGGAAGTAGCTCGGTCGTCGCTGGAACTCGAGCGAGGCGTAGGCCATGCCACCGAAGGGGATGGGGAGCCAGAAGTTCACGGCCCGGTAGGCCAGTACGGCGGACAGGGCCTGACCGGCGGTGGGGCCGAAGCCCGTGATCATCGACACCAGCACGAACTCCACCACGCCCAGGCCCCCCGGCGTGATGGGGATGGCGGCCAGGATGTTGGCCAGCCCGTAGGCCATCAGGAGGTCGATGGGGGAGATGAAGTGGCTGAAGGCGGCGATGAACACCCACAGGGATGCCGCGTCGAGCAGCCAGTTGGCCGCCGCCCATCCGATGGCCCGTCGGGTGAGTGAGCGGTCCCGCAGCAGCGCCGCGAAGCGGTCGGCCAAGCGCTCCACCAGGGCCGTGGTCCGATCGGCGTCGAGGAAGCGGATCCGTCCGGCTACGCGCCGCACCACCCGGCTGGCCCGCTCCTGGCCCCGGGTCAGTAGATGGAACAGGCTTCCGAAGGCACCCAGGAGGACCACGCCGATCCCGGCCGCCACCACGACCAGGATGGTGGCGGACTCCGACTGGCCCCCCTGGTGGCTGGACGGGGCGTGGAACCCGTGGGTGACCAGGAAGGCCACCAGGGAGCACCAGAACATGACGTTCAGCACCACCGCCGAACCGATGCCCTGGGTGCCGAGAGCGAATCCGGCGTCGGACCCCGACACCCCGGACTGGGTGAGCAACCGGTAGCCCAGGGCGGCCCCCGGGGCGGTGCCGCCGGGCGAGACATGGCTGAGGGCCAATGTGGACAGGTTGATGCGGAACAGGCGGAACCGGCGGGGTCCGTCGGGGGGGAGCACGGCGTGGGTCAGCTGGGTGTAGGCCGCCAAGGCCCCGATCTCGAGCAGCACCCCGAGGGCCAGGTAGCCGATGTGGATGTGGGCCAGGGAGTTGACCTCGGCCCGGTGGCTGGCCAAGAGGGGGAGGGCCACGTAGAAGAGGAACAGGAACACCAGTAACGTGCCGACGCTGAGGCGGACCTCACGGCGCACGAACGGTCCCCGGTGCCACCACCGTCGGCGTGGCTGAGCGGTGACGTCTGGCTGCTCGCCCTCCATCAGCACCATGTTGACACGCCCGACCCCCCTGGACCTGCCATGCTGGCCGGGTGACGGAGTCGGTCCACAGGGATCCAGACGTCTCCGGAGGCCCGGCCCGGACTCCGGGAGAGGCCCGGGGCGGGCCGGAGCAACCACCGTCGGCCGGCCACGACGGTCCGGTGGCAGCGTCGCATGTGACCACCCAGCGACCCACCACCATCATCAACGAGACCCCAGCGGAACGCCAGGACCGGGAAGTGGGCGCGGATGCCCCGAGACGGGACCGGCTCTTCGCCGCCGCCTCGGCCAAAGGGGTGCCCCTCCGCACCATCTTGACCATCGACGGTGTGGTCATCGCCACGTGGGTGGCCTACCGACTGCTCGGGCGCCTCCGCGAGGTCATCCTGTGGATCCTCATCGCCGCCTTCATGGCCCTGGTCCTCAACCCCGCCGTCAATTTCCTCCAGCGCCACCGGTTCCGGCGGGGCACGGCGGTAGGCGTGGTCCTGGCCGGTGCCGCCCTGGCCTTTGCCGGCCTGTTGGGCCTGCTGGGCTATCCGCTGGTGAACTCGCTCACCCATGTGGCCGAGCGCCTGCCCACCATGGTCGACCAGGTCCAGAAGGGGCACGGCTGGCTGGCCCATACCCTGCAGAAATTCCACCTGCTGTCGTGGGTGCAGAAGAATGCGCCCAAGCTCAAGACGGCGGCCAATCATCTGGGCGCCCCGGCCCTCAACATCGGCACCAATCTGGCCAAGGGTGTGCTGTCCACCCTTCTGGCCATGACCACCATCGCCTTCTTGACCCTGTTCATGCTGCTGCAGGCTCCCAATCTGCGCCGAGGCATCCTCGACAACATGCGCCCGGACCGGCGGGAGATGATGGAGGACATCGCCCACCGGGTGTCGAGGTCGGTGACCTCCTACGTACTGGGCACCATCGCCCTGTCCGTCCTCTTCGGTGTGGTGGTCCTGATCACCCTGCTGATCCTGGGTGTTCCCTTCGCCCTCCTGATCGGGCTGTGGGTGGCCCTGGTGGCCATGATCCCCCTGGTCGGTGGGTTGATCGCCGGGGTTCCCAGCGTGATCATCGCCCTGCTCCACTCGCCCACGGCCGGAGTGGTCATGGCCATCGTGTTCGTGGGATTCCAGCTGGTGGAGAACCACTTCCTCTACCCGGTGGTCATGAGCCGGACCGTCCAGATGAACCCCCTGTGGGTGCTCCTGGCCGTCCTGGTCGGGGCCAACCTGGGCGGCGTGTTCGGATCCACCCTCGGGGCCCTGACCGGTGCCCTGGTGGCCATCCCGGTGGGTGGGGCCATTCAGGTGGTCTCACGGGAGATCTGGCAGCGGACCCGGGCTTCCGACGCCCCTTCCGACCCCCCGCCGGACCCCGTTACGGGCGGGCCGGGGCCCGAGCCGTCCCCGGACCCCGGATGAGCGCCGGGCCGGGCGCACCCCCGCACCGATACTCCAGGGGCCGCTCTCGTAAGCTGGACGGATGAAGGTTCTGGTGGTGCTGCCCACCTACAACGAGGTGGAGAACATCGATCGGGTGCTCCAGCGGATCCGGACGGCGCTGGGCGACGCCACCGTGCTGGTCGTGGACGATGGCAGTCCGGACGGAACGGCCGACGCCGCCGAGGTGCTGGGCCGGGAGCTCGGGAACATCGAGGTCATGCGCCGGCACGGGAAGTCCGGCCTGGGCAGCGCCTATCGGGCCGGATTCCGGTGGGGTCTCGACCGGGGTTTCGACGCATGCATCGAGATGGACGCCGACCTGTCCCACGAGCCCGAGGCACTGCCGGGTCTGGTCGCCGCCCTGTCCAGCCAGTGCGAGCTGGCCGTGGGGTCCCGGTACGTGCCCGGCGGGGTCATCCCCAACTGGGTGTGGCACCGGAGGCTCCTGTCCCGGGGTGGGAACGCCTACGCCTCGGCGCTCCTGGGCCTCGGTGTGGCCGACTCCACCTCGGGGTTCCGCGCCTACTCGGCCTCCGTCCTCCGTCGCATCGACCTGGACCGGATCCGGGCCGACGGCTACGGGTTCCAGATCGAGATGACCTACCAGGCCAGGCGGGCCGGGGCCGCGGTGACCGAGGTGCCCATCCGGTTCGTGGACCGCGTCGACGGGGAGTCCAAGATGTCCACCTTCATCGTGGTCGAGGCCCTGGGCCTCGTGACCTGGTGGGGCCTGCTCCGCCTGGTGGACCGGGCTCGGAGCCGGCCGGCGCCCGTCCGGGACGTCCGGGACATGTCGCCACTCCCATGACCGTCGCCGGCCGCATCCTGGTGGTGGACGACGAGCCGTACATCACCGACGTGGTCACGGCGGCCCTGCGGTTCGAGGGGTTCGCCACCGAGGAGGCGTCCACCGGGTACGACGCCCTGGACAAGGCCAGGTCCGGGCGATGCGACCTGATCGTCCTCGATGTCATGCTCCCCGACATCGACGGCTTCGAGGTGTGTCAGCGGCTCCGGGCCGAGCATGTGGCGACGCCGGTGCTGTTCCTGACCGCCCGAGACGCCACCGCAGACAAGTTGGCCGGTCTCGCCCAGGGCGACGACTACGTGACCAAGCCGTTCAGCATCGACGAGCTGGTGGCCCGGATCCGCGCCGTCCTGCGCCGGACGGGTCTCGAGGAGTTCCCCGACGAGGGCCGCCTGCGCTTCAGCGATCTGTTGGTCGACGTGGGCACCCACGAGGTCTGGCGGGATGACCACGCCATCGACCTGACGGCCACCGAGTTCAAACTCCTCCACTTTCTGCTGCGGAACGCCCGACAGGTGCTGTCCAAGCCCCAGATCCTCGACGCCGTGTGGGATGAGGGGTTCGTAGGGGACTCCAACATCGTGGAGATCTACATCTCGTACCTGCGCAAGAAGGTCGACTGCTACGACCCGCCGCTGATCCACACCATCAGGCGGGTGGGCTACAGCCTGCGAGAGCCCCGCCAATGAGGCTGCGGCGGCGGCTGCTGGTCACCATGATCGGTCTGGTGGCTCTCGGCCTGGCCGCCCTCGACATCATCACCCTCACGTCCCTCCACTCGTACCTCTACGGCCGGGTGGACGACCAGCTCACGGTGGCCAGCCGGCAGATGACCAGCTTCGTGGCCCGGGCCGACCAGCGCGGCTTCACCATCACCCCGGCCTCCATCGACACCCACGTGGGCCCCGACCTGTACGTGGAGATCCTCAACCCCGCCGCCCATGTGGTGGTGTCCCGGCCCTCCGACACCCAGTCGGGGGCGGATCCGAGACCTTCGCTGCCGACGGACCTGCCCCTGGCCGCCTCCTCCCCGGACCGCTCGACCCAGCCGGACCGGGCTGACCGGGCTGACCGGGCCTACCAGCCGAGCTCGGACTCCGTCACCGTCGCGTCGGGCGTCGGGCACGGCCCCCAGTACCGACTGCAGGCCACCGCGCTACCCGGTCGGACCCTGGTGGTGGCGACCACGCTGACCACGGTCAACGCCACGTTGAACTCCCTCCGGGCCATCGAGCTGGCCGTGTCCATCGGCCTGCTCGTCGCCCTCCTCATCTTGATGACCCTCCTCATCCGCCAGGGCCTCCGACCCCTCGAGGACATGGCCAAGGAGGCCGATGCCATCGCCGCCGGGGACCTGACTCGACGAGTGCAGCCCACGGACGGCGACGGGGAGATCGCCCGACTGGGTCGTGCCCTCAACGGGATGCTGGCCCAGATCGAGACGGCCTTTGCGGCGCGGGCGCTGTCCGAGGACCGTCTGCGAAGCTTCCTGGCCGATGCCTCCCACGAACTGCGAACCCCTCTGACCTCCATCCGGGGCTACGCCGAGCTGCTCCGGAAGGACGCCCTGGCCCAGGAGGTGGACCGCGACCGGGCCCTGGCCCGCATCGAGAAGGAGGCGGCCCGCATGGGCGCTCTCGTCGGCGACCTGGCGGTCCTGGCCCGTGAGGGGGAGGGCCCTGAGCCCTCCCGCTACCGGGTCGACCTGGCCGCGGTGGCCGCCGAAGCCGTGGCCGACGTGAAAGCCCTGGACGGCGCCCGCCCCATCCAGCTGATCGCCCCGACCGAGGTCCCGGTGTCCGGGGACGACGCCCGCCTCGAACAGATGGTGCACAACCTGCTGGGGAACGCCCTGGCCCACACGCCGGAGGGAACCCCGGTGGAGGTCGGGGTGGCGGTGCGGGGTACCCAGGCCGTCCTGGAGGTGCGGGACCAGGGTCCGGGCATGAGCAGAGAGCAGTCCCGGCACGTCTTCGACCGCTTCTACCGCGGCGACGGGGCACGGCTCGACGGGGGCTCCGGCCTGGGGCTGTTCATCGTGGCCACCCTGGCCCGCACCTTCGGGGGCACCGCCACCGTGGACACCGAGATAGGTCGGGGCTCGACGTTCCAGGTCGTCCTGCCCCTCTACTCCGACCCGGCCACCACCAACGGAGGGGGGAGCCGTCAGGACGCTGGTATCCATTGATCGCGGGAGCGGTCCATCGGTCGTCCTGCTCCACGGACAGCCCGGATCGGGAGCATCGTGGGACCCGGTCACCGAACGGTTGGTGGGGGAGTTCCGGGTGCTGGCCCCCGACCGCATCGGCTACGGCGCCTCCTCGTGGGAGGCCCGGGGCCTGGCCGAGAATGCCGACATCATCGCCGCCTTCATCGAGGCCGAAGGGGCCGGGCCGGCCACGGTGGTGGCCCACAGCTGGTCCGGCGGGGTGGCGGTCCTGCTGGCCACCCGCCACCGGGCGGTGGTCTCCAACCTGGTGCTGGTCGGAGCGGCGTGCACGTCCGACAGCCTCAGCGCCCTCGACTACTGGCTGACCTACCGAGGGGTGGGTGACGCCCTCACCGTGGCCGGGCTGGTCGGCATCGGCGAGGTCCTGCCCCGACTCCGCCGCTTCACCGGGCACGTCCCCGCCCGGTATCGCCGGCGGGTGGAGTCGGCCCTGCCCGACCGGGGGGTCCTGGCCGGTGGTGGCGGTGCCCTCGGGCGCCACCGACGGACCTTCATGGTGGAACAGCGGGCCCTCGTCCACGAGCTGCCCGAGGTGGCGGGGGCCCTCGGGACGCTCGACCTACCCGTCGCCGTGGTCTCGGGCCGGTGGGATCTCGTGGTGCCCCACCGGGCCGCCGTCACCCTGGCCGACGCCATCCCGGGAGCAGTCCTGACCGTGCTACCCCGGGCCGGTCACTTCGTGGCCCGCGACGATCCCGAAGCCCTGGTCGAGGTGATCCGGCGGATGGCCGGCACGGGGTGAGGTCGAAGCCTGGCCACCTGGTGGAGTCCGAGTCCGGCGGCCAACAGCCCCGACGGTCACCGGTGGACCGGCGTCGGCTCAGCCACGGCCTCGTGGGCCTCGACGGCGTCGGAAGACGATGACGTCGGCGGACGGTGGCCCGGCCGAGCGGTGGTGGAGAAGGGGATACCCGGGGCCAGGGCGTCGAACGCCGCCGCCAGCTTGAGGACGGTCTCCACCCGTTCCGTGCGGGGGTCCGAGCCCTCGACCACCCCGACTCCGGCGGCCAGGCGAGCCGATGGTCCGTCCACAGTGACGGCCCGGATGCCGAGCATCCAGCACCCGTCCCCCCGGGCGTCGACGTAACCCACCGGACCGGCGTAGTGGCCCCGGGCCTCCGGCTCAAGGCGGGAGATGACGGCGAGCGCCCGGTGGCGAGGCACCCCGCCCACCGCCGGGGTGGGGTGGAGGGCAGCCATGAGCTCCAGAGCGGTGGGCACCGTGCCGTCCGGGCGGGCGGACAGGGTTCCCGACACCGAGGTGCCCAGGTGGGTGATGGTGTGCAGGTGGACCAGGTCGGGGCGCTGGGGTACGTCGAGGTCCGCACAGAGCGGTCGGAGGGCGTCGCCGATGGCCTCGACCACCATGCGGTGCTCGGCGCTGTCCTTGGCCGATGACAGCAGTTCGCGGGGGAGGATCCCCTCGGTGTCGTCGGTCCGATCGGTGGTCCCGGCCAGCGGCCGGCTGTGCACGGCACGACCGACGCGCTCCACCAGGAGCTCGGGACTGGCCCCGACCAGCTGTCCCTCGGGTGTCGGCATAGAGAAGACCGAGCACGCCGGCTCGAGCCGGTGCCATCGGCGAAGGAGCCCGACCACGTCGATGGCCTCGCCCATCCGCACGTCGACCTGGCGGGCCACGACCACCTTGGCCACGTCGCCGGACGCGATGGCCCGCACCACCTCGGCCACCATCCCCTCGAACGCTCCATCGGAGAGTCGGGGGGTGACCACCGGGTCGGGCACCCCTACCCCGGGCCCGGACCGGTCGACGGGCTCGGCACCGGGGCCGGTCGCCAGTGCCGGTCGGCTCCGCTTCCTCGACTGACCCCGCAGCCACGATCGCATCCCGTCCGATCCGGTGGGGAGTGCGTGGACGGCGTCGGCCACCACGGTGACCCACTCCGCCCCCGAGGACTCCATGCCGTACACGATCTCGGGCACCACCAGACTCCCGGCGGCCGACCGGTCGAAGGGGAGCGTGGCGAAGGCCATCACTCCACTGGTGTCCGGGTCGAACTGCTCATCACACTCGATGCCGGCCAGCGCATCGGCCACCCCGGCGATGGCGCCGTCCCCGGCAATACCCTCCGGAAGCCGCAGGGTCAGGGCGGCGCCGAGCCCGACCACCAGGCGGTGGCGCGATTGGAAGACGATCCCGGTCGAGCCGGCCAGGGCGAACGGATCGATGGCCGGGCCGGCGTCGAGGGCCAGTCGGACGGCCACCTTGCCGGCGGACCCACTCGAGTCGGAGGGGCCCCGCCCACGGCGGTCCCGATCGATCACGGTCGCCCCGCCCGGGTGGCGGTGATCAACTGGCTCAGACCGCCCGACAACGGCCGCTGATTGACCGACGAGAATCCTGATGCCGTCAGCATGGCCCGGAGCTCCGGAGTCCCGGGCAGGTAGGCGGTGGAGCGGGGCAGGTACCGGTAGGCGGCCCGGTCCGACACCAACCCGCCGATGATCGGCACCACCCGTCGGAACCAGATCCGGTGGCCCATCAGCAGCAGTCCGCCATCGGGCTCGGCCACCTCCAGCAGGCTGATCCGACCCCCGGGGCGCACCACCCGACCGAACTCGTCGAACACCGCCTGCAGTTCGGTGAAGTTCCGCAGGGCGTATCCACAGGTGATCCCGTCCACCGCGGCCGTGGCCACCGGGAGTGCGGAGCCGTCGGCCTGGGCCAGGGGGAGGCCGGTGCCGTTGGCCCGAAGCATGCCCCACGACAGATCCATGCCGAACGGGGTCAATCCGGCATCCGAGAGGATGCCGAGGAAGTCGCCGGTCCCACAGGCCAGGTCGAGGACCCGGGAGCCGGCTGGAAGCCCGAGGGCCCGGACCGACCGCTTCCGCCACCGGACGTCCAGTCCGAAGGTCATCATGCGGTTGACCAGGTCGTAGCGGGGGGCGATGGTGTCGAACATGGAGCGGACCAGGGCGGTCTTCTCCGGGCCGGTGGGGAGGTCCGCCTCGGCGGCCCGAGCGGCGGCGTCGAAGGTGACCGCCGCACTGGTCAACGGGACACCAACTCCGTCGGGAGGGGGAGTGGCGGTCACGGCCGCACCCGGGAGCGCCGGTCGGCACCCTGCTGGACCGCTCCCCCCATATCCACGCCGACCTGGTCACCGATGGCTTTGCGTTCGGCATCAGAACCCACCTGCTCGACGTGGTCCAGTGCCACATTGATCAGTGTGCGGGTGAAGTGGTGTCCCACCAGGCTGTTGACCGCCGGAAGCAGCTCCGCGTAGGCCTGGAGGAGGCGTTCCACGTGCGGCTCATCACCTCCGGGCCCGGCCGGTCCGGGGGTGACGTCGTCGATGCTGGCCCCGGTGGGGGGCTGGGCCCGGCGCAGCGGTGCCCGCACATGGGTCGAGAACATGCGCACGGCCTCCCGGGCCACGGACTCGGTGGCCTCGTGGTGACGGCGGGCCAGATCGAGCAGAGCCGAGAGGGGGATGCCCCACTCCAGCAGCAGGAGCCCGGCCTGGGCGGCGGCCACGTCGGCCTCGGTGTACCGGTCCTGGCCGCCCCGCCGGCGAGGAATCAGGAGCCCCTCGGCCTCCACCGCCTTGAGCAGGGCCAGGGGGACACCGGTGGCCTCGGCCAGCTCGTCGAGGGTCATGGTGGGTCCGGACTCCGAACCGATCCCCTCCGGGCCGGGCGCCGAGCCCTCGGACACCGGAGACCCGTGCCCCTCGATCGTGGCCGCCGTCGCCGGAGTCGGGGCCAGCGTGGGCTCCTCACGCCCGCTGGCCAGCTCACCGAGGAGCGCCTCGTCGGCGGCGTCGAGCTCACCCGAGACCAGCCGGACGATGGTGGCCAGGGTGAAGCCCCGCTGCTGCAGGGAGCGGATCCTGGCCAGCCGGACGAGGTGGTCGTCTCCGTACCAGGCCACCCGACCCTCTCGCCGGGGTGGATCGAGGAGGCCCTTGCTCTGGTAGAAGCGGATGGTGTCGACCGCCACGTCGGAACGGGCGGACAGTTGTTCGACCCTCATCTCCATGCCTTCTACTCTAGGAGTAATCGCTCGTACTGTCCGAGCGCGGCGTCGCGTGGGCCGATCCCCGGGCAACGGGGCAGGAACAATCCAGCTCCGAGGGGCCCTCCGCCAGTGGCGCCTAGTAGAAGTAGCGGTAGACCACCTGGGCTACACAGCTGGGCTTGGTCGAGCCCTCGGTCTCGAAGGTCACGTCGAGGGCCACCTGGACCCCACCGGTGACGTCCTCGGCCCCGGCCACGGTCACGCCGAGACGCAGGTTGCTGTCCACCGGCACGGGAGCGGGGAACCGGACCTTATTGCAGCCGTAGTTGACGCCCATCGAGGCGCCCTCGACGACCAGCACCTCGCCCAGGAATACCGGAGCCAGGGAGAGGGTCAGGTAGCCGTGGGCGATGGCCGTCCCGAAGGGGCCGTCCTTGGCCCGCTCCGGGTCGACGTGGATCCACTGGTGGTCCCCGGTGGCGTCGGCGAACTGGTTGATCTGGGCCTGGTCGATGCGGTGCCACTCGCTGTAGCCCAGATGCTGTCCGACCAGGTCGTGGAATTTCTCGATGCCTTGCACGGTGGTTGCCATGCCCCCGACTGTACGGGACGCTGGTCGGGCCGACCACCCCACCGTTCCGCCTCGGCTGGCGGTCTCCCTGACTGGGCAGCTGAGGTGCTCCTTTCCCCCAGGCCCAGCGCCTCCTTAGCCCCCTCGGGTCGGTACGCTGCTACCCGTGGACATGGGACACAGTCACCGAAACCTCCAGGGAGGCGGGGCCCGGGCGGCCGTATTCGGGGTCAGCGACGGCCTGGTGTCCAACGTGGCCCTGATCCTGGGCATGGCCGGGGCCCACTCGTCGGCGTCCGCCGTCCGGCTGGCCGGGGTGGCCGGCCTCATCGCCGGGTCGTTCTCCATGGCCGCCGGGGAGTACGTCTCCATGCGAGCCCAGTCCGAACTGATGGAGCGGGAGCTGGACGTCGAGCGGCAGGCCATCCGTCACGATCCCGAGCACGAGCGGCGGGAGTTGGCCGGCATCTATCGCGGCCGCGGGCTCGACCCGGACATGGCCGACGAGCTGTCGGTGAAGATGATGAGCGACCCCGAACTGGCCCTCGAGACCCACGCTCGCGAAGAGCTCGGCATCAATCCCGAGGAGACCGGCAATCCCCTCCAGGCCGCGGCCTCGTCGTTCGTGATGTTCGCCATCGGCGCCTTCATCCCGCTCCTGCCCTGGTTGATCATCTCCGGTACCGGGGCCACGTGGTGGTCGGTCGGCGTCAGCGCCGTGGCCGCCCTCGCCGTGGGTGCGGCCCTGGCTTACTTCACCGGTCGTTCATGGCTGTGGTCGGCCTCGCGGCAGCTGCTCATCTCCGGCATCGCCGCCGCCGTTACCTACAGCGTCGGGCACCTCATTGGCGCCGGCTGACCCTCCCCTCGGGTCCCGGAGGTCCCCCTCCCGCCGCCGCACCGGGACGGGGGGTGGCACGGCCCTGCTGGCTAACCGACGGTACGGAGGTACGAGCGGTCGATGTGGTCCTCGGTGAAGCCCATCGAGCGGTACAGCCCGACGGCGGCCCGGTTGTCGGCGTCGACGTAGAGCATGCCGACGGGGAGACCCTGGGCGGCGAGCCACTCCAGTCCGGCCCGGGTCAAGGCCCGTCCCCACCCGCGGCCGTGGAAGTCAGGGTCCACCCCGATGACGTAGATCTCGCCCATCGGCGGTCGGGCCTGGGCATGGACCTTGGTCCAGCAGGACCCGGCCATGCGACCCTCGGCCTCGAGCACAAGGAAGCCTGCCGGATCGAACCACGCCTCCCCCTCCCGTTCCAACAGGGTGGCCAGATCCCAGTGGCCCTGTTCGGGATGGGTGGCGAACGCTCGGTTGTTGGTGTCCAACCACGCCACCTCGTCACTCCCCGGCCGGAAGGCCCGTAGCCGAAGGCCCTTCGTGGAGGGGCCGTGGCTAGCCGCAGATGGGCCCGGAAGCGGCAGTGGACACCGCATCTGGATCAGGTCCCGTTCGGGCGAGAACCCGTGACGGAGGGCCCGCTCGTCATCACCGGTGGTGGCCTGGGGAACCCACAGTCGGAGGGTTCCACCGCCCAACGCCGATACCCGGTCGACGGCGGCGCCGGTCAGTGCTCCGGCCACCTCGTCGGGTCTCGGCGCCTCGGGGTCGACCACGACCTCCACGGCGTACTGGCGGGTCGACCCGAGACCACTGGCCTGGGCGTAGCCGACCGGCGGCCTCCGACCACCGACGGTGGCGACGATCCCGAAGTCGAGCGGGTCATCGTCGGGCACCCCGGTCCCGGGGACCACTCCCCACTCCGAGCGGGCCAGCACCATGTGCTTGTGCTCGCTCAGCGGAGCGTGGCCCCGGATCGCCTCCACCCGCTCTACGAGCGACCCCACCCACTGACGGAGGGCATCGGTCGGTTGGCTCACGACATCGAGTTCGAGGCCCTCCATCGCCAGCACGCTACCGGTAGTGTGCCGATCGTGGCCCGACCCCGCACGCCGGCTGGACGAGCGCGCCGAACCGCCGACCGGTTGGCCCTGGAGTTCCCCGGCACCGCCCGCGACCTCTGCGCGCTGGACCACCGCGACCCCTTCCACCTGCTGGCCGCCACCATCCTGTCGGCCCAGTGCACCGACCAACGGGTGAACCTCACCACCCCGGCCCTCTTCGCCCGCTACCCCGATGCCGAGGCCCTCGCCGCCGCCGACCTGGCCGAGGTCGAGGAGATCATCCACTCGACCGGTTTCTTCCGGGCCAAGGCCCGGAACCTGGTCGGGATGGCTACCGCAGTGGTCGAGCGCTTCCAGGGGGAGGTTCCCTCGGCCATGGCCGACCTGGTCACCCTGCCCGGCGTCGGTCGTAAGACCGCCAACGTGGTCCGGAGTGTGGCCTTCGGACTTCCCGGCCTACCCGTCGACACCCACGTGCAACGCGTGTCCGGTCGGCTGGGCCTCACCGAAGAGACGGACCCGGTGCGAGTGGAGATGGTGTTGAACGCCATGGTGCCGGCCGCCCAACGCGGCGTGTTCAGCCTTCGGCTCATCCTCCACGGTCGGACCACCTGCACGGCCCGCCGGGCCTTCTGCGAACGGTGCGTCCTGTCCGATTTCTGCCCCACGGCCCGATCGGCGGCCTGAGTCCCGACGTAGGCTACGCCGTCCGTCGGCGGCGCGGCATGGGTCTTCCCGGCCGGCGGCGATGCCCAATCTCTTTGCAACTCAACATTGCAAACTCTTTTGCCGTATCCACTGCCAAAAGTATGCGGCCCATTGACACCTGACCACGGCCAAAATGCTCCCTGACGTGCGGTATCGCAAAAGGCCTCTGCCAACAGGGGATTTGGCGCACATTGCCGGTCCGGGTCTATTTCAACCAAAGGAAATTGTCGTCTCTGACTGGCTTTCGAGTCGAAAACGTGGTGTTCTAGGTGTCTCGGAACCGGTTCCCGCCAACTGGTTCCGCAGAGCGGTGTTCGGGATCCGCCGCCCGACCCGCTCGCGCGAAGGCACCCTTCGGGGTGCCTTCGCCGCGTCCGGGCTCCGGCGCGGGGCGTCTCCATGGCTACACCTGTGGCCAGGTGCCGAAACCAGCGGTGGCCGCCGACCGCACCACTGGGTGTCACCGCCGGCTGAGGGTCAACGAGAGTCGGGCCAGGCGTCGATTGGCACTGTTGAGGGCGCGTTCGATGGCGAACAGTTCCCGGGCTGTCTCCTCGTCCTTCACGGCGTCGGCGGCGTCGGCATGCACGGTGATCCTCCGACTCAACTCGTCGAGTGCCGTGGCGAGGGAGGAGAGTTCTGCGGAGCTGGAGGCCATCGGACGATCATGGCACCCAGGGGAGGGGAGTGGTGCCGCTGCGCCCCGCTCGTCGGGTGCCGACACCCCAGCGGGCGGGCCGGGGCTCACCCCTGGTCCGATAGCATCGACGGGCTATGACGCTCCGACGCCTTGACGTCCGAGGCTTCACCGGAAACCGCAGGGCCCTGCGGGACGCCCTGCCGCGTCCGACGGACGAGCAGGACCGGTCGTCAGCCTCCGTGGCCGCCATCATCGCCGAGGTGCGGGCCGACGGCGATGAGGCCCTGCGCCGCCTGACCCGGACCTTCGACGGCGTCGAGCTGGGCGAGCTGCGCGTGGACGAATCGGAGATCCAGGCGGCTCTGGCTCGCATCCCCGTGCCCCTCCAAGAGGCGCTCGACGTGGCCCACGATCGGATCCTGGCCTACCACGCCCACGAGTCGGCCGACCCCGGGGCTGACGACTTCGAATCGGGCGGGATCGAGGTGCGCCACCTGGTCCGCCCGGTGGGCCGGGCCGGTTGCTACGCCCCCGGCGGGCGAGCCCGCTACCCGTCGACCGTGCTCATGTGCGCGGTGCCGGCCCAGGTGGCCGGGGTCGACGAGATCGTGCTGTGCGTGCCACCGGGACCCGACGGTCGGATCGACGACGCCTCCCTGGCCGCCGCGGCGGTGGCCGGCATCCCCGAGGTCTACCGGGTGGGTGGGGCCCAGGCCATCGCGGCCATGGCCTACGGCACCGAGTCCATCGAGGCGGTGGACGTCATCGTGGGACCGGGGAACCGGTACGTGGCCGAGGCCAAGCGCCAGGTCTCCGGAGTGGTCGGCGTGGCCTCAGCCTTCGCCGGGCCCTCCGAAGTGGTGGTGATCGCCGGGCCCGGCACCCCCACCGAGTTGGCCGCCATCGATCTGGTCGTCCAAGCCGAGCACGGACCCGACGGACTGGCCTGGCTGGTCACGTGGTCCGAGGTGGTGGCCGAGGCCGTGGCGGCCCAGGTGGACCGTATCGTCCAGGCCTCGCCGCGACGCACCGACCTGGAGGCCACCCTGGGGGCCGGCGGGTACGTGGTGCTGGTGGACGGACCCAAACAGGCCATGGCCGTGGCCAACATCGTGGCCCCCGAGCACCTCGAGATCCTCACCCAGGACGCCAAGTCTCTCCTCAACCAGGTCACCTCGGCCGGGGCGGTGTTCCTCGGGCCCAGTTCGCCGGCCAGCGTCGGCGACTACCTGGCCGGTCCCAACCATGTCCTCCCCACCAACCGGACGGCCCGGTTCGCCAGCGCCCTCCGGGTCGACGACTTCCGTCGGCACATCCACGCCGTCACCATCAGCGACAAGGCCCTCCAGGTGCTGGGTCCCCATGTGGTCACCCTGGCCGAGACCGAGGGACTACCCGCCCACGCCGAGTCGGTGCGTCTGCGATGGCCGCGGTAGGGGGGCCGGACAGCGAGGATCGGTCGGAGCCGTCGCTGCCCCCGGTGCGAGCAGACCTGGTCGAGCTGACCGGCTACCACTCGGCCCAGGTCGAGGTGGAGGTGCGCCTCAACACCAACGAGTCACCCCTCCCCCCACCGGACGGGTGGCTGGAGGAGTTCCGCTCCGGCCTGGAGGCCATCGACTTCAACCGGTACCCCGACCGCCAGGCCCTGGCCCTGCGTCACGACATCGCCACCAGCCACGGGGTCCGACCCGAGCAGGTGTTCTGCGCCAACGGATCCAACGAGGTGCTCCAGTCGCTCATGCTGGCCTACGGCGGCCCGGGGCGCACCCTGGCCCTGTTCGAGCCCACGTACACCATGCACCGACAGATCGCCCGCACCACCGGCACCACCGTGGCCGCCGGCCGGAGGGCCGACGATCACCGCCTCGACCTCGATGAGGTACGACGGGTCCTCACCACCGAGCAACCGGTCCTGACCTTCTTGTGCTCACCCAACAATCCCTCCGGTCGGGCCGACCCCCTCGAGCAGATGGAGGCGGTGCTGGCCCTCGCCCCCGGCCTGCTGGTGGTGGACGAGGCCTACGGGCAGTTCGCCCCGTCGTCGGCCCTCGAGCTGCTCCGGGGGGCCAGCGCGGGGGCCGAGCGCGTGGCGGTGATCCGAACCTTCTCCAAGACCTGGTCCATGGCCGGCATGCGCCTGGGCTACCTGGTGGCCGCGCCCGAGGTGATCGCCGCCTGCGAGCTGGTGGCCCTTCCCTACCACCTCGACGCGGCCAAGCAGCTGGCCGGCCGGCTGGCTCTTCGCTACGTCCACGCGATGGAGACCCGAGTGGCCCTCCTGAAGGAGGAGCGGGGCAAGATCGCCGCCGCCCTGGCCCTGCTCCCGGTGGAAACGTGGCCATCCGACGCCAACTTCATCCTCTTCCGCCCCCTGGTCGCCCCGGCCCGGGAGGTCTGGGCCCACCTCCTCGACCGTTCGGTGCTCGTGCGAGACTGTTCTGAGTGGCCAGGGCTCACCGGGTGCCTGCGGGTGACCGTGGGCCTCCCCGAGGAGAACGACCGGTTCCTGGCCGCCCTGGAGGAGAGCCTGCAATGACCACCACCCCGCTGGCCGGATCGGCGCCCCGACGGGGCACCGCCCTGCGCTCGACCAAGGAGACCTCCATCGAGTTGGTCCTGGACGTCGACGGCACCGGCACCACCGACGTCAGCACCGGCCTCCCCTTCTTCGACCACATGGTCAGCCAGCTCGGTCGACACGGGGGCTTCGACCTCACCGTGCTGGCCCGGGGCGATCTCGAGGTCGACGCCCACCACACGGTGGAGGATGTCGGCATCACCCTGGGTGAGGTCCTGGCCGAGGCCCTCGGGGACAAGGCCGGCATCCGCCGCTTCGGCTCGGTGGCCCTGCCCTTGGACGAGGCGCTGGTGGACGTGGCCCTCGATCTCTCCGGCCGCCCCTTTCTGGCCTACGAGATCGAGTTCCCCCCGGAGACCAATCCCCTGGGCAACCCCCCCTTCGACCCACAGTTGGCCGAAGAATTCTGGCGGGCCTTCGCCACCGCCGCCGGGATCACGCTGCACGTCCGCCTCCGCTCCGGAAAGAACACCCACCACATCGTGGAGGCGTCGTTCAAAGGGGTGGCCCGCGCCCTGCGGGATGCCGTGCGCGTCGAAGGCGGGGGCATCCCCTCCACCAAGGGACAGCTGTGAGGGCCGCCGCCGCCGACTCCACGTCCCGTTGATCGCCGTCCTCGACTACGGCATCGGCAACCTGCGGTCGGCCGAGAAGGCCCTCCAACACCTGGGGGCCGATGCCCGTCTGGTCGACGACCCGGACCGAGCGGCGGCGGCCGACGGTGTAGTGCTCCCGGGGGTGGGCGCGTTCGGACGGTGCGCGCAGGCCCTCCGGGCCAGCGGCCTGGACCGGGCGGCCGCCGCGGCCGTGGAGCGCGGCGTGCCCTTCCTCGGGATCTGCGTCGGCTTCCAACTCCTCTACGAAGGGTCCGACGAGGATCCTTCCCACCCGGGACTCGGCATCCTCCCCGGCGTGGTCCGCAAGCTGGCCCCCGGGGTCAAACACCCTCAGATGCAGTGGAACCAGCTGCAGCCGGCGAACCCGCCTCCCTCCGGGCTCCTGGCCGGCGTACCCATGCCGGCCTGGGTGTACTTCGTCCACTCCTACGCTCCCGAACTCAGCGCCGACACCTCATCCACCTGCGAGTACGGAGGGCCGGTGACGGCCTCGGCCGAACGGGGACCGGTGTGGGGGACCCAGTTCCACCCCGAGAAGTCCGGGACGGTGGGCCTGGGTATCCTGGGCAACTTCGTCGGCGCCGTGGACCACTCCGACCGGTGATGGAGCTCTATCCGGCCATCGACATCCGTGACGGAGGGGCGGTCCGTCTGACCCAGGGGGACTTCGACCGTCAGAGCCGGTACGGGGACCCCGTGGACCTGGCCCGCCGGTTCGCCGCCGGTGGCGCCCCCTGGCTCCACGTCGTCGACCTCGATGCCGCCCGACGGGGTCACCCCGTCAACCGCCCTGCCGTCCTGGCCATCGCCGAGGCCGTCGACATCCCGGTACAGACCGGCGGGGGAGTCCGGTCCGAGGACGACGTGGCCGAGCTCCTCGACGGTGGGCTGTCTCGGGTCATCCTCGGCACCGTGGTCCTCGATCACCCCGAGCTGGTCGGGACCCTCGCCGCCCGGTACCCCGGCCGGATTGCCGTGGGCGTCGACTACCGGCGCCACAGCACGGGCGGGACGGAGGTCGCCGTTCGGGGTTGGGAGCAGGGGAGTGGTCGCACCGTGACCGAACTGCTCGACGAGCTCGAGGGCCTCGGCGTGGCTGCGGTGATCGTCACCGCCATCGACCGGGACGGCACGTTGGCCGGCCCCGACCTCGAGGGCCTGGGCGACGTGCTCTCCGACACCACCATCCCGGTCATCGCCTCCGGAGGCGTGGGAGCGGTGGCCGACATCGCTGCCCTGGCCCGCCTCGAGCTGGTGCCGACTCCAGACGGCCCCGTCCGGCGGCTGGCCGGGGCCATCACCGGCAAGGCCCTGGTCGACGGAAGGATGACCGTGGAGGAAGGGGTGGCGGCATGCGCTCGGTGAGGGTGATCCCCTGCCTCGACGTGGATGCCGGCCGCGTGGTCAAGGGGATCCAGTTCACCGACCTGTTCGACGCCGGCGACCCGGTGGAGCTGGCCGGACGCTACGACGCCCAGGGCGCCGACGAGTTGATCTTCCTCGACATCACCGCCTCCTCCGACCACCGCCGCACCATGGTGGACGTGGTGTCCCGCACCGCCGAGATGGTCTTCATCCCCTTCACCGTCGGGGGTGGGGTCCGATCCGTGGAGGACGCCCGCCTGCTGCTCCGGGCCGGGGCCGACAAGGTGGGCGTGAACACCGCCGCCGTCGACCGTCCCGACTTGATCGCCGACCTGGCCGACGAGTTCGGGAGTCAGTGCGTGGTGGTGGCGGTAGACGCCCGCCGCCGCCGCCCCGGCGCTCCGGCCGAAGGCGGGGCTGGGGCCGCCTGGGAGGTGTTCACCCACGGTGGGCGCACGCCGACCGGATTGGACGCCCTCGAGTGGGCCGAGCGCTGCACCACCATCGGTGCCGGAGAGATCCTGCTCACCTCCATGGACCGGGACGGCACCCGGGACGGATTCGACCTCGAACTCACCCGCCACGTCAGTCGGCGCTGCCCCGTTCCGGTCATCGCCTCCGGTGGCGTGGGCACCCTCGACCATCTGGTGCAAGGAGCGGTGGAGGGCGAGGCCGACGCCGTCCTGGCCGCCTCCATCTTCCACCTCGGGGAGTTCACCATCGGCCAGGCCAAGGAGCACCTGTCGGCGGCCGGGGTGACCGTCCGGCCGGCCTGAGCGGTTCCCCCGGCTGGGCCGGTACGGCCCTGCGGTAGCCTTTCCCTGTGGCCACCACGACCCCAGAAGCTCCGACGTCCAGCCACAACGGTGACACCCGCCCCGCCCAGCTGGCCATCAACGTCCTGGCTGACCGGGTGCTGGTGCAGGTCGGGCAGGCCGACGGTGAGCGCCGGTCCCGCTCGGGAATTCTCATTCCCGCCACCGCCCAGGTCTCCCGCCGACTGGCCTGGGCCGAGGCGGTGGCGGTGGGACCCCATGTCCGTTCGGTCAAGATCGGGGACACGGTGCTGTTCAACCCCGAGGACCGGTTCGAGGTCGAGGTGCAAGGTGAGGAGTACGTGATCCTTCGGGAACGGGACATCCATGCCGTGGCCGCCACCCGCATCGATGGCGGCACCGGCCTCTACCTCTGACCGAGAGCCGTCGGGGGGAGGTGGGGAAGGTGCGTCCGGCGGACGGAGGGACCGGCTCGGGCCCGAACCCGGCGTTGGACCGCCACCATCGGACTCACCACCACCCACGCCGACCCCACCGACACTGACAACACTGACGGCACCGAGAACCATGACGACACCGACAACACCACACCAGGGAGCACCGCACGTGACCACCGCCGGGACCACGCAGACCAACGACACCTTCACCACCACGCCCGTCGCCTTCCGCCAGGACGAGCTGGAACAGATCGCCTACAACCAGGACGGCCTGGTCGGGGCCATCGTCCAGGATGCCTCGGACCGGGCCGTGCTGATGTTCGCCTGGATGAACCCCGAATCGCTCCGACGCACCCTCGAGACCGGCCGGACCTGGTTCTGGAGCCGTAGCCGCAGCGAGTACTGGTGCAAAGGCGAGACGTCGGGTGACCGCCAGTACGTTCGGAGCGTGCACTATGACTGTGACGGCGACGCCCTGCTGGTGGTGGTGGACCAAGCCGGGGCCGGCGCCTGCCACACCGGGAACCGCACGTGTTTCTACCGCGCCTTCGGAGACGGGCCCGACGCGGCCCCAGCTCAGTGACGCCCACCCCCGGCGCCACCAGCCCGACCCGGACTGCCGGCCCGGCCCGTGACCCCTCGAGCGGACCCGGGGTCACCGGCTTCCTCTCGCTGGCCGCCCGCCACCGCATCGTGCCCGTCTGGCGTGAGCTGGTGGCCGACACCCTGACGCCGGTGGCGGCGTTCCTCCAGATCGTGGAGGAGGGGGACCGCACCGGCTTCCTGCTCGAGTCGGTGGAGGGCGGCGAACGGTGGGGCCGGTACTCGTTCGTGGGCCGTAACCCCCTGGCCACCGTCACCGCCCGGGGCTCGTCGGTCAGCACCGAGGGCGACCTCGATCTGGACGCCGCCACCGGACAGCGGGTCAGTGGGGAGGCCGGGGTCTTGGCCGCGCTGGAGGCCATCCTGGCCACCTTCGACTCACCCGATCTCCCCGACCTCCCACCTCTCCATGCCGGCCTGGTCGGCTACCTGGGCTACGACGTGGTCCGCGAGGTGGAGCACCTCCCCGATACACCTCCGGACGATCTCGGACATCCCGATGCCATCCTCGCCGTCATCGGCCAGTTGGCCGCCTTCGACCACTGGCGACAGCGGGTGGTGCTCATCGACAACGTCGTCATCGACCCCGCATGGTCGCCCGAGGAGCTCTCGGCCGCCCACCGGGCCGCCGAGGACCGACTGGACGGTCTGGCCACCGAGTGCTTCCGACCCCTCGACCAGCGGCCCCGGCCCCGACCGGAACGGGCCGCCGCCCCTGGGGACGTGATCCGCACCATGTCCGATTCGCTCTACGAAGACGCCGTCCGGGCGGCCAAGGAACACGTGACGGCCGGGGATGTGTTCCAGGTAGTGCTGTCCCAGCGGTTCGACCTCGACGATCTCGGTGCCGACCCCTTCGACGTCTACCGGGTGCTGCGGCTGGTCAACCCGAGCCCGTACCTCTACTTCCTGCGCTTCCCTGAGGTCACCGTGGTGGGCGCGTCACCCGAGCCCATGGTCCGCCTGCGGAACGGCACCGTGGTGTCGCGGCCCATCGCCGGCTCCCGTCCGCGCGGGGCCAACCCCGAGGAGGACGGCCGGCTGGAGGGGGAGCTGGTCGAGGACCCGAAGGAGGTGGCCGAGCACGTGATGCTGGTCGACCTGGCCCGCAACGACGTGGGCCGTGTGGTCACGTTCGGCACCGAGGTGGTCGACGAGATGATGGTGGTGGAGCGCTACAGCCACATCATGCACCTGACCTCACAGGTCTCCGGATCCCTGGCCCCGGGCCGGGGTCCCATCGATGTCCTACGGGCCACCCTGCCGGCCGGCACGCTGTCGGGGGCACCCAAGGTCCGGGCCATGGAGATCATCGACGACCTCGAGCCCACCAAACGCGGGGTGTACGGCGGGGTGGTCGGCTACCTCGACTTCTCGGGCAACCTGGATACCGCCATCGCCATCCGCACCATGACCGTCAGCCCCGACGGCCGCGCGTCGGTCCAGGCCGGCGCGGGCATCGTGGCCGACAGCGATCCGGCATCGGAGAACGCCGAGTGTGCCCACAAGGCCGCCGCCATGCTCTCGGCGGTGGCCATGGCCCGGGCCGCAGCAGCCACCTCCGCCGGTGAACCTGTTGCGACGACGCCCACATGACCGATCCCCGCGACCGGGCCGCCCTGTCCGACGATGTGACGGCCGGCTACCGGGCCCTCCGAACCTCGGCCGCCGTGGCCCTGCTGCCCCGGGACATCGTGCGGGCCCATGGGCCGGATGCACTCACCTATCTGCAGGGACAGTGCAGCCAGGATCTCGAGTCCTTGGAGGTGGGGGACACCGCCGAGTCGCTGCTGCTGAGCCCCCAGGGCAAGGTCGAGGTGTACCTCCGGATGACCCGTACCGACACCGATGCCTTCGTCCTCGACACCGACGGTGGGTTCGGCCCGGTCATGGTGGCCCGGCTCGAACGGTTCCGCCTGCGGACCAAGGTCGAATTCGAACTCCTGGAGTGGGGGTACGCCAGCGTCCGGGGCCCCTTGGCCGGGGCCATCGTCACCGGCGCCCCCGAACTCGTCCTCCCGGTGTCGTTCGCCGGGCTCTCCGGTCTGGATCTGCTCGGACCCCTCCCCGCTGACGGCCTCCGGGCCTGGGTGGCCGATCAGGCGGTACGGGCACCGACGGTCGCCTGGGAGGCCGTCCGGATCGAGGCCGGTGTGCCGGTGAACGGGCGTGAACTGCGGGAGGGGACCATCGCCGCCGAAGTGGGGTTGGTCGAACGGACCGTGTCCTTCACCAAGGGCTGCTTCACCGGACAGGAGTTGGTGGCTCGCCTCGACTCCCGGGGCTCCAAGGTGGCCCGCCACCTGCGAGGGGTGGTGGTGACGCCCGCCGGCGGTGACCGGCCGCTCGACCCCACGTCGGTGGGCTCCCTGGTCGACGGCCCGGTGACGACCACCGACGGTCACCATGAGGTGGGGCACCTGACCTCGGTGGCGTGGTCGCCCGGGCTCGGGGCACCGGTCGCCCTGGCCACCCTGCACCGTCGGATCGAGCCTCCCGAGGCCGTCACCGTGGTGTGGGCCCCACCGGGCGACGGGGTGGAGCACCTGGCTGCCGAGGCCCGGGTCCTCCCCCTCGACGTTCCCTGAGTACGAGGACGGGCCACCGGTTCCCAGGTGCGGGCGGCCCGGGGGCGACTGCCCTGGCTGGCGTACTCCCCGGGGATCCCGACGGCGGGAGAGATGGTAGACCTTCCCCCTGATCGGGAGGGAGGGGGAGCGACCATGGGCACCGAAGAGACCGGGTCTGCATCCAGGCCTGGGATGGCCACGTCACCGGAGACCGGGGGTGACTCGGCGGTGTCCCTGGACGCCGACCGCATCACTCGGACCGACCGTCAGTTGGGCGAGACCGCCGGACGCCTGCAACGCTGGTTGGCCCGTACTCTCGGTCCAGGCCGGAGCCCGGTGATCACCGGGTTGACCCGTCCCGAGTCGAACGGCATGTCCTCGGAGACCGTCCTGTTCACGGCCCGCTGGTCGGAGGTCGGAGCTCCGGTCGAGCGGCGCCTGGTGGCCAGGATCGAGCCGCCGTCCACCGCGTACCCGTTGTTCCCCCACTACGACCTGGACATGCAGTTCCGGGTCATGCGGCTGGTGGGGGAGCACACGTCGGTACCGGTACCCGAGACCCTCTGGTACGAGGGCGACCCCGACGTCCTGGGTGGACCGTTCTTCGTGATGGCGCAGGTGGACGGGGCGGTGCCCCCCGACGTACTTCCGTACACCTTTGAGGACAACTGGGTGTTCGATGCCGATCTTGCGGACCGCCGACGGCTCCAGCGGTCGGTCATCACGGCCGTGGCCGGTATCCACTCGATCACCCCGGACCGGTTCGATCTCGGGTTCCTCCGACCCGACCCGTCCCCGGGACCAGCCGCCACCCCGGGCACCACCACCCGAGCCGCTCCCGCCACCTCGGGACCGTCCTCCCTGGAGGACCTTGTCGACCGGTGGAAGCAGTACGCCGACTGGGTGGTCGGGGATACCCCATCGCCCCTCTTGGCCGAGTGCTTCACCTGGCTGGAGGAGCACCGGCCCGACACCGTCGGAGCCGACGTCCTGTCGTGGGGGGACGGGCGCATCGGCAACATGATGTTCCGCGACTTCGAGGTGGTGGCCGTCTTGGACTGGGAGATGGCCTCGGTGGCTCCGCCCGAGGTCGACCTGGGTTGGCTGTGCTACCTCCACCTGTTCTTCCACGACATCGCCACCGACCTCGGGGCCACCGGTCTCCCCGACCTGTTCCGCCCGGTTGACGTGGCCGCGGCCTACGCCGAGGTGTCCGGCTACCACCCGGTCGACCTCACCTGGTTCTTGGCTTTCGCCGCCGTGCGCCACGGAGCCATCATGCGGCGGGTCACCGAACGGGCCATCTTCTTCGGCGAGGCGGACTGGCCCCACGACATCGACGACCTGATCCTCCACCGGACCTCGCTCCGCAGGATGCTCGACGGCTCCTACTGGGACCGGCTCGCCCTCTAACCCGGGGAGGATCCGAGGTCCGGGATACCGGGTCGGCCGTGTCGGCCGTGTCGGCCGTGTCGGCCGTGTCTGCGTCTGCCGTCCCGGTGGCCTACCAGAACGATGATTCGGCGGTCAGTCCCTTGTCGGGAAAGCCCCCGCACATCATGGGCTGGCAGTTCCCCCAGCCCTCGGCCCCGGTGTCGAGATCGCGGACGTGCACGAAAGTGTCGCGGATCTGGTGCAGCTGGCGGACCAACTCAGCATCGCGGCAGTCGGGCAGGCGTTCGCCCTCGACGTGGAGGTCGCCACGCCACTCGCCGTGGTGATGGCCCTGCCAGCCGAAATAGAGGCCGGCACCCAGGTGGAACCCGGTGTCGGTGGGGACCTCCAGCTCGAACTGTCGGACGGCTCCGTCCTCCATGGTGACCTCGACCCGGCCACCCAGCAAGCGGCGGTTGACCGGGTCGTAGGAGAGATCGGGTCGGATGTCGGCCATCCGGGCCACCGTCCCGTCGACCTGCTCCACCGAGCCCATGACCGTGCGGTGGTGCCGACCAAAGCCGGTCATGTCCACCAGGTGCATGAACAGTCCCCATGGGGTGCCGTCGGGGTCGGCCATCAGCACCGGGCACCAGATCATCTGGAAGTCCATCTCGGCCACCGGGTTGAAGGGATCGGTGTCGGTCGGCGGGGTACCCACGTCGTAGCGGGTGCCCCACGAATGGTCCCGGGTGGAGACCCATTCCTCCGGAGTGATCTCGTGGCGCTCCCCGTCGATCTGCAGCCAGCCCGAGGCCGTCCCGATCTGGTGGTACCGCACCAGGTCAGCACTGACCCGGTAGCCCAGCGGGACCCGCTGATGGGTCCGGTCCTCGGCCGCCGGTGGGAGCACGGCCTCGTAGATCCAGTCGAAGGAGAGCGGCTGGCACTGGTTGGCGTCGAGAGAGAAGCGGACCCGCTTCATGGGCTCGAGGATCTCATACCGGATGGGTCCGACGGTCGAGGTCTCCGGATCGGGGAACAGCCGCCGACTGGCCCGCACCGTAACCTGCTCGGCGCCACGCGACAGCCCGGCGTAGCCGTCCATCACGCTCCGGTTGGTGTACTTGCCCATCCCGAATCCCAGCTGCAGCTGGCCGTCTCGGCGGGCGACCATGGCGCACACCTTCTCCGTCCAGGAGGGGTCGCTCACCCCCACCGTGGCGAAGGTGTCGGCGATCTGGTGGTCGAAGCGCTCGTCCGCCGGTCCCAACGGGCCCAGGGGATTGGCCATGTGCGTCTCCTTGCGCTCCTCGGGCCGGGGGCGCGAGGAGGTTGCCGGTGCGGTCAGACGCCGAGACTACCCTTGGCCGCCTGTTCGAAGAGCCGGTAGGGCAGGAGACGCTTTCCCATGATGCCCACCCGTTCGTCCAGCTTGCCCACCGAGGCCCGCCGCGGGGGCCTCTTGGCCTCGAGGACCCGTTGGACCACCTCGGCCACCCGGTCCGGGGCGACACCACTGGCCTCGTCCTCGGCCATCTTGCCCACCGCCCGGGTCACGGCGGCGGCGTAGGCCGAACTGTCGCCGGACGGCAGGGCGTCCCGACGGGCGGCCGTGAAGCCGGTCCGAACATTGCCCGGCTCCACCAGGGTCACGTCCAGTCCGAATGGGGCCACCTCGTAGGCCAGCGACTCGCCATAGCCCTCGAGGGCGAACTTGGCGGCGCTGTAGAAGGCCTGATAGGGGATGCCCAGGATCCCGCCGATGGAGCTCATCAGGACGATACGACCTCGTTGCTGGCGACGCATGACCGGCAGGGCGGCCTGGACCACCCGCACCGTGCCCCAGAACACCGTCTCGAACTGGTCCCGGGCGTCGCCGATGGGGGTCTCCTCGACGGAACCGGCCAGACCCCACCCGGCGCACGTGACCACCGCGTCCAGCCGGCCATGCTGGGCGACGACCCGCTCCACGCCCAGCGCTACGGAGTCGTCGAGGTCCACGTCCATCACCAGGGGTGTCCACCCTTCCGACGAAGTTCCCCGCCGGCTGGCGCCGACCACCGTCCAGCCCCGTTGGTGGAGCAAGTCGGCACAGGCCAGCCCGATGCCGGACGAAGCCCCGGTGATCAACACGGTGTCAGCCATCGTTCCGGTCTCCTCCCTCGATTCCGTGCGGCCCGCCCACCTCACCTGTTCGCCTCTCGGTCCCACCGATGGACGCTACCGGGACTGTGATCCCGGGTGCTGGCGAACCCGGTGCGGCCCTCCCGCCGGCCCCGCCCGCGGGAGGCGGCGGAGGAGCCGGGACGGACCGGAACCAGACCAGCATCCGGGTTCCGGCGGCCCCGGCCACCGGCGACTCGGCCCGTACGCCCGCTCCCATGGCCCCCGCCAGCTCCGAGACGATGGCCAGGCCCAGGCCCGACCCCTTGCGTCGTCCCCCGCTCCGGTCCGAGGTGAAGTGGCGCTCGAAGACCCGGGGAACCTGCTCGGTCGGGATTCCCGGCCCATCGTCCTCCACCCACAGCGTCGGCACCCCGCCCAGGGTGCCGGCACCCACCGTCACCGAACCACGGGCGAAGGACGAGGCGTTCTCCACCAGGTTGGCCAGGACCTGGGCCAGCCGGTCGGGGTCGGCCACCACCCACAGGGGCCGGTCCGAACCCGGGGCGGCGCCCAGGATAAGACCCAGCTCCTCCAGTCGCGGCCGGAAGCCCTCGGCCACCTGGGCCGCCAGGGCGGCGGCGTCGATCGTCCGGACTTCGAGGGAGAAACGGTCAGCGTCCAGCCGGGCCAGGTCGAGTAGGTCCTGGACGAGACGCTCCAACCGGCGGGATTCGGTGCTGATGACGGTGGCCGCCGCCGCCGGATCCTCAGCGGTGCCGTCCACCACGGCCTCGGCGTACCCGCGGATCGAGGTGAGCGGCGTCCGCAGCTCGTGGGAGACGGACAGGAGGAACTGGCGCTCCTGCTCCCGGGCCCGGACCAGGTTGGCCCCCATGGCGTTGATGGACTCGGCCAACTGGGTGAACTCCGGGTCGTCGCGACGGCTGACCGGCACCGTGGCGTCGAGGTCCCCCGAGGCGATGCGGCGGGTGGTGGACACCGCCTCGCCCAAGGGCCGGGTGAACCGCCGGGCCAGGGCGGCGGCCACCAGGGCGGCCACCACCAGCGCCACGATCCCGACCCAGACGAAGTAGTGCAGCCCACTGGCCGGATTATGGATCTGCCGGGTGATGACCAAGATGGGCAGGGACCCGGTCACCCCGGCGATGGGGGTGGGCACGGCCGAGTAGGCCAGCAGCGAGCGGGTGTGGCCGGTGACCTGGGTCCCGGCCAAGAGGGCGGGTAGGTCGAGCTCGCCGATGGTGATCCCGGCAGGGAGGTGGCCCTGGTAGGTGCCGTCGGGGAGGACCCGGATGAATTGGGCCCCGGCGAAGGCACCGGCCTTGGTGATGACCTTCAACTCCCGCCGGAAGGTCGCCTTGTTCAGGGTGCCCCCGGTAAAGGTGGTGGAGATGGCGTGGGCCTGGCCGGCCAACTCGGTCTGGGTGGTGGAGACCCCGGCCCGTCGGATGAAGAAGTAGCTCCCGATGGTGGTGACCACCAGCGTCATCACGATGAGGAGGAGAATGGAGACGGTGAGGCGGCGTCTCATCCCATGCGGTAGCCGACTCCCCAGACCGTGGCCAGGGGTAGGTCTTCGCCCAGCTTCTTGCGCAGCTGGCGGACGTGCACGTCGACGGTCCGCTCGTCGCCGTACCAGTCGTCACCCCACACCCCGTTGAGCAGCTGTCGTCGGGACAGCGCCAGCCCCAGGTTGTCGACCAGATAGGCCAGGAGGTCGAACTCCCGGGTGGCCAGGGCCACCACGGTGCCGCCCACGCGGACCTCCCGACGACCGGTATCCACCTCGATGGGACCGAGAGCTACCACCGACGGGGGCGTCGTCGACCGTGGCGCATCGGTCCGCCGCAAGATGGCGTGTACCCGGGCCACCAGCTCCCGCGCCGAGAACGGCTTGGTCACATAGTCATCGGCACCGAGCTCGAGGCCCAGGACCCGGTCGACCTCGTCGTCGCGGGCGCTCAGGATCAGCACCGGAATGCCCCTGCCGCCGTCCCCGCCCGATGGCGACGGGGCCCGAGACGGGGATGGCGAGGGACTCACCAGGCCGGTTCCGCTGACCGCACCGGACGCCAGGGCGGCACCGGGACGGCGGTGGGCCCGGAAGTCGTCTCCCCGGAGCCGTCGGCACACGTCGAACCCGTCCATCTCCCCGGGCAGCCCGATGTCCAGGATGACCAGCTTGGGGCACTCCCGGGCCACCAGGGCCAGGCCGGTCTCACCGTCGTCGGCCTGCAGAACCCGGAACCCGTCCCGCCGCAGATACATGACCACCAGATCCGAGATGTGGTGATCGTCCTCGATCACCACCAACGTGACTTCGCCCACCATCATGCCCTCCAGACTGCCACCAGGAGAACATGGTGGTCCGTCATGGTTAGGGAAGTGTGATCCTCCATCGAGGGCGGTCGGGTCCGGACGTCGCCGGCCTCCCGTCGGAAACCTCCGCCGGCGTGGCACCGTCCACGTCGTTCGTGCTCCGGACCAGCCATTTCTCGGTCCGCCGCCGATCGACCATCGAGTTGGGTCCCAGGGGATCGTTGGTAGGATCCATGAGCTATGCCGGCGTACCTCGACACCATCCTCACCGCCCATCGGGCCGGGGCTGCCGCGGATGGACGCGATCTCGAGGAGCTCGTCGAGCAGGTCGACCGGTGCGAGCCCGTGCGTGGGTTCCGTGCCGCCATCACCAGGGACGCCGCCGGCCACGGCATGGCGATCATCTCGGAGATCAAGCGGCGCTCGCCCTCCAAGGGCGACCTCGACCCCACGCTCGACCCGACCACGGTGGCCCAAGAGTACGAAGCC